>NZ_JACSMM010000005.1:114180-151777 GCF_018618655.1 Exiguobacterium sp. s95 | reverse complement strand
AAAGTCACGTTGACGAAGCTTGCGCTTCATTCATTGTTTGTATCCGAAGATACGTTTTTTGCCTCATCGTTCAGTTTTCAAAGTTCGTCGTGTCGTGTTAGCGACTTTAATAGATTAACAGGTTGTTTTGATTATGTCAACCGTGTTTTTGAAAAGATTTTTCAGCCCCAACAAACCGTTTATAAAAGGCGTCTCGCTGGAACATTTATTAATATAACAACAAAATTCGACAAACACAAGCATTATTTTAAAAAAACTTTACAAAAGCTTGTTTTGCGTTTTACATACAGCATCAGAGTCTTAACATACTCAATAAAGTAAACCCGATATTTGCAGGTCGTTCAGCCAGACGTCTCATCAAGTACGTATACCAGTCTACTCCGTGCGGTACATACACGACAACACGATATCCTGAATTGACCAACTCTTTCTGACGTTGCGGTCGCATCCCTTGAAGCATTTGAAATTCAAAACACTCATCTGAAATGTCAGCTTGTCGAATAAAGTCGAGTAGTTCCTCAATCATATCGTCATCATGTGTCGCGATTTGCGTATAACGTCCTTTCATCAAATTCTGTTTTACTAATAGAAGATAGTTGGCATCTACCATCGCCTTATCCTCGATGTAATGTTCCTTCGACCCCGTATATGCCCCTTTTACGATCCGGGTCATTGGTTCGAGTTGATCTAAGTCAAAACGACTACGGTGCAGATTTGCTTGAAGCGCCACACCAAGGTTCGGGTAAGAGAACTGAAGCACACGGAAAATTTTCAAAATCGACTCAGTCATTTCGTACTCTTCCATGTTGATCGTCACCCGGCGATTCAGCTGAAGTGCGACTTCAAGGATACGTTCCATCTGCATGAGGGCGAGTTCCGGATCTAACCGCACGCCGACGGATGTTAACTTTAATGAAATTTGTCCATCCACTTGTTCTTTCTCTAATCGGTACAAAACATCAATGCATTCATCCGCAATCGCCTTTGCATCCTGCACACTGTGAATAAACTCTCCTAAACAATCAATCGTGACTGCCCGACCCTGCGCATTCAACGTCCGGACTGTTCGGAACGTCTCATCGATTGTTTGCCCTCCTACGAATAATGTTCCCCCTAAAGGTAAGCCGACTGCTCGGGCCACACGAATAAGACGTTTATCAACAGCGAGTCGTTCGAATATCGGACCTGTTAGTTTTTCCAACACGTTCATCACCTCCTGTTTGTTGATTCCCTACTCTCCATAAAAAAAACGCCTTTCTTCTATATAGAAGAAAGACGTCAGCTTAATAAGAAAAATTAGTGTAACCAGATGAAGTATGCTAGGAATCCGAGTGACATAGCGTACATGATCGGGTGCACTTCTTTCGCGCGACCTTTCGCGATCATCGTGATTGGATAGAATAAGAACCCGAATGCGATTCCCGTTGCGATCGAATACGTAAGTGGCATCATGATGACTGTCAAGAAGGCTGGAACTGCATACTCGAACTTTCTCCAATCAATCTGGAGAAGTGAGGATGCCATTAACACACCAACGATGATGAGTGCCGGTGCTGTGACCGGCGCCGTGATGACGGCGAGAAGTGGTGAGAAGAATAAGGCAAGTCCGAAGAATAAGCCGGTTACGATTGCCGTCATTCCTGAGCGACCGCCTGCTGCGACACCTGCACTTGATTCAATGTATGAAACCGTTGTTGATGTTCCAAGGATTGAACCCGCGACTGTTGCTGTTGAGTCAGCGATCAAGGCGCGTCCTGCACGCGGAACTTTATTTTCCTTAATTAATCCTGCTTGGTTCGCGACGGCAACGAGTGTTCCCGCTGTATCGAAGAAATCAACGAAGAAGAACGTTAAGATGACGACTGCCATCTGGACAGTAAAGATTTCATTGAAGTGAAGGAACGCTTGTCCGAATGTCGGTGCGATACTCGGTGGAGCTGAAACGATTTCCCCAAGGCTTGACGGAACAGGAATCAATCCAAAAATCATTCCCGCGATTGCCGTCAAAATCATTCCGAAGAAGATGGCGCCTTTAATTCCGCGTGTCATTAAGATCGCTGAAACGACTAAACCGAACACAGCAAGCAATGTTGTCCCTTGACCCAAGTTACCGAGTGAGACGAGCGTCGCTTCGTTTGCGACGACGATTCCACCTGTTTTCAAACCGATGAAGGCGATGAATAAACCGATTCCGGCAGCAACTGCCATTTTAAGTGGTTCTGGAATCGCATTGATGATTGTTTCACGAATCCCTGATGCCGTGAGTACCATGAAGACAAGACCCGATACTAAAACACCGGATAATGCCGTTTCCCACGGGATCCCCATGCCGATGACGACACTGTAGGCGAAGAACGCGTTCAGTCCCATACCGGGTGCGAGAGCAATCGGATAATTCGCGAGTAAGCCCATCGTGACTGAACCGATAACGGCGACAAGCGCCGTTGCACCGAAGACAGCACCAGGATTCATCCCGGCGTCTGCTAACGTATTCGGGTTAACGAATAAGATGTACGCCATCGCGAAGAATGTTGTCATACCGGCGATGAACTCTGTCCGCATGTTCGTACCGAGTCCGTCGAAGTCGAAGAATCGCGCGATCGCGTTCTCCTTTTGTTTAGGTTGTTGCGGTTTCATCTGTGTGCTCATGGTTGCCTTCTTTCCAAATAAGCCGTCTCAAGAAACGAAAAAAACGGCAGTTACCTAAGCGGTAAAAGCCGTTTCTTTAAGCGCACACCAGAAATCAGTGCACGCCGTAGTAGGAACCTTTAAGGTGTTCCTGTAGAGACTTCCGGGCCATATCCCCAGAATTATACGGCATTATTTTTTGTTTTTTAGTAGATGATTTAAAATAAGAACAGACACATCGTAGCACGCTCAAAATAGACGGTCAACCATAAAAGCGAAATTTAGTGGATTAAATAAGCCGAACGTTCGGTTTTGGAAGCGTTTTTTTAGACTGACTGACTTTTTCTTTGTTTTTCTTCTCACGGTTATTTTGCTTTAATATGTAAGGCAATAACTGAAAACGGATGGGCAATCTTCCAAAGACCATCACGAGGACTGCCGCTAACATCGGAAGAAAAAGCACTCGTCCGATTGTGAGCTCATCAAAGTAAGACGCAGCGACCAGTCCTTAGACGATAAAGCCGTGGAGAATATAAATCGTCAATGTCTTCGTTCCAAGATGGGAAATTACGAATGGTTTTCTCGGCAACAACGTAAAGAATGCCATGATCATCAGACACTGAATCATATACAGAACAAGCCGCAAGATTTATCCAGTTTCATCTAACCCCATCTTGAAATATGAATTCGCTCCACTCAGCAAATCAAACTGAAAAAGGTTTGGCCATGTCCACATCATCAGAGCACTAGCCAGCATGACCACTAAAGCCATCCCGCGGTTCGGGAACACCTGATAGATGATCCATCCACGACGCTTGAAGTAATGGCCGAGCACATAAAACGGAAAAAGACGACAATGCGCGATAAGCTCCATGCCCAGCCGATTTGATCGATGCAGCCGGCTGGCCAGCATACTGACCAACAAAACGTGCCCGATTCCCATCTTGACGGATCGTCCCAACCAAAGAACCGCCGGCAGCAGGAGACTCTAGACAAACATCGTAAACAGATATCAATAGATATAAGCCGGTTGTACCGTCAAGAATTGATATCGGTCAATTCCGATCCCTTTCATCACCGCTACAAATACCAGTTGTATCAGGATGAATAACAAAAGATAATCCAAAAACAGTTTCAGCCCGGTTTTAAGAGTTAATTCTCCCTTTGTAAAGTAACCCGATATGAAAATGAAAGCTGGCATATGGAATAAATAAATAAAATTAAATACACTTTCCAACTCTGGGCTTTTTAAAATAAAGGGCTCGATTATATGACCAAGGACTACTAAAAAAATCAATACTAACTTGGCATGATCGTAAACCCAATCGCGTCCGTTCATTGCCTTCCTCCAACTCTTTTTTTCGTCTGTTGATTGATATCTCTCTTTTTAAGTTACTAAAGTCTATATTTAAACACACGTTTTTTTGAAGAAAAGAAACAGAAATGTTGTAGACGCATCACGCGAAAAAGAAAGTAACTGACAGTCGCTCTTCCGATTGGAAACAAATTCTTAATTCATATGGAGCTTGTTCCTTATTGAAAGTTAACGTTGACGGAGTACTTCTTTAAAGTATTCTGTCAATAAGCCTTCTCCTTTAAATCGATCTTCTAAAACAGGTTGTATCTGCTTTAATTCATTCTTAAGTGTTCCATAGGTATTCGGGAAATATCCTAAGTAAGAATACTTATATACAGGTTCCTCAGGATACAATTCATAAGCACGTTTTAACATAGAAATCCCTTTTTCTTCCCACTGTTCATAGTCGCCAAAATAATAGGGAAACATAGAAATCATATAACCAAAACACCAGAGAAAATCCTCATTCGTCATAAAATGCGCTAAGCCGAAATGTGTAACTTCCTCCAGTAACGACTCTAATTCATCCATATCTACATCTGCATCTGTAATTCCTAGCGGTCCTTGTTCGACTACGACATACCAACAAAAAAAGCCCAGTCGAATCACAGTTTTTAAGTCTATGGGATTTTGTTGCCATGCTTTTAAAAGATATTCTTTTGCTTCATTCCACTTCTCTTGATGCTCTAATCGATCAACTTCAGCCCATGTCCAATCAATCATAATGGTTCGCCACCTACTCCATTTAGTTATTCACTTCATATTATATCAAGTGCCCGATGCACATCTCGATATATCTTGGTCTCCTCCCTTGAATTTGTTGGTTCAATTTAAAGTCATCCAACAGTTCCATGATTTTGGTCACGAAAAAAAGCCCCCTTTCATTCACAAATAATGCGAACAAAAGAGAGCTTCATTTTGAAATAGAGTTGTTGAAGGTGAAACGGTCTTCATTTCACCTATCCCCTTTAACACGTTGGTACGAAAGGCTTCATGAGACGATTACCCTCATCAAGTCTAGTACTTATTCCCACTCAATCGTTGACGGTGGTTTCGACGTCACATCGTACAGGACGCGGTTAACGTTCTGGACTTCGTTGACGATCCGGACCGAAATCTTCTCGAGCACGTCCCATGGGATGCGTGCCCAGTCCGATGTCATGCCGTCAATCGACGTAACAGCACGGATGCCGACTGCATAGTCGTATGTCCGCTCGTCACCCATGACACCGACTGAACGGAGTGGTGGCAAGACTGTGAAGTACTGCCAGATCTCACGTTCGAGACCGGCTTTTTTGATTTCGTCGCGGAGGATGAAATCGGATTCACGGACGATTTCAAGTTTCTCGTCTGTGATTTCACCGAGGACACGAATGCCGAGACCTGGTCCTGGGAACGGTTGACGCCAGACGATTTCGTCCGACAAACCAAGTTCTTTACCGAGTGCACGGACTTCATCCTTGAACAACGTGTTGATTGGTTCAATCAACTTGAACTGCATGTCTTCCGGTAATCCACCAACATTATGGTGCGATTTAATCGTTTGTGCCGTATCCGTTCCGCTTTCGATGATATCCGTATAGAGCGTTCCTTGGGCCAGGAAGTCCATATCCGTCAATTTTGACGCTTCTTCGTCGAAGACGTAAACGAATTCGTTACCGATGATTTTACGTTTTTGCTCCGGATCCGAAATCCCTTTTAATTTGTTCAGGAAACGGTCTTGCGCGTCGATTTTAATGACGTTCATGTGGAAGTGATCGGCAAATGTCTTCATGACACTTTCCGCTTCCCCTTTCCGTAAGAGACCGTGGTCGACGAACATACATGTCAATTGGTCACCGATTGCCGCATGAATCAGTGCTGCGACGACAGACGAGTCGACACCGCCTGAAAGGGCACAAAGAACTTTTTTGTCGCCGACTTCTTCTTTAATCTTCGCGATTTCGATTTCGATGAAGTTCTCCATCGACCAGTCGCCTGTACACTGACAGACTTCGAACAGGAAGTTTTTCAAGAGTTCTTTGCCGAACATCGTGTGGTTGACTTCCGGATGATACTGAACACCATACATTTTTAACTCTTCGTTTTTGATGGAAGCGATCGGGCAGGAAACGTTTGTCCCATCGACGACGAAACCGTTCGGAACCGTTGTGACGAGATCACTATGGCTCATCCAGACCGTCTGCTCGAGTGGTAAGTTTGCATACATCGCGGACGGATCGTTCAGCGTCAATGTCGCTTTTCCGTACTCCCGGTGTCCGGCACGCTCGACTGTCCCACCGAAGTGTTGCGACATCAATTGCATGCCGTAGCAAATACCAAAGATCGGAATTCCGAGTTCGAAGATTTCCGGATCACAGCGGTACGCGTCTTCTGCGTAGACACTGCGTGGTCCACCGGAGAAGATGATACCCGCTGGTGCGATGTCTTTGATTTCTGCTGCCGTAATCTTGTGCGAATGCAGTTCACTGTAAACTCCGAGATCACGGATGCGTCGTGTGATCAATTGGTTGTACTGACCTCCAAAATCGAGGACGAGGATCATTTCTTGGTCCAAATGTGCTTCCAAATCTATTCCCGCCTTTCAAGTTTCATGCGTACCCCTATGAAAAAAGCCCACTCTTCCCCCATGAATAAATGGAAAAAGAGCAGGCCGCTTCACAAAAAAATGTATACGAAGGGTCTGCTCCTTCATAGTCAGGTCGTTTAAGGTGACCCGGTAGAGACTCTCGCGCCATATCCGCGAGTATATACAAAGGAGATGCATGTATGATTTACGTTGTTCTCATTGTAACTGTATCAATTCAAAAATATCAACCCTCTACGCGACGAATCATATTTTCGAAATATTCACGTTTCTTTTCGAGCGACAACGTCTCACCACCATAAATCATCCGTTCATAGGCATCCGTCAACGGGCGCATCGCGTACGTTTCGTAATACCCATCGACTTCATGTGCAAGTTCCGCGAGCGTCCGTCCATCCTTATAATGGAACCCTTGTTTATCGAGACGTCGGAGCAAGAAGCGATACATCCGTTTGAATCCTTCCGGTCGTTTGATTTGGCTACGGAAGAAGAGAATTGCGGCCGTTCGTCTGATTGGTTTTCTAAACAGATAGAGGAACACAAGACCGAGCAACGCACCAATGATCGGCCAGACGGGAATCGAACGTTTTTCCGCCTGATTCGCTGTCGTCGCTTGGGCGTCATCGAGAAGATTTTCCTGCGGACGGTTCGGTGTTGCCGTTTCCGTATCTGTCTCTGTATCCCGTTGCGGATTTGATTGTTCCGTTTCGTTATCGGTCTCTTGATTGATCGTATATTGCCCTGTACCGTCAAAACTTACAGTCGGCTCGAGCGGTACCCAACCCGGTCCTTCGATGTAGACTTCGACCCAGGAATGGGCATTTTTGTTTCGGACCGTATAACTCGTGACAGCAGAACCGATGACATCGGATTCGCCACCTGTAAATCCTTTTACCCAGCGTGCCGGTAATCCAGCCGCCCGTAGTAACACAGTTGCTGAAGTCGAAAAGTTATCACAATAACCGAGCTTCGTCTCGAACAAGAATTGATCGACATAGTCTTGATCTTCTGCCGGGACAGCAACATCTTCCGTATTGTACTCAAAGTTTTCTTGCTCGAAGTAATTTTCAATCGCTTTCGCGCGCTCCCACGGTGTTTCTTCATCAGCAACGATCTCAGCCGCTAAATCACGAACCCGGTCCGGTAATGTTCCCGGCAGTTGCAGGTAACGATCTTGTTCCATTTCTGAAAGTTTTACCGGTTCATCCGTTTGGAGTAGTTTTTCAGTAAACAGTGGATACGCGTACTGAATCTGATAATTTTGCTGGCGCGTTGCATCGTCAAGATACGAAATTTTTTGATTTTCCGGGTTGATTAAAAGATTTTGCCGTTGATCATCTGCCGTCAAGCGCACATTATCTCCATTGTAAGGGACAAACGGCAACTCGCGAGCCAACTTGAACGTCGCACTCTCTTCACGTGTCTCGACGTCATCGCCAAAGTGCGAGAAGAAACCACGCCCGTTAATCTCCGGACTTGACTCCGATAAAATCCAACCTTTACCGGTGTAGACGTCCTTCGTCTCGACCCGCCAGTACCGATTCCCTTCACTCTCGACTTGAAAAACTTCCCGGTCGTCCATTTGGAATGGACCACCGAGCTGTTCATCGTTCGAGCCGTATCCGACTTTTTGAATCGCATTCGTCGATGTACCTTCTCCTTCAAAACGTGACGTCCAGTCATACCAACTGTTTTGCCACGTCGCTGTGATGACCGGACTTTGCAGTGCCGCAACGATCGTTACACCGATAATCAACAAGGCACTAATCGGCCGAACGTAAGAGGCAGTCGGTCGTTCATTGATTTCTGTCGCATACAACAAAAGTAATGCCAGGAGGATCGGATACAAGATGAACTGGTCACCCGAGTAATCCGTCCATGTGTCACAATAGGCGATGAAACCGATCACACCGACGGTCAACCCAACAACAAATCCCCGATTCGGGAAGGTTCGGCGACCAAGGTAGCCGATTAAAAAGCTAATTAGACCGATCGATAAGGCGAAGGCCGGTCGTCCCGGCAACTCCCCATTGATGACACGTGATACATCATCCGTAATTTCACCTAATAGTCGCCACGGGGCTTCTTCCGGTGTCAAGATGAAGTAAAAAGACACCATCAAAGCAAGTAGACTGCCACTTAAAAACCACCGTCTTCGGACGTGCGATAGCAGGAGTGGTGTCAAAAGAAGCGGCAAGAAAGGAACGATGCTGTCAAACGTCGTCAGTTCCAGTAGCGGGGGCATGAAGCTCGCAAGTAGTAACGCCGCGAGTAAGTTCCAAATCAGTCGTCGACTCATCGGCTCCCCCTCCTTTCCGGCGTATAGACATGCACGGTCGCTTCCTGTCTGATTTTAGACATCCACATTTCGTTATTCGATTCAAGGTCCGGCGTGATGAAGAGGACGTTTCCACTCAGACGTAATGCTTTTGAGGAATACTCCCACGACTCAATGAATGAACGGGTCCGACTCGGTTGAGCCGTCATCAAATAATGTGTCAGCTTCGCCCCTTCAAGTGGTAGAGACAGGGACTGGACAGCATGACCGACGAGATGGATCCGGTAATTCAAGCGCCGTTTGTTGAGTTGATCGGTCGCATCGGCAAGCATCGAAATGCTCCGTTCGAACTGCGCATCACTCACCGTTCCTTCATCAAAAACAATTGTCGTTTCCCGCTCTTGTTCCCGTTCAAATGTCTTCGTCATCAAACCTTGGCGTTTCGCCGTTGCCTTCCAATCAATCTGGTTCATCCGGTCGCCACTGACATATTCCCGGACTCCAACGACGGTAAAGGATGACTGCCGCAAATCGAGCGAGACGGGCGAAATTCCGCCGTCCCCCCGATCGTCTTCATGTGGCAACTGCGTCGCGAGCCGTGCCGGTTCTATCGCGAGATATGTTTCGACCGGGTAGAGTTTTTTTCGCATGAATACACCGAACGGATCCGTAATTTCAATCACACAACCAGGAATCTGATACAGTCCACGACGAATCGATGGAATGACATATTCAATCTGTTCCGTCTTCCGGTAATGGGCACGTAACGAGCGCCGAATGTCTAAACGCTCCGCACTCAATGCTTCCGGTACTTCCTCTGTTACTTCGACGGTCCCGACAAGAAAAGGGTATTTTCGTCTAACTTGTAAAACGACAGGAATGTCCGTCCCGGCAATCAACATCTTATTCGAAACTTCTCGCGTCGCGACGGCTTTCGTCACGGGCCAGATTAAAAAAATCGTCCAGTAGACAGTCAAACCTGCCATGACGTAGAACAGTAACGAGGCTACATTTCCACCATCCACACGGGCGTAAATCCACAATGCCGTGACCATCAGGAGCAGGACGGCATAACGCCAGCCGATTTGCCACCGTTTCATAAAGACTCCACGTCGTGTTGAATCGGCACCGCAACTTCTTTTTTCACCTGTTCCAATACCCGTTCAGCCGACTGTCCGTGGTAGCGAGCATCTGCCGTCAAAATCAACCGGTGTGATAAGACGGGTGTCAACAGGTGTTTCACGTCATCGGGTAATACGAATTTCCGCCCTTCCATATAAGCCCAGGCTTGCGCGACTTTCATTAAAGCAATCGATGAACGCGGACTGGCTCCAAGGTAAAGCGAAGCATGCTCACGCGTGGCCTGGACGAGCTGAACGATATATTTTTTAACCGGTTGTGAAACGTGGACTTCCTTGACTTCTTCCTTCATCCGTAACAATTCGTCGCGCCCGATGACCGATTCGATCGTGTCGATTGGTTCATCGCGTTCGAATCGATTCAGCAACTTCATCTCTTGCTGAAAATCCGGATAGCCCATCTTGACTTTGACTAAAAAGCGATCGAGTTGTGCTTCCGGCAATGGATATGTCCCTTCATGCTCAATCGGATTTTGCGTCGCCATGACAAAGAAGGGATTCGGAAGCGTATGGATTTCTCCGTCCACCGTTACATTTGCTTCCGCCATCCCTTCCAGTAACGCCGATTGTGTTTTCGGAGAAGTTCGGTTGATTTCATCCGCGAGAACGATATTGCCCATCAATGGACCCGGACGATACTCAAATTGACTCGTTTTTTGGTTATACATCGAAACACCCGTTAAATCCGAGGGGAGTAAATCGGGTGTGAATTGAACACGCTTAAAAGTCAGGCCGATTGAGCGACTGAATGCGCGCACGAGCATCGTTTTCCCGACCCCCGGTACATCCTCAAGTAAGACATGTCCTCCGGCAAGTAGCGCTGCTAACGATTGTGTAATAACATCTTCCTTACCGACGATTACTTTTTCTACGTTGTCGATGATTGCTTGAATCTCTCTTGTGTATGTTCGCATTGTCAGGCCCCTTGCTCTTTAGTAGTTGAATTTTCTGACTCTTTCTATCTTCTCATAACCGTAGTCCCTTTGGAAAGGCATATGAGTCTCTCAATACGCACAAAAAAGGGGGCGCCGCAGAGCGACTCCCCCTTTGTGTTTCAGGAACGATTACATGCCGTAAACCGTTCTTGATTCGTGCAGAGTGCACGTAAAACACGGGTACAATCCGTGTCTATAAACTTATTCCGTTCGTCAAGTCCGGTGATCCTCTTCTACTCGAAGCGACATGCGATCGTTCCCTCTACATTGATAATCATTCATGTGCATCACCATCCTTTCATATATTGAATATTACCGAATCTATTCGAAGTTAAACCTTGTTTTTTAATTATTTTTTTCGAAACCGGTAATACGTCGTTGCTAAAGCAAGTGCAAGGACAAGCCCCTTAATAATATTCAATGAGTAATACGGAACAGATAACATAACGAGCCCATTCTCAAGAATCCCGACTAAGCAGGCTCCGACTAATGTCCCGAGTGCGTTCGGTTTCCCTTGTCCGGCAAACGATGAACCGATGAAGGCAGCCGCGACTGCCGGCATCAAATAGCCGGATCCGGCATTAATCTGTGACGATCCAACCTGCGACGCAAGCAGGATTCCTCCGACTGCCGCGAGTAGTCCGGCAATCACATAGGCCAGTGCCCGGTAACGGTGCACCGGGATTCCCGTCAAGTGTGCCGCCTCCGGGTTTCCGCCGATGATGTATAAGAAGCGGCCGTGTCGTGTATGGTTCAAAAACAGATGCGTCACTGCCACGACGGCGAGCATGATTAGGATGATCCACGGTGCCTGACTGATTTTTAGGAAGGACTCCGGAATCATCCCGACTGTCGGTGTTCCGTCGAGACGGGGCATCCCGGCACTGATTGATCCGCCGCCGGTATACGTCATCGCCACCCCTTCAAAGATGAACATCGTCGCAAGCGTCGCAAACAAGTCGGGAATCTTGAATTTGACGATCAATAACACGTTGACCAGCGCGACGCTTAAGGCAATCAAAATCGCCAAGCCGATCGACAGACCAAGCGGAAGGCTGTACCAGACAAAAAATGAGACGACGAGCGAGCTGGCAAAGGTCGCGGTCGAACCGACCGATAAATCAAAACCGTTGACGGTCAGCGAAACGGTCAACCCGATTGCGATGATCGTCACAATCGAGATACTGCGCAAAATATTAATCAGGTTCGCGCCCTGTAAAAAGCTTGGTGCCGTCACGGCAAAAAAGACGATGAGTGCAAGGATTGCGAGGACGATCCCCCAGTCATTCAAAAAGCGTAACAACCGTTTACCGGATGCGTGTCGTTCCGTGTTTGGTTTTGATTCCGTCGTTGGTTCGTGAAGTACCTCGTTCATCAAGTCATCCCCCCTGTCGCATACAGCAGTAATTGGTCTTCCGTCGTCTCCGACGTATTCGTCTCGAACACGATTTTCCCGTCATACATGACATAAATCCGGTCCGTCACCGCCAGCAATTCATCGAATTCACTGGACGCATACAGAATCGCTTTTTGCTGTCCGGCCAGTTGATCGATCACGTCGAAGATTTCCCGTTTCGCCCCGACGTCGACACCTTTTGTCGGTTCGTCGAGCAGCAGGACCGCAGCATCGGCGAGGAGCCATTTGCCGATCGCGACCTTCTGCTGGTTCCCGCCGGATAAGCCTTCCACGCGTTGCGTTTCATCCGTTGATTTGATCGCCAATCGTTTGATGATAGCGTTGGCGGCAGTCCGTTCCTTTCCGGTTTGGACCCAACCGAACCGATTGACGAATTGTCTGAGACTTGCCGCGGTCATGTTTTGATAAATCGGATCCGTGACAAGGATGCCTTCTTTCCGGCGTTCTTCCGGGACCAGACCAATCCCGTGTCTGACTGCCTCGTGCGGCGACCGGATAGTCGCCGGTTCGCCGGCTATCCGAATCTGTCCCGCCACAGTCGGAGTCACTCCGAAAATCGTCTTACAGAGCTCGGTTTTTCCCGCTCCGACAAGTCCGGCAATTCCAATCACTTCACCTGCATGAACCGTCAATGACAGCTGATTGAGTTCACCCGGGACCATCACTTGATTGAGCTCGAGCAACGCTTGCCCGACGGTTCGGGTTTGCCGGTCCGTCTGTTGCAAACGTCTTCCGAGCATCTGTTCAACGATTGTCTCTTTCGTTTGCCCGGCTAATGCTTGGCGGGCGACAAGTTTTCCGTCACGCATGACGGAAATCGATTCACAGATTTCAAATAATTCCTGAAGGCGGTGTGAGATGAAAATCACGCCCAATTGTTCGCGTGTCGCGAGTTCCCTGATGATGCGAAACAAACGTTCCGTCTCCCGTTGACTGAGCGGCGCCGTCGGTTCATCCAGGATTAAAAAACGGCTGTCTTGAACGAGTGCCCGGGCAATCAAGACCAACTGTTTGTCGGCAAGGCGCAGTTCACTGACCCGTTGCCGGACATCAATCGAAGACTGGAGTTTCCCGAGCGCCTCCCGTGCAATCTGTTCCAACCGGCGTTGCCGGATGACCCCTTTGAGCTGTCCGTTCGTCAACAAATCGAGGCAAATGTTTTCCGCGACCGTCAAGTATGAAATCAATGCCGTATCGACTTCTTGGTAGACGATTTCAATTCCCGCCCGTTTCGCGGCACGCGGCGAATCGATCGTCAACGGCACACCTTCAAACGAAATCGTCCCGTCATACGCCGCATGCGCTCCCGCCAATACTTTCATCAGCGTCGACTTACCGGCGCCGTTCGCTCCGACGAGCGCATGAATTTCCCCGCGGCGGACGGAAAAGTCAACAGCATCAAGCGCTTTGACACCGGGGAATTCAATTGAAATCCCACGCATCTCGAGCCGGTTCGTCGCGTCCAGATGCGTCATTTCGCAGCATTCGCTTTCCGCAGTTTTTCCATCCACGGTTCATTGAATTTCTCAGATGTGCTCCAGCCCTTGATGATTGTATCGAGATTGTACATCGTCGTATCGGCTTTGAGCGCCTTTTGCTCGACTAATTTAGCGTCCAGATCAAAGCTGCCCGGTGTTTTTTCGCCGGCCAGTTTTTTCGCCAGCAGGCGCATGTCCGTCTGTCCGATCAAATGCGGATCAACGGCACTCGTCGACACCCAGTTGCTGCCATTCTCACGCATCAGGTTGATGTCCTGATTCGAGACATCGATTGAAATCAACGGGATTTCCTGACGTTTGTTGTCTTTTAAGGATTTATAGGCGCCTTTTGCGACTTCATCCCACGCTCCCCAGACGGCATCGATGCTTCCTTTCGGATATTTCGCGAGAATCGCGTTCATCTTCGTCGCGATATCGCCCTGGACATCCTGGAAATTCGTCGGTCCGACCGTTTCAAGCGTCTTGATTTTGCCGTCCGCTTCATACGTCTTATAGATTTCCTGACGGCGGTCAAGCGGTGCAAACCCCGGACCGAACCACAATTTGATGACCCGGACCGGCTTGTCGTCTTTCACTTTCGTCACTTCATCGAGTGAAAGTTCTGCCAGTTTGTGATCATCCTGGAACGTCTCCGTGATGCCTGTTAACGTCTGGTCCTTTTTCTTCGTCACCGTATCAAACGTCACGACCTGAATCCCTTTGTCGATCGCCGGTTTAATCATGTCGTAGGAATAATCTTCTTTTCCGTGCGAGATGATCAGTCCGTCATAATCCTGCTGAACGGCTTGCGCCACCAGTTCCTTGAACTTGACGTCATTGCCTTCGGAAATGAACGTGTTGACCTTAAACCCAAGCGACTCCCCTTCCGAACGGGCACCGTCTAAAAATTGTTTCGTATGATCATCGGACGCCAGATTGCGGATGACGGCAATCTTGATGTCGCCTTGGACACTTTCCGGCACACCGCTGATTTTTTTCGTCGGTGTCGCTTCACTATTGGCGCAAGCAGCCAGCAAGACCGCCGGTGCGAGTAAGAATGCTAATTTTTTCATCTCGATCTCTCCTGTCTGTTTAGATGACCTGTTGTCCAATCGCCTGTTCGATCGTTTCCACGCTCGGCCGTTCAATGACGCCGAGTTCCGTGATGATCGCCGTGATGAGCTCGTGCGGTGTCACGTCAAATGCCGGATTAAAGACCTTTGTTCCGGCTGGTGCCGTTACTTTCCCCGCCAGTTGTGTCACTTCACTAGCATCGCGTTCTTCAATTTCAATCTCGTCACCTGATAAACTCGTCACATCAAACGTCGACAGCGGTGCCGCGACATAAAACGGAATCCCGAAGGCACGTGCGAGTAACGCCAGCTGGAACGTCCCGATTTTATTGGCCGTATCCCCGTTACGGGTGATCCGGTCCGCGCCGACGATGATGGCGGTGATCTGCTTTTCCTTGATCGTATGCGCGACCATATTGTCCGTGATCAAGGTGACGTCAATCCCTGCCCGTTGCAGCTCCCATGTCGTCAAACGTGCCCCCTGCAACAAAGGCCGGGTTTCCGACGCATAGACGGATAACGGAATGCCTTGTTCTTTCGAGAGATAAAACGGGGCCAGTGCCGTCCCGTACGCCGCTGTCGCAATCGATCCGGCATTACAAATCGTCAACACCCGGTCTCCCGCTTGAAACAGCTCCAACGCATGCACACCGATTTGCCGTGACGTCTTGGCATCGGCTTCATAAAGGGCAAGTGCTTTTTGTTCCAGACGTTTCGGCAGTTCCTCGAGCGTTGTGCTCGAAAGGATAAGCTGATTGAGCGCATCGAGTACGTTCCGCAAATTGACGGCGGTCGGCCGGGTCGCCAGTAACTCCGCCGATACCGTCAACAGTTTTTGTTTGACCTCGTCAAGCGATCCCGTCGTCCGGAACGCTTCCTGCACGAGGACGAATCCACCGAACAGACTGATTGCCGGCGCCCCCCGGACACGAAGTTGTTTAATCGCCTCAACCGCTTGCGCCAAATCATGAATGACTTCGTACCGTTCTTCTTGCGGGAGACGGGTCTGATCAAGGATCTTTAAGCACGCCCGCTCATAGATGACACTACGGATAAACTCGCTCATCGGCTCAATTCCTCCGTCACGTCAAAATTCCGGAGATCGGTAAACGTCTTACATTCGCCGCGCCGTTTAATCAATGCCGTCCCGAGGCGTAACGCATGACGTTTCCGTTCAAGGCGCGTCGTAGCATCCGGAATTTGTTCCAAATCAGCGACCGGTGCCAAACCAATCGTCCGCCGGATCAGTTCACAACCGGCGAAACCGAGCGCGTCTTGGAGAATTGTACTGAGGACATCATCGACAAGCCCGGGTACCGTCCGGAACGGTTCGACGGCTTCCCGTTCCCAAAGTGCCGTGAACGTCGAAGCAAACGTCAGCCAGAACGTATCGATATCCTTCACCCGCGTCTCCCGCAACTCAGCATAGTTCGGATACGCCGCAAAGCAGAGGTGGGCAATGAACTGACCGACATCAAACCCGAACGGTCCGTAAAAAGCGAACTCCGGATCGATGATTTTCGTTTCGCCCGCCGAAGCAAAAATGCTTCCTGTATGTAAATCCCCGTGTAATAAGGCTTCCCCTTTCGTGATGAACAACGTTTCGAGCTTCGCCACTTCCCGCTTCAGTTTTTCGTCCTGCCAGAGCTGCTGTACGTCTGTTTCCAAGCCGCTCTCGATGTTGTTTGTTTCCGCGTCGTAAAACGGATCCGTAAAGATTAACTTTTCCGTGATGTCGCATAAATCCGGGTTGTAATAGTCACGTGCGACCTGCTTTTTTCCGACTGGACCGAGCGCAAAATCTGACGTGAAAAATAACGTCCGCGCCAAGTAAGAACCGACATGTTCTGCAAGGAGCGGATACGTTTCGCCGGCGAGCAATCCCGTCCGAACGATTTGCAGGTGCGACAAGTCCTCCATCACCGTATACGCTTCTTCATGACTGGCATGAAAGACCCGTGGAACGAATGGCGTCGCGTATTTTGCGAATTCCTTCAGTGCCAACTGTTCGATCCAGGCCCGCTCGAGTGACAAGGGCCAGCTTTCCCCGACGACTTTTGCATAAGGTAATGCCTGCTTCAAGATCAAACGTTCTTTCCCTGCCTGAATCCGAAAGACTAAGTTCAAGTTGCCGTCGCCGATTTCTTCTGCCGTCGCTTCTTCCTGTCCGATGAGTCCGAGTTCCCGGACACGTTTAATGGCGTCTTGTTCTGTAAATGCTTGATATGCCATCTTGCTTCCCCCTTCATTTCTACACAAAAAAACGCCGCTTTTCGTCATAGAAAAGAGGCGCGGGGTATCATCCGTCCTCTTATCTCTCAGACGAATGTCTGTTGGATGTAGCACCGTGCCGGATGGTCGGTTGCTGCGGCGTCTTCGGGCCAATTCCCTCTGCCAACTCACGATAAGAGTCATATGTGGTTGTTGTGTTCGATGTTGATTCGAATATTACGCCCGTCTTAAATCATCTGTCAATTCCAATTTTTAGTGAAAAACCATTTAAAAGACCGCCATCTATAGAAGCGGATTTCAAAAAAAATAAATTTTCAAAAAATTATTTGACATCACGTCCATCTCATGTAAAAATTGCAATTAGATTTCACAATTTCATCCAATTCTTATCAAGAGCAGACGGAGGGACGAGCCCTATGATGTCGCAGCAACCGACCAGTTGGCACGGTGCTAATTCTTGCAGCTAACACGCTGACAGATAAGAGTCCACGCGCAATTTTTCATGGTCTCTTGTCATTGACGAGGGACCATTTTTGTATTTTTTAACAAGGGAGAGACGACGATCATGGCGTACATTACCGCAACTTACCAACTCGGCGTGACCGATCAGTTACCAAAACGGGCAGAGCAAATCGCCCTCGGTCTGACGGTCGGCTCATGGACCGATTTGAATCACTTGGAACAACAACAGCTTGAATCCTTTAAAGGACAAGTCGTCCATACGGAAGAACACGACGGAAAAGGGTATGTCACGATCCGTTATCCGGAACACAACGTCTCACGAGACTTTTCGGCGATTTTGACGACCGTCTTCGGCAAGCTGTCACTCGACGGTCAAATCAAACTGACGGATCTTCAGCTTCCCGCTTCATTCACACCGGATTTCCCCGGTGCTAAATTCGGCATCGAGGGCGTCCGCCAATTGATCCAAGTCCATGATCGCCCCCTGTTGATGAGCATCTTCAAAGGCGTCATCGGACGGGATCTCGTTTTTTTACGGGAACAACTGGAAGCCCAGCTCGCCGGCGGGATTGATCTCGTCAAGGATGACGAAATCTTATACGACAATCCGCTGACACCGGCACTCGACCGGGCGCGGATTGGACGGGAAGTCCTCGATGCACACTATGAACGGACCGGTAAACGGGCCCTTTATGCGATTACATTGAGTGGTCCGGTCTTCCGCTTGAAAGAGCAGGCGAAACGACTGGTCGAAGCCGGAGCGACAGCCCTCCTGCTCAACACGTTTACATACGGGCTTGATGTCTTGCGGGAACTGGCAGCCGATCCGGAAATCCCGGTCCCGATCTTTAATCATCCGGCGTTGAGCGGTGCCTTGATCGCCAGTCCCGAGTACGGGATTGCCGCCCCGGTCCTGCTCGGAACGTTGCCGCGGATTGCCGGTGCCGACTTGACACTGTTCCCGTCGCCGTACGGGAATGTCGCCCTCGCCAAAGACTTGGCCCGCGGGATTGCCGTCGAAGCGACCCGAATCGGTGAGACCAAAACAATTCTCCCGGTCCCGTCCGCCGGAATCCACCCGGGTCTCGTCGCCCAGCTTGTTCGTGATTTCGGCGTCGATTCCGTCATCAATGCCGGAGGCGGTGTCCACGGTCATCCGCAAGGTGCTGCGGCCGGAGTCATCGCTTTCCGCCAGGCACTGGGCGCAGCACTGGCCGGCGAATCACTGACAAGTGCCGCCCACCGGCACGAGGAATTACGTGTCGCTCTCGATGCTTGGGGGATCACGAAATGACGATCCGGATTTTATGTGACTTTGACGGAACAGTAACGGAGCACGATAATATCATCGCCTTGATGCAGGAGTTCGCTCCGCCGGAAAAATTTAAACCGTTAAAACAAGGTGTGCTCGACCGGTCGCTCTCGATTCAGTCCGGCGTCGGACAGATGTTTCAGCTGCTTCCGTCCAGTCAAAAACAGGACTACATTGATTTCTTGATGACACAGGCAGTCATTCGTCCCGGCTTCGACACCTTACTCGCTTTTGCCAAATCAAACGAGATTGATTTTTCCATCGTCAGCGGCGGGATCGACTTTTTTGTCCAGCCGATTCTTGCGGATGTACTGACGGACGAAGCGATTTATTGCAACGGTAGTGACTTCAGCCAGGAGACGGTTCGAATCGAATGGCCGCATGCCTGCGACGCGGCCTGTACAAATCAATGCGGCTGTTGCAAAACCTCGATCGCCCGGAAGCTGAAGCAGAACGGTGACACAATCATCGCAATCGGCGACTCCGTAACAGATTTTGAACTGGCTAAGCAGGCGGATCACGTTTATGCACGGGATTATCTGATCACGCTATGTGAACAGCACGGCATCCCGTATACGCCGTTTGAAAACTTTCATGACATATTGAATCATCTGCAGACAAAGGTGGTGTACACATGACCTTCTTAAAACGATATGAAGAATTACGTGCCGTCAAACAGGAACTTGCAGCACGCGACTGGTTCCCCGGCACAAGCGGCAATCTCGCCATCCGGACAGCCGATCAACCGACTGAATTTCTCGTGACGGCAAGCGGGAAGGACAAACGGCAGGATACACCGGACGACTTCGTCCATGTCGACGCGTCCGGTCAACTGATCGGCGAACAGACGGGTCGTCCCTCTGCCGAAACGTTGCTCCACGTCGAGGTCTTCAACCGAACGACTGCCGGGTGTTCCCTTCACGTCCATACGATTGACAATAATGTCATTTCGGAACTGTACGGCGACCAAGGCGAGATTCGGTTTGCCGGTCAGGAAATCATCAAGGCACTCGGCCGTTGGGAAGAAGATGCGGAAGTCCGTGTGCCGATTATCCCGAACCATGCCGACATTCCGACGCTTGCCGCTGCCTTTGCAGCACATGTACATGCCGAGAGCGGCGCCGTCCTGATTCGCAATCACGGCATCACCGTCTGGGCACCGACTGCCTTTGAAGCGAAAAAACAGTTGGAAGCATTCGAGTTTTTGTTCAGTTACACCTTAAAACTACAAACGTGCCGACAGGCAATTCATTAAAAGGAGGAATTTACAATGGCAACAGTACTTTTCCAACAGACAAACGAACGGTATACGGATCAAAATGAGGTCTCTTCATTCCTTGCCTCACGCGGCGTCTTATATGAACAATGGGACGTCTCGAAGTTACCGGGCGACCTCGTCGAGAACTTTACATTAACGGATGACGACAAACAGACGATTTTAGCGACATTCGCGGACGAGATTAAAGATGTTTCGGAACGTCGCGGTTACCAGACGGCTGACATCATCGCACTGTCGGATACGACACCGAATCTCGATGAATTACTCGTCAACTTCCAAAAAGAACACCATCATACCGATGACGAGGTCCGCTTCATCGTCAGCGGCCATGGCGTGTTTGCGATTAAAGACGAGGAGGTCGGCTATTACAACATCGAGCTCAATCCCGGTGATTTGATTTCCGTTCCCGTCAACACGCGCCACTACTTCACGCTCCAGGAAGACCGGAAAGTGGTGGCGATCCGAATCTTCGTCACGACGGACGGCTGGGTGCCGATTTACGAGCGGGACGCCCTGTCTTCAGCAAACTAATTCAGTCCGGTCCGGCCCAAGTCTTCTAGCAATAGAGGACCTGGGCTTTTTTTTGTACGGAAACGTCGTCTGACAAACATGTTTGAGGAAAGCGCGTGTCCGGGAGCATTTCCTATTCTAGAAACATGCCGTTTGTTTCGTCCATCTCCGATATAATGAAGAAAAGGACACAAAAAGGAGCTGACGTGTATGATGATTCGTCTCGTTCAAGAAACCGACTTACCGGACGTGCTCGCCATATATAATGAAGGAATCGAAGACCGGATCGCGACGCTCGAGACGGATACGAAAGATCTCGCCTTCATGCAGCAATGGTTCAGTGAACGCTCCGAGCGACATGCCGGTTACGTTGCCTATGAAGGGGCAAAGATTCTTGGCTTCATTTCGCTCGATGCCTACAATCCGCGTCCCGTCTATCAGTCCGTCGGCGAACTGTCCGTCTACATCACACGGACCCACCGCGGACAAGGAATCGGAAAACGACTACTCGACATCATCGAAGAACATGCAATCATTCACGGCATGCATAAGCTGATTCTCTTTACGTTCCCCTTCAACCGGATCGGACAAAAACTCTACATCAAAGCCGGATTCCGAATCGTCGGTACCTTTAAAGAACAAGGAATGTTAAACGGGTATTACGTCGATGTCCTGGCCATGGAAAAAATTCTCCCTAAACCGGACCAATGATGTTTTGGATTAAAGGTTCGGCAAGTCGGGAATATGAGACGAGGAAGATTCGTACAAGAAAGGAAGATTGCCTGTGAACATCCAGCAAATTCGAAATGCGACACTCGTCTTGACCTATGCCAACCAAGTTTTTTTAATTGATCCTTTTCTCGGTGAAAAGGGTTCGCTTCCTCCGTTCGACCATACACCGAACACCCACCGCAACCCCCTTGTCGACTTACCAGTCGATGTCTCGACCTTACTCGACCCGGATGCCGTCTTCGTGACACATCTTCACGCCGATCATTTCGATGAGGCCGCAAAACAATTGTTACCGAAGACGGTTCCGCTCTATGCCCAAAACGCGACGGACGCCTCTGTCATTAAAGAAGCCGGTTTCACCGACGTTCAGCCGTTCGACCAGGGTGTGACACTCCGTGATGTCAAAGTTTTCCGCACGAACGGTCAACACGGTGTCGGCGAAATCGGACAACGGATGGGACACGTATCCGGTCTCGTCTTTACACATCCCGATGAGCCGACGCTCTATATCGCCGGTGATACGATTTGGTGTGACGACGTCGATTCTGCGATTGATACCTATGCACCGGATGTCATCGTCGTCAATAGTGGTGCCGCCCAGTTCCAGACCGGTGAACCGATCACGATGTCGGAACGTGATTTATTAGCGGTCCACGCGGCAGCGGCTGAAGCGACGATCATCGTCTCGCATCTCGAAGCTGTCAATCACTGCCTGCTCCGCCGCGATATGATCGCTGACTTTTTAGCAGCAAATCATCTCTCCGCTCACTTTTTGATTCCGGACGACGGCGAGACGCTCTCCTTTTAAGTCTCTCCTTCGAGAGTCGTATGAATACAAAAAAACCGGACGTTTTCCGTTTCCCTAAAAGGAAGAGGAACAGCGTCCGGTTTTTTCATGTTCATTCTTGCGGAATGACAAGACCGAGTAATCGGGCAAATGCGATTGCTTGTCCTTCCGTCACGATCGCCCCTGTCAAAAAGCGTGGATCAATCGTAATCCCCGAGACGTCCGCTTGTCGCAAATCGAGTCCTTTTAACGGAGTTTCAACCCACTGGCTTTCCATCAATTCAACATCCTCAAAACGTAAATCGATGAGTTTCCCTTCGAAGAATTGTGTCTCCCGCATCGCCGTCTGCTCGAACGTTACTTGTCGGAGCGATGTCCGAATCACTTGTAAGTAATTCGCCTGGCATGCTTTTACCGTGACATGATCAAGCGATGTTTCTTCTAATTGAACCCCCGTCAGGCGGCAGTCCTGAAACAGAACGCGATGAAAACGACTGTCACGGAACTGGCAACCCGTCAAATCGCACTGCTCAAACCGGACATTTTCAAATGACGCGCGATCAAACACGAGCCCCGCAAATGAGACATTCCGAAAACAGACTTGATTGGCATCGATCCGCTCCGTCAGCTCGATGGGTAACGTTTCTTTTTCATACAGCATTTGATACAAGTACGGATCATCGATTTCGATTTCTGCAAATGTTTCGACTGCTAAATTATTCGGGACATCCGGTAGATGGATCATCGGTTTTTTCTTCATTCTCTCCCAACCCTTCTTCTTCTCAGTCCTTAGTGTACCAAACCTGTTACCTAAATATGACTCAAGAGGATGATTTCTAAAGTCATGCTGCGCTCTAAAAAGTGATGACATGTACACTCTTTTTCAATTTTTGATTTGAGACACTTTGAGACCGTGCTAGAATCAACATAAATAAAATAAGAACAAACGTTCTAAAAGGAGTGATTTTCGTGTCTTCTGATGCGGACTTTCCAAACCAACGTATTTTTTGCGTGGATAGTGTCTCTTTTTATGCCAGTTGCGAGTGCCATTACCGAAATCTACCACCATTAACAACAAAATTAGCCGTCGTTTCCGATTTAAAACGGAGCGGCTCCGTCATTTTAGCGGCGAGCCCTGCTTTGAAGACGCTTGGTATCAAAACGGCAAGTCGTCTCTACCAGATTGAACAACTCCCGTACAAGGAACGAAAGCAGATTCACCTCGTCGAACCACGCATGTTATGCTACATGAAAACGTCGATTCGTGTCCTCGATGTGCTCCATCAATTCGGACCACCGGAAGCAATCCGGGTATACTCGATTGACGAAAGTTTCATCGACATGACGGGAACGGAGCACCTCTTCGGTACGGATTTTGAAGCTGCTAACCAATTACAGTCAGCCATCCTGGAACAAACCGGCATTCACGTCCGAATCGGGATTGGTCCTAATAACGTCATCGCGAAACTTGCCCTTGATTTACTCGGGAAAAAACAGGGCATTGCGCGTTGTGGTTATGCTGATGTCCCCCGTCTCTTACATGACTTTCCCGTTCGCAAGATGTGGGGGATTGGTCATCAAATGGAGCACCATCTGAATCAATTAGGCATCGAGACGATCGGCGATTTGGCGGCCGCACCATTAGAAACACTACACGAACGTTTTGGTGTCATCGGTGCCGAACTTTGGCATCATGCATGGGGCATCGATCAATCTCCGACGACGATTGATCCGACCGCTTTATTTCGTCCGGCATCATCCCGACAGAAGACGGTTGGTCATGGCGTGACACTAATGCGTGATTATTACGAATACGACCAGATTCGGCTGGTCTTAAGTGAGCTCACAAGCGATGTCGCAGCCCGCGTCCGCTTTTCCAATCAACTTGGATGGACGGTTCACTTAGGTGTCCGTTACTCGAGACATATCGTCCGGGCAGGGTTTTCAAAGCAACTCCGTCTCCCTTATCCGACTTCAGACGAACGGATTATCCTGCGGCATATCCTTCAGCTGTTCGAGCCGAACTGGCTCGAACACGAACCGATTCGTTTTTTGTCTGTCTCGCTCGGTCAACTTGTCCCCGACCAAGGTGCACTGCAACTGTCGTTGTTCGAAGACAATACCCGTGTTTGGAAACGCAAACGCTTGTTAAAGGCAATCGATCATGTCAACGTCCGTTACGGGAAGGGAACCATCCGCCTCGCTGTTTCTTTTCTTGATACAAGTGTCGCCAAGCGCCGCCTCCGCTTCGTCGGTGGTCATCCGGGAGGTGACGGCAATGACACGGTATCGTGACCGTGGCAATTTAAAATGGATTCCGTTTTTGATGCCGGAGTACATTCAACTGTTGCGCGACTATTATAAAGATACGCATCGTTTAACACTACCGCCCATCGATGAACAACTTCAAGAATCATGGCAATTCATCCTCGAAGAAGCATTAATGGAAGGAAAAGAACTTGAAATCACGTATTATAAGGAAGGAAGCTATATCACATTGACCGGATTCATCGAACGAATCGAGCGCGAACGAGGACTTCTGTACGTCCGGAGTCAAAATTCGATCGAAATTCCCCTGATGCGACTAGTTCGGATTGAAAACGGGTAGGAGTGACAGTGGGCTTCAATAATGCACTTATCTCTTGAATTATGATTTGAAAGAAGGAATGTTTGTATGTTTGAATGGTTTACTTCACTCCCCGTCGTGATCCAGGCATTACTCGCCGGGATGATGACATGGGGCTTGACCGCACTTGGGGCGGCACTTGTTTTCGTCTTTACGACAATTGAAAAAAAGGTCATGAATATGATGCTCGGCTTCGCCGCCGGTGTCATGATCGCTGCGTCCTTTTGGTCACTGCTCGCTCCGGCGATTGAATTTACGGAACAGGATGGTGGCATCGCCTGGCTTCCGGCTGCAATCGGATTTTTAGCAGGTGGCTTCTTCGTTCGCTTACTCGACTTCGTCACACCACATTTACACTTATCCGCACCACTTGAAAATGCAGAAGGCCCTTCGACCGGTCTTAAAAAGGCAACTCTGCTCTTTTTAGCGATCACCTTGCACAATATCCCGGAAGGTCTAGCAATCGGTGTCGCTTTTGGTGCTGCTGCGTTAAATATGGACGGGGCGACAGTCGCTGGTGCTTTGACGCTCGCACTCGGAATCGGAATTCAAAATATGCCGGAAGGTGCTGCCTTATCGATTCCGCTTCGTGGTGAAGGCATGTCACGCCGTCGCGCTTTCAATTACGGTCAAATGTCCGCCATTGTTGAACCGATTGCGGCAATGATCGGGGCGGCTGCCGTTTTCTTCATTCAACCGTTACTGCCTTACGCACTCGCCTTTGCAGCCGGCGCGATGATTTTTGTTGTCGTTGAGGAATTGATTCCTGAATCACAAGCTGAAAACGGCTCGGATTTAGCGACACTCGGTCTAATGGTCGGCTTTACCGTCATGATGATTCTTGATGTCGCCTTAGGCTAAAAACAAACTGATTGAACAAAAAAAAACTCCTTCATCGCCGGTGAAGGAGTTTTCAGATTGATATTGGAATGACTTTTGAGTCCTTACCTTTCAACGTGTACCTTTAATTATTTTTTGAGGATGCGCATCGCATTTAAAACAGCCAGGACGGTTACACCAACATCCGCAAACACAGCTTCCCACATCGTCGCGAAACCAAATGCACCAAACAGGAGAAACACGGCTTTCACGCCAAGTGCGAAGAAAATGTTTTGATAGACAATTTTTCGTGTCGCACGGGCAACCTCAATTGCTTCGACCAACTGCTTTGGTTCATCTGTCATGAGGACGATATCTGCGGCTTCAATCGCCACATCACTGCCGAGTCCGCCCATCGCGATTCCGACATCGGCTCGTGTCAAAACAGGGGCATCATTGATGCCGTCGCCAACAAAGGCCACTTTTCCATCCGCTTGCTTCAAAATCAGTTCGAGTTGTTCGACTTTTTGATCAGGTAATAGTTCTGCTGCAACTTCGTCAATCCCGATTTGACGACCAATCACTTCTGCTGTTGCCAGGCGGTCCCCTGTTAACATAATCGTTTTCTTCACACCGAGTGCCTTGAGGCGAACAAGTGCTTCAACCGTGCTGTCTTTAATGTGATCAGCAATTCGGATGTAGCCCAGGTACGTATCATTGCGTGCGACATGAACGTACGTCCCGTCTGCCGTTTGATCAAGCGTCTCATAACCAAGTTCGTTGAACCAACGGGCATTCCCGGCACGAATCGTATCCGTTCCGAAGCGACCGACGACACCTGATCCTGCGACTTCGCGATACTCTTGAACGGATTCCGTCACTTCACCATAACTTGCATATGTCCGTTGGATGGACTTTGCAATCGGATGATTCGAATGCTGTTCAACAAGCGTTGCCACTTTCAATAATTCTTCGTCTGAACAGGCAACCGGGCGGAGTTCCGTCACTTCAAAGACCCCTTCTGTCAAGGTCCCTGTTTTATCAAAAACGACCGTATCCAGCTGTTGTAATGACTCGAGGTGATTTCCACCCTTCACGAGAATCCCTCGTTTTGAAGCGGCACCAATTCCACTGAAGAACCCGAGCGGAATTGAAATGACGAGCGCACAGGGACAACTGATGACAAGAAAAACAAGTGCCCGGTAAATCCAGTCCTCCCATGTCGCACCCGTGACAAACAATGGAGGCAAGACAGCAAGCAATGTCGCAATCCCGACGACTGCCGGTGTGTAGACACGAGCAAATCGGGTGATGAATTTTTCCGTCGGCGCCTTGTGGCGCGAAGCATTTTCAACGAGATCAAGAATTTTTGCGACCGTTGACTCACTATAGAGACGGTCGACTTGAATCAACAGTCGCCCATCTGTATTGATCGTTCCTGCAAGAATCGTATCGTTCGTGCGGACACGTCGTGGTACTGATTCTCCCGTCAAGGCGACGGTATCGATGAATGCTTCTCCTTCAAGGATTGTTCCGTCGAGCGGAATCTTTTCGCCCGGTCGGACTAAAATTCGTTGCCCGACCTTCACTTGTAACGGACTAATCGTTTGTCCATTTTCAAGAGTTGCCGTCTCAGGACGAATATCCATTAATTCAGCAATCGATTTGCGGGATTGATCGACTGCCCGGTGTTGGAAAAACTCACCGACTTGATAAAACAGCATGACGGCGACCGCTTCCGGGTACTCGCCAATTAGAAAAGCACCAACCGTCGCGATGACCATCAAGAAATTTTCATCAAATACTTGTCCCTGACGAATATTTCGGATCGCGTTTCGTAACACATCCCAACCGATTAAGAAGTAAGCCAGCGCAAATGAGATAAGTTCAATTGAGCTCGGTAAAAAGAAGGCACTGATGAAGGCAACCCCACCGATGCTGTATTGAATCTTTTTCATTTTCGTTAAAAATGGACCGTGGTCATGAACATGACTTTCGTCAGATGGAACGTCACGAGAGACTTCGACGTTCGGCTCTAATTCTTGTACCCGTTTGACGACCGCATCGTATGTTGCGTCATCCGGTGCCTCTCCTTGATAAGTGATATAAAGCTTTTGTCCCGTAAAATCAAGATTTGCCGCTTCGATTCCTTCGACAGTCGAAACACCACGCTCGACCTTCGCCGCACAATTGGCACAATCAATTCCTGAAATTCGTAATCGCTCAGTTTTCGTTTCCATTCCTCCACCTCATTCAAATGTTCGTTTGATTATAAGTCCATCCTACTCTTTTTTTATTCATTCGACAAGGTGTTTTCGTTATCGGTCTTGCGCCCGATATTCAGATTAGTTCTATCTCAGAAGAATGAAACATGATATGTTTTTAGATAGTAAAATATAGAAGGAGAATAACATGCATATCTTAGAATTACTTAAAGCACTCTTACTCGGTTTCGTCGAAGGGATGACGGAATTCGCCCCGGTCTCTTCAACTGGTCATATGATCATCGTCGATGACATGTGGCTCCAAACAACGGACTTTCTCGGAAAATACTCCGCGAACACCTTTAAGATCGTCATTCAGCTCGGATCAATCCTTGCCGTCATCGTCGTCTTTTGGAAACGGTTGTTCAGCTTAATCGGACTCTATAAAATCGAAGGCGAGCATGATGCGACGGGCACACACAAATTAAAACTGCGTCACGTCTTAATCGGACTGCTTCCTGCTGCCGTGCTCGGTTTATTGTTCGAAGACTTCATCGATGAAAACCTCTTTTCAATCGATACCGTCATCATTGGTCTCGCTGTCGGTGCCATCTTGATGATTGCAGCGGATAAACTCGGTCCAAAAGAACCGAAAACGACGACACTCGACCAAATTACTTACCGCCAAGCGGCACTCGTCGGATTGTTCCAATGTATTTCGCTTTGGCCAGGATTTTCGCGTTCCGGTTCAACGATTTCCGGCGGGGTCTTCCTCGGGATGAATCACCGGACAGCAGCCGACTTTACGTTCATCATGGCCGTACCGATCATGTTCGGAGCCAGTTTCCTCTCGCTCGTTAAGAACTGGGATTACATCAATGTAGGCGATCTTGGCTTTTACATCGTCGGTTTTGTTGCATCGTTCGCGTTTGCGCTACTATCGATTCGTTTCTTCTTGAAACTGATCAATAAAATCAAACTTGTTCCGTTTGCGATCTATCGCCTTGTCTTAGCTGGGATTCTTGCAATCGTCGTTTACATGTAAGAAACAAAAAAACTATCAGTTTTTTGCTGATAGTTTTTTGTTTTTTTGAAACTTATTGAAACCGTTTAGGGTATATAGTAGATGAGATACAGAAAAAGGAGTGAACGAATTATGGCACGTAGAAATCGTGGGGGTTCTAAATTACCTCTCATCATCGGAATTGCTGTTGTTGTCATCATTGCATTTTTAGCAATCGGACAATACAACAGTCTCGTAAACGTCGAAGAAGATGTTTCGAACAAATGGTCACAAGTCGATAACCAAATTAAACGACGGGCGGATCTCATCCCGAATCTCGTCGAGACTGTTAAAGGTGTCGCTGGTCAAGAAGAAAAAGTTTACGGCGATATCGCAGAAGCACAAGCCGGCCTTGCCCGCGCTGCTTCGACAGAACAACGGATTGAAGCCGACCAGCAAGTCACGTCTTCTCTCCGTGGATTAATCGCCTTACAAACGACGTATCCGGACCTCAAATCAAGTGAACGATTCCAATCATTGATGGATACGCTTGAAGGGACAGAAAACCGTCTCGGTATCGCACGGAAAGATTACAACGATGCAGTCACACTCTACAATAAGAAACGTCGCAGTTTCCCAACTTCGCTTTATGCTTCGGCGTTTGGTTTTGATAAAAAACCATACTATGAAATTTCAGAAAGCGACCGCGAAAACCCAACGGTCGATTTCAACAGTGATTCGAAATGATTTGGCGAAGAACGCGCCTCCTTTTGAGTGCGTTCCTCGTTTTCTTCCTTCTGACTCCGACTGCCGAAGCCGTATCAGAACGCACGGGAGCCGCTTTCTTCATCCAAGATGATGCAAAGTTGCTGACCGCGTCGGAAGAAGCGGAACTCGCTCGTCTTGGTCAGGAACTCGAACAATATACGACCGCACAAGTCGTTTTAAAAACTGTCCCCGACTTAAAAGGACAGGACTTGAGCACGTATGCGAATGAAACCTTCCGTGCCCAAGGGATTGGACAAGAAGGAAAAGATAACGGTGTCATGGTGATCGTGGCACCAAACGAAAAAAGCCGGAATTTCCGGATTGAAGTTGGCTACAAGCTTGAGGGTGTCCTGACCGATATCACGGCAGGCCGGATCCTCGACCAATATGCCGTTCCTTATCGTGACGAAGGCGATTACGGAAAAGCAGCTTCAGAAACCTATAAAGCCGTCATCAGTGTCGTCTCGAAGGAACAGTCACTCGAATCACAAGATCCGCCTAAAGCGAATGCTGAAGAGGGATTGAGTCTTTGGGTCAAAATCGTCATCGGTGCAGGCCTTGTCCTGTTATTGTTCTTGGATATGAAATTTACAGGTGGCATGTTCTTCTTCGCAATCATCAACATTCTGTCAGCCGTTATGCGCGGCGGTGGCGGTGGTGGTGGTGGAAGTCGTGGTGGCGGCGGTAGTTCCGGCGGCGGTGGCGCAGAAAGGTAGGAACAATAATGAACGGATTATACATGGTTCTTATTTTTTACGGCGTGATGACCGTCGTCGGCTTCTTCTCGATGTGGTCCGATAAACGTCGCGCGAAACAACACGCGCAACGGACGCCGGAAGCTACATTGCTTTGGATTGCCTTTCTCGGAGGTGCGCTCGGTTCATTACTCGGGATGCAACTCGTACGTCATAAAACACGCAAACCGAAATTCCAGTTACTTGTCCCGCTTGCTCTTTTGTTACACGCGACGGGCTGGGTTTTGTTCATGACAGCATGATCGATCGTTTTACTTTTCGTTTCAATCACCCGATAAAGAAGATAGAGGATTCGATTTTCTTCGAATTCTCTATCTTTTTTTAGTTTGGTCAATAGCGTATTAAATGTTTGAATTCAGGTTACATTTCAATTATCTTTGGGTAAAGTATTTAACCAATTTAATAAATACATCTTTTTTTAGATGTATCTCTCTACAGGAAAGGTGGAAATCATTTTATGTGGCATCCTTGCGCCGAATGTACGACAACGATTCGTTTTATAGAGGCCGGCTCCTTACATATCCAGTCGAGCATCCCTCAAGTTTATTCGTACACATCGTTTAACCAGTTAGAGGAGCTTCTTGAATCAACGTTACAGATTAATGATGTTCCCGTCTCATGTCGAAAAGATGGATCGCGCTTTTCTACCCCAATGCTTCTCGCTTCTGTTCTACTCGAGCAATTACGTCATCGTCAAGCCATCGACTTCATCCAAACAGGTAACATGACGAGTCACCTGCAACCGATTTACGATATTCAGGCCAACACGCTGTTCGCGAATGAGGCACTCCTTCGCGCCGCTGATCACAATGTCTCGATGTCACCAGGTATTCTTTTTTCGACTGCTTCAAAGATGGGACTCCACTCACGACTTGATCAACGCGCACGCGAAGAAGCGATTCGCGCGACACATCATATTGGCGGAACAGAGAAAACGTTCATCAACTTCCTTCCCTCGACGATTTATAACCCAGAATACTGCCTTCGTCATACGTTCGAAATCGTTGAACGATATAATGTCGACCCGAGTCGTCTTGTGTTTGAAGTCGTCGAAACGGAAAAAATTGAAGACGTCAATCACTTGAAACATGTCTTCGAACAATATAAAAAACAAGGGATACAAGTCGCGCTTGATGATGTCGGCGCCGGCTTCTCGACACTCGATATGTTGACGTTGTTGCAACCGGACTATATCAAAATCGATCGGTCTTTCATCTCGAACTGTGATACGGTCGCAGAAAATGAAGCCTTCTTACGAAAAGCTCGCCATCTTACGAAAGAAATGGGAATCAAGATTTTAGCAGAGGGCATCGAACGCGAGGAAGAACTCGAGCTTTGCCGGCAGCTTAGTTTCGATCTTGGCCAAGGATATCTGCTTGGTCGCCCTGCACCTTACGCACAATTCGCAAAGGCACAATAACAAGAAAAACAGCCCCCATTTTTTAAGCAGGGGCTGTTTTTTCATGAAGTTGTGATGATCTCGACATCATTTTGCTCGAGCACGCCCAGTAAACGTGCTGGCGATAAATCCGTCTCAATCAACTGACATAATGGTTCTTGTCCGATTCGTGCTGCCAACTGACTAAGTTCTACCGATGTCAGTCCTAAATCAAGACTCGTTATCGGTTGTCCGTTTTTTTGTAAATACGTCCGCAACTCGTTGTATGCTTCACTTTCACCCAACAACTGCTCCTGGACCAAGAGACCATATCCGACCTTACTTCCGTGTAAAATTGAATGTGTTGATGCAAAAGGAGACATCGCATTATGGACACCATGACCAATTGCCCCACGCGTCGCATCATCACCAAACCCGCCGACACTACCCGCTAACGGAATGACGGTTTCCACCAAGTGTTCGATGCTGGACGGATACGCCCGAAAAATCTCCTCGCTGATTGGTGTTTTTAAGATGAGGTCTTTGCACTGCTCCGCAACCCGTAAAGCCATTTCAATGATTGGATTCTCCACTGTGATCCCACTTAAAGCACGTGCCTCATACCATTTTGCAAGTGTGTCTACGAGACCCGCGACAAAATAATCATAGGGGCTCGCCGACAGAATCCGATGGTCGAGTAAAAGTGCCTCGATGACAACCGGCAGCGTATCAAAACGAAGATATTGACCTTGCGTGTCGTACATGACGCTAAGTGGCGTCCACGGCGCACAATTCGAGATGATCGTCGGAATGACAATCAAAGGTCGGTTCAATTGAACAGCAACTTTCTTTGCCGTATCAATCAATGATCCGCCCCCTAACGCAACGATGACGTCATATGTCGCACATGCCTTGACTAATTCCGCGACTTGAAAATCCGTACAATGCCCTTGAAACAGGACTTTCGGTAATGCTGGCAAGTAAGGATTCGCCGCTTGTAAGGCTTTTGCTCCGTGTAGTAGCACGCCACTCCGCTTCCCGAGCAACGTGTCAAGCTGAGATACGGCTTCTTTTTCATGTATGTATTGCAAAACTGCTTGACGAATCATCTAAATCCCCTCATTCCATTATTTGTTATTGCTCAGTATACGCAGACTGTTCCTTTCTTACAACCCCTCATTTCATTCGATTTTCATACTGAATAAGCGTACACTTATGAAGATAAAACGATTACATGAAGGAGGACTTCCACTCATGCAACACGTCACACTCAACAACGGTCTAAGTATGCCTCAACTCGGTTACGGTGTTTTTAAAGTACCCGAAGAAGAAGTGTATCAAGCAGTACTGGAAGCGTTACGTGCCGGCTATCGTTCAATCGATACGGCGATGATTTATGAAAATGAAGCAGGTGTCGGACGCGCATTACGTGACTCTGGAATTCCGCGCGAAGAAATTTTTCTGACGACGAAAGTTTGGAATGCGGATCAAGGATATGCAGAAACGCTCGCAGCCTTCGAAACAAGCCTCACTAAACTCGGGGTCGATTATGTCGATTTATATCTTATCCATTGGCCGATGCCGAACGAAGATCGTTACGTGGACACATGGCATGCGCTCGAAGAACTGTACAAGCAAGGAAAAACGAAAGCCATCGGTGTTTCGAACTTCCATATCCCCCACTTAAAGCGAATTCTAGAAGAAGGAACCGTCGTACCTGCTGTCAATCAGATTGAATTACATCCGTTCTTAAGTCAGGAAGAAATTCGGACGTTTTGTAAGGAACACGACATTTTAGTTGAAGCATGGAGTCCGCTCATGAAGGGACGCGACGCCTTGACTGAACCTGTCATCACGGACATCGCGACGACAAAAGACAAAACACCAGCCCAAGTCATTCTCCGCTGGCACATTCAACACGGGATTATCGCAATTCCGAAATCGGTCACGCCGAGTCGAATTCGTGAAAACCTGGCAGTCTTTGACTTCGAACTTTCAGCACCTGAGATGCAACAACTTGATGCGTTAAATCAAAATCAACGAACCGGTTCGAATCCGGATGAAATGCATAAAAAATAATCAAAAAAGGGAGGGCCGTTTTCGGCTCCTCCCTTTTAGTAACTTTTTCAAGAGCGGATTAACGATCGAGATTGTTTCCGTGATCTTGCTCGGCTACATCATCCGAGTGTGACTGCGTCTGTTTCTTATTTTCTTCATCACGCTCAGAGTCGAGCCGTTTGAAATCGTCATCGCGACGCATCGCAATGTCCGGCTTGCGGTCCTGTTCTACTTTTGCCCGATTGATGGCTTGTTCGTCTTGCGGCATCTGATCCGTTCCGGCTCGGTGTAAATCAACTTCGGCATGTTCTTCCTTAGAGTCCCGATCGACATCAAGCGTATTACCTGAACCGAGTTGAGCATTTGAATTTGCAGCGCTCGATGTGTGCGTCTCATCATAACTGCCGTAACGGACTTTGACATCTTCATGTGTATTGTCCGTGTTCAAATGCGGATCAAACTGAATATCCTGAACCTCAATCAGAAGTACGAATCCGCCGCCTTCGACTTCGACTTTACGTTCTTCTACATCTTCTGCAGGTAAATCAAGTGAGTCGAATAACTGATCGACTTCTTGATCGCGCCCTTTATTCCCTCGGATTCGATCCATCCATGATGGTTTTGTCGCCGCAATTTCCGCGTCCATTTGACTGCGGACGAGTTCGATATCTGATTTTTCCTTGACGATGACATAAAAATCTTCTTCCCGGTGCCCCTGAATATGCAATTCATCCATTTTCGAGATTAGCTCTTCTTCCGAGTAATACGTACCGATGTATTGTTTCGTTTTCATATGAATCTCCCCTTATGTTCGTTTTGTCGTACAACGTATCCTTATAAGGAGTATTTCCTGTTTTTCTGTAAAATATGCCAACAAGTCGGCTCTTCCATAAAAAAATAATCTATTTGACATGTTTATTCGCCAATCAGCTTTAATCCGACTGTCGCACTAAGAATCAGACCGATACATACTATCCGCTTCCAGTCTTTCGCTTCCTGATAAAAAATCATACTCAGTACTGTTCCACCGGCTGCCCCGATTCCTGTCCAGACAGCGTAAGCTGTTCCCATCGGCAATCCGTTCATCGCAAGTGTCAGAAAAACAAAACTCAAGCCGAATCCGCCAAACATCAATAGACCATTCTTGAACGTTTTATGCTGATTAAACGTATTGATGAAAACGACACCCAGCATTTCAAACAATCCGGCAATAATGACAAATAACCAACTCATTCTTCCACCTCCCCACTGACTAATTTCAATCCGATGACACCCATCAAAAGCACACCAATCAATCCTAACTTCATGACTGACGCACTTTGGTCAAATAAAATGATGTCCAATATGACCGTCCCGACTGTTCCAAGGCCGACGAAGACCGCATAAACTGTTCCAACCGGCAAATGGTTACTCGCCTTAATCAAGACAGCAAAGCTGATGATGATGCTGATGATTGTTCCCATCCATTCGAGTACGCTATCTGCATGTTTCAAACCGACTACCCAAGCAACTTCAAAAAAGGAAGCCACTAGAATTCCTAACCAGTATTTCGTCATCACTTTTCCTCCTAACATTCATCCTAAAAAATAAAAAAAGCCCGGAAGCAGGCGTCTAGACGCTCTACTCCCGGGCTTTTATCCCTCCGTTGCATGAGGTGTACTCATGTGCCTCCCTCGGTCCAAGTCTACGTTGCCGTACGGAACCCTAGAGGCTAGCTATTTCGTTCGATGTCTTCACCCTAGCACGCTTGATTTTATGTGTCAAACAGGAGAATCCACTACCGTTAGCCAATATAGATAAGTGAATCAATCAAAGAGGAGGGTCTCATCATGCGCTACAAAATCAACGATCAACTTCGGATTCGACGTTTCACACCAGAAGATTTGGAAGCTGTTCATTCCTATGCCTCACAACCAATCGCCAGTCAGTATCAGTCGTGGGGACCGAACTCTGAGAGTGATACAAAACAGTTTTTACACGATGCACTTGAAAGTGAGCTCGAAAGTCCACGTCGTCGCTATGTCTTCGCCGTCACCTCTCCTGACGATCATGTCATCGGCGCGGGAGAGCTCATCGTCACCGACACAGAACATAAAATCGCAGAAATTGGATATATTTTATCGCCTGACGAATGGGGCAATGGTTACGCGACATCGATTGCAACATTTTTACTCGAATTCGGCTTCGAAAAATTAAACTTACATCGCATCACGGCAACATGTGATCCGCGAAATGTCGCTTCGGAGCGTGTCTTGCAAAAGGTTCGGATGACGCGCGAAGGTTTGTTACGGGAAACTGTTTATTTAGAAGACCACTGGCGCGATTCGTTGATTTACAGCATGCTCGACTGGGAGTGGCAGATTGATCACGAAGCAGAATAACTTCATTTCACCAAAAGAGATGGTCGAATTTCTAGCGAAATTCGTCCGTCTCTTTTTTGATTTATTCACGGCGGAATATGTCCTACGAAATCGTTCCCATAATTTAGTTCATTTTTACTATTTCTGATATCCAGCTCTTTTTCCAAAAAGAAAGTGCTAAACTTATCTTTAGACATGCTAAATTACAATTTTAATGATAGGAGCTCAATGAATGAAATCTTATAAATATTGGTTTACGAGTATCACGGCATCTGTCATGTTACTCGGGTCTCTCCCACTACAAGGCCACGCGGATACGAATCCGACACCAACGGAAGTGACAGAACAAACAGAAACAGAACAAGCAACCGGAACGCAGTACACACTTTCCGAAACTCCTGTTTTTGAGACTGCTGACGAGACGACTCTCGTCAAGACGTTACCAGAAACGACCGCCGTCGAAACCTTTGGCACAGATGGTCTCTTTACACGCATTTCAATCGACGGCGTCTATCGCTTCGTCAAGACAACGCAACTTGCAAAGCAACCGGTTTATCAAAAAATCGATTCGCAATACATAACAGCACTCGCGCCTTCCTATACGACTGCTTCAATTGATACGCCGACAGGAAAATCAATCACTCAAAATACGTTAATCGATACGTACGGGACATCGGGTGACTTCACGCGGATTAAACAAGGCGACGTTTACGTCTTCGTTTCAAGTAAATTCTTAAGTAAGACACCTGTTTATGAAACGACAGGCACTCAATTCGCCCAACAACAAACTGTGATTTATACAGATGCCGATACGACAAGTAAACAACTTGGGAGCTATTCTTTAAATGCTACCGTCAAAACATACGGGACGTCCGGCACATTCACCCGTGTCCAGTTCAATGGTGTTTACGGCTTCGTGCTTACAAAACAACTCGGTTCAAAGGAAGTTGAATCGTATCCGCTGACCGGGAAAAAGTACGCCCAACAAACGACATCCATTTACGACAAAGCAGCAACAAGTTCGGTCATCGGGACGCTAGCACCGAATCAATCGGTCGATCTTTACGGGACATCTGGTCTTTATTCCCGCGTCCGAATCAATGATACCTACGGATACGTATTGATGGCGCACCTCGGCGATTCCGTCGTCTACGCAAAGACCGATCGGCTTTACGTCCAAGATACGACACCGATTCAGGTAGAGCCAAACAGTTCGAGCACCGTCTTGAAGCATCATAAACAAAATACACTTTTGACGATTTATGGCACGAGCGGTGCCTACAGCCGAATCATTTTCCGTGGCGAGTATGCGTACGTCTTGACGAGCTCGCTCGCGAAATCAAAAGTCTATGCCAAAACGGATCGCCTGTACATCCAAAAAACGACACCGATTCAGGTGGAGCCAAACAGTTCGAGCACC
>NZ_JACSMM010000005.1:0-114080 GCF_018618655.1 Exiguobacterium sp. s95 | reverse complement strand
GTCTTGAAGCATCATAAACAAAATACACTCTTGACGATTTACGGGACGAGCGGCGCCTATAGCCGAATCATCTTCCGCGGTGAATATGCGTACGTCTTGACGAGCTCACTCGCGAAATCAAAAGTCTATGCCAAAACAAATCGCCTGTACATCCAAAAAACGACACCGATTCAGGTGGAGCCAAACAGTTCGAGCACCGTCTTGAAGCATCATAAACAAAATACACTCTTGACGATTTACGGGACGAGCGGCGCCTATAGCCGAATCATCTTCCGCGGTGAATATGCATACGTCTTGACGAGTTCGCTCGCAGCAACGAAAGCAGATCTGTATGCGACGACAGGAACACGTTACGTGACCGAAGACAAGTTGGTCGTCCATCCAAAAGCCAGTCTTAGCGGAAACATTGGGACACTGAAAAAAGGAGCATTAATCACGACCTACGGAAAAAGCGGTTACTACACACGCGTTAAAATCGGATCACGCTTCGGATTCGTTGACTCAAGTCGGCTCGGTTTAAATAAACCGACATCTAAAGCCAAAGTCGGGACCGTCTTTTACGTCCATTTCAACCAAACACCACTCTTTTCTGCTGACGTCGCCTACAGTCGTCCGGCGAGTCACTTAAGCAAAGGAACGAAATTGATCGGATTAAAATCGATTGATGATGACTTTTGGCAAGTCCGTCTACCGAATGGTCAAACGGGTTACGTCCTCAATCCTTATATCGGAACGAGCAAACCGGATATGCGGTATAACGAGCAAGCCATCAATCGTTCAAAAGTCTATACGGTCAAAGCAACGACTTCATTTTATGACACACCTGCCAGTCCAAAAAGTGCCGGGTTGGTCGAAAAAGGCAAGCGTGTGTATCCGCGTTACCGCGTCGGTAATTTCTATGTCATTCAGTCCGGCTGGACGCCCGTCTACATCCCGGTGACGGCCCTTACAGTGACGAGCGAAACAAAAGTTGACAAGAAAAATAATTCACGTGGCGAAAAGTTGATTCAAGCTGCTGTTGCCCATATCGGTACTCCGTACACATGGGGATCACAAAACGTGGCGAATGGTGGATTCGATTGTTCCGGATTGATTCATTATGCGACGAACCAAGCCGGAAAATACGGCGGACGGACGAATGTCCGCGGTTACTGGTACGGAGCGTTCTTTACAAATCAACGCACAAGTATCAGTTCCGGAAAACGCTCGGATATCGTCTTCTTCGAAAACACGTATACGGATGGCCCCTCGCATATCGGGATCATGTTAGATAGTAAACACTTCATTCATGCCGGAGGATCACAACTGCAAATCAGTTCAATTTACGAGCCGCACTGGCGTGAGCACTTCCTCGGTTTCAAATCAATGTAATGATTAAAAAAACGGACCTTCCCTAACCCGGGAGGTCCGCTTCTTTTAGCTAACATTAAAATGTCATTTCCGCATATTTCGTAACTTGGCGATCGATTAAGTACAATTCGATTTGTTCGCGATACGCTTTATAGTGGTCTGACGCAATATGCGCTTCTAACGCTTCTTCATCTTGATAGACTTCATACAGCATGAACTGATGTTCATCTTCAATCGATTGATGTAAGCTATAACGCAAGCACCCCGGCTCGTTTTGTGAAGCTTTGTAGACCGTACTTAAAATCGGAAAGACTTGATCGGCTAAACCTGCTTTGACTGTGATGACCGCGTTGACAATCATTTCTCCCATGACTTGTTTTCCTCCTCATCATTCATTACTCCTATCTGTACCCGTTTTATAGAAAGTCATACCTCAAAAACCTGAAAGGATGATTATGATGCAACAGCAACTCTTCACTCAACTCGATCAACTCGAACAACAAATCATTGAAAGACGTCGTGATCTGCACCGTCACCCGGAACTCTCTTTTCAAGAAGTGCGGACACCAAACGCCATCGCCTCATTTTATGATGAGCTTGGTCTCCCTTACCGCAGGAACGTCGGTGGTAGCGGGATCGTCGCGACCCTCAAAGGAAAACATCCTGGAAAGACCATCGCCATTCGGGCCGATTTCGATGCCCTGCCACTGCAGGAGGAAACGGATCTCGCCTTCCGTTCGATTCATCCGGGTGTCATGCATGCGTGTGGACATGACGGACATACGGCGATTGCACTCGGTCTTGCCTCGGCCTTTACAGCACTGCAAGAAGACCTTCACGGAACAATCGTATTCATTCATCAACACGGGGAAGAAGTCTTCCCGGGTGGTGCCATTCAAATGATTGAAGACGGCTGTCTTGACGGGGTCGATGCAATTTTCGGTACGCATCTCGAAAATGACTTACCTGTCGGAACAATTGGCTATCACGCAGGACATACGCTGTGCGCCATAGATGAATTCGAAATCGTCGTCCACGGACAGGGTGGTCATGCGCAAGCCCCTCATAAAACACAAGATGCACTCGTCGCCGGGGCACAACTCGTCTGTAATCTCCAACACCTCGTCAGTCGGCGCGTTGATCCGTTTTCACCTGCCATCATCGCAATCGGTTCATTCCACGCCGGAACGGCTCCGAACATCGTTACTGGTGAGGCACGGATTGTCGGAGAAATTCGAACATTTGACGAAGCGCTGCGTCACCAGTTACGACAGCAGGTCGATTTGGTTGCCCGGACGACGTGTGCCGGAATCGGTGCGAGCTATTCCATCGACTTTACGACGGGTTATCCTTCCCTTTGGAATCATCCGGTAGAAACAAATCTCGTTAAAGAAGCGACGGCTTTCTTAGGTGAGGCATCTGTCAAAGAACTCAAACCGATGATGGCAGCCGATGATTTCGCCTATTATTTAGAGCGTATCCCAGGAAGCTACTTCTTTACGGGGTCCGCCAAAACGGATGGGAGTACGATTTATCCGCAACATCACCCGAAATATGAAATCGATGAACAGGCATTGCTCATCGGCGCAAAAGCCTTAGGTGCAACCGTCCTGCATGCTTTAGAATCTTAAGGATTGACTTTGTCGTTTTAGAGATGCTATTATCACATCAATGATAACGAATTTAATCAACTTCATATAACACTTATCAAGAGTGGACTGAGAGATCTGGATCGATGACGTCCCAGCAACCTGCCTTCAGTGGCAAGGTGCTACGACCAGCAAAGCGCAAGCTTTGGTTGATAAAAAGCGACGACTCCTTTTGCAACCAAGCAAAGGAGTCGTTTTCGTTTTCTCGCTGTCAGAGCACGAATGATTATAGGGCGACTACCGCCAGCGGAAAGGACGAGATATAGATGGAAAAAGCAACATTCGCAGGAGGCTGTTTCTGGTGCATGGTGACACCATTCGAAGAACTGCCCGGTATTCACGGAATTGTTTCCGGTTATACAGGAGGACAAATCGAAAATCCGACATACGAACAAATAAAAACAGGCACGACCGGTCATTCGGAGGTCGTCGAGATTACATTTGATCCGGCGTTATTCTCATACGAGCGGTTACTCGAACTTTACTGGCCGCAAACGGATCCGACTGACGCCGGCGGACAGTTCCAGGACCGTGGGACACAATACGCACCTGCCATCTTTTATCATACGGAAGAACAGCGCCTTGCTGCGATTGCTTCACGTGACGCGCTTGCTGCGAGCAATCGCTTTAAGCAACCGATCGTCACACGAATCGAAGCGGCACAAGCCTTCTACCCAGCAGAAGACTATCATCAAAACTTCCACAAAAAGAATCCGGAGCACTACAAAAAAGACCGGAAAGCATCCGGTCGCGATGAATTCATCGATGTGGCTTGGAAAGAAGAAGTATCTGTCTAAACTAAAAAAAGCCCGCTCTTCGCGTGGGCTTTTTTGTTTGCAAATAAACGCTTATGAAGAGTGAGTATGCTATAACGAAAGACAATCAGTTTGCGCTTCCCTGTTTCGCCTCGTCTTCAAAGCGATTCGAGACAGATTGTGCTCTAACACTACTCTATGATTTTCTCTGCGGTACACCCTGAAAGCTTCGTTTTTCGTTGACTCCTACGGGAAAAAGCGCGTGAACACGCGCTGCCAAGAGGCTGGCAAGACCCTGCTCGTTGTCCGTGAGGTCAAGGAGCAACGGCTTGCGCCTCGCCCGAGGAAAGCAACGAAAAGAACGAATCTTTCATTCCACAACTACTGATTCGTCTTCGCGCTAAAAAATCGACTTTATACTGCCAGAGTTAACCGTAAGAATTACGATACCTTTTCCGACAACTCATCCGAAGATTCGATTTCTACGACTTGATATCGTTTCAACACAAAAATACCGGCTAGCATCACAAGCAATCCAGCGACTTGTCCGAGCGAAAGCTCAAGTTCCGGTAAACCGAACCAACCGAACAAGTCGACACATAATGCAAAACTCAGTTGCGAAATCAAGACGACCGAAATCGCAATCGATGGACCGAGCAACTGAATCCCGCGCATCACACAAAATACGACACCGACACCGACCAGACCACCGAATAAATAAAGCGGTTCGACCGTTTGAATGTTCGAGAATGTGCCACCCCGAAATACGAGTAGCGCAAACAGTGAACCGATGAACCCGACAAAAAAGACGAGGGTCGTCGTCGCCCATGCCCCGAACGCATGACTCATCCGTGCATTCAATACCGTCTGTAAACTAATCATCATTCCTGCCGTAATCGCACAAAACATACCTAGTCCCATGCTAGCCCCTCCTTATTCGTAACTATTTCCGTTCGCTTTTTCTTTAATCCGCTCTACATCTAAAATAATGATTTTCCCGCGTCGTCTCGCCAAGATTTCTTCTTCACAAAGTGTTGAGATGATACGGTTTAAATGACGGTAACTCGTCCCGAGCCAATCGGCGACGTCATGGAGATTCGACGTTCGCATCTCTTGATAAAACAGACTGTCGGAAACGTCCGAGGTAATCGATAACAGATATCCGGCAAATCGTTCTTCGACCGAATAGAGGACATGAAATGATGCTGATTTCGAGTCCGCGTACCACTTGGTCGTAATGACCCGCAGTAAAAATTGTAAAAAGGTGTTCGTCGTATTGTGCTCACGTAAGATCGCATACGGAATGCTGAGTGCCACGACGTCCGTAATCACCTCGATGGTATTCAAGACTTCCCGTTGATTGATATATTCCGCATCACCAATCACCGTCATCGCCTTTTTAAAGCGTAAAATCCGTTGTTTCCCTTCAGCCGATGCTGCAGAGATTTTAATTTTTCCTTCGACGATGAAATACATCCGGTCAATCGGTTCACCCGTCACACATAACAGGTCCCCTTCCGAAAACGTTTCGATGCGTAAATAGCCTTTACTGGTCTCCGTAAAAATATCCGCTAAGTCGTACTGTTTTAAATAGGTCTCAATCGTCTGCATAGGCCCTCCCTTTAGGACAGTGAAAAAATCGCAACTCCGGCAAGCATCAAACTGATCCCGATCCACTGTCCCCGGTTACTCCTTTTTTTGATGACACCAAACCAGCCGTTCAAATCAATCACGAATGCACATAAAATTTGTGCGACGAGCAACAAACACATCGCCCACGTCATGCCAAGTAACTGAATCGACGTCAGTTCGGTCACGACGACGAGTACGCCAAGCAATCCGCCACTGGCATAGAGGAGCGGAAGCTGTCGAAAACCGCCGATTTTCCGGTCACGAACCACACTATAAATCGCTAAGCACCCCATCAATCCGACGAAATGAACGATCGTCACCGAAAACCACGGACCAATGGCATCTCCTAAACGGGCATTAAAAATCCCCTGCAACGCAATGAATAGTCCACTCATTAATGCGAATATAACTCCCTGCACTTTAAGGCACCTCCTTTTGTTTCTTCTGTTATGAGTAGACACTATTTTCACCTTATCTGAAAAGGACAAATGTCCCATTTTAAAAAATTGTATAAAAAAAGACGGATTGCCCGTCTTCAGCGTGTAGATAATCGATTAAGAGGCGTAACCATGCGATATCGGGATGCAATCCGTTCGCGCTTCCCCGTCTCGCCTCGTCTTCAAAGCGGTATCACCTAAAAAGCGTCACGTTTCGTTGACTCCTACGGGGAAAGCAACGAATAACGACGCTTGATCTCCCGATCGCACGTTGTCTACAGTCCGAAGGCGGATTGTTCGTCTTCCCAGGAACAATCCGCCTTACTGATTACTGATCCATTACATATAATCGGCCCGCACCCGTTCAATTTGCGTATACGCTTCCTGTTGCATCCGCTCGAATAATTCAGATACGGTCGGAATATCTGTAACGAGACCAGACACGAGACCGGCGTTGACATACCCGTTGACCTCGTCACCATCGACCGCACCCGTCACGTGATACGCTTCTGTCGTCTTCGCGTTAAACTCATCAAGCGATGAAACACCTTGTAGTGCAGCAACGTACGGTCCATTTAACACACGCCGGACACGGCCGACGGAACGACCGATGATTCGTGTCTCAAGATCCGTTGCTTCTACGAGATGGTTCTTGTAGTTCGCATGAACAGCTGCTTCTTGCGTCGCAATCAGCCGCGTACCGAGTTGAACACCGGATGCACCAAGCATCCAAGCGGCTGCAAGGCCACGACCGTCTCCAATTCCACCAGCCGCGATGACGGGAAGCGTGACCTGATCCACGATTTGCGGAACCAGTGTCAGCGTCGTCAGCTCGAGCGGTGAATTGATACCTGCCGCTTCCACACCTTCTGCAACAAGCAAATCGACCCCGGCCGTTTCTGCCTTTAATGCATGTTTGACTGACGCGATGACCGCAATCGTCGTAATTCCGGCCGTCCGTAAACGTTCAGTATAGGGTGCTGGGTTTCCGGCTGATAAGGACACGACCGGAATCTGTTCTGCTATCGCTAATTCAATCAGGGCTTCCGTATGCGGCGAGACACCAATCGCAATGTTCAAGGCAATCGAATGCGTTGTTAATTGACGGGTCTGCTCAATCAAACGGCGCATTTCTTCCGGCGAACGTGTGCCACAACCGAGTGTTCCTAAACCACCGGCATTCGAGACGGCTGCCGTTAAGGCAGCATGACTGACATTTCCCATTCCGCCTTGGATGATTGGAACGCGGATTTGCAGTAACTCACATAATCGGGACATCGTCTTCCTCCAATCTGCTGTTTAAGAATGGTATACTAAGTAAGACTGAATTGAAATTCATTAATCGGAAAAGAGGGATTTTTATGAATATTCCATATCGTGATACGACACCTAGACTTGCGGAGACCGTCTTCGTGGCGCCGGGAGCATTCTTAATCGGTGACGTAACGATCGGTGAAGAGTCAACGGTTTGGTTCAACGCCGTATTACGCGGGGACGAAGGACCGATTACAATCGGGAAGCGTTGCAGCATCCAGGACAACGCGACGATTCATTTATACGAAGGGGCACCTGTCATCGTCGAAGACGAGGTGACGGTCGGACATAATGCGATTCTCCATGGCTGTCGCATCGGTCGCAGATCGATCGTCGGCATGGGGGCGACGGTCCTTGATCACGCCGAAATCGGTGAAGAATGTATCATCGGCGCCAATACGTTGATTCCCCCGGGCAAGAAGTTCCCGCCCCGCTCCTTGATTGTCGGGTCCCCCGGTAAAGTCGTGCGGCAGTTGACACCAGCTGATCTCGAGATGATTCAGGAATCAATCGACTCCTATGTTGATAAAGGTTACGCCTTCCGGGAACAGCTCGGACAATAACTGTTTTCCACATGCGAAAAGTGAACTTCCAGAAGACCGGAGTTCACCTGTAATAGATTCATTTCTCAATTGACGCTACGGTCGTAAGCACAAGGTTACTTGCGCTTACGACCGCTCCGCAAACAATGGATGCTCCGACGCATCGTAGTCAGCACTTTTTTGTGTCACGTCGTGTGTCTCTTTGAAAATCGACTCAAAAAATCGGCTGGCCGGTGCCGCAAGCAGGCGATAGTATTGTTCGAACAATACTGCCGCATGGTGTCCGTTCCAGGCATCCGGAAGTAATTCTTGCGGCAGACCAGGATCCGTAAACAAAAACTTCCGGTATTCATGGACGAGCTTCGTCCGTTCGACAAAACACTGTTCCTCATCCATCTCTCCGAGTTGGATTTGGCTTTGGTGGACGATGTAACGCCGGCTGTACTCAACGATGAATGCTTCGTACCGCGCTTGCAACTCGTCGAGCGGAAAAGCACGTTCGACGAGCGATTGATCTTGTTGCGGTCCGTGGTATTCACCGACAAAAAAATCAACGTATTCGGTAATCTGATACGCCTCGATCAGACGTGTCGCTTCTTTTTCAAGCGGGTTCGGAGAAATCCAGACCCCGTTTGATAAGTTACCGAAACCACTCCACGTCAGTTCCTTCCGCAACTCATCCCGAATCTGACGTTTTTCCTCCGGAATCGTATACATCAATGTCCGCCATTTCCCATCCCAGACGTGTGGCGTCGACTTGTAAATCCGCCGCGCCGCCTCTTCCATCCGTTCGACCCCACGGTCCGTCAGCGAATAAAAACTTTTTGTCCCTTGTTTTTCAGAAATCAACCATCCTTGCTTGACCATTCGTGAAACGGCAACGCGAACGGCTTGTTCGTTATGTCCGAACTCCTTCAACAACCGAATCAGACTTCCCACCCAAACCTGATTCCCGTAGTGCCGGATGTAATCGCCATAAATCGTAAAAATCATCGATTGGGTATTCGCACTCATGTCATTCACTCTCTCTTTGATATAACGTTTTTTTGTGTACCGTTAGTATACGTGTTATTTCAGGTGGCGACCATCCTCATCTCCCTTGAAACTGCGGTGTTCGCTTCTCAGCAAAGGCGCGGAGTGCTTCAAGCCGGTCCTCGGTCGGAATGACTGCCTCATAGGCTTCCGTTTCAAGTCGTAAGCCGTCAGCGAGCGACACATTCATTCCGCCATCGATCGCTTGTTTCGCCTGACGAATGGCAATCGGCCCATTGCGGAGCATCGCTGCTGCCAGTTCAAAGCAAGCCGGTAACAACGCATCCTTTGTCGCGACGACTTGCGAGACGAGCCCGTATCGTTCTGCCGTCTCGGCATCAATTTTCTTCGCCGTAAAGATCAGTTCTTTCGCCCGTGTCTCCCCAATCAGACGCGGAAGGCGTTGCGTCCCACCTGCTCCCGGGATGATACCAAAGCTCGTTTCCGTCAGACCGACCAACGCGCCGTCGACGATGATCCGGAAATCGCAGGCAAGCATCCACTCAAATCCCCCGCCAAGCGCGTGACCGTTAACTGCTGCAATCGTCGGTTGAGGCAACGCCGCGATGCTCGCAAAGACTTCACGGATTGCCAGCACATTCCGCCGGACTTCTGTTTCATTCAGTGTCACCCGCTCTTTTAAGTCAGCACCGGCACTAAACGCTTTCCCTGTCCCGGTAAATACGACGACCCGGACCGATTCGTCCGTTTTGACGGCATCCACAAGTTCCTGTAGCTCGACCAGCGTCGGATAATCAAAACAATTCATCCGTTCCGGACGATCAATCCGAATCAGCGCAAGTTGTCCACTTCGTTCAAAATGAATCATGTCAGTCCCTCCCGTTCGACTATCAAGGCGATTCCTTGTCCGACCCCGACACACATCGTCGCCAGCCCGTACGTCCGGTTCGTCCGCTTCATTTCATGCAACAAGGTCGTCAAAATCCGGGCACCACTTGCACCGAGTGGATGACCGAAAGCGATCGCCCCTCCGTTGACATTGACCTTGTCTGCATCAAGACCAAGTTCGGCAATACAGGCTAAACTTTGTGCCGCAAATGCTTCATTCAGTTCAATCAGGTCGAGTTGCTCGATTGTCAGTCCTGCGCGCCGTAACGCTTTTTTTGTCGCGTCAATCGGACCAATCCCCATGACGGCAGGTTCGACACCTGCCGTCGCACTCGCCCGGTAAAACCCGAGCGGCGTCAGTCCAAGCTCGCGTGCGTGTTCTTCGCTCATCAACAGCAAGGCTGATGCACCATCATTGACACCTGACGCATTCCCCGCCGTGACCGTTCCGTTTGGAAACAATGGGCGCAATGTACCGAGCTTCTCGCGCATCGTCTCCGGTCGCGGGTGTTCATCTTGACTGACCTCAAGCATCGCTCCCCGTTTATTTGCGTAACGAACAGGAACGATTTCGTCCGCAAAACGTTGACTATCGATCGCCTGTTTTGCCCGGGACTGACTTGTATACGCGAAGTCGTCCTGGGCATCCCGGCTGATTCCGTAACGCGACGCGACATTTTCCGCCGTTTCCGGCATCGAGTCGGTTCCGTATTGTTCGGCCAGCCGTTCATTGACGAACCGCCAGCCGATTGTCGTATCGTATAACGTTTGATTGCCACGCGGGAACGCCGCATCCGGTTTCCCCATCACGAATGGAGCACGCGTCATACTTTCCGTCCCGCCGGCGATATAGACGTCGCCTTCGCCTAAGGCAATCGCCCGTGCGGCTGCGATGACAGCATCAAGTCCGGAACCGCATAGCCGATTCATCGTCGTTCCGGCGACGCTGACCGGTAAACCGGCAAGTAAGCCCGACATCCGGGCGACATTCCGATTGTCTTCGCCCGCTTGGTTGGCGTTGCCGAAAATGACTTCTTCAATTGTTTCAGGGGCAACTTGTGTATTACGGGCGAGTAAGGCTTCGATGACGACTGCTCCTAAGTCATCCGGCCGGACGTCTTTTAACGCCCCATTGTACCGTCCGATCGGTGTCCGGACGGCGTCGATGATCGCGACACGCCTCATGGTGCCTTCACCCCGCTTTTCGCATAGTCATATACTCCGCGTCCCGTCTTACGACCGAGTCGTCCCGCTTTGACGTATTGCTCGAGCAATGGAGCCGGACGGTATTTTTCTCCGAGCTTCTCATGTAAGTAACGTAAATTATGCAGGCGCGTATCGAGCCCGACTAAGTCTCCCAGTTCGAACGGTCCCATCGGATAATTTAACCCGAGCTTGATCGCCTTATCGATTTCTTCCGGCGTTCCAAGTCCTTCTTGCAGCATGTAGAAGGCTTCGTTACCAACGAGGGCACTGATCCGTGACGTGACAAACCCCGGGAATTCCTGAATGACGACCGTTTCTTTCCCCATCCGTTCGGCGACGCCCGTCAGTGCCGTCACGGTCTCATCCGACGTCTCAAGTCCACGGACGAGTTCGACGAGCGGCATCAGATGAACCGGATTAAAGAAATGCATCGCCATGACACGGTCCGGTCGCATCGTAAACGAGGCGATTTCCGTCGGACTCATCGTCGATGTGTTCGTCGCGAAAAAACATGCCGGCCGGGCTGCGGCTTCAATCGTCCGGAAGACGGACTGTTTAATCTCGAGCCGTTCCGGGACGGCTTCAATCACGAGATCGGCGTGTGCTGCGGCCGCTGTTAAGTCTGTCGAAAAACGAAGGTGCAAAAACAGTTGTTCGACTTCATCCGCCGACATCTTCCCGCGGACGATTCCTTTTTCGGCAATCCGTTCCAACTCCTGTTTGGCAGAAGTGAGCAAGGCAGTTTCGATATCGACGAGTGTGACTTCGAATCCTTTTGCGGCTGCGACGTAGGCGATTCCGCGCCCCATGACGCCTGATCCAACAACGACAATCTGATTAATCATCTGAATTCCTCCTTATAAAAAAATGTGCGGACTCGCGTCCGCACGTTGGTGTTTACAGTCCGAACGGATTAAGCGGACGGCTTCCGTAATACGATAAGATACTTTTCGTTTCCGTATATAAATCAAGCGTTTCGATACAGAGTTCACGACCGAAACCGGATTGTTTGTAGCCACCGAACGGCGTACCCGGGAAGGCGGAGAACGGACAGTTAACCATGACAATCCCGGCTTTGATTTGGTTCGCGACTCGTGTCGCCCGCGCCCCGTCCTTCGTCCAGACCGCTGAACCGAGACCAAATTCCGTATCGTTCGCGAGACGAACCGCTTCTTTTTCATCTTTGAATGGCATGACGACGACGACCGGTCCGAAGATTTCTTCATTGACCGCTTTCATCTCGTGCGTGACGTTCGTGATGATCGTCGGTGCATACCAGAAGCCTTTTTCGAATCCTTCGACCTGTTCGACTTGACCGCCCGCAAGGATCGTTGCCCCGTCTGCTTTTGCCGATTGGACGTACCCGTCGATGACATCGAGTTGTTGTTGATCAATGATCGCCCCGATGTGTGTCCCTTTATCGAACGGGTTCCCGAGGACAAGTTGCTTTGTCTTCGCGACGAATTGTTCCATGAATGTTTCGTAGATGTCTTCATGGACGTAAAGACGTGACCGTGCCTCACACGATTGACCGCTGTTATAGAAGATGCCGAATAATGAGCCGTCGACAGCAGCCGTGATATCCGCATCTTCAAAGACGATGTTCGGTGACTTGCCGCCGAGCTCGAGCGTGACACGCTTCAGTGTCTCGGATGCCCGGCCCATGATGTCTTTCCCGACCGGTGTCGAACCGGTAAAGGCTACTTTATCGACGTGCGGATGCTCGACGAGATGGTTCCCGATTTCACGTCCTGATCCCGGAATGACGTTGACGACGCCTGCCGGGACACCGGCTTCCAGACAAATTTCTCCGAGAATGATGGCAGTCAGCGGCGTCAGCGTTGCCGGTTTGACGACGACGGAACAACCGACCGCGATCGCTGGTGCGACTTTCCAGGCAGCCATCATCAACGGATAGTTCCATGGAATGATTTGGGCACAGACACCGACTGCTTCTTTTTCTGTGTAGTTATGGAATTGTCCCGGCACGTTATTGACGACACCGCGGTGACCGACGATCGCCCCGGCATAAAATTCGAAGTCTTCGATTGCCTGCGTGACTTGTCCTTGCGCAGCCGCTAACGATTTCCCGGTATCGAGAATCTCGAGTTCCACGATTTCATTGAAGCGCGACCGCATGATGCTGGCGATTTTGTTCAGGATTTGCGCACGACGACCAACTGGCCACATCTTCCATTTGCCATGGTCAAACGCCTCACGTGCTGCTTTGACGGCACGGTCAGCATCTTCTTTGGACGCTTTCGCCACTTCTGCCAGGACTTCTCCGGTCGCCGGGTTATAGGTCTTAAACGTCTCGCCTGTCGTGCCTTCGACTTGCTCCCCATTGATGACGAGGTGGTAGACCGACCGTTTCATTTCGATTGTTTTTTCGTGTACCGTTGACATGACATCCACTCCCTTTTTAGTTTCCTTTGAATGTAGGTTGACGTTTTTCGAGAAAGGCTTGCATGCCTTCCGTTTGATCGTCTGTCGCAAATAACAAGTAGAAATTTCTCCGCTCGTGTTCCATTCCGTCCTGAATCGACAAGTCGCCGGCTTTATCGACGGCATCCTTAATCAGGCGGACCGACATCTTCGGTTGCGCCGCAATCCGGTGGGCAACGGTCAATACCGTCGCTTCGAGTCGGTCGGCTTCGACGAGTCGGTTGACGAGGCCAAAACGCTCCGCTTGATCTGCTGTCATCTGCTCCCCCGTCCATAACCATTCGAGGGCACGTGTCCGGCCGATCCGTTTCGTCAGTCGCTGTGTTCCGCCTGCTCCCGGCATGACACCAAGATTGACTTCCGGGAAACCGAACCGTGTCGTATCTGTTGCATAAATTAAATCGCAGGCAAGTGCCAGTTCAAACCCGCCACCAAGGACATATCCGTGAACGGCAGCGAGCAGCGGTTTCTTCAACCGGCTGATGCGATCCCAATCGGCGAAAGGGTCCAGGAGTTCCATCGAAATCGGTGTTGCCTCTACCATCTCATCGATATCTGCCCCGGCAGAAAATGATTTTCCGGTGCCACTCAATACGATGGCACCAATTGTTTCGTCACGGTCGAACTGCTCCATCGCTTCAACGATTTCACGAATCATCGCCCGGTTGAGGGCGTTGTACCGCTCCGGCCGATTGAGAGTGATGCGTCCGACCGCTCCATCAATCGCCGTTTTAACGTACTGTTGCATCGGCATGGACTTCTTCACCAATCATCAATGTGACGAGATCCCCAGCGAAGCTCATCAAGTCCTTCCCGGATGCTTTCCCTTCAAGTGAACGCATACCGGCCTGCATCGACTCGTGACTTTCGTAGACCATTTCACACATCAAATAATATTTTCCTTCGCCACCCATCGGTGAACCAACGATTTTCGTCACGGTCATCTCTTGTAAGCCGGGAATTTTAGCCGTGATCGGACCATGAACATTGAAGTAGTGCTCGTCAAACTGTTCCTTGTTCTCCGGGTGTTTATAAAGCGCGATTAGTTTTACCATATCAATTACCTTCCTTCACATGAGAGTAGAGACGGGTTTCATCGCCTCGAATGGATTTTTACACGTTTTACAGTACAGAATGCTGCGACATGCCGTCGGACCAAAGAGGTTTTCGATCGATACGAACGTCGAACCACAGTACGGACAATCAATTTCCCAAGATCCGTCGACGACGCGTGGTGGTGCAATTCCGAATGACTTCAGTCCCTCGATGCCCTGCTCAGTGATCCGGTCCGACGTCCACGGCGGGTCAAAGATGAAGACGACGTCGATTGTTTGTAACGCCGTTATTTGCTCGAGTGCTGCAATCGTATTTTTTTTGATGATGTCGAGTGCCGGACACCCGAGGAATGTCGGAAGTAACGTCACCCGAAGCGCGTATCCCGTCGCAGATTCCGTCAACTCCATCTTGTCGAACATACCGAGATCAAGAATGCTGACGGCATCGATTTCCGGATCCTTGACGGTATCGAGCGCGGCCTGGATTTCTTGTTGTAACGCAAGCGTCGTCATGACGCATCCCTCCTCACCATACGGCGGACTGGTCAATCAAGTAGACTTCTCCGAGCGTCGACAAGGCATCGTTCAAGTCAGCCGAATGTTCACCGTTGCGGCCATTGGCTGACATCCGCATCTCCGGTAACGTGACATTCAACTCGACGAGCGTCGGCGTCAATGTCTGATACCAGCGATCAAGCAAGATCCCCTGTCCTTCAATCAATCGCATCTCTTCGATGACATCCCCATGCGCCCCGTAGTCAAACATGTCGCCGAAGTCCGCCAGCACTTGTTCGAGTGCCGCATCCATCTTTTGACGTGCCGTCGGAGTCGCTTGATACAGTTGCGTGAACCACGTTTGCCAGTGGAGCAAGTGATAGTACAATTCCATATTGATTTTGACGGCGGCTGCCGCGAGTGGGGCATAGCTGCTGTTTTTTAAAGCATCGATGCGGATTTTTTTCGCCAGTGTGTAACAGTAGTTCCGGACGACGGCATACGCCCAGTCATATTCCGGTGTCTCCATGTAGTATCCGGGACCGTTGACCCGTTCGACGAGAATCGAATTTTTCCGTTCATGCGCCAGCCGGACGTGTGCCAATGCGTCCGCCTTCCCTTCCCCTAACTCTTCGAGCAACTGATAATACATCGCCGCGTGTCCCATCGAATCCTGGGCAATGGATGAGGACGCGACATCTTCTTCGATATGCGGTGCCAGACCAAGCCATTCCGAGCCGCGGAACGCATAAAGAAAATCGTCATCCGCTAACTGATACAGTAACGCTGCGAGCGCTGTCCGTTCTTGCTCCGTCATTTCGAGTCGCCTCCCTGCCAAGACATGATTTCTTTTTCGTCGAGCATCTGCTGTTCATAATGGCGCCACTTTTTCTTCAAGTAGCCGTACCCTTTCGTCGTCCGGTAATCCTTGTTATCGAGTCGCGTCAACATCTGCTTTTCGTCAGGAGTCAGGCCGCGGACGTCCGCCCGTTTGACGACCCAAATGTCGACGACCGGTTCGCGGCGCATGAAGTTTTCTTGCGCCATCAGTAAAGCCATTTCCTTGTTTGGTGCAAGCAAGCTGAATTGATGCGTGAACGCGGCGTTCGGCGTCCGTTTACTAAACACTTCGAACTCCTGATAAAATGTTTCCGTCATGTCGTTACCCTCCTTCATGCCATCGTCTCGGCCAACGCTTCACGGACCCACGCGTTATTTTGATAAGACGTCCGGCGTAAGGCGAGACGCTCCTTCGAACGCGGTCCTCCGCCTTGAATGATTTTCTTAAACTCCGACCAATCGGGCTGGGCATAAATCCATTGTCCCGATTCTTCGTCAAAACGGAGCGTTGGATCCGGAATGACCAGTCCAAGCGATTGAATCCGCGGGACATACTTCGTAAAGAAATTTTGCCGGAGTTCTTCGTTTGTCTTCGTCCGAATCTTATAAGCGATCGTGATATCCTGTTTTGATGTCCCGGTTGTTTCTTTTGTCGCCGGACCGAAGAACATCAACAGTGACTCCCACCATTCATCCAGTGATTCCTGAATCATTGCTTTTTGTTCGGGTGTTCCTTCAGCAAGTGCCATGATGATTGATTCACCATGCTGCGCATGGAACACTTCTTCCGCACAAATTCGTTGTAAGGCACGGGCATACGGACCGTATGACGCCCCTAACATGTTCGTCTGGGTGATGATTGCCGCCCCATCAACGAGCCAACCGATCGTTCCAGCATCTGCCCATGTACGGGTCGGCATGTGGAAGACGTTATGGAACTTAAGGCGTCCCGTAAACAGGTCATCCATCAAATCACCGCGCGTTTTCCCGTATGGTTTCATCAAATCCTCGACGACGCGGAGCAACAGTTGTCCGTGCCCCATTTCATCCTGGACTTTCGCCATGATGCCGAGCTTCCGGCGCAGGGACGGGGCTTTCGGGACCCATTCCTTCTCTGGTAAGGCGCCCATGATTTCGCTGATTCCGTGCATCGAAATCAATTTGATTAACGTATCGCGGTAAAACGCAGGCATCCAGTCATCGGCTTCAATCTTTTCACCGTTCTCGATTCGTTCCGTGAACCGGGCGAGCTTTTCATCTTCCGTCATGACTTCCGGTTCGAACAAGTGTGTTGCATCGTACATGTTGAGTTCCTCCTCTTGTCTTAAACAGGTTCTTTATCCGACGTTTCGGTCCGACGATCGACAATCCGCTCTGCTTTTCCTTCTGAACGGCTGACGCCATACCGTGGGTGACAGATCATTTCAATCGAAATCAGGCATTCTGATTTGATGGCTTCACAGACGGTTCGCATGACTGCTTCCTGCTGCGTCTGTTCTTCGAGCTCGACGTGCAGCTCGATCGCATCAAGTCCATGTCGTTTGACGAGATGAATTTGATAATGTGGTGTGACACCATCTTGTTTCAATAGGACACGTTCAATCTCCGACGGGAAGACGTTGACACCGCGGATGATCATCATGTCATCCGTTCGTCCTGTAATCCGGGACATCCGGGTCGTCGCTCGACCGCAAGCGCATGTTTCACGTGTAATCGAAGCGAGGTCCCCCGTCCGGTAGCGGATAATTGGAAGCGCTTTCTTTTTTAAACTTGTAAAAACGAGTTCCCCGACCATCCCTTCTGGTAACGGTTCCCCCGTGCTGGGATCAATGACTTCCGTGATGAACAAGTCATCCATGATGTGTAATCCCTGTTGCGCTGGACATTCGATTGCGACGCCCGGACCCATGATTTCGCTCAGTCCGTAAATATCAAGTGCAGTAATATTCAATTTTTCTTCGAGCGTCCGACGCATTTCTTCCGACCACGGTTCAGCTCCGAAAATTCCATAACGTAAGCCCGTTGTCCGGGGATTGATGCCCCGCTCTTCCATCCGTTCTGCAAGGCGCAGCACATAAGAAGGTGTCCCGCAAATCCCTGCCGGTTTGAAGTCTTCGATCAATGTGATTTGCCGATCCGTATTCCCGCCTGATACGGGGACGACCGTTATCCCGAGTTTTTCTGCTCCGGCATGTAAACCGAGCCCACCCGTGAACAGTCCATAACCATACGCGTTATGCAACAAATCCGTCCGTTTTGCACCTGCCATGACGAGACCACGTGCGACGGCACCTGCCCAGTCGTCCAAATCTTCCTGCGTGTACCCGACGACCGTCGCTTTGCCGCTCGTTCCGGACGAGGCGTGAATGCGCGCAACCTCTTCTTGTTTGACGGCAAACAGCCCGAACGGATAGTTCTCACGTAAATCACTTTTTCCGGTGAACGGAAGTTTTTGAATATCTTCTAGCTGATCAAAGGCAACAGCATCAAGCCCGGCTTCCTCAAAACGTTTCCGGTAAAACGGCACACGTTCCATCGCATACCGGACCGTTTCACGTAAACGATTGAGTTGCAGTCGTTGTCGTGTTTCATGCGTCATCGTCTCAAGTGCCTCATCATAAAACATAGCGCACCTCCCCATTCATTTAACACAATAAAAATACGCCCGTTTAAATTTAGTTATACGTTAAACCTACGATACGTTCACAATGTTGTCAATGATTCATTTTGTTAAAAGCTCCCATATCTTTCGTCACCCAATCGAATCTTCGTCATTTTTCGGATTTAAGGTCTTTTCACCATCATAAAACGGCATAACATACTACTGTTTGGAAAAAATTTCTGAAATGGTTTGCTCATTTTGTAACTGATTGATAAAATATCGTGTGACAAGTGTTATACTATTTTTGGTAAGACCACTTGGAGAGAAACAGATATGTTTTGAAGATAGAGGAGGATTCTATGAAACCTGGTTTAGCCCTTGGTCAGACGGCACGCGTCGAAACGACCGTCACGGAAGAGATGTTCGCACAGTTTGAAGGAACCGTCGTCCATCCCGCCTACTCCACTGTGTCGATGGTTTATCATATGGAGTGGGCCGCCCGCAAAATCATCCTCCCTTATCTGGAATCGTCAGAAGAAGGCGTCGGGGGAGCAGTCAACGTAAAACATCTGAATATGGCACCACTCGGATCACAGGTCAGCATCATAGCGACGGTGACAGAACTGCGGGACAACCGCGTCCGGACAAAAATCGACGTCACGAACGAACACGGGTTGATCGGCGTCGGCGAAGTCACGCAAATCATTTTGGATAAACGATTTATTGAGGACAAGTTGACGACACACGTTTTTTAAACTAAAAAATGAAAGCGCTTACTTAGAAATCCAAGGAGGCTTTGACATGAACATGATCAATCCATCTACAAACACATCTTTATCAATCATGGAAAAAATCGCAGGACACGAGCAGGTCATCTTTTGTAACGATCCGATTTCGGGACTTCAAGCCATCATCGCGATTCACGATACGACACTTGGTCCGGCACTCGGCGGTTGTCGTATGGCACCGTATGCGACCGTCGATGAAGCACTGGACGATGTCTTGCGTCTGTCGCGCGGCATGACCTATAAATGCGCCGCTGCCGACGTCGATTTCGGCGGAGGGAAAGCTGTCATCATCGGTAATCCGGCAACGGACAAAACGCCGGAAATGTTTCGTGCTTTCGGTCGATTCGTCGATTCGTTAGGCGGACGTTTCTATACGGGGACGGACATGGGGACGACGATGGACGACTTCGTCCATGCGAGTCGCGAAACCTCACGGATCGTCGGCATCCCGGAAGCCTTTGGCGGGAGTGGTGATTCGTCGATTCCAACTGCTGAAGGTGTCGTCAATGGATTACGTGCAACGATTGAGAGCCTGTTCGGATCGGACGACTTGAGTCGTGCCTCTTACGCCGTCCAAGGACTCGGAAAAGTCGGTTATAAGGTCGCAGAACAACTTTTACATGCTGGTGCCAATCTGTACGTCTCGGACATTAACGAAGCAGCACTCGCCTCGATCGTCAAAGAAGCCGAGATGACACCGGGAACGGTTCATGTTGTTGCCCCACACGAGATTCACCTGACGGATGCCGATGTCTTCGTCCCTTGTGCCTACGGCGGTGTCATCCGTGCGGATAACATCGCAAGTCTTCCGTGTAAGGCAATCTGCGGTTCAGCCAATAATCAGCTCGCAGACGATTCGCTCGCTGAAGAATTGATGCAGCGCGGCATCCTTTATGCTCCCGATTACATCGTCAATGGCGGTGGTCTGATTCAAGTCGCAGATGAACTGTACGGAGCCAATCATGAACGGGTCCTCCTGAAAACACGTCACATTTACGATGCCGTCCTGGAAGTATTCGGACAATCACGTGCCGAGTCGATTACGACACTCGAAGCCGCAAACCGAATGTGTGACAAACGGATTCACGTCCGCGCCCGCCACAATAATATCTTCACGAACACAACGAAACCGAAGTGGAACATTCGCAATCAATCTTGATGGAGGTGGACGAGATGGAATCACAATTCCCGATTCAACGCATCATCGACGATGCCGGTCACATCGTCGACGAGACGAAACGAGACGCTTTGACGAAAGAATTAGCGTTACAGTTATTCACGCACATGAACCGGATTCGGACATTCGACCGAAAAGCGATCAACTTGCAACGCCAAGGGCGACTCGGAACCTATGCCCCGTTCGAAGGACAGGAAGCGGCTCAAGTCGGCAGTGCCCTGGCGTTAAACGACACGGACTGGATTTTTCCGACATACCGTGATCACGGGGCGACGTTGACGTTCGGTGCCGATATGGTGCGGACACTCCTTTACTGGAACGGACGGGTCGAGGGGTGTGTCCCGACGGATGACTTGCATATCTTCCCCCCTGCCGTTCCGATTGCCACACAAATCCCCCATGCGGTCGGTGCCGCTTGGGCGGAAAAACGAAAAGGAACGTCCGCCGTCTCCGTTGCCTATTTCGGAGACGGGGCGACGTCTGAAGGTGACTTCCATGAGGGGATGAACTTCGCAAGTGTCTTCCAGGCACCGGTCATTCTGTTCAACCAAAATAACGGTTATGCGATTTCTGTCCCGATCCAGAAGCAGATGCACTCGGAGACCATCGCCCAAAAAGCACTCGCTTACGGCATGCCGAGCGTCCGGATTGATGGAAACGATGCCTTTGCCGTCTACTTCACGATGCAAAAAGCTGTCGCCCGCGCACGGAACGGTCAGGGACCGACATTGATCGAGGCCGTCACATGGCGGTTCGGTGCCCATACGACAGCGGATGACCCGTCGAAGTACCGCGATCAAGAACAGTCGCGCGACCGTGTCGATCCGCTCGAGCGCCTCGAACAGTTCATGCGCACGCAAGGGTTTTACGACGAGACGGAAATCGATGCAATCCGGACACGTCACCAAACGGAGGTCGAGGAGGCCGTCAAAGCGATGGAAGCCTTCAAGCCACCGGCAATCGATGACCTGTTCGATCATACCTATGCGACGTTGCCAGCAGACGTCGCGCGTCAAAAAACCGCTTACCTGACTGCGAGGGGGAACTAACATGGCGACACCAATCAATCAGCAAACCGACATGACGCTCATCCAAGCCGTCACGGATGCATTACGCATTAAATTAGCGACCGACGACACGACGCTTGTCCTCGGCGAAGATGTCGGGAAAAACGGCGGTGTCTTCCGGGCAACGGACGAACTGCAAGCCGAATTCGGCGAAGACCGTATCATCGACACCCCACTCAGTGAAGCGGGGATTGTCGGAACCTCGGTCGGACTTGCCGTCAATGGCTTTAAACCGATCGTCGAAATTCAATTTCTCGGGTTCATTTATCCGGCTTATGAACAAATCATGACCCACGTCTCGCGCATTCGGATGCGGACGATGGGACGCTACAGCGTACCGATGGTCATTCGTGCGCCGTATGGTGCCGGAATCCGCGCCCCGGAAATTCATTCGGACAGCACGGAAAGTTTATTCACCTCGATGCCAGGACTCAAGGTCGTCTGCCCTGCGACGCCTTACGATGCCAAAGGACTGTTACTTGCTGCGATCGATGACCCCGATCCCGTTCTGTTCCTCGAGTCGATGCGGAGCTATCGCGCTTTCAAGGAACCCGTCCCAAATGAAGCCTATACGATTGAAATCGGTAAAGCGAACATCGTCTCGGAAGGGACCGACGTCACGTTGATTGCCTGGGGTGGAATGGTGCAAGTCGCTCAAAAAGCAGCAGCACAGGCAGAAAAACAAGGTCTCTCTTGTGAAGTGCTCGACCTGCGGACACTTTATCCGCTCGATCAAGAGACGATCGCCGCCTCCGTCCAAAAAACAGGACGGGCCGTCATCGTCCACGAGGCCCACGCGATGGGCGGTCTCGGGACAGACTTGATTGCTTTGATTAATGACACATCCTTCCTCTACTTACGGGCACCGATTGCCCGCGTGACCGGATTTGATGTTCCCGTCCCGTTGTTCGCACTAGAGGATCACTATATTCCGACACCCGCCCGCGTACTTGAAGCGATTACGCGTACGGTCGACTTCTAAGGAGCTGAGTTTATGACTGAAGTGAAACTACATGATGTCGGAGAAGGCATGACGGAAGGTGAAATCGCCCATTATCTCGTCAAAATCGGTGATCATGTGACGCTTGATCAACCGGTTGTCGAAGTGTCGACCGATAAAATGGTCGCTGAACTACCGGCACCGATTTCCGGCGTCATCAAAGACATCTTAATTCCGGTCGGCCAGACCGTCACTGTCGGAACGACACTCCTCCTGATTGAATCCGGTGACGAGGAAGCGGCAACACGTGAAACCGTCACCGAGCCATCGCGTCCTGTCGTGAACGCGCGAACACCGCTTGCCATACAGACGCGCCGTGTCCTCGCGACACCGTACACACGAAAAATCGCTCGCGATCACGGAATTGATATCGAACAAGTACCCGCATCGGACCCATCCGGACGCGTTTCGGAAGAGGATGTTCTGCAGTTCGTCACAAGTCGAGAATCCGCGTCACCTGTCCGGCCTGAAGCCGTCACGGCTCCTGAAGCGGTCACACCGCCAGCTACTCCGACGACGTTACCGTTTCGCGGGATCCGCAAACAGATTGCGAAGAAGATGACGCAATCGCTCTTTACGATTCCTCATGTCACGCACTTTGAAGAAATCGACATGACTCGTCTCCTCGCGCTGCGGGCAGAACTAAAAGCGAACGGGACACCGATCAGTGTCAACGCCTTCTTCGTCAAGGCACTTGTCGTTGCCTTAAAAGACTTCCCGGTCTTCAATGCCAAACTGGATGAAGCCAATGATCAAATCATTTTAGAGCAGGAGTACCATATCGGCATCGCGACGGAAACGGAAGACGGCTTAATCGTCCCTGTCGTCCGTCAAGCCGACCAGCTCTCACTCCGCCTGCTACATGAACAACTCGCCGGACTGCACACACGGGCGAAAACAAACGAGTTGCGGGCGGGCGACTTAAAAGCGAGCACGTTTACGATGAGTAATGTCGGACCGCTCGGTAGTACCGGTGCGACGCCCATCATCAACTATCCGGAGACCGCCCTGATCGCTTTTCATAAAACAAAAAAACGGGCTTGCGTCGATGAAAACGATCAAATCGTCGTCCGCTCGATGATGAACGTCTCGATGTCGTTTGATCACCGTGTCGCGGACGGAGCGACGGCCGTCGCCTTTACGAATCGCTTCGCCGGTCTGATTGAACAACCGACTACTTTATTAATGGAGTTGATTTAAATGGTCGTAGGAGAACTGACACAAGAGCGTGACCTCCTCATTCTCGGGGGTGGACCGGCTGGTTACACAGCTGCGATTCGGGCGAAACAGCTTGGACGCAACGTCACATTAATTGAACGGGAACGACTCGGTGGAACATGCTTGAACGTCGGATGTATCCCGTCGAAAGTATTGGCGCATGCTGCGCAGGAGCGGACACGTCTCTCACACTTGACGGCACTCGGCTTTTCCATCGAAACGACACATGATTTCGGCCAGTTAGCAAGCTACCGTGACCAAGTCGTGACGAAGCTGCGCCAAGGCGTCGAAGCGCTATGTAAAGCTAACGATATTGAATACGTGACCGGGTCTGCGTCCTTCCTCTCAGACGACCGGATTGGTGTCGAACACGGACATCAGTTCGATACGTATCGTTTTCAGGATGTCGTGATCGCAACCGGCAGCCACAGCATCCGTGAAGAATCATCCGTTCTCTTGAACGCGGAACAACTGTATCAATTACAAGAGTTACCGGACAGTCTGATTATCATCGGGAACGATTATATCGCGATTGAAGCAGCGATGAGTTTTCAAGCACTCGGGACAGATGTGACGTTGATTGCTGACGGATTCGAGTTCGACACAAGTCTCGAAAAAGAATTGAAGCGGACGTTCAAAAAACAAAAAATCACACTTGTCAGTGGCACTGTGACGACGATTACACCGACAGATACTCACGTCGACGTCACAATCGTCAAGGCTGAACAAGAAAAAACTGTCCAGGCCAGTTACCTCTTCCAGTCGTTGCCACGCGTAGCCAATACACTTGATTTAGGTGTCGATCGGCTTGGTCTGACGTTAAACGAGGATGCAACACTAGTCGTAGATGCGCTTGGTCGAACAAACTTCCCCCATATTTATGCGATTGGGGACGTAACACCTGGTCCGCAACTCGCGACGCGGGCAATCCATGAAGCAAAACGGACGGCGGAACATCTCGGTGGCGCTTCACCTGATACGACGATTCCTTACTTCCCGACAATCATCCGCTCACTTCCGCCAATCGCTTCCATCGGCTTGACGGAACAAGCAGCCACTGAAGGCGGGTTCACGGTGCAAGTCGGACAGTTTCCATTGACGGCAAACGGGGCGAGCAGTATCGATGCGGCCAGCGGTTTTATCAAAGTCGTCTCGGACGCGAAGACATCACTGATTTTAGGCATTCATATGATTGGGGACGGTGCCCTTGAACTCGCCGGTACATGTGCGCTTGCCCTTGAAATGGCTGCGAAACAAGAAGATTTACGTTTTCCGGTCCAAGCACACCCGAGTCGCAATGAAGCCTTGACGGAAGCACTCGAAGCACTGGTCGGACAAGCAATCCATCTTCCACCACGTCAACAGGCTGTCTTCTCGAACACGTAACCACACCACTTGTTTTTGAAGGAGCAATGCCCGATGGAACTTTACTTTACGAAACTTGAATGGGAACACCATTGCTTTCCGATTGCTGCGACGTCGGACGGTCTCTGTTATGTCGGTGCGTTTGACGAACCGTCCGAACTCTTTGAAGACTGGAAACGAAAGCATCTTCCACGGGCTGAAGTCTTAATTGACGATTCAAGAATCAATCCGTACCGGGAGCAACTGCTCGGTTATTTGCAGGGAGAGCGGACGGCCTTTACATTGCCACTTCACCCGATCGGGACACCGTTCCAGCTCGATGTCTGGCAAGCATTGCAAGCTGTTCCATACGGAAACACTACAACGTATTCCGAGATCGCAGCGGCCGTCTCACGCCCTCGTGCCATCCGGGCAGTCGGCACGGCAATCGGGAAAAACCGGTTGCTGTTAGTCATCCCCTGTCACCGGATTGTCGGTAAAAATGGTGGTTTGATTGGCTACTGGGGTGGATTGAACATGAAACGCCGCTTGCTTGCCTTAGAGCAAGAAGTCAGTCCGAATTCAATGTAATTGAAAACCCGAGCGACTCCGTTTTCTAACAAGAAGCGGAGCACTCGGGTTTTCTCGTAGACACGGCGTTCATTACGTCGCGGTTGATGAACAATTAGCCTTTTGTTCATATGTTTTTCTCGGTTGAGGCATGAGTCATCGAGATTAACACAAAATGAAATGGAGACAAGCTAAAAGTCAACGATCAAGCGGTTGTTGATTCTCATGCGAGACTTCGCTTTCCACGGGCGGAAGGCGAGCCTCCTTGTCACTTACGTTCCTCGGGGGTCTCACCTATTCCGCTGTTCCCGCAGGAGTCTCCGTCTCGCATGAGAATCAACGGATGACACCTGCTTCAGCATGTTCTTCATCAAAAGAATATAAAGATGAACAGCGGATGACTCAAACGAGGGACGTCACCCCTCCGATATCAGTTTACATTATTGATTCCAAACTGATATGTCGTCTCCCACTGGTACGTCGCACCCGGTTCGATGAGAATCGATGGAAAACGGGATTCATTGACAGCATTCGGATGAACTTGTGCCTCAAGGCAAAGACCAAGTGACGGACGGGACGGGACACCGCGAACCGTATAGTCGGTCAAAAGTTGTGTTCCCGTATATAAGACGACGACCGGCTGATTCGTCGTCATCTGTAACGTTCGTCCTGATACCGGATCCATGAGTTGCGCTCTCCCTTCGTCTAAGACGAACGGATAATCATAACCGTTCCCGGCATTGACCGTCTCCTCACTTTCCGATTCAGCGCCACTGCGAATCGACCGCCCTGTCCGGAAATCAAGGACCGTTCCGTCGACCGCACGGAATTCACCCGTCGGTAGCAGATCGGATCCGAGCGGTAGATAGGTCGAACTCGGTAACGTCAACTGATGATCCAGAATATCGCGTTGTAAGTTCCCGGACAGGTTCCAGTACGTATGATTCGTCACGTTCAGTGGTGTCGTCTGATCCGTCGTTGCTTCAATCGACAACGTCAATGCTGTCCCGTTTAGCCGGTAGATGACATCCACGGTTACATTTCCGGGATACCCTTCGCAACCATCCGGACTGAGCGTCCGTAAGTGCAACAGCTGTTCCGTTGCTTCGATGACATCAAAGAAGACTTGATCGAAGCCGTGCGTGCCGCCATGTAAGTGATTCGTTCCGTCATTTGCCGCAAGGTGATAGGTTTGTTCAGCAATTGAAAAGCGGGCTTGCCCAATCCGTCCGGCGACCCGGCCGACGATTGCTCCGAAATACGGCGAATGTTCTTTGTACGCGGCCAGTGTATCGAAGCCGAGCACCACACTCTCCATCTTGCCCGAGCGATCTTTGACCCGGACGTCATTGATGATGCCACCGTAATTCCATATCTCGACTTCCATGTCCGGTTGCATCAAGCGGTGCCGAACGAGTCGCGCGTCTTCTGTTTGATGTGTCTCGTACGTCATCGCCGGTCACCTGTCACTTGATGTGTCACCGTCTGCAGGAACCGGTTAAGTCCCGCCTGCCCTGCCTCCGTCTGTTTGAAGACACCGCAGTCTTCGAGTCCACGGACGAATTTTTCGGCCACCGCTTGTTCGACGTAAGCTGTGACCGGTTGACCGGTGTACTGTTGCTTCAACGCTTCTGCCCAAGTCCGGTGTACCGGCAAGACGTCCGTCGTTTCACCGACGATGAACTGTTCGACCTGCTTTAGTTCTTCAAGCAACCGGGCTGGTAAGACCGCAAGTCCCATCACTTCAATCAAGCCGATGTTTTCACGTTTGATGTGGTGGATGTCCGCGTGCGTATGGAAAATGCCATCCGGATGTTCGACAGAGGTCCGATTGTTTCGTAAGACAAGATCGAGTTCATAGACGCCGTTTCGCATCCGGGCAATCGGTGTCACCGTGTTATGCCGGACGCCGTCTGTCATCGCAATGATTTCCTGCTCCGCGTCACTATACGTCAGCCAGGCTGTATACACATCATCGGCAGCAGCGAGTAACTGGTGACGATCAGGGCTACTCAAGCGGATGACGCTGAGCGGCCAGTGTAACGTTTGCCCACTGACATCCGGTTGTTGCGGCAAGTCGAACCGGCTTTGGATCGTTGCTCGGTCCATCGCGAACTCATAACGCCCGCCTTGGTAATGATCGTGCGTCAAAATCGAACCGCCGACGATTGGTAAATCAGCATTTGACCCTGCAAAATAATGCGGGAATTGATCGACGAACTCCAGTAATCGTTCAAAGGCGTCGCGGTTGATTACCATATCGCGATGCGCCTGCGACAAAATGATGCTATGTTCGTTGTAGTAAACGTATGGCGAATACTGCAATGCCCAATCCTCACCTTGGAGTGTCAACGGAACGATCCGGTGGTTCGCCCGAGCCGGATGATTGCTGCGTCCGGCATAACCGACGTTCTCGACACAAAGCAAACACGTTGGATAGGTCGATGCTGCAACAGGTTCTGTCCGGGCTGCCGCAATTTCGCGTGGATCTTTTTCCGGTTTCGATAAGTTGATTGTAATATCAATTTCCCCGTAAACCGTCGCTGCCTTGTACTGGATGTTTTTCGCAATCCGTTTCGTCTGGATATAATTGCTCGCCTGACTGAGTTGATAGAAATAATCCGTTGCGTGCACCGGATTTTCTTTGTAGAGCTGATTGAACGTCGTCGTGATCGTCGAAGGACGATCGACGAACACATCCATTAATTCAGCTGCGAAACGTTCTTTTTCATCGAGTCGTGCTGCAAGCCGTCCGGACGCAATCATTTCTTCCACCAGCGCCTCGAGGATGTCTGGAATCGGTTCCGCTGTAACAGTCCCTGGATCGGTATAATCCGCCTGACCGACAAGCGCAAGAATTCGATTACGCGCATAGATTTCATCTTCTGCGTCAATCAGATGTTCAGCAATCGCTTGCTCAATCAATCGTTTGATGTGTTCATTCATCGCCTTCACTCTCCTCAATCCATTCTCTCTCTTATGTTGTCTGATAGCCGTTCGGACGGCGTTCGTGCCAGTTCCAGGCATCACGGATGATTTGGTCGATGTCCGTCCGACGCGGTGACCAGTCGAGAACACGTTTTGCTTTTTCTGATCCTGCGATTAACGTACTCGGATCACCGGCACGTCTTGCGACGACTTGTTCCGGAATCGGGTGCCCCGTCACCCGGCGCGCCGCCTCGATGATTTCGCGGACGGAAAATCCGTTGCTCGAACCGAGGTTAAAGACATCACTCGTGTGTCCTTGTTGTAAGTAATCGAGTGCGAGAATATGGGCATCAATCAAATCTTCGACATGAATGTAATCCCGGATGCATGTCCCGTCTGGCGTCGCGTAGTCATCCCCATAAATCGAGATGACAGACCGCTGATTGTTTGCGACTTCAAGGACAAGTGGAACAAGGTGTGTCTCTGGTGTATGGTCCTCTCCGACTTCTCCTGTCGCGCGTGCTCCAGCGACGTTGAAGTAACGTAACGCCACATAACGAAGACCATGTGCTTGTTCGCACCATTTCATCATCTTCTCCATCATCAATTTCGTTTCACCGTACGTATTCGTCGGGTTCGTCATTGCCGTCTCGAGAATCGGCATCGTTTCTTGCTCACCGTATGTCGCAGCCGTCGAAGAGAAGACGATTTGTTTGATATCATGTGCGACCATTGCCTCGAGTAAGACTTCTGTTCCGTAGACGTTATTGTTGAAGTATTTTAATGGTTGTTCCATCGACTCCCCGACCAACGAAAAGGCAGCGAAATGAACGACTTGTTCAATCGTCTCTTTTGTAAAGACACGGTCAAGGAACGACCGGTCGCGAATATCTCCTTCGTATAAACGGGCTTGCGGATGGACCGCCTTTTTGTGACCTGCCTGTAAATGATCAATGACGACGACGTCTTTTCCAGCATCAATCAACTGATAGACCGCATGGGAGCCGATATAGCCGGCCCCACCGACAACTAGTACTGCCATATTAGATGACCTCCCGTTCGACTTCACGCGCTCCGTCTCCGACAGTCGCCGTGTAAAACGTTGCCGGATAACCGATCCGGCTTTCATAGCGTTGTCCGACGGCATCGATGAATCGGTCGACTGTTGACGTTTCAACGATTGCAATCGCACAGCCACCAAAGCCGGCTCCTGTCATCCGTGCCCCAAGGACACCCGGTTGCGCCCAAGCCGCTTCGACCAACGCGTCGAGTTCTTGCCCTGTCACTTCATAATCGTGTTGGAGTGACCGGTGCGACGCATTCATCAATTCTCCGAATTCCTCGAGTTGCCCTGCTTGTAGTGCTTCCAAGGCTTGTAACGTCCGCTCATTTTCAGAAATGGCATGGCGTGCCCGGCGCATCAAGCGTTCGTCGTCGAGTGTGACGGTTTCGAATTCTGCCATCGACCAATCTCCGAGCGTTGCATACGGCCGGACTTGCTGTAACTGTTCGAGCACCTGTTCACACTCCGCACGTCGCTCGTTGTATTTTGAATCGGCGAGTTCACGCCGCTTGTTCGTGTTCATGATGATGATCGTATAGCCCGTCAAGTCGAGCGGTGCATACGTGTAATCAAGCGTTTGGCAGTCAAGGAGTAATCCTGACCCTGCCTGTCCCATCCCGATCGCAAATTGATCCATGATGCCACTGTTGACGCCGATGTAGTGATTTTCGACCTGCTGACCGAACTTCACAAGTTCGACCCGGTCGAGATCCAATTCATATAAACGCTCGAGCATGACACCGATGACGAGTTCGAGTGAAGCAGACGAAGACAACCCTGCTCCGTTCGGAATATCCCCTTTAATCAAGACGTCAAATCCTGACGTGATGGCGTACCCGGCTTCCCGGAGGATGTGCACCATTCCTTTGGCATAATTCGTCCAACCGTCTTGCGGATTATGGGCCAAGTCGTCTAATCCGACTTCGATGATGCCGTCTGCTTCGAAGTTGAGTGAATAGAAACGACACGTTGCATCATCCCGTTTTCGGGCAATCGCATGCGTCCCGAGCGTCAAGGCACATGGAAACACATGACCTCCGTTATAGTCCGTATGCTCTCCAATCAAATTGATACGCCCTGGCGCAAAAAAGCGATGTGTCGCCTGTACATCGAATTGCTCTTCAAAGATTTGTTCTAACGTCTGGTCGGTCATGCGATCGGCTCCTTTTGCTCAATTTGTCTCAATTGATAGATGGGTTGAATTCGTAAACAACGTGCTTCATAGTCCGTCGAATAAGAGAAGTTCAGTCCTTGGTTCATCAAGTAAGCACCGCTCACCTGGCGATCTTCCACTTGATAGAGTCTACTTGCATCTAATCCCGTCAGTTTAAAGCTGTACTGGTGAATGCCATGCTTACGTATCGGTGCAACCGCCAAAATGACTGTCTCAGTTTCAGACGTATACTGCATGATGCTCGCTGTCGTTTGTGAGAATGGACTGAGGCGGTATTGACGTCCGTGCTGAACTGTCGGCCGAATCGTCTTGTATGTCTCAATCCATCCTTTCGCTTCCGCGAGTTCACTTGCCGTCCACTCACTTAAGTTTCCACCGATGCCGAGCGTCCCTTGCATCGAAGAGACGAACCGCGTCGCAAGCGGTAAGTTCCGCCCATTCAACCAGTTCGGACCATCCGTCACCCAGCAACTCATCATTTTTGCATTATAGGCAAACGAGAAGTCATGTTGAATCGTCAACCGGTCAAGCGGGTCCGTGTTGTCACTCGTCCAGACTTGTTCCGTCCGCTCTAAAATCCCGAGATCAATCCGACCTCCGCCACCGGCACACGCTTCGAAGTCGACCGTCGGATGCCCGAGTCGTAGCTCGTCGAAGATTCGATATAAGGCATCGACGTGGCGCTTCCAAAGTTCTTGTTGCGCGTCCGGCGTTTGCGACGGGACACCCGGCTCAGAGAATGCCCGGTTCATGTCCCACTTGATGTAGTCGATTTCGTGCGTCGTCAATAATTCATCCATCATGTCATAAACAAAACGTTCGACTTCCGGTAAACCGAGGTTCAAGACGAACTGGTTTCTCGATGTCGTCCGGACAGCACCCGGAGCATGATAAATCCAGTCCGGATGTGCGCGATATAAATCGGAGTCCGGATTGACCATCTCCGGCTCGACCCAAAGACCGAACTGCATGTTTTTTCCCTTCACATACTCAATCAGAGGGGTCAGACCGTTCGGAAACTTCTTCCGATTGACGACCCAGTCGCCTAATCCCGCTTGATCGGAGTGACGTTCACCGAACCAACCGTCATCGACGACGAATAGTTCACATCCGATGTCCGCTGCTTGATCGACGAGTGCCCGTTGTCCCTGTTCCGTCACATCGAAATACGTCGCTTCCCATGAGTTATAGAGGACCGGTCGAACGTTTTCACGGTCAGACGCCGGCATGATCACGTGACGCTGGAAGTCATGCGCGCGCGCACTCATTCCGGCGAAGCCGTCCGGAGTATAGCCGATATAAAAGACCGGTGTTATTAGACGTTGTTCAGCGTCAAGCGTCCAGCTGAAGTCAAATCCATTCATCCCACCCGATAGTTGGACGAACCCGAAGGCATCTTGTTCAGCGTGAATCGACCAGTTGCCCGAATAGGCAAAATGGCCGTAAATGACTTCGCCCGTCGTCTCTGTCGCATTGTGTTCAAGCGCGAACCAGGGATTTGCCTGGTGACTCGTCACACCGCGTCGACTTTCAATCGTCTTGCGTCCTGCTGTCAGCGGCGTGATTTGTTTTTGGAATTCGCCCGTCCATGTCCCGGCATAATGATGGAAGTTGAGCGTCGGACGATTTAAAAGTCCCATCGCGAACGACTGCGCCGTCGTCAAACGGACAGGTCTTTCTCCTGCGTTTTCGACGATGAGCGAGCGCCCGATCATATCGTATGCCGCGAAAAGTTCATACCGTACCCCGACGCGCAAATCTTGGAGGGGATCGTGGAGCCATAAGACAAGTGCCGTATCCGACAGCTCTGCTTGCTCGAAAGAAAATTGACTGATTCTTGCTCCGTCTGCCCGTTCTGATTTTAACGTCGGTTCTGTATAGACCATCTCACCGAACGGGATAAAGTCGTACGTCGCGACGCCGTCTGGCGATTCGAATGAACTGTGGGCAAGAACCGCACTCGGTAACGCCGCATAATCTGCTCGATACGGAAGTCGTGCCCCGAAATACGTATGAACGAGCTTCCCATTCGCTCCGATTGTCACGACATGCGCGACATCTTGTCCTTCAATCACGAATCGGTGTTTCGATACTTCAAAGATTGCCATGGTCCTACCTCCTTACGTCGTCAGAATCAGTGTCGCAAGCGGTGCGAGTGTCACTGTTCCACTGTATGTCTCTTGCGTCGTCAGCTCCTGATATGTTCCGTCAAGCGTGACTTGTTTCGTTTCTTTTGTGTCATGGTTCATCAGGAAGACGAAATCGCGTGTTTCCCCGTGACGGCGAACGACTTCGACCTGGTCCGGCACTTCAAGCGTCTCGATTCCTGCTTCTTCAAAGGCTTGCGCGTAAATCGTATCGATCATCGCGTCATCGATCGACGCTCCGATGTACGTGATTGTTCCTTTGTATTGATTTCGCGTGACGGCTGCGACACCATCGTAAAATGTATCGCGATAAACGGCGAGCGGCTCTGCCGTCGTCGGTGTAATGAGATCGCACCAGAGGCGTGCCGTCGACGATTGTCCGTCAAGTCCCTCGACACGGTTTTGCTGGACCGCTTGAAGGGATTCATATTCATCGATTTCAATGCCGGCATACGTGGCAAACTTCCCGGGAAGTGTTTTCGGGATGACATTGTTATGCGGATCCTTGACACCTGTCCGGTACGTAAAGATGACGTGCCCCCCTTGTTCCATGTAATCAATCAATGCTTGATCGAACGTCGGGTTCGTCAGGAAGTACAGCGGCACGATAATCAGTTTGTAGCCGTCAAGCGCATCGCCCGGGAAAACGATGTCCGTCGCAACCTGCTTGCGGACAGCCCCGCCGTAAAAACGGACGAACTCGGTCCGGAAATCAAATGCATCGCTGTGTGGTTGATGCGTCCAGGCCCAAACGTTTTCCTGATCAAAATAGACACCGACATCCGCTCGGTACGTACTGGCATTGATCTCGTCGCCGAACGTATTTAGTTCCGTCATGATCTGTTTGACTTCAGCAAACTTCCGTTTCGGTTTCCCGTCGTGGTCGATGATGCCGTGGCAAAATTCTTCCGTCCCGAACAAGGCTGCCCGGAAGCGGAAATAGACGATCGCTTCCGCGCCGCGCGCAACGGCTTGATACGTCCAGAGACGAATATGACCCGGGCGTGGTAAGTATCCGATTTTGCTCCACCCCTGTGCGCCACTGAGCTGTTCCATGACCCAGAAACCTTTGCCCTGTTTCGACGACCGGCAGAGATCGTGATCGCTCGCCATCTTCTCGAAACGGTTTGGTTCCGGTAACCCGCCCCAGACGGGATAGTTATCAAATGAGACATAGTCAAGATCTTGCGCCATCTGTTGTTGATTCACAGCCATATCGCTGTAGACGAGGTTATGTGTGATAAAGGCATCCGGATGGATATGTTCCCGTAAGACATCGACTTGCAGCTTGTTGTAATAGTTATAGCCGTCGGCACAAAATCGGTCGAAATCGACGAGCAGGGCAGGACTATGCTCTTGGTAAACTTTACGCGGGACGGGAATTTGTTCCCACGCCGTATAGGTTTGACTCCAAAAGACCGTTCCCCATGTCTCGTTTAACACGTCAAGCGTGCCATACCGCTTCTTGAGCCAGACCTGGAAAGCGGCCCGGTCGATAGCACTGTAAGAGCGGTCCGACTTTTCATGACCGTACTCATTATCTGTCTGCCAACCGATGACACGCGGATGTTGCCCGTACCGTTTCGCCATTTCCGTCGTAATCGCGACGGAAAACTTTTGATAGGTCTCACTGTGAACCGTATAGTGACGACGCGCACCAAAGCTGATCGTCACACCGTTTTCGTCGACCGGTAAAATTTCTGGATACTTATGACACATCCAGGCGGGTGGTGTTGCCGTCGGTGTACCGAGGACGATATCGAAGCCCGCGTCACTGAGTCGTGCGACGACGTCATCCCAAAAGTCGAAGTCATAAACCCCTTCTTCCGGTTCCATCATCGTCCACGCAAATTCTGCAATCCGGACGACGTTGACCCCCAGTTCTTTCATCAAACGAAAATCTTCCTCCCACAATTCACGTGGTGTTTGTTCCGGATAATAATCGACTCCTAAATACATATTGCTCCCCCTGACTCAAAAAACAAATTATTTTACTGCACCGGCCGTCATTCCTTTTTGGAAGAAACGTTGGAAGAAGATATAGAAGACCATTGTCGGTAAACTGATTAACACAAGTGAGGCATAGATTTTACCTGGATCGCCGCCGAGTGCATCTTTGAAGAAACTCGGTGCCATCGTGACTGTCTGGTAAGCGGGATCGGTCATGAACGTCAAGACCATCAAGTATTCGTTCCACGAGTTGAGGAACGCATAGATTAATGCTGTCGCAAGTGCCGGTTTCGCGAGTGGCAACATGACTTTGAAGAAGACTTCTAAAATTGTCGCACCGTCGATATAGGCCGCTTCCATCAGTTCGTTCGGCAATTCGTCAAAGTACCCTTTGATGAGCATCAAGCCGAACGGGAGGAAAAATGCAACTTCTGCCCCAATCAATCCCCAATGATTGTTCAGTCCGTCAAATGAACGGAGCGTAAAGAACAAAGGGACGATCATCGAAGCAACCGGTAACATTAAACCGGCGAGGACCATATTGAACATGAGACGCTTTCCTGCGAACTCTAGCTTTGAAAAAGCGAACGCTGCAAACGCAAGAATCGTGATTGAGATGATGATCATGAAGAAAGCAACAAAGAAACTGTTGAAGACGAACGTTGGGAAATTCGGGTTTTGTAACGTCGCGATATAGTTCTCAAATCCATTGACACGTAAGCTTTCCTTGAACATGACAAAGATCGGGAACAGCCAGACGATTGAAGCTAAGGCAAGGACAAGGTTGATCATCCAACGACTCTTTTTAGATTCTACATTCATGGTACGTTCCTCCTTAGTTATCCATTTTCTTTTGTATCCGTAATTGGAAATACGTGATCAGCAACGCGATTGTAAGTAGCACGATGGCGACAGCACTCGAGTAGCCGACTTCCTGTTGGAGCATTGATTTTCGGAATAAGTAGGTCGAGATAAATTCTGTGGACGATCCCGGCCCACCGGCAGTCGTGATCCAGACTAAGTCAAATGTCTTCAGTCCACCGATGACACCGAGGATCGATAACGTGAAGGTCGTGCCCTTTAAGTTCGGGAACACAATGCTCCAAAGGGTCCGGAAGAAACCGGCTCCATCAATTTTCGCAGCTTCGAAAATTTCTTTTTCAATCGTCAACATCGCCATGTAGTACATGACCATCGACGACCCTGTCCACTGGAAGATATTGATGGCGATGACGGAATAAAGCGCGATATCCGGATCGCCGAGCCAATTCTGCTCGAGACTCCCAAGACCGATTGCACGTAAGAATTCGTTGATGTAGCCAAATTGGAAATCATAAATTTGTGTGAAAGCTGCCCCAAGGACGACCGGACTCAAAACGACCGGGAAGAAGAAGACCGATTTCATCGCAGTCCGCAGCGGTCCTTGTGTATGCAGGAAGTACGCGAGAACAAGTCCGATTCCAGCCTGGATTGTGACCGTCAAGACGGTGAAGATGAAGGTGTTTTTGAGCGAAAGATAAAAGTCCGGATCTCCGAACATTTCCGCATAGTTTGAAAGCCCGACAAACGCTTTATCAAACGAAATCCCGTCCCATGAGAAAAACGAGTTATAGGCATTGTAGAAAATCCCGTAGTAGATGAAACTGACGACGAAAAGGACGATTGGTGCGACAAATGCCCAACCGACCATATTTTGTTTCATCTTGCCTTTTTTTCTTGGAGCAGGTGAACGTGTCGCTGCTGGTTTTAACGGCTCTGCTTTTGGTTTAATCGGCAATTCCTGACGCTCTGTCTGCATGTTGATTCCTCACTTTCCTCTTTTCCAAAAATCAGGAAGTGATACGCCAGGCGCATCACTTCGCTGTCTACTGCTTATTTCGCCGATTTATCCGCTGTATCTTGAACACGTTGAAGTGCTTCTTTCGGATCTTGACCTGTTGCGATATTTTGAAGTTCCTTCCCGAGGATATCGTTCAATTTCGTATCCCGGATTCCACGGCTCGCGACTGCGTCCGCAAGCGTATCGTTTAACATTTTGTATGATTCTTTTTCGCCTTCCGATGTGAAAGCGGAATCAGAGTCGATTGTGACATCTTTAATTCCTGGTGCCATCTCGAACTCACCCATGTATACTTCTTGTCCTTCACCTTGACTCATGAAGGCGATGAACTCTGCTGCACCTTCTTGTTGTTTCGATTCTTTATTGACACCAAGCGCCATATCGATTGAAGCGATGATTGGTTGTTCTGTTCCGCCTACGAGGTTAGGAAGTGGTGCAAATCCAAGCTCATCGTCAATTTTCCATTTGTCTTTTTTCTCAGCCGTCGTCATCGAGTGTGCTTCCCATGAACCGATGACCCACATCGCAGCTTTTTTATCGAAGAACTGGTTCATCCCGTCATTGTAAGTCGCAAGACCCAGCGCTCCTTCTTGGAAGACTTTATCTTCGAAGAGGTCTTGCCATACTTGTGCTGTTTTGACCATTTCGTCATCTGTCCATTTTGCTTCACCCGACAAGACTTTTTGAATATAACCCGGCGCGACTTGGTGACTGAGGACGTTGTAGACATCGATGTCGATCCAAGCATCTTTTGCTCCGAGCATCAATGGAATGACTTTATCGCCAGACGCTTTGATTTTTTTGACGGCATCAACCGTTTCTTTATAGTTCTTAGGTGGCGTGACACCGTATTTATCAAGCATCGTCTTGTTGTACATCAAGTATGCTTGTCCTGTGAAACCGATTGGGACTGCGTATTGTGTACCATCAAGTGTCGTCTGTTCAATCCCGAGCTCGACGAATTTATCTTTCCATCCATCTCCGGCTGCTTTATCCATATATGAATCGACCGGTACGACACGATCTTTATACTGCTGAATCATCGGTTCTTTTAAGCCAATGATGTCCGGGCCTTTACCTGACAACATTGCGACTTGAAGTTGCTTTTCATAGTCTTCACTGTACCGTTTGAATTCGACTGAATACTTGTCTTGCGATTTATTGAACGCATCGACAACGGCTTTCCCAGCTTCAGGTTGTGGTGCCCAGCCCCACCAGGTAACGATTGTTTTACCGTCTTTTGTTGTCGTCTGTTGCTCATCTTCGCCACCACAAGCTGCGAGTAGTGCTGATAATGTAAGAACCGATGCTGCCGCTAAAATTTTCGATTTTTTAAATTTCATCTGATTGATCCCCTTTTTATGTGTAAGTATCATGCGTATTTTTGACCGTGTTGACCTTCCAGTTTCGCTTGTTTGCACCAGTCTTCCATCACCGTTTGGTCGATCGGCATTCCCTGTAGCCGAATCAACACGCGGGCAATCAAACGTAACCGATAATCCAATGTGTCGACTTCGCGAGCGACAAATAAGTAAAACTCCCCGCCAAGTGTTAAGCAGCCTGCCGTCCGCATTTGTTGCATCAATGCGCGTAATTCGATGTATCCGCTCTCATTTTTTCGAACATGCAGTTCTGAGGAACGGATTGTCAATACTCCTTGCACGGATGACATCCGGAATTGAAAAACTCCATCTTGTCGCGGACGGACGAGCACGATGTCTTGGTCCGGTGACCGTTCATCCCCTAGTTGTTGTTCAGTCATCCGCTGCGTTTGACGATCATAGTAAAAGCCGCGGATGGCCCCGTAACGCCCAAAAGCTTCACGATAGGAAACCCACGGATCTTTTGTTTCCATCGGCGCGTTGCCTCCTTCTTTCCGTTTCAGCTCGACTGGTCTTCGCCAGTCCGCATCCACCTCCACCGTTCACATGAACTTAGTAAATTAAATTTATTATCTATCTTTAAAAAGACTATAGCATATGACTTTTATATTTGTAAACGTTTTCATAAATTATTTTTTTGGGTTATCTCGAGATTGCTTGAAGTCCTGATAACTGAGGGCGTGACAAAGCGTCTTTTTCGTTGCTTTCCTCGGGCGAGGCGCAAGCCGTTGCTCCTTACGAGCAGGGTCTTGCCTGCCTCTGAAAGTGCGTTAAACACACACTTTTTCTCGTAGGAGTCAACGAAACGTGACGCTTTTTAAGTAATACCGTGAGAGAAATCCAGGCATGCAGACGATTTGGAGCGCAATCCGTCTTGAATCGCTTTAGACCAATTGCCGCTTTGAAGATGAAGCGAGAAAGGGAAGCGCGAACTGATTGCTTCTCGTTATCGCATTTTCACTCTTCATAAGAGTTTGCCTACAGTCAAAAAAACTACTTCCGTCATATCGATGGAAGTAGTTTATACTTTAAATCGTTTGAAAGACACTATTTGTCGCTAAGGCAGCTGCACTAAGTGCTCCTTGTTTTTCACTCCACGGCACCATCTTCACGTCCGTCTGTCGCGAGGCTGTTGTCAGCGCCGTATGCGCAACCCGTTCTTTAATCTGCTCGACGATGCCCGGTGCGCGTTCAAACATCGGGCCGCCTAGTAAAATCCGTTTCGGGTTCAACAAGTGAATCGTATTCAATACACCAATCCCGATATACTCTCCTGCTCGATGATAGGCGCGCGCCGCTTGTTCGTCTCCTGCCACTAAACGACTCCGCAGTTCCAGTAAGGTTTTTACTTGCGGATCAATGACTTCAAAATCGCGCAACAGTGACTTTTCGCCTGCCAATGCCTCAAGGCAACCACGATTGCCACAAGAACAGATGGGTCCATCTAGATCAAGTCGCATATGTCCGACTTCACCCGTGATGTGGTTTTCCCCATCAATCAACTTTCCATCCAGTACATAGGCGCCTCCAATCCCTTCGCCTGCATAAAGGTAAAAGAATTGATCGACCCCGACCCCCTCGCCAAATAACAATTCGAAGGAAGCGAGCGCACGCACGTCATTCTCGATGAAAACTGGATAGGCAAATCGTTCCTCTAAATGTTTTTTTAGTGCGACATCATGAAGGTGGAACCGAGGGGCAAATAGGATGACACCTGTTTCCGGATTAACCATCCCGTGGACAGAAATCCCGATGCCATGAATCGTCCCGACACCGTTTGTCGCTTCAATCAATTCTTCACACAGTTGACTGACGGCATCAATCATATCGTCACTCGTATCAAAGTGTCCGATTGATTCGACTTCATGGATCGTATTTCCACTCAAGTCGGCGATGACACCGATGAAACGATGACTCGTCGCATCGATTCCGATGACATATTGTTCCGTCGCAACCAATTCAAGCATGATTGGTTTGCGTCCCCCATTCGAAACTCCGAGTTCCCGCTCCGTCACGAGACCATCGGCAATCAACTCACTGACGATGTTCGAGACCGTCGGCTTCGTCAAATTTGTCCGCTGGGCAAGTTCGACCCTCGAAATTGGCTGATGCATTCGAATCAGGCGTAACACAAGTGCCCGATTGTAGGAGCGCATCCATTTTGAATTACGTGGTGTCTCTTTAGTCATGCTTCCCCTCATCCCCTCTAACCTTCTCCTTCCTATCTTCGCACATTTTGTAAGGGATTTCACTGTCTCCTTTTTAACTCATTTTGAAAGAGAAAGAGGCGAGGTTTCACGCTTCATCATACGGCTGCTCGATGACGAGGATACGGCTACCGTCTGGCTTTTCCGTCAACTCCATTTCAATAATGGCCTGCCCGACTAGCAACACAGCCGGCAATTCTGGGTCCGTCTTCCGAAAAAAGCTGACATGACCTTGATAAACGTCCATATAATCAGCGAACAAAAACGTTCCATTGACATGGATTTCGTCTTGCTTCGGGTTGAATTCAAGTCGCGGGACCCCGAACCATGCTTCTCCGTTCAAATACAACAATGGTTTGTTTCCAATTCCTTCATTGGTGGCTCGGCGCACTTCAATCGCTCCTTTCGTCTCATAATAAAGGCGGTCATCCCCTCGTGTCGCAATGACAATCGGATTGTCTTGATACAGGACGATTTCAAGAATTTCATCCGCCTGTTCGACATAATAACCCGAGTCATCAGCTGTCGCAAAACTAATCGTGTACAGTTGAATCCAGGCGACGACATCTGTTACTTCGACCGGCTTCAAAAATAACGCGGAGACAAGATACGTCCGCTCCGGCATCACGATTAAGTTGACACAGATATCTGCCAATTGAATCGTTCGTACTTGTGTTGAAGGATACATTTCTTCGTAATCTTTCATAAAAATCACTTCATAATAATGCGTCGTCTCCCGGAGCTCTCTCCCAGGTAAACGACGATCAAAGTCGGCAATCTGGATGCGTTTCATGTTGTGCCTCCTCTGCAAAAACCTGTAAGTGTCTCATGCTGATTATTACCCAAAATTTGGTCTCTTTGCACTCCCCTAAAAATCAAAAAATCACCTCCCGATTTTTTCAGGAAGGTGACGCGTCAGATTGTTTTCATTGGAGATACAAGTCATAGAGCACATAGAGCACTAGCGCAATCACAAAGACGAAAAAGAATTTTCCCGTACCAAAAAAAACACGGTCGCTTGTTTCGTTCCGATTATTTTTATCCGGATACATTATACAACTCCCTTTCTCATCTATCCAATTTTTCTCATATTGAATAGTTTCGCCTTTTGCGGCATCAATTCCTTCCGAACTGACGATTGATTTCTTTAAGATTTCATCCCGTTCGCAAAAAAGACGAGCGTTTCTTCTTCGTCCGTCGTTAACACACGGTCGACCGTTTCTTTGTATAATCGATGCATCTCTGAAATCTTCCCACCTGCTCGCTCCGTCACATCCATCGCCTGACGTAACATCGCGACTTCTTGTTCGAACGCTTCGCAGGGCATTGCCTCACCGTGCGACCAAACGTAATACGCCGCATCATACTCCGCGATTGCATCGAGTAACAACGTCATTCGCTCGACCGTATAGTTCCATTTCGCCGAAAAGATATCAGCATACATCGCGTCCCCTAAAAATAAGACACGTTCTTCCGGTATGTAAACAAGCAGACTCCCGGGTGAATGGTCATTTTCGACTTCGCGCAGAATACAATGCACATCCCCTAAGTCGACGACAAGTTCTCCCTCGAATTGAATATTTGGCAATTGTACTGCTATATCACGTGTCGGACCAAACTCGAGCTTGATGGCATCGGCACAAAACGGTATCTCGATTCCCTGCTCGATTCGCGCTTCGAGTGCTTCATCTGTCCAGTCATAATCTAGCATCTGTTCAATTCGCGCTACCGTCCGCTTCGTTGCCATCGCCGGAAGGTTCATTTCCTTTAGTCCGAAAATATGATCCCAGTGCCAATGCGTCAATGCCAGTAAATCAGGTTTTTTCAAGCCATGTCGCTCCACTTCTTCTAAAAACAGTGCCGCATGCCGGCTCGAGTTTCCTGCGTCAATCATCAGACTGCGTTTTGCTCCGACGATCAGCCCTAAAATCGGTCGATCCGTTTCACTGACCGGTGTTTGATACCACACACGATCCGTCAATTGATTGAATTGTTGCATCTTCATCGCCTCCTGCTTGTAGTATAACGAAAAAGCCCATCCGGATGACGCCCGGATGGACCAGTTCAATGCCTTTACTTCTTATTTTCTTTTTGACGGAAAGGCCACCAGACACCTGAACCGAACGAAACCGTAATCGCCGGGATCAAGAGCGGTAAGACAATCAATCCATACAAGAGAAGACCCGTGATGACAATCGTCGCGATTTGAACGAGACTGAGGACACCGGATGGCATCATCGCACCGAACGTACCGGCGAGGATGATCGCTGCCGTAATGATGACCGAGCCCATTTTTTTCATCGAGATGTACATCGCTTCTTTCGTCTCAAGTCCGTTGATCGTTTCTTCGCGGAAGCGATCAAGGAGGAAGATTGAATAGTCGATGCCAAGTGCGACAAGCATGACAAAGCCAAAGAATGGAACCGCCCAACTGATTCCGTCATACCCCAGTCCGTTGACGAAGATCAACTCTGCGATTGAGACCGACGTATAGTACGTCAGTAACAATGAACCAATCATGAACAGCGGCATGATGAACGAACGGAACATGATTGCGAGGACGATGAACAGACTCACGATCATAATCGCGACCGTCCGCGAAAAGTCCGCTTTTGACGTATCGTTTAAGTCACTATTGATGCTTGAAATACCACCGTAAGCAACTTTTGCCTCTTCGAGTGGCGTATCTTTTAACGTACTCGCAGTCGTTTTTTTAATCGCCGCGACTGTTTCGATCGCTTTTGGCGAATAGGGATCGTCGTTTAAGATGACTTCAAACTTCAATCCTGTTTCGTCATCAATTGCATATCGTTCGATGACCGGTTCAAACTCTTTATTCGTTAACGTCTCTTTCGGAATAAACATTCCGGTCCCGCGAATCGTTTTCGAATCGCCCATCTCAGTCAGAATATCCGCTACATCCGTTAAACCGTCTTCGATTTTTTGAAGACCCTCATTTGCCGAACCGACACCGTCCGCAAGTTGCGTCAAGCCACCACCGAGCTGTCCAGCTTGTGCACCTTGTTGTTCAATTCCTGTCGCCGCTTGCGCAATGCCGGTTTCAATTTGCGTCAATTGTTCCGATAAAGCGGACAACGTCCCGACCGCTTGCGATATGTTTTGTGTCGTTTGCAGCCCTTGACCGACAGCGCCGAGCTGTTGATTGATTTGACCGAGACCATCTGCTGCCTGTTGCAATTGTGTCGCCCCAGCCGTCGCTTCGTCTCCAGCCGGAAGCTGTCCACTAATCGATTGAAGGTTTTTTTCGACTTCCTCTAAACCTTGACCGACTTCACCAAGACCCGTATTGGCATCTTTGACCCCATCTGCAATTTGCGCGAGTTGGCGGTCGACGTATAAATCGGGGATGACCTCACCCGTTGGTCTTGAAATCGACCGAACGGATTTGACACCATCCAATTTGACGAGCTCGCGACTTAACTGCTCCGCATAAGGAAGTGTTTCTTCTGTCACGATGTCTTTATCGTCCTTTAAGATGACGTTGACGGGGAGCGATTCTCCCGCACCAAATCCGTCTGAAATCGCATTTAACCCTTTGACGGTTTCGTATTTTTCTCCAATCTCATCGACTGTATTGAATGAAAGATCGTCATCATACGTAAAGAGCGTCGGGACTGTAATGACGGCGACGATTGCCATCGCGAGCAATGGACGGCGAATCGATAATCCGCCGTAACGTGCCCATAACTTACTATCACGGTGACTCGCTGCACTTTTCGACGGCCAGAATAATTTTTCTTTTAACGTCGCCATGAAGAATGGGACGAGTGTAAACAGGACGAGCAGTAAGACGGCAATCCCGACCGCTACTGCAACCGATGATTTAAAGATCGGGAAATCTGCGAATCCGATTGCCGAGAAACCGACGAGAACGGCAATCCCACTAATCAGCAATGTCCGACCCGCTGTTTTATACGTGTTGACGATTGCCGTTTCGACGTCATGTCCAGCTGTCAGTTCTTCCTTGTAGCGGCTTAACAGTAAGATACAGTAATCTGTCCCAATCCCGAATAAGATCGCGACGAGGAAGATTTGTGTGAAGTTCGAGACCGGGAAACCGAACCAATCAACAAAAAACGCCACAAATGATTGGCTCATCAGGTAGGTTACGCCGACTGCAAGCAGTGGAACGAACGGTGTGACGATCGAACGGAAGACGATAAGCAATAAACCAAAAATCAAACCGACAGTAATTAACTCCGTCCGTTTCAGTCCTTCTTGCGAACTTTTGTTGACGTCTGCATTAATCAGCGATTCACCTGTCAGATAAATCGTCCGGTCGTTCGGAAGGACATCCGCCCGGATTTTTTCCGCGAGCGCTGTAATTTCTTCTTGTGACCCGTCCACTGTAATTGGAACGAGCACCGTTTTTTTATCTTTTGAGACAAGTTGTCCTTCCGTTTCCTCACTTTCAAACGGATTAAGGACACCGGTCACAGGTTTGTCGAGTTTTTCTAAATCCGTCACGATTTGACCGATGTCAGTGCGGTCAGACGCTGAGACCTTGTCCTTTAACGGGATGACGAGCGAAATGGTTTCTTCACTTGCACCAGCTGCCTGTAAAATATCTGCTGCGCGCTGCGAATCTGCATCACTTGCGAGCTGAATCGCTCCAGCATCCTCTGCTTGTTTCGATAAGTTCGGTGCCGCTAAAAATAGACCGACTGTCGCAATCAATAAGACGATTACGATCGGCCAGCGCCACTTGACGATTTGTCGCATGCCTTCTCCACCTCTTCTAGTTCTATTTTTCTCTGCTGCTTAATCTTCAATCTTTAAAATCGATTTAACCTTTTTAAACGTTTCGATAAACTGTTGAATTTCATCGTCCTCGACCTTACCGTCAATCAATTGTTCCAAATAGAGATAGATTGCCTGGTTCGATTCCTCGACGACATCGTGTCCTGCTTGCGTCAAAATGATTTGTTTCGTCCGATGATCATCTTCCGCCCGTTCGACTTCCACGAGTCCTTTTTCATTTAACTTTTTCAGACGGTTTGAAATCGCGCTTTTATGGACACCTTGCATGACGGCGATTCGTCCCGAAGCAATCGGTCCGTATTTACCGACGATTTTCAATAAATGAAGTTGCTCTGGAGAATACAAACGCCACACGGGAGATTCAACGGACTTTAATACGCGTTCCGTCCCATGAATCATGACTTCCTCAAACAGAAGGACGGCTTCCCGAAGATTGTCTTTCATTTTAGTTTACCTCCTAAACTGTTAGTTTTAGTTTAGCCCCTCAACTAGCTGACGTCAACTTCAAACTGTCACAATTAGGCAGACAGACCCGAGCAATGTTCGATATGATAAAAGAGAGCTTGATGCTTGCTAGATAAAGGAGGAAGAACGATGACCCTTTTATTTTGGATCGCCCTTGTGATTTGTATCATTGGACTTATTTTTACACTCATGGTCGGACGTAGCCGCAATGAAGAAAGCTACAGTAACAAAACAACTGCTAAAAACATGGTTTGGATGTACTTGATTTTACTACCGGTCATCTTAATCGTACTTGGTGTATTTTATTACCTGCTGACAAAGTAAACTAAAAAAAGATAAGCGGTCCCTTAAGCTACTACCGTTAAGAGACTGCTTATCTTTTTTGATTAATTTAACGTTTTTGGACGGACGATATAAATGTCGCATTTCGCATAACGGGCAATGTTTTCGGATACACTCCCAATCATAATCCGTTCCATTGCGTTCATGCCGACAGCCCCACAGACAATCAGTCCTGCCCCCACACGCGGTGCAATGACTTTCGGGATCAACGTCTTCGGTGACCCTGTCTCGATGACGAGCTCGACTGCATCCAATCCGGCTTGATGTGCCTGTTTTTCGTATCGTTCAAGTAATTCTTGTGCATACTCTGTCACGTTTTGGTCAATGAAGCGTTGGTTGGCACGGACATTCGCGAATGTCTGAATGTCGATGACATGTGTGATGACGAGCTTTGCATGATCAATTTTTGCAAACTGGACCGCTTTATCGAATGCCAAGTCTGCTGTCTTTGATCCGTCTACTGCGACCAGAATTGTATGGTAGTGGCTGTCCATCATGATTCACCCTCTCCACTCAAACAAAGGCAACACTCATAATTTATCGTTGTTTTCGTTCTCCAATGCTCTGTTTTCATGATCGAGTTTCCGTTCTGCTTCGATGCCTTCCGGCTCCGTCTCAAGAATACTTTTAGGTGACGGTGTCGGTCGCTCCGCACCTTCTCGATCCGCGAACAAGACGTAAGCACCATGCCGGACACCGACGACATGACGTTCGATTTCCTCGTCCGCTAGACCAAGCGACGTAAATGCCGTTCGGATTTCATCTTCTGTCGCCGGCTTTCCAGTAAAACGCTCGAACAATGTCCGTTTACCCGTGACGAGTTGTGCTGCTGACTGTCCCCGCAACATCGCCATATCGGTTTTATCCTGTAAGACGACGTATAAATCTTCCTCAAGATACCCTTTAAAATGTAAATCTTCAATATCCCGAATCAATTCGGTTTCATTTTCATACGTTCCGATAAATTGTTTTTTCCCCATTTGACTGTGTCCCCCTTTTTAACTTCTATAAGGGATATACCCGAAAAAACGAAAAGCAATGATTCAAACTGTCGGTTTGTTTCAAGAAACTGGTGTTTTTTGTTCTGAAAAAACCTTTTGTCGTCTCCGAAAGACCACTACTGTGACGATTGCGACTGCCACCGTCGCAATAACGGTAATCCATTCCTGTGTCAAAGTGAGACGATCGTTAAAGAACAGCCCACTATAAAACCAAATCATCACTACACCAAACACCCAATCCGAATGGAACCAGCTGAATACTAGTACACCACCTGCAAAAACAATCAGCATGATACTCGTCCAAAGCGAGACACTTAAACCAAACAGTTCCTCAAACCGGAAATCACGTAAAATCCGAAACGGTAAAATTAAGATTTGGACGCTCGACCAGGCTAGAAAGACGGAAAAAGGCGAGCGCATCCAAGGTGAACGGTTCGGATGCTGTTGAATTTTTGAATAGATGAGACAAAGACTTATGAAAGACACTGTCATCAACACGAGTTCCCACGGCGGACCTACAATCGAACTTACTCCGAGTCCAATCATCGTCAAACTGAACCATCCACTTATATCAAGTATCAACGTTCGATCTGCCGGATAAGATCGGACTGGACGGATGCACCAAATCAGGAGTGTCGTATACAAAACACCGACGACAGCATCAACGAATGGCGCCGGCATGATTGCTAACGGTAACTCGGTCGGCGTCTTATACCACACGACACGGGCAAGTAAAACGAATAAAAACGATAAAAAATTGAGTAAACGAAGTCCTGTCAGTGTCAACATCTCGCGTCCACCTCCTTACCTAGTCTTTTCCCGACGCGACATGCTCGAAAACAAAAAACCTGTCTTCAAGAAACGGATTCAGGTACGATGGAAATACAAAGGAGCGTTGATCATATGCAGCCATTCATCAAGCCCCATCAATATAATTTCATCCGGAATCAAATTGAGTTATTACTTCAACAATTAACGACCGTGAATGACCCCGATGTCCGTGATGCCGTTTTATACAGCGCGACGACAAAAATTTTCGACATCATTCCAATTCTGTCCCCGGAACAAGAGGAACTTTTGATGACAATCCGGAATCAAGCTTCAGAGCAACAGCTGTTCACGTATCTCGATCAAATCCAACCGTTCGTCGAACCATTTCCGACGATCACCCCCGCTGAAATCCAGGCACTTTTTCCAAAGGTAAAAAAACTCCATCTTCCTCCACTCGATACGATTGATTTTTCGATTGATTTTTCAATGACGACGTATTTGAGCTGGAATGATACGAGCAACAAAAAGAAATTTTTTGTTTATCCGCTCGACGGGACGTGGATCGGACTCGAGAGCACCTATTTACCAAACATTCAGCACGGAATTTGCAGCCTCTGTAAAACAAACAATGAGGTCGCGCTCGTCTCGGTTCGAACAAATAAATCAGCTGATCACTATCGTGCTGTCGGGAACTACTTATGCATCGATAGCGACCAGTGTAACGCTTCCATCACAGCGATTTCTGATCTTGAAAAATTTTTAACAAATGCTAAATAACAGCAAAAGCGAAGCACCCTGTTTCGGGAGGCTTCGCTTTTTAATCAGCTTGTAAATAGAATTGGTTTTTCCCGCGTCGTTTCGCTTCATACATCGCAATATCCGCTTGTTCAATCAACGTCGTCCGTGACGTCGCATGTGTCGGATAGATTGCGCACCCGATGCTCGCTGTCATGCAGACCGGTGTGTCTTGAAGAATAAAGGGGCGTTCAAACAATTGTACGAGTAATTGTCCACACTCCTCAATCACGTTCGTTTCTTTCACGTCAAATAAAAGGACAACGAATTCATCGCCGCCTTGACGGGAAATGACGGTGTTGTGTGGTAATTTTTTCTCAAGACGGCTGGCAATATCGATGATGAGTTGATCGCCGATTTGGTGACCATACGTGTCATTGATTTGTTTGAAGTGATCCACATCAATAAAATACAGAGCGGCTAACCGTTCGTGTATTTCAGCGCGACGCAGCTCTTCTTTAAAGAGACGGGCAAACAAATACCGGTTCGGCAAATTCGTCAATGCATCGTGATAAGCCATGTGCTCCATTTCTTCAAGCGCTCGCTCTAAGTCCGCCGTCCGCTGGTCGACTTTCGCCTCCAAGTTTTCCCGAAGCCGTTGATTGTCCATGACAATACGAATTTGTCGCGAAATCAACAACGGTGTCGCAATCATCAGCCCGATGGTCAATCCGTTAAAGGTGACGGCTTGGCGTGCCATTGTGATAAATAAAATCAACAAGAAAATATAAGGCGTCACTAAGCGTACCCAATCCAGCACACGACGATTTAACATGAAATCGATGGACCGCTCATCTGCATTAAATAAAATCGCGGCTCCCCCTACTGTCAACGTCGTCGCGAGCCAAACTGGATCGAGCCACATGGCGGACACCGGGAAGTCCGCCCGATACAACACGACGTACAGAAGGTCGGCTAATAGTTGTAAGTGAAAACCTAATAAGACGAGCAACAACGATCTACTGTTGCCTCGTTTCATCACGCCAAAGAATAAGATGATCATTCCTCCAAGGAGTAACAAATCACCTAACGGATAGCGAATCAACAGCAAGGTTTCTAAGTCAAATCCGGTCGCATTTTTTAAATAGGGTGTAATCATATAGTGCCAAGATATCGATCCTGCAACGATCAAAATAATTAATTCATCGAATAAGAAAAATCGCAGATTGATTTGAGTACGGCGATTGAATAAAAAATAACAAAACGCAATCAAATAAAAGATAATCTGCAAGCTGAAGACAAAGTCAATCCAGTCGAATGGTCCAAAGCGTTCAGCCCGCTGAATTTGTAAAACCAATTGACCTACTTCACCTGTAATCAAAGCGATATTTCCTAAGAGCAACAGGGAAAATAGTCGTTGCGTAAAGGGACGAGTGGGATGTTTATAAATCGCCAGTAGGAGCATTGCAGAAGATAAAACGGCACCACCCGTCGTAAATAGACTATTACCGATTCGTGCGAGATCGGAGGACGTTCCTACGATACCTAACCAGCTAAAATGACTCAAAATCCAAGCAATTATCAAAATATAAATTAATTTTTGTCTCACTTCGTCCTCCTCCCTTCAAATAGTTCTAATGTCCTATCATCTATCGGTCAAAACAATATATTTTTAACCTTCTTTTCTTATTATATTCAAAAAGTTTTTTATTTTCCTCTATTCCGCCTATCGAAGTATTTGGTTTGGTCGACCCTAAAAAATGCTTGCTCGAATGAACGAGCAAGCATCTCAGACTGTAGACAACGTGCTATCGGGAGAAAAAGCATCTTTATTCGTTGCTTTCCTCGGGCGAGGCGCAAGCCGTTGCTCCTTGGTCCTTACGGACAACGAGCAGGGTCTTGCCTGCCTCTGAAAGTGCGTTAAAAACGCACTTTTCCCCGTAGGAGTCAACGAAACGTGACGCTTTTTATAGGAAGACCGTGACGGAAAGCCGGGCATGCAGACGGTTTAGCGCACGATCGTCTCGAATCGCTTTAGACCGCGAAAAGCAATCGGTCGCGACCTTGCAGCTTTGCTGTAGCGGCGTGACCGATTGCCGCTTTGAAGACGAGGCGAGACAGGCAAGCGTGAACGGATTGCCTCTCGATACCGTATGTTTACGCTTTTTAATAGTTTTTCTACACGCTGAAATGCTTGCTCGAATGAACGAGCAAGCATTTTAGTGTATTTTTAAGATGGAAGTACGCTAGACAATGGAAGTAGAATCGTAAATGTACTGCCTTCGCCTTCTTCAGATTCAACGTGGATCGTTCCATCATGTTCCTTGACGATTTCTTTACAGATTGATAACCCGAGTCCCGTTCCACCGATACGACGCGTATCGGAATTGTCTACGCGATAAAATTTATCAAACAGATGAGCAAACGCATGAGGCGGTATGCCGATCCCTTCGTCAATGACATGAATGATGACATTCTCATCATCCAAGTCCAGAACGACGTCAATTTCTCCACCATCCGGTGAATATTTGATTGCATTATTAATTAAATTACTTAAGAGCTGTTTAATACGATCTTCGTCAGCATGAATGGCTGGCAATTCCTTATTTAAGAGGCGTAGTCGAATCGAGTGGCGTACACTCGACGTCTCATAAATTTCGACGACTTGTTTCGCGACAGTATACAAATTAAGTGTCATCTTTTGATAGAGCTGCGCTCCTGATTGCATCCGTTGAACGTCTAAGAAGTCTGTCACTAAGTTCGACAAACGACCTGTTTCGTCATGAATCGTTGCTAAATATTTTTTTTGCTTCATGACATCGATTTCACGGTTCAACATCAACTCCGTAAATCCATAAATGGATGAAAGCGGTGTTCGTAACTCATGGGAGACCGTTGACACGAGTTCTGTTTTCAGGCGATCCGCCTCTGTTTCCCGGGTAATATCACGAATGACAAGAATGACACCTTTCCATCCGCCTTCAATATCAATCCGTTCCGCATACACTTCGAGGTGTGCTGTATTGTTTCGCACATCGAACTGAAACTTATCCGGAGGAACGATGCCTGAGCGAATTAAAGTGACATACTCATCAAATACGTCACGATCGTCGACTACACTTCGCATCACTTCAATCACATAGGACCCGGATGATAAGGTCCGGTCACTCGTGAACTCCGATTGTAATTCCGGAATCAGGTCAAACAGCGGACGGTTGACATACAGTTCGTCATTTCCGTCTTCTAGATAGATGATGGCCTCACGAATCGAGTCTAACACTTGTTCCGTTTTTTTCTTTTCTTGTTTCATCTCTTCATACGAACGTGTCCGTAACAGAGAGAGCGTCATTTGTTGGGAGAAATCGCGCATATCAAGTAACTGTTGCTTTTTGTAAGGCGACTTGTACCGGACTAAATAAACTGCCGCCATCAACTGACCACTTGCCGGATCATAGATAGGTAGTGCCACTTCGTGTGTACTAAAGCTGTACGGAATGTCCGCTGTGCGGTCGACACGTTTTTCAGATTGAACGATTTTTTTACCTAACAGCATCCGACTTAACACGGACGTATCGTCAGTTCGTAAGGCTTCCAGGTGACTTTGTTTCATGCCATTCGTCGTCGCACCGATGTACATGCCTGCTTCATAAAGAAGAAGCGCTCCGTACTCTGAAGACGTGATATCAATCATTTTCTGGATGATTGACGGATAGGCTTCCATCGTTTCTCGAATGGCTAAGGCTTCTGTCAGTTCACTTCTGAGCTTTAATTTTTCTTCATTTTGTTTCGTTGCCTGGTAGGCTTCCTCTAATTCTTCTTGCTGTGCTTGCAGTTCTTCTTGTTGTGCAAGCAATTCTTCACTTTGCGCTTGCAACTCTTCATTTTTCCCCTGCATCTCATCTTTATGTGCGTTCGTCGTCATCGCCATTTGATTGAATGAGGCCCGGAGTAGACCGATTTCATCCGGACGTTGTTGTGCCACCTCATCTATTTCAATCGGTTCACTTCGCGTCAATTTTTGATTGTCGTCAATTAAGCGGAATAACTGTTTTGTCATCCGACGAATGAACGGATGAACGAACAATAGAATGAAACTGATTAAAACAAAAATACTTGAAATCCAAATCCATTGTGTATTCGCGACTTCAGTCCGTAATTTTAAAACGGCAGCTTCTTGTTGTTGCTGCAACGTATCACGGTATTCTTCCAGTGCCGATGATGCTTTTTCGATGTCTGGTGTGATATCAATCGATCCGTCTGCCGTCGGTTTGATTTGACCTTGCTCGACAAGACGTTGCGCGATTGGTAACGAAAACAAACTATCACCTTGTAAAAAATCTTCATTGATGCGATTTGCTTTTTTCTCCGTTACGTATGATTGCGTCAGCGGGAACAATGCCCCGTAATATAAATCATACAAGTTCAACATTTGCGCAGCGAATTCTTCTTCTTGATCCGTTTCTGCTCTGCGTCCAAACCAATCCGTCTCACTTTTGATTTCAGTCCGTAAGGCTTCAATCTCATCAAATCGTTCCTGATCTCCAAAAATCACGAATCCGCGTAACCCAAATTGGACGGTCTGCCAATTGTCCCAAAGCGTATCAGCCCGTCTATTTTTCTCACTAATCGTCTCAAGATCACTTCGGGACGATTCAATTCGTGTTTCCATGTAGTCATAAACAAAAAATGATGTCACCGATACTAATAGTAATACTACATAAAACACCGCTAGCAACTGGCGTCCGATTCGTCTCCGAATCCACTTGATCATAGAATATCCTCCTCACCATCCACTCAGGGATGATGCCTTTTTTAAAATGGTTTCAGTTACTTAAAAATAGCATAATCTACCGAAAAATACCTTAAAAATAATCGACTACAAAAAAACCTCCTCCAGATGACTGGAGAAGGTCTGTTAAACAGATTATTTTTTCGCTTTTTTGACCGTGATCGACGTCTTTACACTTGTCTGTTTATGCGCGTTGACAAGATAAACGGAAAGTTTCGTTCCTGCTTTTTGTTTCGCGATTTTTACAGAGAACGTTCCTTTTGACGTGACGGTTCCTTTAGCGATGACTTTCTTTTTCGCATTTTGTACGTAGACGCGTGTTTTTTTCTCACCTGTCCCAGACAGTTTCGTCTGACTACTAGTGATGGCTTTGACTTTTGGTGCCGCAGGTGGTGCCAAAACCGTTACGACAGTTGGTTTACTTGAACGTTTTGCGATATCAAGCACCGTCACGCTGAGGCGTGCTCCAGCTGTTTGTTTTGGTACTTTGACGCTGAACTTACCTTTCGCATCCACCATGCTTGTGGCAATCGTCTTATTCTTAGCGTCCTTCATGACGATTTTTCCACTTGCACTGGCTGTTCCTGTCACTTTCGTCGCGCCTGCGAGTACAGGATTCACTTTCGGTGCAGCAGGTGCTTTCCCAGGCAATACTTCCGTCCGCTCAGATGTAACATCCGTTCCATTCGCATAACGAATCGTCAAGACTGTTTCTTTTGCTTGGCGTGGAATTTGAACGGAGAACGTACCAGCTTTTGCTACCGTCGAAGCTAAATGTTTTGTTGACCAGACTTCTACTTTTGTGCCCGTCTTAACAGTCCCGCTGACAACGAGTTGATTGTCATAGACCGGTTTGACTTTTCCTTGTAAATGCAATTGTGAGATGGCACGCAAAATATTGATTTTCCCGTAACCGGATACCGGACTGACGTAGGCCGGAAGTTTTTCTGGCGCTTTACCAGGCGGATACTCGTCTTCCATGTCCTCTTCATCATCCTCGTACCAATCATTCGGATTTTCGAAGGCGAGTGGTTCTGCACTTGTTCGTAAGATGTTTTCGATTTCTTTTGGTTTCAGTGTCCCGTCGAGTGACGCCAAGATGCCGGCGACTGCCGCAACGTGTGGTGTTGCCATACTCGTTCCATCCATGTAGACGGTGTTACCGTCCGGGACGAGACTTGCGATTTTTGATCCTGGTGCTACGACGTCAAGCCCGAAACCGTAGTTCGAATAGTCAGCGACCATCCCGAGTGGATTCGTTGCTCCAACTGAAATGGCATACTCCGAGTTCGCCGGGAACCCGATGTAACTGTCATATTCATTCCCTGACGCCGCGACGACTGTGACGCCGTTGTCCGCTGCGTACTTCATCATGTAAGCCATCGTTCGACTCTCGCCGCCACCGAGGCTCATGTTGATGACTTTTGCTCCGTGATCGACAGCATATTTAATTCCGAGTGCGATGGCATCTGTTTCGCCTTCCCCATTCGCATTCAATACTTTAATCGGGAGGATTTTAGCAGATTGGTGAATTCCGCGAATGCCGTATTCATTTTCGAGTGCTGCCGCGATGACGCCTGAGACGTGTGTCCCGTGACCATTGTCGTCAAGGGCATCTCCTTTTCCATTGACATCGACATAGTTTTTTTCGTTCGCGATGTCGACTTTTCCTTGTAAATCTTTCAGGCGGTAATCGACTCCTGTATCGATGACAGCAATCGTCACCGGAGTCAGTGTTTTGCTGATTGGACTGGCGACGAATTGTTCAAAACCGATACCGACATCCGGTAACTGTTCGACGATCGCATTTTTATTTAACGCCCACTGGTAGTCATAGTTGATGTCCCCTGTTGCGCGGTACGTCTGAATTTTCTCGACATACTCGACGGCAGAAGACCGGCTGAGTGACTGTTTCAATGCCGTCGCGGTTTGACTTTTGACTGTCGGATCTTCCGTGACAATGACGAAGTCGCCCGCTTTACCAAGCGATAAACGCTCAACATCTGTCGCCGGAGTTCCAGCGATCTTCATCGACCGATTCATCTGACCTGGTTTTAATTTAACGATGAACCGTGTTTTTTCTTCTGATTGAATCGTCATTCCGAGTGAACGGAATGTTTCACTCAGCGTGCTTCCACCGAGCGTTGAAATTTCCATTTTTTTCGCATACTGATTGATTTCATTCGCGATGATTTCTGGTGACGCGTCACGTGTTAATTCAAACAGACGATTGACTGCCTGCTGATCGGCTTTTGATAATGTATACGTCGTTCCATTGACGAGCGCCGTCATCGCTGGTTTCAACGTCTTCAAGTCTTCTGCTGCTTGTGTTCGCTTATCTTTATTAAATAAAATCGCTTTGACGACGTAGGGTGACGCTTTGTAATACAGCGACGTTAAGCTACGTCCTTGCTCCGATTGACTCAACACTTGTTTTTGAATCGCGTGCATCAACGCTAGCATCGGCTTTTCTTCAGTCGTTTGCTTCAACGCTTCTTCCGCTGCACAGCTAATATCACTGATTGGTTCGTACTCGACTGCCAGTTTGACATCATTGTATGTCAGTTTAACGTGTGCCGCTTTCGTCGTTTTGCCTTCTTCGATATTCGGATAGTACTCGACTTTTATATAATACGGGCCATCCCAAGCGTAAGGAACCGCCAGTTTCATGGCTTCTTTTTCATCAGGTTCAGCGTAGCTCCGGTAACGATCGAATGTTTCATCTTTCGCTGCCATTTCTTCACTCGGATAGGCGGTCACTTCGATCGATTGATCCGTATCAATTGATAATTCGAAGTGCGATGCCGTTTTTTCGATTCCTGCTTGCTGTTCGACTTTATACCAATATGTATTTTTGTCGTTCGTCCCCGTTTCGAGAACCGTTTCTTGTCCTGCTTTTAATCCGATTGCCTGTCCTATTTCGTCTGCCGCTATCGTTTTCATAGCGAAAGGTCCCACTCCAAGTGTCAGAATGAGGCAGCTCAACATGAGCCAAATCGTCAACTTCTTCACCACTGTTCCTCCTTAAGAAAAATAAATCGTGCTTTTCTCAAGTATAAACAATATTTGGATAAATATGATAATTTTTTCGTTATATTACCTTACAATTTCGAAAGGAAAAATATTCACTTGACCGAACGACTTGGTCCCCCTGCTTTTTTTCAGAAGAAAACCCACCCTTTCGAACGAAAGGATGGGGCGCATATGTTATTTAAATTCAGACAGATACTGACCGTACCCCTCTTTTTCTAAATCTTCCTTCGCAATGAACTGTAGAGCTGCCGAGTTCATGCAGTACCGAAGACCGGTCGGCTCAGGACCATCGTTAAAGACGTGACCGAGATGGGCGTTGCCATGACGACTCCGGACTTCCATCCGCTTCATCCCGAGGGCAAAATCACTTTTTTCAATGATATTCCCAGGCTCGAGTGGTTGACTGAAACTGGGCCATCCTGTTTTCGAGTCGTACTTATCTTTTGATGAGAAGAGCGGTTCACCAGAAATCAGATCGACGTAAATCCCGTCCGCTTTTAAGTCGTGATAAGGATTGTCAAAGGCAGGTTCGGTCCCGTCTTCTTGCGTGACTTTATACTGAATATCGGTCAATTTTGCTTTCTTTTGAGCATCCGTTAACTTGTCATACTTCGGTAAATCGAGTTTCGGTTGATCGTTCCAGTAGCGGTCGATGAACTCATCTCGCCCGGAAGCGGCACGGTAAAACTTATACTTTTTCTCGCTCTTCAAGTAGTAGTCCTGATGATATGCCTCCGCCTCATAAAAAGGACCGGACTCAATCAAAGGTGTGACGATTTTGTCGTCAAAGATGCCGCGGTCTGCCAGGTCTTGTTTTGACTGTTCAGCGATTTGCTTTTGGTCATCGTTTGTATAAAAAATCGCTGTCGTATACGACTCGCCTTGATCGACGAATTGACCGTTCGGATCGGTTGGATCGATTTGGCGCCAGTAGACATCGAGTAACTGTTTGTACGAAATGACAGTCGGGTCAAACGTAATCAAAACGGCTTCCCGGTGACCGGTCGTCTCAGCAGACACTTGATTGTAGGTCGGGTTTTCAACGTCACCGCCGGTATAACCCGAGATGACGGACTTCACGCCCTTCAATTCCTCAAATGGCGGTTCCATACACCAAAAACAGCCCCCTGCTAAAATCGCCGTCTCCTCTTTCGCATAGGTCAGTTCTTTACTTCCGCTCGACTTCGCCTGTTGCTGCTGGAAAACAAAATACCCGCCAATCATGATGGCAAGTAATGCAACGACGGATAGAATCGTCAACATTCGCTTCTTCATCTCCCTTCGCCTCCTTTTTAAAGCATACGTTCCGGGTGAATGGTTAGATGTCTTTTTTCTAATGTACCTTGATTTCACATAGTTTGTCGTTGACCGTGCCTCAAAATTGCACATCTGATGCTGAATGATTATTTAATGAAAAAGTAGGGAATAGCTTTAAGACTAAACACCAGGAGGGGTATCGATGTTTGATTATACAGTTACGACTGAACACTCAACAGAAAAAACCATCACACGTTTGAAAGAGGAGCTCCAAAAAGTTTCATTTGGTGTCCTTTGGGAATTCGATTTAGCAGGAAAATTAGATGAAAAGGGACTCGACTTTGAAGGCGAGTATCATATTCTCGAAGTCTGTAACCCGAAAGAAGCACACCGCGTCCTGTCAGCTGAACGACGTGCGGGTTACTTCCTACCTTGTAAACTGGCTGTCTTTACGGAGAATGGACAAACGAAAATCGGCATGCCACGTCCGACAGCACTGATTGCGCTCGTTGAAGATGAACAATTAAAACAGGTCGCAAAAGAAGTCGAAGATCAATTGCTTCACGTCATCGACGCAAGCAAGTAAGCAAAAAAACGAGCCGGTTTCGTCTTTTGACGATACCGACTCGTTTTTTGTCTGTTTATAAAATATCAAGCCAAATCTTGATTGCTGTCGCGAGAATCAAGACAGCAAGGGTCACTTGTAGGATTTTAGTATTCATCTTTTTCCCGGCGATTGCTCCGAGTGGCGCCGCAATCAGACTGGCAACAACCATGATCGCTGCAGGACCCCAATCGACTTGCCCCGTCGTGATTTTACCGACGGTCGCGCCAATCGAAGAAATGAACGTAATCGCGAGGGACGAAGCGATCGTCATCCGTGTTGGAATTTTTAAGATGACAAGCATGATTGGAACAAGTAAGAAAGCTCCGGCAGCACCGACGATTCCAGCACCAATCCCGACGATGAAGGCAGCACTTGCTGCGATACCTTTATTGAACTTCACTTGATCGAGCGGAATGTCATCGAGCCCTTTTTTCGGAACGAACATCATGACAGCAGCTGTTAACGCTAATATGCCGTAGACGAGGTTGATTGTATCTTCCGCTAAGACGTTCGAGCCATATGCGCCGATGAAGCTCCCAATCAAAATCGCTCCACCCATGTTGATGATCAACGATTTGTTCAGGTAACCACCTTTACGATACGCCCAGACGCCGCCAATCGTCGCAAAAAATACTTGAATGGCACTGATTCCTGCGACCTCATGAGCAGAGAACGCCGCAAATCCGAGCAACGGTGGAATATAAAGTAACATCGGATACTTGATGATCGATCCGCCAATTCCTAACATCCCGGAGATGTACGAACCGACGAAACCGATTAAGAAGATGGTAATAATAAAACCGATTTCCATGTGGATCACTCCTTTAAAAAAAGGGGACTGTCAGCAGCCCCCTTCAACTTGAATTACCCTTTTTGAATCCAGAATTTCAATACACTTGCTTCTTCTTCGTGTTTAACGAGCTCATGACCGCCTGAGTTTGCCCAAGCTTGTAAATCATTTTTAGCACCTTTATCCGTTGCATGTACTTCTAAAATTTGTCCTGATTCAAGTCCTGCGATTGCTTTTTTTGTTTTGACGATCGGCATTGGACATGCAAGTCCTTTTGCGTCGAGTACGAGTTCTGATTTCATTGATGAATTCCTCCTAATGGTTGCTTGCTTTAGTTTAGTTTTCGAGCTGCTTAACGAACGGCACACCGGTTCGGACCGACTTCCATCTCACGTTGTGTTTCGAGATCTGGTGTCTTCTTACCCATGTTCGTTTCGCGGATTTCTTGATACGCATTCGGTTGCGGCGGCAAGTTCTCTGTCACCATCTTACGGAAGACACTTTCGTCTTCGATGTTCAAACCGTGATTGTTCGCAAGGAGAACATTCAGTTTCTCCGCGACACTGCCATCTGCGTTCAACTCTTCAATCAACATGAAGTGTGCCGGAAGCACGATCAAGTCGTTCGAAAGTTCACGGTACGTCGTGTAGAGGGAGTTTCGTAAGTCACCGACCCAGTCGTCCGCAAGACCTGCGAGGTCAGGGCGACCAATCGAATCGATGAACAGGATATCACCCGTTAAGAGATACCGGTTATCGACGACGAATGATGTCGAACCAATCGTATGTCCCGGGGAATAAAGGGCAAGGACGTCGATTTGTGTATCCCCGACTTGCACATGGCTGCCATCTTCAAGTGCCGCATATTCGAATGTCACATCTGTCGCATCTTTTGGTGGTAACCAATAGGTCGCACCCGTTTTTTCAGCAATTTCACGACCACCTGAAATATGATCGGCATGTAAGTGTGTATCAAACACATGTGTGATTTTGACATTACGTGCTGCTGCATAATCAAGATAGACATCTGTCATCCGTGTTGCATCTACGAGGACCGCTTCGCCCTCCGAGATGATCATGTAAGACAAACATCCTTTTCCGATTCGGACGAACTGAACGACTTCACCACGATCTTGACCCGTCTCATTCAATGTTCCGAGTGAAATCGGTTCGAGGTGCTCGCTCCACGCCTTCATGCCACCTGCTAAATAAGAAACAGTCCGTCCTGCTTCCTCTAACAAATCAGCGACGAAGATGGAAGAACCTTCTTTTGCACAGACGACGAGAACGTCTTGATCCGTCGGCAGTTGATCGAGAATGTCTTCGACACCATCGAGTAAATCAAAGTATGGAACGTTCAAATAATTGAAGTTTTCACCTTCAATTTTCCAGTCCGCGAATGCATCTTCGTTGCGGACGTCTAAGATAAAGAATGGTTGACGGTTAATAACTTTTTGTGTGACTTCTTGAGTCGTCATTGCATGTGCCATCTGTTGTTGTTCCTCCTAAGCGGTTTAGTAATTAAACAGTCGTTGCCGTATCAAACGTCCACTGGCTCATGCCCGGTACGACATTTTGAACCGTGAATCCTTTTGCATCCAGTTGTTGTGATGCGAGATCACTCCGGCTGCCTGTCCGGCAAACGACGTAAATCGTTTTGGTTTTATCGAGTTCATCACTGCGTGTGTCGAGCTCACCGAGCGGAATGTTGATCGCGTTCGGGATATGTGAAAAGGCATATTCTGCTGTTTCACGTACATCGAGAACGAGCACGTCGTCGTTTGAGCGCACTGCTTCAAGTGTCTCGTTATTCACTACTTGTGTGAAAGCAGGAGCTTCCTGATCGTTTCCGGAAGACTTCCGGACGTAATGACGTAACACGTCCCCTTCTTCAATCGTTCCAAGGTACTGATTGCCGGTACTGTTCGCCCAAGCACGTAAATCAGCGGTTGACCCTTTATCGGTTGCCTGCACTTCGATGACTTGACCCGGTTCGAGTGTCTTGATTGATTTTTTCGTACGGACGATCGGCATCGGACAAGCGAGTCCACGTGCGTCAAGTACAACGTCTGTTTTAATTGTCTGCAAAAGTATTCGCTCCTTTTACCTCTAGGGGTATATTTAAGATTAAAATTTTTACTCTGTTTTTCCTTCGTAGGACATCATGCCGCCATCCATGTTGATGACATTGTAGCCTTGTCCTTCGAGATATGTTGTCGCGCGACCGCTGCGTGCACCAGAGCGACAAACCATGACGTACTCTTTTTTCTTATCGAGTTCATTCATTTTAAATTCAACGAGACCAAGCGGAATATGATTCGCTCCAGGAATCTTGCCTTCTTTCACTTCGTCGACTTCACGTACGTCGATGATGTTTAAGTGTTCCCCGTTTTCAAGCTTTTCCTGTACTTCTTTAGCGGTTAGTCGTTTCATTTACTTCATCCTCCTTTAGTTTACGTTCAGCGCCACGCATTCATGCCGCCTGATACTTCCGTTACGTTCGGATAACCTGCTTTTTTGAGTTGCTTGACAGCCTGTTTACTTCGCATCCCGCTTTGACAGATCACGATAACTTCCTTGTCTTTCGGAATTTTGTCGAGTTGTGCCGGTAACGTTTGGAGCGGAATGTTTTTGAACCCTTTAATGTGGTTTCCTTTAAATTCGCCCGGTGTCCGGACGTCCAAGTAAAACCGATTACGCTCATTTAATTTACTTTTTAGTTCAGTTGTTGAGATTTTCGCGACACCTTTCGTCGGTGCAAACATGCGGTAAGCAAGAAACGCGACGATCAGTAGAAAAACAACGGTTAAGATATCCACTTTGTGATGCCTCCATTCTCTAAGTTAGATGAAGAGATTGACGTTTCCGTTTTCTGCGTCTGCGAGGTATGCTGCAACACCTGCGTATTCAATCCCATCATGCAATTCTTCTTGTTTCAGACCAAGCAAGTCCATTGTCATCGTACAAGCGACAAGCTTCACGTCTTGTTCTTTTGCAAGTTCAATCAAATCCGGAAGTGGCATTGCGTTGTGTTTTTTCATGACGTTTTTGATCATTTTTTGACCGGCACCACCGAAGTTCATTTTCGAAAGTGGCATTTTATCTGCACCGCGTGGCATGAATTTACCAAACATTTTTTCGAGGAACGTTTTATCCGGTTGAATCGGTTCATCTTTACGCATCGCGTTTAATCCCCAGAACGTATGGAAAATCGTGACTTCGTGATCATACGCTGCTGCTCCATTTGCGATGATATATGCCGCCATCACCTTATCGTAATCTCCACTGAACAATACAATCGTTGTTTTTTTAACATCTGACATTTAACTAATTCCTCCGTCTGCTTTTACCCATAGGGGTATAAATTATTCTAAAAAATTTTACCGGCTTTTTAAAAGCAATTGAACGGCTTCTGCAACAGCCTGTTCATGATTTTCTTCTGTCTCATCATTTTTGACACAACCGATGAGGTTTTCACTCACAACCAGTCCGATGACACGATCAATCGCGCTACGTGTCGCACTGAGCTGTGTGACGACATCCTTACAAGAAGCATCCTCTTTCATCATACGGACGATGCCATGTAGTTGTCCCTCAATCCGGTTCATTCGATGAATGATTCGATCTTCATATAATTTTTCCATTTGAAGACCACTCTCCTTTTTCGTGTGACGTTCGTCATACCTCGTTGGTACATTTCATACTTTAATACCTATGGGGGTATAAGTCAACGGAAAAGTTTTCTTTTTTTAATTCTGTTTGAATTCTTCCACTACCATCGCCATCCACTTCTCGGAAAGCCGCGTCGGTTGTCCCTTTAACGTCACGAATTGAAAAGTCCGATTGTGAACCGGATCTTCGTTGTGAAGCCGGTAGTTTGCTGAATCGAGCATCTCTCCCGCCAACCGCTCGGAAATCATCGAAATACCCGTTCCATTTTCAATCAACTGTTTGACGAGACGATTCGAATGGACCGTAATGATACGTTGCGGAACGATATCATTCGTTGCTAACCAGGATTCGAGTGCTGCTCGCCCGGCGGACCCCTCCTCACGGTAAATGAATGTCGCCTCACTGAGGTCGAGTTCTCGTCGACCAATCACCCGGAGGCGATCGAATGTAAACGGCGTTACCTCAATTTGTGGTGCTTCGACAACTCCTTCGACTAGACCTAAATCAATTTCGTAATGAAGCACAGCTTGTTCGACTTGTTCCTGATTCATCAATTTCGCATCAATCACGACTTCCGGATACAGATTTACAAAACGATGGATCATTTTTTCGAGCATCGTTTCATAAATCGTATGTGTCGCAGCAATCTTCAAATGACCGCGGACAAGCCCCTCGAGTTCATCCATCTCTTGATCGAGTCGCTCCACTTGATGCAGGATTTCTTTCGCATGGCGATAAACCAATTGTCCGGCTTCTGATATTTCAATCGTCTTATTAAAGGAATGCCGGTGAATCAACGCTTGTCCAAAATGCGTTTCTAACCGTTTTAAATGCAGACTGACCGTTGGTTGTGAAATATAGAGTTGTTCTGCTGTCTTCGTAAAGTGTTTCGTTTCAACTAATGAAATAAACGTTCTTAGTTCGTGGAGACGCATTCTTTTCCCTCCTCATTAACCTTTATAATCATTTACATCAGTATAATCTATTTTCGTAATGAATTAACACGCTGTACAGTAAAGATAGATTAAGTACAAAAGAAAGAAGGGTTTACTGCATGGAATTCATCCTGTTTATACTTTTAGGGTCAACAATTGGTATCTTATCCGGTTTTTTCGGAATCGGCGGAGGGATTATTTTAACTCCTCTCTTATTAATCCTCGGTTATCCACCCAGTACCGCGATCGTCCTCAGTCTGTTATTGACACTCGGTTCGACCGTGACCGGGACGGTATCCCATATGCGTCTGAAAAATTTTCATGTCCGTGATGCGTTAGCCGTCGGATTATCCGGGATCGTCGGTTCTGCCGTCATCACGCCGGTCGTCTTTTGGCTCGAACAACGGACTGGAGCCGATGCCATGATTTCTGCCCTCTACATCGTCTTGTTGACGTGGTTTGCGATTCAGTTCTTAAAACCATCGAAACGAAAACCAGTCGAAGGACATATCACACAAGCGAATCTTTATAAATTGATCGTCATCGGATTTGCTGCCGGGATTCTCTCCTCCCTCATGGGGGTCAGTGGTGGCTTCCTGCTTACGCCACTCTTGATGGGATGGGTCCGTTTCCCACTCAAACAAGCCATCGGCACGAGCATCGCCTCGGCGACACTGATCGTCCTCGGCGGTGTCACCAGTTATCTTGCTTCCGGTACCGAAGCTCCGCTTTATCTCGGCATTGCTTTAATCGTCGGTGCGTTTATCGGCTCTCCGATTGGTGCTTCTTTACTCCATCTGTTCGAAGATCGTTTCGTCCGAAAGAGTCTTGGCATCTTTTACGCCGTCGTCGCCGTCAGTGTCGTCTTGAAAGTCTTAGAGCAGGAAACAGGATCGCTCATCTTGCTCGGCATCTTTACGATTGGGCTATTGCTTCTATTTTTCTATCAAAAAGTAAGAAGTAGACATTCCTAGGACATAAGTCTTTTTGAATCGCGTCCACAGCGAAAACAATCTTCATAACCCTTTACGTGCAAACTAAAGAAACTGCCCTCAGCGGACAGTTTCTTTTTTGATTTTTTCAGGCTTCATGATCTTCGCCTCTTTTTTCTGCCGCATCCGTTCTGCGTTCATCAATCCACCGAGCATCAAAACAACGGAGGATAAATAAAACCAGGTCATCAAGACGATAATTCCTGCGAGCTGACCGTAGAGACGATTGTAACTCCCAAACTCCGCATAGTATGAGAAGACTTCCGATACGACCTGCCAGGCAATCGTCGTAAATAATGCCCCCGGGAGTACTTGACGAATCGTCAAACGGACACTCGGTAAAATGCGATACAACAATACAAAGAACACAAATAGAAACAAGGAACCGAGCCCCCAGCGGAATACAAACCAAATGGACGAATAGTCCGCTGCAACATCCGCGATGAGTGCAAAATGATTGATGAAGCGTCGGGCCAATTTCTCGGCGACCGGAACAAGCAGCGAAAACGGCAAGATGAACATCATCCCAATCGTAAATCCGAAGTCTTGTAATAAGCCCCGCCAAAACGGCACTTTCCTTGTCACCTCGAGGGCATCATTGAGGGACCGGACGAGCGACTGGACAGACATCGAGGCGAGCCAAAAGGCTGCGACGAAGCTAATCGAAGCAAGTTTTAATCCCCCTTCGTCAAAAATCCCTACGACATTTCGGCGAATTAAATCATAGGTTTCTGCTGGTGCGAAAGGACGAATCAAATCAAGGACTTCACCGGAAGTGAATGGTAAAAAAGATACTAATCCGACAACGAATAATAAGAATGGAAATAAGGACAACATCAAATAATAGGCCAGCTGTGCCGACTTATCGAAAAAAGCTTCGCCAAAAAAGCGAATAAAAACCGGTTTGACTAAAGACATGCCAAGTTCCTCACTTTCGATTGATTCTCTTATCTATCCCCCTTCCCTCTCCCACTTAATCTGTGAACGTCTTTTGAACGTATCAAAAAACGGGCAATTGCTATGAGTTGGCGCTTCCTCCATTCACCTTGTACACTAGAATAAGAAACTCTGTCGCTTTGGATGAAGAAAGGACTCAAACGCCGTGCAACATTTACTAGACGAAGCAGAACGCTTCTTGACGACTTATATAGAAGAGACACCACACACAAAAAATCGTTTGAACGACGTGCGCGATGAAATTTTACGAACGGGAAGCTATACACAAACAACGGACGAAGTGACGTTCGGAGCGAAACTTGCTTGGCGTAACAGCAACCGGTGCATCGGACGGCTCTTTTGGGATCAACTGCACGTCATCGATGCCCGTGCGGCGACAACGATCGAAGCGATTCGAGACGCGTTGTTCCACCACATTCGCCACGCCACCAATGAGGGACGGATCCGCTCGACAATCACGATTTTCCATCCGCAACGTGTCCGCGTCCTCAATCATCAACTGATTCGTTACGCCGGCTACGAAACGGCCGACGGCGTACTTGGTGATCCCGCATCCACCGCTTTCACGAAACAATGTCAGGCACTTGGGTGGACGGGACACGGGACCGCCTTTGATATTTTACCGCTGTTGGTTGAACTCGATGGTCAAGTAACACTCCATGAGATTCCACAAGAACTGATTCTTGAAGTTACAATCATCCATCCCGACTATGATTTGTTCGCAGGACGCGACATCAAGTGGTACGCCGTCCCGATGATTTCCGATATGCGTCTTGAAATCGGCGGCATTTCGTACCCGTGTGCTCCGTTCAATGGCTGGTATATGGGAACTGAAATTGGAGCCCGTAACCTTGCTGACGCGGACCGTTATAATCTCTTACCGCTTGTCGCTGAACAACTTGGTCTGAACACGTCCCGTGAGCGCGCCTTATGGAAAGACCGGGCCCTCGTCGAACTCAATGTCGCCGTCCTCGAATCCTTCGAGCGGTCCGGAGTGACGATCGTCGATCATCATACGGCGGCCAAACAATTCGCCCGGTTCGAAAAAAATGAAGCCACTTGCGGTCGCGACGTCACTGGGGAATGGTCGTGGCTCGTTCCGCCGATGAGCGGAGCAGCGACACATGTCTTCCATAAAAATTATGACAATGCGTTACAGCGACCGAACTTTTTCCCGAAACAGACGCAAGCCACGGGATGCCCGTTCCACCAGGAGGTGCCGTGGTGAATTACGTCAAATCCATCCGTGATTTAGTCGGACCCACTCCACTGATTTTAGTCGGTGCCGTCGTCCTCGTCATTAAGGAAGGTCAGATTTTACTCGAACAACGAAATGAAGAACAAGCACGTTTCGGTCTTCCGGGTGGTCTCATGGAATGGGAAGAATCGACGGAAGAGACGGCCCGACGCGAATTATTCGAAGAAACCGGACTCGTCGCAAAGACGCTCAAGCTGCTCGGTGTCTACTCCGGTAAAAATTACGTCACGACACTCGCGAACGGGGATGTCTTTCAAAGTGTCACCCTCGCATACGTTGCGTCCGATACTTCCGGCACACTCCGTGTCAGTGATGAAAGTGTTGCATTGACGTATGTGTCCCTGACGGACTTACCGGATAACATCGTCGGTTCGCATCTTCTGATGATTCAAGATTATATAGCAAGTATTTCTTCATAAATTCATTCTTAGAGACGAGGCATTTTCCAATGATGAACAAAATTATGCTTATCATGCTGGGTGGCACTGGAATCTTATTCGTAATTTTCGCCATCCTCGTCATGATCAGCTTATGGACATGACAAATAGCCATTCGTTCTAAAGTAGTGCTTGCTACTTCCGAACGATGGCTATTTTTTTCGTTAACGAATGGCTTTACTCATGACGAATTGTTTTAAATCACGTTGCGCCCATCCTTCTGCACGCAATGTTTCCCAGACGAGTGGATTCGTCGACTGCAATTGATACGTCATTCCACTCAAACGTCGGGTCGCTTCCGTTGCGATGCGCGCGACCTCCGATTCTTCCGTCACAATGGCAAAAATCGAGTCGTTTGAAGCAGCGATGAATGCTCCATCCAGTTCATAATAGGTGGCCTTTCTATATTTCATCACGCCCGGATCTTGTTGCCAAATGTATTCGCCTTGTTGGGCGTATCTCCGTTCAAATGCCACTTCATCAATCTCAACGAGTGGATTCACCTGGTTCGGTTCATCGCGCTGAAAATAACCGAGTTCATGGTCTTGGCGGTAGCCAAGCTGGTGATACAAATCAATTGCAGGTGTATTACCTTGGATGACTTCAAGCATTAATCGATCGACTTCCAGCTCTTTCGCATAACTTAGTTGAGCCTCGTATAATGCTTTTGCGATGCCGAGACGGCGATATTGCGGATCTACTCCAAGCCCGCCACACCGCATGACTTGCTCTTTTTTAATTTTCTTGAGGCCGTTCAGCCATAATCCGACAGGTCGTTCTCCATGAAAGGCGACAAACGAGTGTTCCAATTGATTGGCATCTCGCGTCAAAATCCGTTCCTGAAACACTTCAAATGACAAACCGAGCGGAATCATGTAATCACTGAACCCTTCTTGCATCGCGTTGTAGGCAGATTCTAAATCAGGATTTCTTTTAATATGAATCATATGTAGTCCCTCCTCTTCTCTCTTCAATCGTTCGACTTTTTACAAGATGTTTCCTGCACTTGTTTCCAACAAAAAAATCACCCCCGATGAAATCGAGAGTGATCATGTACTTAATTTAATTTCGAACGGCTTCTTCCGTAACCGAAGTAGACAAGCAAACCAATCGCTGTCCAGATGAAGAACGCAATCCACGTAAAGGTTTGGAGATTCAACATTAACATGATACACGCGAGGACCGATAAAATCGGGAGAACCGGGACGAACGGGACTTTGAACGCCCGTTTTAAGTCCGGACGCGTCCGACGCAAGATGATGACGGCGATTAACGCGAACGCAGCGAGTGTCCCGATGTTAATCAATTCCGCCAACGTACCGAGCGGGACGAATCCAGCAATCAAACCAGAAGCGGTACCGAGAATCCAAGTCGCCTTGACCGGTGTATGCGATTTTTCATTGACGTCCGAGAAAACTTTCGGTAATAATCCATCACGACTCATCGCAAACAACAGACGGACGAGACCAAATGTCATGACAAGAATAACTGTCGTCATCCCGACGATGGCTCCAATCCGGCAACCCAGTTTTGACCTGCGACTTTTAACGCAAGCGAAACCGGACTATCGACACCTTCAAATTGTTTGAACGGGACGATTCCGACCATAATTGCAGAGACGACGATGAACAAGATGACGACGGCGACTTTAACGAGTACCATCACGTTATTGACACGTTTTGTTTCCTTGATTCCAAGTGACAACAAGAACGTAATGACCATCAAAATTAAGAATGCCGGTAAGTTAAAGAACGTTTCACTGCCAGGTACGGCGCCCGGTGCCGCACGGAGCGCCGTCGGAAGTTCAATGCCGAATTCCGATAACAACGACTGGAAGTAACCTGACCACCCTGTCGCGACGGCACTCGAAGCCAGACCGTATTCTAAAATTAAACACCACCTGATGATCCAGGCAACGAGTTCGCCAATCGTAGCGTAGGTGTATGTATATACACTACCCGAGACAGGAATCATCGAGGAAAATTCGGCATAACAGAGGGCGGCTAACGCACAAACGATGGCTGAAATAATGAATGAGACCGGTAATGCTGGACCTGCGTATAAGGCGCCTGTTCCTATTAAAACGAAAATACCTGTACCAATGATGGCACCGATTCCGAGTAAAAAACTCCTTCGCATACTAGCGAAGGAGTTACACGTTACTTACGGACGATCGTTTGGATGATCAAGATTTGGTCCACGATTTCCATCTGGGTCAATCGGATAATCATCCTGTTGTGCCAAATCATTTTCAGGAAGCGCACCTTTTGGCTTACCGTGCGTCGGTTTCTCATCAGTCGATTCCGTCGAACGGGAAGCACGTGGGGCACGGTCTGGCGTGACATCATCTGCTGCTTTCGAAGCTGCACCTTTAGCCGCTTCTTTCAGGCTTGGCTTAGGAGCTGATGGAGTTCGGTCCGAAGCAAGACTCGACGTATCAAGCTCTGTCTCTTCTGCTTTCTTCTCGAGACGATCAAGGTAGCGCGAAGCATTATCGCGACCACCTAAACCAAAGGCGAGGCCGAAGGCAAGGGCGGCTGCTCCGAGAATCAAGATGAAGGCCGAGTTGACGATCGTCGCTGCGACCCCAAGTTGATCGAGTGCCATGAAGATCGCGAGGGCTAAAATCGCATAACGTGCAACATTCGATAGGACTTTAAGATCAGAACTGCCGAACAAACTATCCATCGCGCGTTTGACCAAGTTACTGACGATAATCCCGATTGCGAGAATGACAATCGCCGTCAAGACACTCGGAAGGAAGGCAAGGACAGCTCGTCCAAGATCGACCATGAAGTTCAGACCAATCAGGTTAAAGGCTTCGACGACGAACAGGACGACGATGATAATCTCAACGAGAGCACCGACGAGTGAAGAAGGTGACATCGACGTATTGTTAGCATCCCAGTTTCCAATTTTCAAGTGACGTGTCAAATTGTTAAAACCGAGTCGGACGAGAAGGTCGGTGACGAATTTTTTTACAAATCGTCCAACATAGACACCGACGAGAATCAAGACGACGCCGATTACAATGTTCGGAATCATTCCGAGGACATCGTTTAGCATGTTGATTGCTGGTGCACTGATTCCTTCGATGTTCAGTTGATCAAGTGCTGAAATCGTGATCGGAATCAAAATCAAGATGAAGACGACTGTCCCGAGAATTGACGAGACCGATTTTGAATCTTTTTGATTGTCTGTCCCGATGTTAAAACGGGAAGCAAATTTATCCGTCCCAATCGCATGAAGGAAGTTCGTCACGATATCGCGGACAATTTTTGCGACCAGGAACCCAACTAGCAAAATAGCTGCTGCTGCGATTAGTCGTGGGATGAAGCTTAAGAACGAGGATAACAGTTGACTGAACGGTTCCGAAACACTGTCAATGTTGAGGGCATCAAGTACACCTGGTAGGAAAATCAATAAAACCAAGTAGAAGACGATATCCCCGGCAATTTTCGGATAGTTCGATAGATCGGCTTGTCCTTGTAACATCTTGTTTGAACGAACCTTTTCGTTCGCCATCAACTTTGTTCCACCTTTGACGATGACCATCCGTAAGACGACGGCAATAATATAGGCGAACAGTAGAACGAGTGCAGCTTTTAAGATGTTCGGAATTGCCGCAAGCAGCGTGCTCATTGTGTCTGCGAGTGGTGCTGCAATGATGCCAAGATTAAGAATGTTGAACACTAAAATTAGTACAAAAACCATTAAGACCCAAAAAATAACTGTTCCAACGACTTTTTCTGGTGTCCATTTCTTTTTCTTCGTTGTCGCTTCAGCTGACTTTTCTGGCATCAACTTCTTGACGACACCTGACTTTTCTAGTGCCTTTTGAATGCCGTTCGCAATTAATTTTGCGATCAGCCAACCAATTAGGAACACAAGTAGTGCACCTAATATGTTACCAAGAACACCGAACATTCCGTTCAGGTTTAGCGAAGTATCGTTCCACATATTGTTCATCCTGTCACACTCCTTTTTTAAAAAATGAATTATCGGCATACCTTTACATCTATCATTTCCCCCTGTTGTGAATGAAGTAAACACGCTTTCAGTCAAATTGACAGACAATTCAAGAAACACTAAAAAACGGATGACCCTCGCGAGAATCATCCGTTTCGACATTGTTTATTTGATTAACGTGACGTTGCCTTTCCGGCGACGGTCTGATCGTGTAAGACGTCTTCAATCGCTGCATACCCGCCATCGATGTTAATGACATTCTTCACACCGAGTGATTGCAGGACGCTGACTGCCATCCGTGACCGGACACCTGATGCACAGTGGACGGCGATCGGTTGGTAACTCGGAAGCTCTTCATGACGTGACGCAAGTTTTCCGAGTAAAATCCGGTGAGCCTGTTCATAATGGCTCTCCTCCCACTCTGTTTTATTTCGGACGTCAAGGACGTAGACGTCACCGGCTTCAGCTGCCGCGATGGCTTTGTCTGCTGTCCAGTCCGGATAACTTTCTGTTAACTGACTCGCTGTCAGTTCTTCGACATCAATCAATGTCACGAAACGATCCAGTCCGATCGATTGTAAATCCGTTTGAATCGTTTCCAGTTGATCCGTTGCTGCGAGAATGGCGATATCCTGATTGAAATCGACTAACCAGCCTGCCCAGGCGACGAATTTCGAATTGTAGGGAATGTTGATTGTCCCCGGTACATGTCCGACACCAAATGTTTTTCCGTCTCGTGTATCGACGACTTGCATCGTCTTGACGAGTTCTTCCACCGTGTTCGCTTCAGCAAGGCGTGGACGATCAACTTCTGTCGTCACGACAATGCCTTCTTTGTTGACTTTTTTCATCATCGCAAAGTAGTTCGGTGGTTCTGGTTGATCCGTTGTTAATTCTTTAACAAATGCCGCTTCATCCTCCATCCGGAGTGCCCAGTTCGTCACTTTTTCGTAGCCGACCGTCGATGTCGGAACAGCACCGAGGGCTTTCCCGCACGCGCTTCCTGCACCGTGTCCCGGCCAGACTTGTGTGAAGTCAGGCAGTTGTTTGAAGCGTTTCAAGGACTGGAACATTTGCTTCGCACCGAGGGCTGTCGTTCCTTGAATACCGGCTGCTTCTTCCAGTAAATCCGGACGTCCGATATCGCCGACGAAAACGAAGTCACCTGTGAAAATCCCCATCGGAACTGTCTGATCACGATCGTATAAGACAAACGAGATGTGTTCCGGCGTATGACCTGGTGTATGCATGACTTCAAACGTCACATTCCCGACTTTGAACGTCTCCCCGTCTTTGACGAGACGGGCATCAATCTCTGAAGCAAAACCATACTTCCAAGAAGCATCGCCTTCGTTTGATAGATAAGCTGTCGTTCCGAGACGCTTCGCGAATTCGCGTGTCCCAGAGACGAAATCGGCATGAATGTGTGTTTCCGCCGTCGCCGAAATTCGAAGCCCTTCTTTTTCCGCTTCTTTGAGATACGGTTCGATGTTTCGTGCCGGATCGATGACGATCGCTTCCCCCGTCTTCTGGCACCCTACCATATATGAAGCTTGTGCTAATTTTTCATCATAGAAATAGCGTAATAACATAACGATTCCTCCTTTAGTTGAATGGTCGTACCCGATTGATCGTTGCTTAGCGTGTGACGTTTCCTTCCCAGCTCATCATTCCGCCGTCGACGTTCGTGACGTCGAAGCCTGCTTGTTCCAAATACATCGAAGCATTCATACTCCGTCCACCCGATAAGCAAATGACGTGGAGCGGTTGAGAGGCATCCAGTTCAGCCGTGCGTTCCGTCAATTCAGATAATGGAACATTTTTAGCCTGTTCGATATGACCGCCTGCGTATTCATCCGTTTCGCGGACATCAATCAACTGGATTGATGCATCCGTTTGAAGTGTTTGTTCAAGTTCAGTCGTCGACATGTTTTTCATGAAGTTTCTCTCCTTTTGTTGCCCGTTCGGCAAAATGATTTCTGCTCATAATATACCCCCTGCGGTATTAAAAATCAAGGGAAAGGATTATTCCGACAAAAAAAGCAGCCCCTCTCCTCGAGGAACTGCTTCATTTCTTACGATCCTGTCATACGACTTCTTTTTCGGAAAACTGGCTGTTGTAGAGGTCCGCATAGAAACCATCTGCTTTTAGCAACGCTTCATGCGTTCCTTGTTCAATGACACGCCCTTGATCCATGACGAGGATTAAGTCCGCATCTTTAATCGTCGACAGGCGGTGGGCGATGACGAAACTCGTCCGTCCGTCCATCAAGCGTTGCATCGCCTGCTGGATGAAGATTTCCGTCCGCGTATCGACGCTCGACGTCGCTTCATCCAAAATCATGATCGGTGGATCGGCGAGAACCGCACGGGCAATCGTCAACAATTGTTTTTGCCCTTGTGAGATGTTCGAGGCCTCTTCGTTCAAGACCGTCTCATACCCGTCCGGTAACGTCCGGATGAAGTGATCGGCATGGGCTGCTTTCGCCGCATCGATGATGTCTTCTTCCGATGCTCCGACTTTCCCGTACGCGAGATTATCGCGGATCGTCCCGTTAAAGAGCCACGTATCCTGTAAGACCATCCCGAAGGTCGTCCGTAGGTCTTCCCGGGAGATGTCACGGGTATCGATTCCGTCAATCCGGATCGCACCACCGTTTAATTCATAGAAACGCATCAACAGGTTGATTAAGGTCGTTTTCCCAGCACCGGTCGGACCGACGATCGCGACGGTTTGTCCCGGCCGGACATCGATGTTCATGTCTTCAATCAAGAGGTCTTTTCCGTAACCGAAGTCAACGTGTTCAAACGCGACGGCACCTTTCGCACGCGCGAGATGATGCGTTGTCACTTCTTTGATTTCCTCTTCTTCATCTAACAATTCAAAAACACGTTCTGCTGCTGCGACCGTCGACTGGACGATATTTGCGATGTTCGCCGTCTGCGTGATCGGTTGTGTGAATTGTCGGGTATACGTGATGAAGGCTTGAATGTCCCCAATCGAGATACTGCGTTGCGTCACTAAAATCCCGCCGACGACACTGATCAAGACATAACTGATGTTCCCGATGAACATCATCATCGGCATGATGATGCCGGAAATGAACTGCGCTTTTCGTCCGGCATCATAAAGCTGTTCATTGACGTCGTCAAACTCTGCGACGGCTTTCCGTTCGTGACCGAACGCCTTGACGACCGGATGTCCCGTATACATCTCTTCGACGTGGCCATTCAGCTGACCAAGCGTCCGTTGTTGATCAGCAAAATACTTTTGCGACCGTTTTAAAATCGGACGGATCGCAAAAATCGATAACGGTAACGTCACGAGTGAAATCAGCGTCAAGAGCGGACTGATCGTCAGCATCATGATTAAGATCCCGACGATCGTGACGATTGACGTAATGAATGACGTGACACTTTGTTGGAGCGTACTCCCAATCGTATCGATATCGTTCGTCACCCGGCTGAGCGTTTCCCCGTTCGGTCGTCCGTCATAATACTTCAGCGGTAATCGCTCAAGTTTCTGATTGACGTCCTCTCGTAAGTCATACACCGTTTTTTGGGCGACGCTCGACATGATGTATTGCTGAATGTAACTAAATATACTACTGATGACGTAAAGTCCTGCGAGCAGTAACAAAATCTGACCAATCTTCGTAAAGTCGATTTCAGCGCCCGGCACCCCTTGGAACTTCGCATACGCCCCTTCGAACAGTTCTGTAATCGCTGTCCCCATGATTTTTGGTCCTGCGATCATAAAGACCGTACTGAGAATCGCGGCGACAAACACAGCAATCAGTGCCGTCCGCCGTGGTTTTAAATAGGCGAGTAACCGACGGAACGTCGCTTTGAAGTCTTTCGGTTTCTCCCCCATCATCATCATGTTTCCACCGCCGGGACCGCCACCCGGTCCACCCGGAGGTCCGCCGGCAGGTCGTTTCGTTGTCTGACTCATGCGATTTCCTCCTCTGACAGTTGGGATTTGACGATTTCTTGATAGACATCGTTTGTTGCGTACAGTTCGTCGTGCGTGCCGATTCCTGCGACGCGCCCTTCTTCAAGAACGATGATTTGATCCGCATCCATGACCGTACTGACACGTTGGGCGACAATCAGAACGGTCGCTTGACGCGTTTCTTCTTTTAATGCTTTTCGGAGTGTTGCGTCCGTCTTGAAGTCGAGGGCGGAGAAGCTGTCATCGAACACATAAAGGTCGGGTTTCCGGACGAGCGCCCGGGCAATCGAAAGCCGTTGTTTTTGGCCACCGGAAACGTTTGATCCGCCTTGTTCAATCACGGAATCGTACCGGTCCGGCATCCGTTCGATGAAGTCGGTCGCTTGGGCGACACGCGCTGCATGTTCGATTTCTTCTAATGATGCATCCTGTTTCCCGAAACGGATGTTGTCCGCAATCGATCCCGTGAACAATAGGGCTTTTTGTGGCACGAAGCCGATTTTCGAACGTAATTCCTCTTGCGGGACGTCACGACTGTCGACGCCGTTGACTTGGATGCTGCCACTCGTTACGTCGTAAAAACGGGGAATCAAATTGACGAGCGTCGATTTCCCGGCACCGGTCCCGCCGATGACAGCGGTGATTTCACCAGGACGTGCTTTGAAGCTGATATCCGACAGCACCGGCGCTTCTGCTCCCGGATAGCTGAACGTCACGTGATCGAAGACGAGCGTGCCCGGCTCACGGTCTGCTGAAGCGCTTCCTTCATCGACCATCGTCGGTGTCATCTCGAGGACTTCATTAATCCGTTTCGCCGAGACCGCAGCACGGGGAATCATGACGAACATGACGGATGCCATGACGAGGGCGAACATGATTTGCATGACGTATTGGATGAACGCCATCAGGTCACCGATTTGCATGCCGCCGTTATTAATCCGGATTCCACCGAACCAAATGACGCCGACGACCGTCAAGTTCATCACGAGCATCATTGTCGGCATCAAAAATGCCATGATCTTATTGACCTTAATCGAGACGTCCGTCAGATCCGCATTGGCTTGCGTCAAACGGACTTTTTCTTCTTTCTCCCGGTTGAAGGCACGAATGACACGGATGCCTGTCAAATTCTCACGTAAGACGAGATTTAACCGGTCGAGTCGTTTTTGGACCTGTCCGAACAGCGGCACCCCTTTCCATAAAATCAACAAAATCGAGACAACGAGGACGGGCATCGCGGCAACGATGACGAGTGATAGTTTGGCATCCTTCGAGACCGCCATGATCAGACCACCAATGAACATGATCGGTGCACTGACGACCATCCGCAACATCATGATGACGACTTGTTGGACTTGTGTGATGTCGTTCGTCGTCCGTGTGATCAGCGACGCTGTTCCGACTTGGTCGAACTCTTGCAGTGAAAAACGTTCGACGTGGTTAAAGACTTTCCGGCGAATGTCGCGCCCAAGCCCCATCGCCGCTTTTGATGAATAATAACTTGCGGCAATTGCAGCTGTCGCACCGAGTGCCGTGATGCCCAGCATGACCGCACCAATTTTCCAAATGTAGCCTGTATCCCCGACGACAACGCCTTTATCGATGATGTCTGCCATCAAAGTCGGTAAATACAAATCGGACATCGACTGGGCGAAGACGAGGACCAATACGGCGAGGACCGCCCATTTATAGACTTTTAGGTTTTTGAGTAACTTAATCACGTGTACAACCTCCGTTTCCTGGCGGGAGAATCTCTTTCATGCCACGGGCAATGATGTCATGAGTCGCAAGCATCTGCTCGAAGGCTTCCGGATCAATCGTTTCCAAAATTTTCTCGAGGCGTTGTTGCATCCCGGTTTCTTGTTGTTTCATCTCTTGAACGAAACGTTCTCCTTGTTCACTGAGCGACAAAATCACTTCGCGCCGATTTTGTTCGTTCGTCTCGCGGACAATCCAGCCGGACTGCACCAGTCCTTCGATCGATTGACTGAGCGTACTTTTCGGTAAGTGGGTCTGTGCTGCCAAATCTTTTTGGGTAATCGGTCCGCGCGGTGCAATCGTCATTAAACTATGAAATTGCGGCATACTGAGTCCATTTTCCTGTGCCGTCTGATGGGCAAAACGCATCAAGTGGCGCTGGATGTTCCAAAACGATTTCATCATCGTTGCCGATCGTAAATTTTCCTGCTGTTCTGTTTCCATGGATTCAACTCCTTTGTTCAATTTCGAATCGTTCCATTTGGAATGATTATCTATGTAAACTAAACTACGCCGATTCATTCGTAAAGTCAACTAAATAACAATGTGAAAATGCACATAATATTTTTAGCAAATTCAAAGAGTGACCACAGATTATGAATACACAAAAAAACGACCATTTCCCTACCTAGAAATGGTCGTTCTCTATAGTTCACTCCGGCTCCACATGGACATGAATGTCGTAGACGCCATATTCGTCCGTCAACGTATCTTCGACTCGTGTTGCGATATCATGGGCTTGGTGGATGTTGAGTGTCGAGTTGACGAGAATTACGACATCGACGACTTCATTATTGCCATAGTTCCGTCCTTTGATTGACTTGATTCCTTTGACACCTTCGAGGTCAAAAATCACATCCTCATACATCTTCAGCTTTTGTTCATCAAAGCCGTCCGTCAGTTCGTGGGAAGCTTCCGAGAAAATGTCCCATGCCGTTTTACAGATTAAGAAACCGACGATGATCGCCGTCACGATATCAAGCCACGGCATCCCGAACTGGGAACCGATGATTCCGATTGACGCTCCGATACTGACCCAGGCATCCGACCGATTGTCTTTCGCCGCTGCCATGACAGCCTTGCTGTCAATTTCTTCAGACAGTTTGCGGTTATACCGATAGACAAAATACATGACGACTGCCGAACCGATTCCGACATAGGCAGCTACGATATCTGGAGATTCTTGTTTTCCTTCAAATAAGCTTGAAATCGTATCAATCAACACTTGGAGACCGACTGCCATCATAATGAAAGAAGCGACCATCGACGCAATCGTCTCACTTTTCCAGTGACCGTATTTATGATTGTCATCTGCCGGACGACGGGAAATTCGTAATCCGATTAACACAGCAATCGATGCGATGATATCCGTCGTATTGTTCAAACCATCTGCCCGTAAAGCGGCAGAATCCGCTGAATAGCCGACAAGCAATTTAATTACGGATAATAGGATATAGGCTGCAATGCTAATCATCGCACCGCGTTCGCCCCGTTTTAGATTATCGAATTTTTGTTCGTCCATCATTCCGCCCGCCCCCACTTACTCGCTTAATTCCGAAAACTTATCGTAGCAGTTCAATACAAGTGGGTCTAGAGAAATCATTTTGTTTATAACTAGATAATTAATAAATGACCAACTTTGTTTTCTATAGGCAAAATAGATCAAGCCCTAGTAATCCAACATTCTTGAACAGAAAAACCGCTTACATCTCTTGAACAACCAACTTTTTTGCGGAAATTTATTGAACAAAAAAAGCATAATCCGTGCATCTTCTTACCAGAGTCAGTAGACTAAAGACAAACAATCATACTATAGGGGGATTTACACATGAGTAACTACATCAAGAGTGAAGACACGTTTAAAGAACTAATCGCAAGCGAAACACCGGTCATCATCAAGTTCGAAGCCGACTGGTGCCCGGACTGCAAACGGATGGACTACTTCATGCCGGACGTCGAGTCACAATTTAAAGAACTTCCAATCTATACGATCGATAAAGATGAGTTCCCGGAAATCGCATCCGATAATGTCGTCATGGGAATTCCAAGTTTACTCGTTTTCCAAAACAGCGAGAAGCTTGGTCACTTGCATAGCGCCAACGCAAAAACACCAGGAGAAGTGACAGACTTCCTCAAAAAGAACTTCAACTAAACGCATGAAGCCCCACTTTCCATTTAGGAGAGCGGGGCTTTTTTTAGCGTTCGCAGGCGATGCCGTCTTTGTCACGGTCTTTTGACTTATTGAGATTATACGTCGCTAAGCTTACATGTTGGGCGTACTTTGTTTTCTTATAAATGGCTTTCCCATTTTTATCGTAACCCGTTCGGTTTTTCAAACCCTTTTTCTTCGAGACGCCACCTTTATACGTTTTTTGCATCTCCGTACAGTTTTTAAATGCCTTCGCCTTAGTCGCTGCGTCACTTTGACCAGATGTAGCGCTAAGTAATGAAATACTAAGTACACCTGTCATGACAATCTTTAATGCTTTTTTCATCAGGTTACCTCCGTTTCTAAAAAACCAAATCTTAGTGATAATTTGATTATAATAGATTTCTTTAGAAATAGTTTCCTATTTTTAAAATTTAGAGATATGACTTATCTGACAGTTTAAAAGACAAAAAAAGACCCGCTTCATTATGAAGCGGGCCCTAGCGTGTAGACAAACGCTTATTAAGTGTGAACATGCCGATTTGAGACAGATTGCGCTCAACTGTCTGCATGCCCGGCTTTCCGTCACGGTATTACCTAAAAAGCGTCACGTCTCGTTGACTCCTACGGGAAAAAGTGCGTTTTTAACGCGACTTGCCAGAGGCAGGCAAGACCCTGCTCGTTGTCCGTGAGGATCAAGGAGCAACGGCTTGCGCCTCGCCCGAGGAAAGCAACGAAAAAAGAGACGCTTTCTCTCCCGATAGCACATCGTACGTTGTCTACAGTCTGAGACCCGTTTCATAATGAAGCAGGCCCTACTTGTAATTACCATTCAGTAACGCAACCGTTCAATCTTGATTTTCTTATACCGTAGGCTTAGACCAAAGGCGATCAAAAGATAGAGGAAACCAATTAAAAATGAAAAATCACCATACGGAATTGCAGCAAAGGCATTCCAACCAAACATCGGCACGACAAACAGAACATACAGTGGATATTGGATTCCTGACATCATGTCAAACCACGTCTGATCCCAAAGGTGATTCTCAAACAATGTAATCAAATAGACGACCATCCCGCCGATGAAACCAAAACGAAGGTAGTTAAACAGAAAACGGATGAGTGATGTGTTTTTAAGGATGAGGATTGATCCCATTAAGAAAGCAAACCAGCCAATCGACGTAAGAATTTGTACTATACCAATCGAGCCATCCGGATAAATTCCAGCTGGCCAGCCGTTCAACGCAATCGAAACGAGTAATAGCGTACAAAAAAGTACGAGATAAGACTTTGTTCCCTTCGGCATTTTCAAATTCCTCCATTACTTTTGATATGAACTAGTATTCGCTATTCCCACCGCTAAACCTTCCATAAAAAGTAAAAATATTTAATTTCACAACAAACGAGCCCTAACAGGTCAGGGCTCGTCCGGTTTATTTTACTTCCAGCTTCACATCATCAATCGTCACATCATGCGCCGCAAACGGAGAGCCTGCCGCTTTTCCCATCAAGAACTTCAGACCAGCTGTATCGTCTTGTCCGAGCGTAAAGTCAAACTGATACGTTTTTGCTTCCGTCCCGAGTTCGACGACCTGACTGAAGTAACGCGTATACGCCGCATTTTCGACCGTCACTTCGAGCGGCCGTGCAACCGTCGACGATGCCTTAAACGTCAACTGGTACGTCTGTCCTTTGACGAGCGCTAAGTTCCCTTGCTCGAGCAGGACGCTCCATGGCTCCTGTCCTTCTGAAGCAATCGCGATTTTTGCAGCTTCATTTACCGTCGAGACGACCGCTTGTGCATCATAATGAACGTATGAACTCCAGAAGTTCAGCCCTTCCGTGAACGAGCCGTTTTTTAACGGCGACTTGTCGATCTCGATCGGCGTCGTGTCAAAGAGTTCAACATCATCGATGGTCACTTCCCCTTTCTCTGATCCAAGAATGAACTGGAGACGACTTTTTAGATCCGTCGCTTCTGTCATCGTAAACGGTACTTCAAACGTCTCCATCTTACCGCTCAGCGCAATCCGTTGTTCCGGCAGGTAAGCCGTCGTTCCTGTCACATCCGTCAACTGAACGTCCATCTTGTTCACCCGTTTTGCTGCTGCTTTGAAACGCAGCACATATTGATGGTCTTTTACGAGTTGTACGCCTTGTTGGGCTAACGTCGCCGGTTGACCTTTTGACGGATTTGTCTTAAACGTGAAGTCACGTGTTACCGGGTCGACCGATCCCGTCCCCTTCGTTTTCCCGGCATCAAACTGCCAATACGTCAAACGATCCATCGCCCCTTGGTCAAACGTCCCGTTGTAGATTTGATTGCCGTCCGGTAAAGCCGGTTTTGTTGCCGCTTCATCGATTTCACCGCGTGGAATCTGTTCGACACGGACGTTGCCGATTTTGACGCCCGCTTGCGCGAGACCTAAATTGAATTCAAGTCGTGCCGCAAGATCCGTTTCACCCGTCATGTCGAACGTAAACGTGTAAGGCTTGATGGTCGTCGTTAAATCGATTGATTCTTCATTCGAGTATTTCGTATAACCGCGTTCAGCACCACCACCGACTTTGACCACCATCTTCCGCGCCTGGTCGCTACTCGCGTCGAAGCTGACTTGATAACGGCCACCTTGTGCGAGCGAAACGTTTTGAATCAATTGGTGCGAGTACGTCTGTGCCCCAGGCTTTGTGATCATCACGTCAGCGAAACGAGTCCCGTCCTGCTCCGTCACTTGAACGGATCCTTCCCCACCAAAGTCAGGCAACGTCACATAGTTCCAGTAGGTCGGATCAAGTGTCTGCGCGCCGTCCGTAATCGCCTTAATCGCTTTTTCGTACGCTTGGTCATAGACGAGGTTGCCGTCTTCAAGCGGTTGCTTCGCCTCGTCCGGCAACGTCACGTCTTCATAGACCGGTTCGACCGGTTCGCGGTAGTCACGGTTCTTCAGGTCATAGACCCGGACATAATCGACTTCCATCTCAGCCGGGAACTTCGTCGTCGCGTCGACTTCCCCGTCGAACCAGCCGCCGACAGCGAGGTTCATCACGAGATAGAAATTTTGGTCGAACGGTGCCGGATAACTGTAGTTCGTCGCCGTATTTTTTCCTTTGCTGTACCAATCGTTTTGTGTCTGATAGAGGTTTCCGTCGACGTACCAACGGAGTTCACCCGGCTCCCACTCAACGGCATATGTATGCCACTGGTCAATCCGCTCACCGTCCGGGAAATGATAATCTTTTCCGGTATATTTATTGTTCGGCCAGTTTTCGCCGTAATGAATTGTCCCCGCGACCTTTTCAGGCTGACTGCCCCAGGATTCCATCACATCGATTTCACCGGACGATGCCCAGGCACCATACTTGTCCTGCTCCGGCAACATCCAAAACGCTGGCCACAGTCCTTTACCGGTCGGCAGTTTCGCTTTGATTTCATAACGGCCGTACGTCTTGCTGAACAGTCCTTTTGTCTTCAATTTTGCCGAAGTGTAGTCATAACTTCCGAAGGCGTCCGTCGTCTTTTCCTGTTTTGCGCGGATGACGAGTTTTCCGTCACGGATGAAGGCATTGTCTTTTTTGTCGGTATAATATTGTTTTTCGTTATTTCCCCACCCGGATGAAACGCCGTTGCCGTCCGCATCGACGATCCAGTTTCCCGTGTCGTAGTTCCATTTCGTCCGGTCAAGTTGTTGTTTCGTAAACTCGTCCGACCAGACCATTTTCCATTTCGTTTTGTCCTGTTTGTCTGCTTTTTCAGCATGCCCTGTCCCGGCATAAGTTAAGACTAAGCCTGTCCCAAGGGCGACTGCGAGCCATTTCTTCATCTGTAATCCTCCTTTGACAAAAAACAGGCAAGACCGATGTAATTCGACCTTGCCTGCGACTGAGTTACGCTTCCTGTGAGAGTGTTGCTTTATGTGTCTGGATGACATCGGCATACCAATGCGCGCTGTCCTTCCATGTCCGTTCCTGTGTTTCGAAATCGACATAGATGATGCCGAATCGTTTGTCGTATCCGAAGCTCCACTCGAAGTTATCGAGCAGCGACCAAAGGTAGTAGCCTTCGATGTTCATTCCCTCGTCGTTCAAGTCGGAGACCGCTTGCAAGTGTTGCGCAACATAGTCAATCCGGTTTTGGTCATGGACACGACCATCGACGAGTTGATCGTCGAACGCTGCCCCGTTCTCCGTGATGAAGATCGGGAGTGACGTATATTCCGCGCGAAGGCGACGAATCAAGTCCTTGAACTCGTTTGGTGCGATGTCCCAGCCCATGCCCGTCTTATCGTAGTCCGAGTACGCATCTTTGTGCAAGAAGTCATTCGCGGCACTGAATTCAACTAAGTTGCGGCTGTAGAAGTTGATCCCGAAGAAGTCACAGCCGACCGAAATCGTTGCCATGTCGCCTTCTTGGATGAAGTCGTACGTATGGACGTATTTCGAGAACAGGTTCATCATGTCGACCGGATACTGTCCCTTGAAGATTGGGTCGAGGAACCAGCGATTCGCGTACCCGTCGGCGTTGTTCATCGCCAACTGATCATTGACGGAATCCGTCTTCGCGTACTTCGGTGCGAGATTCAATGTGATGCCGATCGGTGTCGCCGAGTTGAACTCCCCTTTGAGCAGTTCGACCGCTTTTCCGTGTGACAACAGCATGTGGTGAACGGCACGGACGGCTTCGTTCATGTCCGTGTGACCGGGTGCATGGTGTCCGAGGTGGTAGCTGAGGAAACCGGCACACCACGGTTCATTGTGCGTGATCCACGAATCGACGATGTCGTCGAGTTCTTCGAAGCAGACACGGGCGAAGTCGAGGAACCAGTCGACCGAGTCACGGTTGACCCAGCCCCCTTCGTCGTATGCCCACATCGGTAAATCCCAGTGGTAGAGCGTGACGGCCGGTTTGATCCCTTCTTCGCGTAAGCGTGTCGCGAGTGTCCGATAAAACGCCATGCCTTCCGGGTTGTAGTGACCTTTCGCCGGGAAGATCCGTGGCCAGGCAATCGAGAAGCGGTACGTATCGACGCCTAACTGTTTGATGTGCTGGATGTCTTCTTCAAACCGGTGGTAATGGTCGCAGGCGACATCGCCATTGTGTTTTTCAAAAACTTTTCCGTCCGTATCGCAGAACGTATCCCAAATTGATGGTGTCCGTCCCCCCTCGTCGTGTGCGCCCTCGATTTGATACGAAGACGTAGCCGTTCCGAAGACGAAGTTTGATGCAAATTTCATACGCGTACTCCCCTTTAACTAACAGATTATTCTTTGACGGCACCAGCTGAGATGCTGCTGACGATGTATTTTGATAGGAACAAGAAAGCGATCATGATTGGGACGACAGAAATCGCGATCCCGAGATAAAGTGCCCCTAAGTTTTCTGCGACTTGTGAACCTTTCAAGAAGCCCATCAAGACCGGTAACGTGTATTTTTCTGGTGAGAACAATAGGACGAGCGGCATGATGTAGTTGTTCCACGAACCGATGAACGTAAAGATCGACATCGTCGCGATCGCCGGCATCATCATTGGCAAGGCGATCGTATGGAAGATACGCCATTCGCTTGCACCATCCATTCGCGCCGCCTCAATCAAACTTGGGTGCATGACGGTCTGTAAATACTGACGGACGAAGAAGACCGTGAATGGACTGGCAATCGCCGGAACGATCAGCGGGATGAAGCTGTCGAGAATACCTAAATTCTTACTGAGTTCGTAGAACCCGATCAATCCGAGTTGTCCCGGAATCATCATCATGACGAGCATGAAGACGAACAGGACGTTTTTTCCTTTGAACTGATAAAAAGCAAATCCGAACGCTGTCATCGCTGAGAAGTAACCCGACAAGACAGTGACGAGGATGGCGATGATCAGACTGTTCTTGAAGCCGGACCAGATGTTGACGTAGGAGCTTAACGCCGCATAGTTCTCAGCGAGCGAGTTCCCGGGAATCAAGGAGAAACCGGACAGGACTTCTTCGTTCGACCGGGTCGCGTTGATGATCATCATTAAAAATGGAATGATACAGGCGATGGTCAAGGCAATCAGGCTGACATAGATCAGGCTCTTGCCGAACCAGGCTTTTTTCTGTTTCGGTGGTGCCAACTTCAGCGGACGTTCTGAACGCTCCGGTTGTTCCTCCGTTTGCGGGACGATCCGCCGTGCTTCTGCATTTCGTTCCATCGGTCAGGCTCCTTTCGGTGAACGTTCTTTTCGGAACATCCCTTTGAAGACGATGATTGAAAAGACGAGCGTGATAGCAAACAATCCATAGGCGACGGCAGCAGCGTAGCCATAGTTGTTGTACTTAAAGGCTTGATTGTAGAGATAGAGGACCATCGTGTTCAAGGCACCATCCGGCGCACCGACACCGTCCGTAATCAACATCGGGAGATCAAACAGTTGCAGTCCACCGATCAGTGACGTGATCATGATGTAAAGCAGGATCGGTTTTAACAGCGGCAACGTGATTCGCGAGAAGATTTGCCAGCGTGTCGCACCATCAATCAAGGCCGCTTCGAAATAATCTTTCGAGATGCCGGATACACCGGCCATGACGACGATGAACGAGTGACCAAGCCACATCCAGGTCAGGATGAGTGAAACGGAAATCTGGGCTGTGACCGGTTGTGTCAACCAGTTGATCGGGTCGGAAATGATTCCGACTTTCATCAACATCATGTTGAGTGATCCGTGTTGCCAGTCGAGTAAAATCCCGAACAACAAGGCAACCGAGCTAATCGTGATTAAGTTCGGTAAGTAGAACGTCGCCCGGAAGAAAGCAAGTCCTTTTAACTTGAGTTGTAAGTCTGAGAACAGTAAGGCGAGCATCAACGCTCCACCAATTTGCAGGATGAAGTTCAGTCCCCAAATCTTGATCGTATTGAAGAACGCTTCAATGAAGTACGTATCTCCGAGCAAACGCGTATAGTTCGCGAGTCCGACGAGTTGTTCGCCTTCTGCGCCTGTGTAGTTCGTGAAACTGTAATAGAACGTCAACGCGACCGGATAGATGCTGAAGATTAAGAAGACGATCCAAAACGGTGCGATGAACAGATAACCATGGCGATCGAGTTTTTTCACAGGTCAAACCCCTTTCTTAAACAAGAAGAGGTAGGGCGAGGTCCGCCCCACCCAGTCTCCTTATTCCGGTACTTTGACGTCCGGATACGCATTTTTGACTTTTTTGTAGAATTCAGCAAGTGCTTCGTCTTTTGATTTTTTGCCTTGGACATACTCCATGACAGACGCACCGTACAATGTATCGAGCTGTTGGTCGTACTTCGTCACGATACCCGGTGTGATTTGATCCGCTTGATCAAGGAAGAACTCATAGTTGTTCTGTCCGCCGAGGAACTCATCTTTGAAGTCGGTTTTGATTTTATCGGTAACTGGTGTATACGCAAGGACGTCACCTGTTTCTTTCGCCCAATCTGTCAAGAACTCTTCGTCCTGCGTCATCATCTTGACGAAATCATACGCAAGTTTTTGTTTCTTCGAATCTTTATAGACACCTAACCATGTACCGCCCCAGAAGTATGGGCTCGGTCCGCTTGTGACGGCCCAGTCACCGGCTGATTTCTTCGCATTTTCTTTTAAGACACTGTGTAAGCCCCATGTTGGAAGGACATACGAGAAGATTTCTGTTTCGGTTTCTTTACCGTTTTCTTTGACTTTGACCGGCTTATCCATCCCTGCGAACCATGATGGTGACCACTCCGGTGCAAGTGCTGTGTATTGTTTCGTCCGGAGCTCTTTCGCGTAATCCATGTAGTTCTTCTTGTCTTCTGTCAAGACGAGCTCTTGCTTATCGTTGACCCAGGCCTGCGGATCATTACCTTGTGCGAACCAACGGATTGAACCTTCATCCGGGAACATTTTGTAGCCTTTGCCTTTCATCTTCTCAGCGACATCGAAGACGCCGTCCATCGAGTTCATCATCGCGCCGATTTCTTTTGGATCATCTGTGCCGAGGACTTTTTTGGCGATGCTGCGTTTGTAATAGATACCACCCGGTGTTGTTTGCCATGACAGCGCACGAACGTTACCGTCTTTGTCTTTCCCCATGTCATAGACGTACGGGATGTAGTCATCTTTGACTTCGTCTGCGTTAAACGGTTTTTCAGATAGGTTCGCCCAGTAACCGGCGTCGACCCATTGTTTCAAGAAGGCGATCTCACCTGTGAAGATATCCGGTGCACCGACGCCGCTCTCAAGTGCCGGTTTTAATTTCGTTGGGTAATCCGCGATCGGAACGATCGTCAATTCGACTTTGACATCATTGTTCTCTTCGAACTTTTTGATTGGTTCTTTTAACTCATCCGTGAATGACCAGATTTTCAAGACTTGTTTCCCATCACTTGTCGTTGCTTCTTTACTATCTGAACATCCTGCTAAAACGCTTGCTGTTAACGCGCCGACTGTCAAAACACTGACTAACTTCTTACGCATGTCATCCCATCCTTTTTCTGATGTACTCGCTCACTAATTTAGTAAGCGGTTTCATTTCTTATCCAAAAATATCGAAAGCGCTTTCGAAAACTCCTAGAAAAAAGTTCCGAAAGCCCTTTCGGAAAGCTTTAAAAAAATATACTGTTTCGAAACCGCTCTCGCTTGTCCTCGCCTTCCACCTGCGAGAGCGATTTCGAAATCGATTGTTAGTCGTTGACGGGTCCCGTTGAATGGCGGACGATCAACTCGACGGGAATGATGTCCGTCGTCTTGAGACGTTGCTTGTTGACGATCTGTTCGATCAATAAATCCGCTGCGTGTTGTCCGATCCGTTCCGTATCTTGCCGGACGGTCGTCAACTTCGGTGTGACGTATTTCGACATTTCGATATCATCGTAGCCGACGATTGAAATATCTGCTGGTACGTGTAACCCGGCTTCATGGATTGCTTCCATCGCACCGATCGCCATTTGGTCACCGGCAACGAATACTGCCGTTGGACGTTGTGGTAAGGCAAGTAACGTCTGCATCGCTTGTTTACCTTCTTCGACCGAGAAAAAACCACCGTTGATTAAGTAACCTTCTAAAATCGGTAGTGCGAGTTCAGCCATTGCCCGTTCGTACCCAGCAATCCGTGCACTTCCTGCGTCAATCGTCGTATCTCCCGCGATATGGGCGATTCGGCGATGACCGAGTTCATGCAAGTGATTGATAGCGAGTGCTCCGCCTGTCAGATTGTCTGAGAAGACGACGCTACAATCCGCGCTGTCCATATCGACGACGACGATTGGAATCGTGCTCTGAATTAACTCTTGGACGTGCTGGTCCATTTGATCGGAACAGATGACGACGATACCGTCGACCGCCCGGTGCTGAAAATGCTCGAGGTAACTCATGTCGCGGTTGCGGAGATTACGTGAAGCAAAGATTAAGTCGTATCCTTGTTGCTCCGTCGCTTGACGGAAACTTTCGATGATCGCGTTGAAGAACGGATGCATCATCCCGACTTCGTTCGCTTCCGAGAACATGACCCCGATCGTCCAGGACCGTTTCGTCGAAAGGGACTGAGCATGCGCATTGGGTAAGTACCCCATATCCGCTGCCGCCTGAATGATTTTTGCTTTCGTTTTCTCACTGACATCGGAATAGTTGTTTAATGCCTTTGAGACTGTCGTAATCGAAAAACCTGTTAATTTTGCTAAATCATAAATTGTGCCCATCGTTAAAACCTCATTTCACCGAAAGCGCTTTCGATAAACTTAGTATAGACGGGAATTTGGAAAGACACAACCATTTTTTTCGAATTTATTTGGAATTTAAAAAATAAATGATATCGCTTTCATTTTTAATCAGAAAAACATACAAACAAGAACAAATGTTTGGTATACTATAAGCATCAGTCAGTCGTGCTCAAATGGAGAGGAGCATTACCATGCCGATTACCCCCTACCTTGTCTTCAATGGCAACACCCGTGAGGCGATCCATTACTACGCCAACATCTTCGGCCAGGACATCCCTGAGATCATGGAGTTTGGTCCCGGTAACGGTCCGGACGGTCAACCGTTTGCAAAAGACGTCCAGTCGCTTGTCCTGCATTCGCAATTAATTGTTCACGGAACACGAATCATGTTTTCTGACGCGATGCCGCACGATCCCGTGACGATTGGACAAAACGTCACACTGGCTCTGCATTTGCCGGACATCCAGGTCATTCATGAGACATTCGACAAGCTCGCGAAAGACGGTACCGTCATCATGCCAATTCAAAAAACGTTTTGGAGTGAAGCTTACGGCATCGTCGAAGATCCGTTTGGTGTGCAGTGGCAACTCAATCATGAAGTGAGTGAAGTGACGGCTTAAATCACAACCTCCCCTACTCAAATGAGCAGAGGAGGTTTTTTGATATAAGATGAAATTAATTTGTTTTTAAGAATAAAAATACGTCATTAATTTGCTAATCGCAAATTAATGACGTATTTTTATTTTTTTTTGCTATCCTATAAACACTTTCAAATAATACATTTTAATAGGGGGTTGAATTACTTGGTTGCTGATTCATATAAAATGTTCCCCAATCAATTACAAAACGTTCGCGAAATCCGAAAACTATCATCTAAAGAGGCTGCTCACATGTGTCATGTCCATCCTTCTACCTGGTCCTTATACGAATCTGGTAGACGTAGCCCTTCACTAGATGTCTTTATTCGGATTTGTAAAACCCTAGAAGTATCGGCTGATACGTTACTATCTTTGAATATAAAAGGAGAGAATTCATCAAATGACAACTCAAAATCAAATTAACGAGTATACGAATTTATTAAGCGCATCTGGAAAGCTTTCGAAGCTATTTTCGGACAATAACATTCCATTCTTAGTGCCACGAAGTGTAGAAAACATTTACTGTCTAGCTTTTGGAGCTGAAAATTTAGGACGCGCAGATTGCTCTGCAGATGCAGCGTTAAGTGGCGTAGGTGTCGGAATCAAGACATTCATTCATGGAAACGGGCGTACTCTGCAGAAGATTGCTGAATTTAATAAAGATGCACTTCTTTATCGCAATTTACAACCACGTGAACTTATCTTAAAAATTTCTGAATTACGTAACGAGCGAATCAACTTAACTAAACGGATGTATGGATTTTCAGATATGATTTATCATTGCGTTACACGTGCACTTGGAGGATTTCAAGTTCATGAACTTGAAATGGACTTAGTGGACATCCCCAATATTCGACACGTTAGCATGAAAAATAAAAACACAATCACTTTTGAGGATGGAATCAATTCCTATAGTTTTAACTTAACGAAAAGTACACTTTACAAACGTTTCTTGTTGGATACGCCACTATACAGCATCCCAGTAGACATCTTGGAAGATCCATATTCACTTATCAAAAACATGGATTCACAGGGTAGTCTACTCATGTCTGAAACAACAGCCATTAGCGAACCACAAACCTCACCTACGACTGAACAAGCGAATCCGTACGTGATCTTGCCATTATTCTCAGATCACGGAAGACAACGCCATGTTCCAGAACGTAGTGGATTAAATCAATGGAATGCAAACGGTCGTCCTCGTCATCATGATGAAGTATATGTACCGATTCCAAAGAAAATTCATACTGCATTTCCGGATTTTTTCCCCCCCCGTGATCAACCATTCACACTCGCTTTGCCTGATCATAACCGTTTAAACGCTAAAGTTTGTCAGGATAACTCAAAAGCACTTATGACAAATCCAAATAGGGAATTAGGCGAATGGCTACTGCGCACTGTCTTTGAACTTCAACCTGAACAACTTCTTACCTATGAATATCTCGAAATCATCGGAATTGATTCAGTCCGGGTAGAGCGCCACGATGAAAACACCTACTCCATCGATTTTTGTGAATTGGGAACTTATGATGACTTTCAAACTGAATATTTATAAACAAAGATTAAAAAGGGATTGGGATATAACTAACGGACTTTTAAAGAAAATAAGGAATTGCCATCGTTATAGATGAGCAATTCCTTATTTTTTCTTTATACATTACTAGATTATCCTTCAGACAATGTTCTGCGGAAGGCACTTTTAAGATTTACCGCTACGAGGATGAAACCTGGTTATATCTCAACCTCTTTTCACATTCAACGATTAAATTGATAGACTTTCTTGATGAGAAATCGTTTTATTTTTCTCGAGTGTTGCGTAAAGATTTTCAGCGATACGACGAATTACTGGAACTACTACAGAATTCCCCGCTTGCTTGTAAAGGTGAGACTGAGCAATCCCAATTGGCAACTGAAAATCTTTTGGAAACCCTTGAATGTTAAAACATTCTTTTGGAGACAATTTACGAATGCCGTGTTTCGTCAATACTAACGGTACATTATGTCCACCAGTTCCCATGTTTGCGGTAAGGGTTGGACATACATTCGACTTGTTTTCACGTACATATTGTCGACGCCATTGATAAACAGTTTCATGACTAAGAATATTTGCTTCTAGTTGATCATAAAATCGATACTTTTCTGCTGTATAGTATAATTTTTCATCTAATTTAGACTCGAAATCAATAGCGTCACTTAGTTGCGTTGTCAACGGAATCGGATCTGGGAAATCAAAATTTAAATAATCTTCTTCATGCTTAAAACCTACAATATATATCCGTTCTCGATTTTGAGGAACGTTTCCATACTCCATTCCATTCATTACTTTATGTTTGATGCGATAACCATGTGCTTCTAACGCCTCTTTAATTACTGTAAAGGTATTACCTTTATCATGGCTAACTAAATTTTTAACATTTTCAAGTAATACAACGCGCGGTTGTTTCTTCTCGATTAAGCGTATAACTTCAAAAAAAACATTCCCACGCTCATCTTCGAATCCTTTACGATACCCAGCAATAGAGAATGCTTGGCAAGGAAAGCCACCCACTAGTAGATCATGATCAGGTACTTCTTTTACTTCAACATCATTGATACTTTTTACTTCTAAATGATGTGAGTGATTAAGTTGATAAGTAATTGCAGCCTTCTCATCAATTTCATTTGCCCAAATAGATTCAAATCCGGCTTGTTCAAAGCCTAGTTCAATACCACCAACGCCTCCAAAAAGACCAACTACTTTATATGTCATAATATACATCACCTTTTTTGCGGCGCGCCGCTTTTTTATAATTTAGCATATATTTAGATTCAACCCTATCATTTTTTATTCATAAATGAGAATTCGACTAAAATAAAAAAATAAAGTATGATTTTAGTGTAAAAAAATACTATAAAAGGTTGTGTTTGTTATAAATAAATTAGATGTGGCTTTTACAGGTAATTACAAGTTAAATCCAAATCACAAAGTTACATTTTCTAAGACAGGTGCACTTTCAAAAGAAAGTATTAAATTAGCATTCGACTTTTCATATGATATGACTTTCGGTTCTGGATATCTTCGAGAGAACGCCCACGGAGGGAATGAAAAACGTAAGTTGGGCGCTACATTTGCAAATTGTTTTCAGGGGAAACTAGCAGAATTTGCTTTCTATGAATTTTCAACATTAAAAGGTATTGATATTTCGTATCCAGATCTTACTGTTAATGCTAAAGGTATTTGGGATTCTGCTGATTTTATTGCGGGCAAAAAAAAAATTACGATCAAAAGTACAAAAAGTTACGGAAATCTTTTAATGCTTGAAAAAAGTATGTGGTCAGCTGATGGGATCTTTGTAGATGAAGATAGTCCATATGATTTGTTCTTATTAATTAGACTCCATGTTGATATTGAAAAAGTTATGTGTATTAAAAATGAGAAATCATTAGATTTAGAGAGGATAGATAAAGATGAGTTGTGGAACTATTTCTCTGAACTCCCCAAAGATTCTTATACAAAAAAATCTTATAGATGGGACTATGATATTCCTGGTTACGGAACCTTAGAACTTATTCAAAATGCAGTAATAAATAAAAATATTTTAAGAGCTGGAGATTTATTCAATTTCACAAAAATAAAAGTAGATAATTACTATCTGCTAGCATGTGATTTTTTAACTCTGGATTCTTTTGAACAAGAATTTAAAAAATAAAAAATATATTATTCTAAACGACAAAATGGGCTAATCTAAATTTATGAGACAATATAAAACACCTTCGGAGTGGTACACTATTAAAAAGTACTAACATCGGACGTGTTTTATATGTGTCTCGTATCGCTAGATCAGTATAAAACTACACGTATTTTTTTCTATCCTAGTGTATTTGTGTAGTTTTGTAGTTTTATTTTTTTAATACATACGTATTATGATATATTATAAATTCTTCCATAGTTGCATTAACATCTATTTTTGAATTTAGATCAATCTTAAACTTTTCAAATTCGTTTCTATTCATTTTATTCGATAAAATCAGTTCACCTTGTTTATTGAAAGAAATCCATCCTTTGTCAAATAGGTAATCGTGGTTTGGGCATAATAGTAAGCCATTATTTACATTCAATCGTTCATAATTTGTGCATATAGACCAAGGTTTAATGTGACTAGCAATAGTGTACTTTGATGAAATATCACAAATTGCGCAAGTTGAATACTTAGTTAAAAGATCTTGTTTAAATTTTGATTGTCCTTTTCGTTGTTTAATTTCCCTAGCTACTTCCGTAGTAAGATTTTGCTGTGTTTCCATATTAAAAGCCGTCTCTAAAGCATTCAAATCTTCTCCTTTTGGTTTCTCAAAACAATAGGGAAGAACAATAAATTTTCCGTTTGTATCTTCTCTAATAATTATCCCTAGACCCAAAATAACATTTACGCCTTTTTTTACTTTGTGCAGTATCCCAATTGGGATTTGATTTTTTAAATTATATCTTGCAGCTGCAATATCACTTGCTTTTCTGTTGTCTTTTACACCGGAAGGAGGGATCATTTCAATCGTCTCAAACTCTAAAAGAGATTTGTCTTTCCAAATGATCTGTCTACCGTAATTCTCTTCGGATTCGGTTGCTTGATAAGAGAGTAAAAATGGAGCTCCTTTGGGTTTATAGAACCCTCTTATTAAATCGTGCAATATATGTTCCGCTGATACATACTCATCAGCTGGAACACGTTTATCTTTTCCTTTTCCTTTTATACACTCTCTCCCTATTAATACTGAGCCTTTTAAGTGATCGAATTTTCTTAGAATTTCTGTATGCAAGAAGACGTCTATCATCTTTTTTCCATCCCCAATCAAAGTCAATATAGTACCTTTCTAATGTCAGATTACATAAAAGAAACATCTAAATTCACTTATCCTATAGTTTTTCAGAATACTTGTATATAATATGGTTTTGAACATAACGCCATGCTTTGTCATATGCTTCGTTTTCACTCAATGTATCCCATACAGTAACACCTCCAACCAAATTAATATATTTGGCTAGCCCTCTAAAAAAAAGGCGCTTTTGTTTTAAAGGTTCAATAGTTTGATTATCTTCTAATTTTCTTACATACTCTGTGATTCTCAAAAATGTTTTTAAAACGGTTTTATTTCGTGAAATATTCGGAGAATCAATGATTAGATTAGCTAGATCCTGACTTTGCAAAATGATACGTGTGTATTCATAAGTATCTTCGTTTGTGATGTCATGTGTTAAATAGGTAAACCACCATAATCTTGAAAGGCCATTCCGATAAAATGTTTTACTTCTCGTATTAAAAAAATAACGTGTTTTTACAAACTCAATCGGATCATTTTCTGCGGCATCGATCGGCCATCTTTTACACATATAATTCCAAAATGATGTATGGGTTAACTGTGTCCAAAACCTTTCGTCAGAAGCTAACGTTAGCGGTAAATCTCTGTAATATTCGAATAGTTTTATAGCGTTCTCTAAATCATTTTTACTTTTATTCATTGGATCTACTTCCAGTAAGGTATCTATTACTTGATTATCTATTTGTAATACGTTTAAAAATTCTTGATTGCTGTATTGTTGATAACTATATAGATTATCAGCAATACCATCTTTTAACTCTTGTAAAACAGCATCTTTCATAATCACATACTTCATAAGTTCTCATCCTCTTCATAGTCAACAATATTCTCTAACGCTATCAATGAAGCATCTGGTTCTAAGTTAATTAAATCATAAGAAATTTGAGTGATTTTTTCGGGACTTAAGTTAGTGATGACATATCCCTTTTTTTGTAGTTGTTTTTCCAAAGTACGATACCAATCTCGTGTGGAGATATTCTCTAATTCGTATTCGTCATTTAAAGCTATCGATTGAATGTTAAACAATACATCTATCAAGGCCGGTAAATATAACATTGATATCAATACTTTATTACAATCATCACCGTACTGCTGAAGCTTTGCTATTTTTTCGTATACCAATTCTGGAATGATAATTTCAATCTGATTTTCAAGAAAATCAACTTCTACAGATGGAGCATCTGCTTTAGAAGTTTTACTTATTTTAAAGATACTACTTGTATCAGATAAAGGTTCTTTTTCGATTTGAATTGTTTGAGATACACCAAAGGCCAAAATATCACCTTTTTGAATTTTAAAAGCTAAACTGTCGTAATCGATATGAGCGTCTTTGTTGGTATACTCATGAATGTCTTCTGCTGCTAGAATAAAAAAATTTACGTCTATTTTTTTATTCAATAACTCTTTATCAATAAAAACAACAAATTCAAGCACTGAACTACTAAATGAAAAACGTTGCATGGTAGAGATACATTCAAAATGAACACTGAATTTTGCTTCTTTTGATTGAATAAGCTGATTTAAGTCTTCATTATTCAAATCTAAACTTATTTTAAAATGTAACTGTTCTTCCTCCTCAGAGATTTCTGAAACAATCCCTTTAAAATATCCATCTTGAAAATCATCACTGACAGGGTTTAATACTGGGTGCGGGAAATTACGCGCTTTCATTCTCATTTTTGTAGAACCTCCAAAGAGTAACGCGTTAGATGATCTAATGTAACCGTAATGATTTTGTTAGATCCTTTAACAAGGTTTAATGGTCCTAGTACGTTATCTTGAATTTGAATAGTTTCACCTGTTTGATTTTCAATTGCATTGTGAATTTGTGCTTGCTCTGAAATACTTTCTCCCACTAGTTTAACTTCAATGTAAGCTTCTCCAGACGTAGTAGGGTTTACAACTAATCTATAGTTTCCACTATTCTCATCTACACAAAAAATCCTCATTCGATTAATCTGTGATTTAGTGTTTTGATCTTTCAATTTCTTAGAAGGACCTCCTTGTGAAGTTTTTTTTGTTCCAGGTTTCGACTTTGGGCGTTTTCTTGGTTTAGGTGCATTCATAGAATTATTTACAATGGTTATCGATTTAATTTTTTCTCTATTCGATTGTAAATTCACTTCTTGAACTGGACTCTCTTCTTGACTCAAACTAGGAAGAATGTTTTCTAATCCAAGGAGCTCAATAGAATCTTTTTCATATTTAGGTGTTATTGCTCTAACTTCATCATTGAGCCATTTGTATAAATCTTTCTTGAGACGTTCTGCATATTTTTTGTTTTCTTTATACAGTCCAGGTTTCCAATCATCGTGTGTAGGTGGCTCCATTTTCCTTACAACATGATTGAGTTTTTTACCCTCTACAATAAGTGTCCCTGCAAAATTTTCTGGTGTTCTGAAATGCCCTTTCTCATAGATTTTCATTCCGGTGCCTCTTATTAACGACACTCTTTTACTAAACTCAGATCCTTTTAACAAAAATAGTTTCATAGTTTCTTTAGACCCATCTTCTGTTTCAAACTCTTTTGTTTTAACAATCGACTCAGAAGCGGTTAAAGATTTATAAAACTCCAGACACGTACTCTCTGGATTGAATTCAGAAATTTGCTTTACTACAATATCGAGAGTATCTTTATTGATTACAGTATCTTCAACATGTATTTCTAATGAACCGCAGATAATAGCCCACATATAGTTTGCTACTGATTCTTCTATCACGATTTTTTCCCAGTTTTTATTTACTTCAAAACCGAGAATGAATTTATCAGTTCCATAATCACCGTCTTCTCTTCGGAAAAATGAATCCAGATTGGTTAAATCAGTTATCGGAAGAAAACCTTTTTTATGACCATAAAAACCCGTTCCTTGTGTAGGGAATTCTTCTCCCCTATCATAACTAGCAATTTTAATTACTCCTTGAAACCCCCTGCTCATATCACTATCTATGTTTAGCGTCCCATACAACATAGCTCTAAATAATGAAGAGGCAAAAGGAGCATGTTTACCTATACCAAATGACCCATTTGAATTTCCAGTCTTTTCGGTTTCGCCTGTCGTTTTAGTCAAGCGATGAAAATGACTTTTCTTCGCTTGACCTACCTTTGTCAAACCAGTCGTATTTCTGTCCCGAATCGCCAACACCGATACTGTACTTTGTTGTAAAGCATCGTAACCCTTTTTAAAGAATTTATATGTTTCATTGGGATTATCCGAATAAAAATCAGTTGCAGATTTAAAAATATTATTCAAATCTTTAATTCCAGGAATTAAAGATTTATTTAATTTTTTTTGTTCGAAAACAACAATAGCAGGTAGCTCATTAGAGTGCCTAGCATCTAAAGAGTCTTGGATAACTTCTCTCGTCAATGATTTGACTGGATCTGCTTGAAAATAAGAAATTCCTGAGTCATTTAATCCATCTTCTCGTCCACCATTAGTTAATGGAAAATCCCATCCTATTTCATTCATAGTAAATCCTCCAATTTTTAAATATGTCCTATTTATAAAAAATATTTAGGTTGAATTTATTAAACTAATTCCATTTTTATCATTTCAAAAAAATAAATTGTAACATTAACGTTAATACTTAACTAATATATTCTTATCGAGAAAATACCGCTAGTACACGCGACCATAATCCGATAAATAAGCTTTTATAACATCCAAGCTGATTCACTTATTCTCTCGGCTTCACATAAAACACCAAAACATTATAATCAAAAAATTTTATACAAGTTTTTTTATGAATAGGTATTTTAATTAATATTATATATACTGAAAAATGTTAATTAATCATTATCATAATGATTAATGATTTCTTTATTTATGCCAAAAATATAGATTAACCCTTAATAATGTAAGCTCGTATATCATTTTGTATAAATAATTTGAATATTTTATTACTATATCGATAGTCAAAACATCATTATCAAAGACAAATGGTTTCCCCATCTTTGGAAACGGCATCTTCTTCAATAACTTTTCTACTTTTGTTGAATTAAACGGTCCTTTTAACTCCGACGTTTGTACATCCTTCAACTCTCGATACTTTTCCGCATGCAAATTCTCATAAAAAAAACGGTGCGACTTCTTCAGCCGTAATCGGCTCCATCCATCGTTCTTCTCCTCGTTCGAGCATCGCCAGCAACACAACCATCTTGTAACTTCGATTCATCACTGTCTTTTCGACCTGTTCAATCAGTTCACGGTTAGCATCGTAAGTCTCGATTTCTTCATCCGTCAATTCACCTTGTTCCTTCAGGAAACCGACGTACGAGCCCCACTCTTGTTTATAGCCAGTCGGCACGGCTGTCAGTTGACCAATCTCAACGTAGGTTGGACGACGCCCGAGATCGAGCTTCAATTGTTCATAGCTCTCGATCAAACGTAATTTACGCTGATTCGGTTGACGCATCCGATGAATGATATTCAGCGCTTGTGTATCGAACTCGATGATGCATCCTTTTGGTGGTGTAATCGGCGCCGTGTCCCCACGCTTGTGCTTGTTTTTTACTGTTCCAAGCAACATCAGCTTCGTTTCGACGTTTTTATAGTTCCCAATCAAATCGATGATGACACAATGTGATTTCTTTTTTGCCAAACGTAAGCCCCGTCCAATTTGTTGCGTGTAGATTGCAATCGATTCCGTCGGTCGACAGAACAGTAACGTATCAACTTTTGGAATGTCGACTCCTTCATTAAACAAATCGACCGTAAAGACGATTTCTAACGTTCCCTGTTCAAACTCCTGAATCCGTTCCCGTCGATTGACGGTCTGTCCGGTTAAGGCAATCGCTTGGTGTCCCACTTCCCGGAATGTCTGCGCTAAGTATTCCGCTTGGCGGATCGACGAACAAAAACCAATCGTCTTCGTCTGCCGGTGCTTCGACCAGGCGGCATAGATGTTTTCTGAGACTGCCCGATCAATCTGCGCCTGTTCCAATTCCATCGCATCATATTTCCGTCCCATTCTCCGCAGTTGCGAATAATCGATGACATCATGAATCCCGTAATAATGGAACGGTGTCAGGAATCTTTCATTGATCGCTGACGTGAAGTGCATTTGAAAGGCAACGTTATTGTCACACAGTGCATAGACGTCCGCTCCGTCCATCCGGTCCGGCGTCGCTGTCAGTCCCATCAAAAACCGGGGGTCGAAATGTGCCCAAACTTTTTGATAACTTTTAGCTGCTGCGTGGTGAAACTCATCAATGATGATCAAATCAAAATGGTCTTTTGCAAACCGTTCGAGATGCAGGTTTTGGGATAACGTCTGGACTGAGCCAAACAGCACGTCCGTCTGTTCATCGTTCGTGCGGTCTGATCCGATATAAAAGGCTGTCTGCCAATTGGATTCGACCTTCTTAAACGAACGTTCCGCTTGTTCCAGCAACTCGCGTTGATGTGCGAGGAACAGCACCCGTTTAAAATCACGTGCAAAGAACGCACTGAGGTACGTTTTCCCAAGACCCGTCGCAAGTACGGTCAAGGCACGGTTCCGTCCTTCTTCCATCGTTTCCCGTAGTGCACGTAACGCTTCTTCCTGCACCCGGTGCGGCAGAACCTCATCGGACGTGACGATCTGTTGCTCCGCATAGTCAACTTCCGGTTCTGCGACATATTGCCGTGCGTCAATTTAGCTACTGGAATCAATCTTCGACCTCAATCAGGTACAACTTATCAGCAAATCCGCCCCGCTTATCGTGTTTCGTAAGCCGGAGTTCTTCCAGTTGCTCCGGTGTCGTTCCGTGCGTCCGGGCCAGCGCGTGAATCAGCTCCAGCAAGTCGGCCAATTCTTCAACTGCTTCCTCGGTCGTCGTTGCTTCTTTGTATTCAGTAACTTCTTCATGCAATTTAAGTTTCGCTTCGACGAGGAATTCTTCCTCGTTAAGTGTCCGGAACGTTGCATTTTTTCCGTTTCGAGCAATGATAGTTGGAATCTGATCTCGGACTAATTTATGATAAAGAGGCATTGGATTCACTCCTTGTAAGTATGGTGATGGTATTGTAAAAATTATCCTATAGTTCAAGGCAGATAGCACGTTCTACATACGATTTATTTTATGTTAGAGGAGGAGTTTTCATGAGTTCATTCCAGAAAATCAAAACAACTAACGCCCCGGCTGCCATCGGTCCCTATTCCCAAGGCTTCATCGCCAACGGTACATTCTATGCTTCCGGTCAAATCCCGATCAATCCTGCGACCGGTGAACTCGTTGCCGGTGGGATTACGGAACAGACGGAACAGGTCATGAAAAATGTCGATGCCATCTTAAAAGAAGCCGGTCTGACACCGGACCGCGTCGTCAAGACGACGTGTTACTTAACGAGCATGGATCATTTCGCTGCCTTTAATGATATCTACTCGGATTACTTTGCTCCGCACAACCATTTCCCGGCCCGTTCTTGTATTGCCGTTAAAGAGTTACCAAAAGGTGCTTTGGTCGAGGTCGAGATTTTAGGGTTAGTCTAATATTTTGGAACACGTCATTTTCGGTGGCGTGTTTTTTTACCTCCGTAATCCCCAACGTCCTGTCCCTTTGCCTGTCTCACTGTAGAACAAATCCTTCGTTCCTTTATATAACTCACACTCACTCGCATGAAGATATATTAATTTTCGGATGCGGGCATCGAGTCCGGCTTCCGTCGAAAAACGTGACAAATCTAAATCGTTCCGCTCTCGTACACGCTGGTAAAGCTCTGTCAACTCCATTTGGCGTCCCGTCTCCAGGATTTCGATGATGGTTTCTAATAATGCTTCACTGCTTTCAGTCATCGGGGTCTCCTCCACTCATTCAGTTATCTGCTTTTTCATCCGTCGTTTTGCTCCTCGTGACATCGCGACGACCACCGCAATCAACTGCGGAATGAGCATCAACAGACTGACAAACAGAATCAGTTGTTCTGCTGTCAGCGGTTTAAAATACCCGTCCCAGCCGAAGTCGTTCCTCTGTCCCGCAAAATAAACCGAGACGAAATAAGACACGAGATTGCCGAAAACTACAAACAACAGATGACTAAAACGTTGTCCGACAAAGGCGAGTGCCGTAAACATGACCAGTAACAGCAAATAACCAAGTAACGTTCCCGTTTTGAAATCTTCCAATAATGCAAAATAAACGAACGGAACCGTGTACCCGATTAGGACGATCAGTCCGACCAGCCCTTTTTTCATCTCGTTTCCTCCCCGCTTTCTGTACATTGTCCATAGAGCCAGTCCCGCAGCACTTCCCACTCTTCTGGAAAGGCATTACTGCCGCGAGATGCCCCGTCTCCACCTGGACCACTCCAACTGATTTCCCAGTCCGTCCCGTCGAGAATCAGCCACTCCGTCTCATAAATCGGTTTCCAGTCGGCTACCTTTGCTTGCGTCAACCGTTGTTCAAGCACCGCTTGTTGCTTTAACGAGAGCCGCTTGATTTTAGGTTCTTCCCGCTCGTCCTCTTCGTATCGCAATTCCCCGGTCGCCCTAGTCCAGAAGAACGTTTGCCCTTGCCCCATCCCGGACTCCCGGTAGCGAAATCGATTTATCTGCTTTTGGTTCATATCCAGCTCTCCTCGCTGTACTTTCCCTGGTATTCCCATTGTAATTCATTTTCCGTTTTCTACCTATCACAAAAAATAAACAGGTACCCTTTGTCGTATATTTCTAATACGATAAAAGAATACTTTTTTTGAAGGAGGTCTTTCCCATGACCAATCAACATCTCTTCTTATTCGGCGGTGGTCCACCGTTTACGGAAGGACTCGCCCGTCGTTTCGCGAGCGTTTGCGCATCGGCCGGTCCCATCGCTTTACTGTACGTCCCGCGCGAAGGTACGTCATGGATGTCCTACGCCCCCGTCTTGACCGGTCCGCTCGAAGCGCACGGGAAGACGGACTTTTTCCACTTCCCGCTCTCCGGGCATCCGACCTTGTCTCAGCTTGCGACGCTGAAACAAAGCGCCGGGATCATCATCGCCGGTGGTGAAACGGAGCGGTATCAACAGTTCATCGTTCACACACCAATCGGCGCCATCATCCAAGAACGGTACCGGTCTAGTGTCCCGGTCGCCGGTTTTTCTGCCGGAGTCTTACTCGCGCCGGGCCAGTGCCGGATTCCGGCGATTGATCAGCGGGACGGCCGGGACTTAGTCCTTGAAGGGCTCGGCCTCTTACCGGACGCCGTCCTCTCCGTCCATTACGATACTTGGGATGAAGCCGCGAATTTACAACAGGCATTTATTACGACCGGAAGCCTGTCCGGCTACGGTTTACCGGAACGGACAGGGATTTACCTCAAAAACAATCAACTCGTACGACAGGAAGGACCAATGCCTGTCGTGCTCAAGCGAACGGAGGAACACACATGCCAACCATCGTCACCGCCGTCAAAGGCATCATTCGGCAAGATCACCGAATCCTGATCGTCCAGCGTGCCGCTGCCGACTCGGGTGGCGGGACCTGGGAATGTCCGGGCGGGAAGATTGATTTCGGGGAGCAACCGGAAGCGAGTCTGATCCGTGAAGTTCGGGAGGAAACGGGACTCTCAGTCACGGTCGACCGGATTGCGTATACCTCCAGTTTCCTGACCCATCCAGGCCGTCAAGTCATCTTACTCGTCTATTTCTGTACGGCGGAAACCGATGCTGTCAGCTTATCGGACGAACACGACGCCTATCTTTGGGCTGACGAAGCAATGATTCGAAAACAGATTGCACCGAACATCTTAACGGACTTTGAGCGGTATCAGATATTTCCTCAGCTCGTCTCGACTTGAAAACACGTCACGTGAAGTGGCGTGTTTTTTTGTTGTCCTGCCCACCAGGACAGATCGTCTTTTTCCTGAAATGCAACTTCCTTGATGCATCTCGTCACGAGGTTGACGTCGTCATTCCTTAAGTAAATTTACATATTTGTTTAATTGCTCCCAAATATATATTAAGATTGTTATATATTGAAAATCAGCTTAGCGCCAGCTTCAGGGATGTTGAGAAAACAGACGGGTGTGCTTAAGTGAAAGGAGTGCGGCATGAAAAAACGAATGTACCTTGCATTACCGCTAGCGGCCCTGTTACTGACGGGATGTGCGAGCGACGAGGAGACAGTTTCTTCGACAGACACGAAGACGGAGGAACGTGCTCCAAAAGAAGAGACGCCGCAGACGAGCGACGTCAAAGAACCGACAGCGGACATCGTTAAAGAAGACGCGAAACAGGAGACGCCTCCTGCAGAGCCGGTTGCGAAAGAGACGACCGAAAAAAAATCAGACACGACAACGGATCAAAAAGAAACAGAAGACAAGCCCTCGGTCACGGCGTCCAGCAATGATCCGTTTGCCGGATACAAACAGATTCAAGTCGATGGCGGCGACCAGTCCGGCTCGCGTCAGGCGAACGTCGTCGTCGATATCGGGTTCGGGGACCGCGAGTACTGGGCATTTACGAACAAGCATGGACAACTCGTCAAAGTCATCGCCAAAAAGATCACCTTACAAAATGATAAAACGGAAGACGTGACGTCAGCCGGTCGCTACTATCATGATGAAGCGAAGGTCCCGGGTGTCGAACACCGTGATCTTGATGAAGGACATGTCATCGCCGATTCGCTTGGCGGTGTCTCGAACGCCTACAACATCACACCACAAGACAGTACGCTCAATCGCCACGGCGATCAAGCGTACATGGAAGATACTATCCGTAAAGCCGGTGGTGCGACGAATTTCGAAGCGATCATCCGTTATGAAACGACGAAAACGCAAATTCCTTCGAGTTATCAGTACACGTACACAATCAAAGGCAACGTCATCGTCGACAAGTTCGATAACGTCAACCCGGATGGTGTCAACGCGTCGCTCGGTCTGACCGAGAGTCCGGAAAGTAAACCGAAGGCTGAACCAAAGGCAGCGCCAAAAGCAACACCAAAAGCTGAACCGAAGGCGAAAACGCCTGCCGCTTCGACACCAAGCACGACGCCGGAAACGGGCGGTGACGTCTCAAGCGTCGATGCGAACGGAAACGGACAAGTCACGATCCAGGAAGCGAAGGATGCCGGTTTCAGCATGCCGATCCGGAGTGACCACTGGCTCTATCCGTACATGCGGGACAACGATCACGACGGCATGGTCGGTGAATGACAACACGAAAAAAAGGCAGGCTCCGCGGAGCCGCCTTTTTTTTAATTATGTGTCATATCATAACCGACGACTTTGTTGCGCCCCGTCTGCTTTGCCTGATACAGCGCCTGATCGGCTTTTTGGACGACTTCAAACGCCGTCTTGGCTTGGTCGGACGATGCGACCCCCATTGAAAGCGTGACATGGAAAGCCGGATACGGTTTGAAGATGAAGTGTTGATCGGCGCACGCCGTCCGAATCCGTTCCCCGAGTCGCTCCGCTTCACGGTGCGAGATATCCGGCAGGACGACGACGAATTCCTCGCCGCCATACCGGGTGACGAGTCCCGTTCCCGGACAAAACGTCGTCAACAGATGACTGAGTTGCCGTAAGACGACATCCCCGCCATCATGTCCGTATTCGTCATTGACCGACTTGAAGAAGTCGATATCGACGATCAGGACCGAGAAGGCATACCCGTGTTTGTCATAGTCGGCCAATGTCTCATCGAGTTTCCGCCGATTGGCGAGATTCGTCAGACTGTCCGTCAAGGCAAGCTCCTGCTGGGCTTGGACGAACTGGAAATGTTTCCGTAACTCCTGCAGGAAACGAAACGTCACGTACCCTCCGAGAAGATTGAAGATGATGTAGACGAATGACATCTCGAAAAACCGAATGAACGTATCCGTCAATAAGTACAGGGCCGGCAAGCTGTAGCCGATCCCGATGCTCAGTAGGACAAGGTAGTCTTTGAACGTCTGGGCAGCAAAGCGACGGTAAATACTTGCCGTGACGAGTAAAGCAAGACAAATCAGCGTCGCGAGAATCAAACCTTGGTAGACACCGGGTGGCGTGACGAGAAAACGGGCCCCGATGACGGCGACCGTCGTCAATGCGCCACTGATCCAGCCGCCGTAATAATACGCCGTGACGAGCGCGACGAGTCGTAAATCAATCTTCGCTCCATCGTAGGAGATACTGTTTAGGACGAGCAGTGCCCCGATCACGCTTGCAATCAATCCGACGGCAAGTCGGATCCGGATTGAGGAGTGCGGTGAAATGCGTTTGATGTTGCGCATCGGTAAGAAGGCGAACAGCAGGGACGTAATCAAAAGGGAAAAGTTTAATAGAAACTGGTTGAACTGACTCAACACGACGATCGACATCCCTTCAAAAAATAGCTTTTTCTGTCTATATCTTCTTTATCGTCTTACCGGCACCCTTTTTCTAGCCGTTTTGCAGGTTTTCCATTTTCTTAAAGGGGAATCATTATGACAGATGCATCTGTTAATTCGTAAAAGGGGGAACTACCTGTGGACATGAACGAAGAAAAACGAAAAAGTAAAATGCCTTTCTTCATCGGGCTCGTCATCGTCATCTTTTTAATCGTCGCCGCTGCGTTAATCATCTACGTCACGTCTGAACCGAAAGAGGAAACGCAACAGCTCCTCCAACTGACGGTGAGCCAAATCACGCCGTACTTACCACTTGCCGGCTAACGACACCTTACTTTTTTTCAACCAAAAGGGCAGACCGATTTTCTTCGGACTGCCCTTTCCTTCTGCCTACATGACATACCGTGCCTCTTTCTTATCGATGATATTGCGGACCCGGTTTTCAGTCACCCCGTACACGAGCGCAAGCTTTCGAATCGACGCTTCGCCCGTCCGGTAGCGCCGCCGGATCTCCCGAATCTGCCACGCCGACAATTCGACATGGTCCGTCAACAGCAGATCGAATTCAGCGAGCAAGGAAGCATAGGCTTGACTCGGCGAAGGCTTGACCGACAGATTATCGATGTGGTCGTTCAACCGGTCATGATCCGCCCGGACGAGACGCTCCTGGCAGGCAGTCGGGTCAAGAAACGCCCGGGCGACGAGTTCGCCGACGTAAAACCGTTCACCGCGTCCGTGCTGATACAACGTCACTTTCCGGTAACCTTCCTGATTGATGCGCGGACGCAGGAGGACACCTGTGCGCCGCTGTTTGACGCCACGGCTCGTCTCGACAATCCGGTCGAGCGAACGAACATTTCCCGACGTCGACACTTGATAACTCCCTTCATATCCTTGTACCATCTTCCAATGTTCCATCTGCCCGAACACCCTCCATTCGTTGTGACACGCCATCCGTTGTTATCTCCATTATATCATTTTACGAACAAACGTTCTAACTCCAACGTGCTGAACCGGTATGGTAATCTAACAAAAAAAGGAAACGGGGTCTTTTGATGAAATTTGTTTTATTGCTCGGTCCGCAGGCGGTCGGAAAAATGACGATCGGTCAGGAACTCGAACGGTTGACCGGGATGAAGTTGTTTCATAACCACCAGACGATCGATTTGCTGTTGCCCTATTTTGACTTTTCAAAGCCCGCCCATCACAGGCTGAAGGACTTGATCCGCCGGGAGATGTTCAAGGAGATGGCGATCAGTGATCTCGAAGGTGTCCTCTTCACGTTCCTCTGCCTGTTCGGGGTCGAAGGCGGAGGGATTGAGTTCATTGAGGAAACGGTCGCATTGTTTGAAGAGGCGGGTGCCGACGTCTATATCGTCGAACTCGAAGCATCCGTCGCGACACGTCTCGCGCGAAACAAGACGGAAAACCGGCTTGCCCATAAGTTTACGAAACGGGATCTCGCCGCTTCCGAAAACGACTTGCTCGAGACGGCAGACGGCTACCGGACGTCCTCCCTGCCAGGAGAACTGCCGTACCCGAACTACTTCCGCCTGGATACGGAAGGACGCTCTGCCGCTGCAAGTGCCGAAGCAATCTGTGCCCGCTTCGGTTGGTCTTACACACCCGTCAGGTAACGTCATGAAAGGGGAATGCCGCTTGAAGTCGCACCGGAACGAATACCACTCTCTGATCCTGACTTTCATCCTCTTGATTGTCAGCATCCTACTGTTCTTCGGGCTGAACGGACGGACGTTCCCGAATATGAGCCTTTGGGTCCCGATCAGTCTGTATTCGCTCGTCGGCGTCGGCTATGTGATGTCACTCCTGATTGCGCTCCGGTTGAAAAACACTGTCATCAAGACCTTCAGCCTGCTTGCCACTCTGATGCTGTTGCTCCCGCTCGTGATTTGGGTTTATCTCCTGCTGCTCGCGAACGGCATCTCGGAACCTTAAAAAAAGAGGACAAGCCGTTCGCAGTCTGCGACGCGGATTGTCCTCTTTTTCGTTTAGTGCGTCAAGGCTAACGAAAATCCGTCATCCGTTCTCTCAAATCCACTCTTCTCCCAAACGACGGCTTCCCCGCCTCTGCCCGTCACGGACGGTAACAATAATGTCCGTGCTAAATAGGCCGTGATGACTGTCAACGCTTCGTTGAGATAACCGTCCATGTCAAAGACATCGTCTGCCCGATAGGTCAGTTCCCGCTCCCGAAAGTGAATCGTCGCGACAGTTCGTCTACTGCGTCGTTCCCGTAACACCCAGTCACATCCATCTTGCATATCTGTCGCCTGTATCAATAGACGGGACGTCGTAAAGTCAGGATGGCGTCCGTTCATCTTCATTCCTCCCCTGTCACGTCAAACGTTGCCGTCGCGTAAGCTTGCCCATTAATTAAGATGGTCACACGATGCGTCCCCGGATAGTGGACGCGTGTCGTCAAGTTCCGAAACGATTGCCGTTTTGTAAACGTCTCCCGTCAAGCCACCTGTCGTTCACTAATCCGAAAGACCTTTTGACTCATTCCCCGCTTTTTGACATAATCAATCGCATATTCAATCCGCAGGACTTGCGGTTCCGTCGTCGCGAGGCTAAATGTAAACGACATCTCGCCTCCGATCGGCAGCGACGGTGTCACCGTCAAATCATCGACCGTCACCGCGCCGCGTGTCACGAGACCAAATGCCTTCAGGACGTCCGGGTGTCCTTGTTTGAGCAACGTCCGTGAAGCGTGACGCAACACCCAGTCCACACGGGGATCGGTCCCGAGCTGATCGAGTCGTTCAATCACAAGTTCCGGGTGCGTCTTCGTGATGTCGTTCAAGTGATTGGCGACACTCTTGCGGACGTAAAGTGAGTCGTCGGTCAGCAACCGGTCGAGCAGCGGCAGAACGGGACGCGGATCGGCAATCAACGCCGGGATGGCCTGTCCCCATGGCAGGCGTGGTCGTGTCCCTTCCGATGCCAGGCGCCGGACATGTTCATCGTCCGACGTGCTCCAGAGCAGTGCCTGTTGCAAGTACCGGTCTTGATCGCTCAGTAAAAACCGCCGGACAGCGAACTCCGCCGTCGAATACGGCGTCAGTCGTTCGAGTGCCAGCAACGACCGGTCCCAGTCGTCGCCGTAGAGCTCGATATAGTCGGGAAACACGATCCCGGCGAGTCCCGTGAACTCCGGGGCAATCCGTTCGAGTTCTGTCGCCGCCACATCAAATTCACGTGGCACATACGATCCAAGCGACGTCGAAATCCGGCGGACCCGTTGTTTGAAGGCGAGTTCCTCCCAGTCGGCTTGTTTGATGTCCTGCTGCAGCCGCGGCGCATCCAGCGCCCGACTCAGGCGGTCGAGCCAGTCGTCTGAAAAAACATCTTTAATCAGTGCCATGCAGCATCCAGTCCTTTCGTCGTTCGGTTTCGAGTAACGTCGCTTTCCGGGCGAGCCCGCCGGCATATCCGCCTAAGTCGCCATTCGCCCGAATGACGCGGTGACACGGGATGACGAGTGCCAGTTGATTGGCACCGTTCGCCCGGGCGACGGCCCGGACAGCAAGCGGATTGCCAATCCGGATGGCAAGTTCTTGATAGGAAATCGTCTCCCCGGATGGAATTTGCTCCAACTCGGCCCAGACGAGACGCTGGAATGGTGTCCCGTACAGTTTGCGCGGCGTCGCGAACTTGTTCAGCGTCCCGTCGAAATAGTCGGTCAGCTCCTGTCCGATTTGCTCAAAGATGATTGATTCCCCCGGGACGATGACGGCCCGTGCCGCGAGACGAAGCCGTTCGATCTCCCGTTCCAGTCCTCGGCGATCGACGAATTCAAGCAAATGAAGGGCTGCGTCGTCCGCAATCGCGAGCATCGGACCGAGTGGCGTATCGAGCCATTTCGCCTGCAAGTAAGTCCCGTCCCAGCGTTTTGGTGTCGCACCCATGATTTTTGCGAAAGCATCCCGAAAGCCGCTGCTCGATTCGTAGCCACCCGCGAGCTGGGCCTCGATGACCGGTTTCCCGGTCCGGATTTCTTTCATCGCCAGTCCCATCCGACGTGAGCGGGCATACTCGACGAACGTCATCCCGAAGCGTTTTTTGAATTGGCGGCGCGCCGTTGATGCATCGAGTCCAAGTTCCCGGAAATCGGCCTCCTTAAAACGTTTTTCCGGTGTCGCTTCGACAGCGGCAACAAGACGGCTGATGATGTCACTCGCACCGGGGTGCGACAACGGTTTACAGCGGAGACACGGGCGATACGAAGCGAGTAAGGCTTCTTTCGCCGTCTTGTAAAATTCACAGTTCTCGCGTTTCGGTTTCCGGGCAGGACAGGACGGCCGGCAAAAGATGCCTGTCGTCTTGACGCCGACGAAGAACCGCCCTTCATAGGTCGCATCCCGGCGGACGAGTGCCGCATAATACTCTTCTGTTTGATGGTCCTCCATGCGATCGCCTCCTTTTCTACAGTATACCGAGTTCTTTCGTCGCGATGTCGCCGAAAATCAGGCATCGATGTTTTTGTTTTTGCGGCGTGTCTGATCCGGACGCGTGTCCACTTCAAAAAAATCCGCCTCTTCAGCCGCAGGTGGCTGAGAAACGGATTGTGCTTTCATTTAACGCTTTGGTTTACGTCGCAGGAGGAGGAACGTCACCAAGGCACTGAGCAATAGACTACTGACAATCCACGGTAAGATACGCGGGACGATACCTGGCTCGACTGCACGATCTTCGACCGGGATGATCTCGCTCGATGTCAATGGATCCTGCAACAGATGTTCAACTGCCACTGCATGCAGTTCTGGTGTCATGAGAGCTATGAAGACGACGAAGACGAGTACTACTACCACGCCGCTGGTTCGTTTCATTGTTCCTCCTCCTTTCCTGACTTCTATTCTAGTGACCGTCCTCTAACAGAGATTCGTTTCCCGAAGAATGCGGGAGTAGGAACGAATCTTGAACCCTTCAAAATCATTGAGGCTGCAATCTAATGCAACTGACTTAAACGTCAGTCTTTACAGAGGCAAGGGTGGCCGATGTTACATCCGCCACCCTCCTCTCGTCTAAAAGAACGCACGCGCTTCAGGCGACTTTTTTGAGTCATCTCCGTCAGACGGCTTATTGTTGTTCACGACGACCGCGGAGTGCAAAAAATCCTAGGAGTGAAGCGGCTGCAATTCCGAACAGTGACCATAAGATACCGGCTGACGATTGAGTTTCAGCGGCTCCACCAAGACCTGTGTTCGGCATGCTTGCTGGCGTCCCTTGGAATTTATCAGGGAATTGATCGACGATTGCTGTCGCTGTTCCTTCACCGACTCCGTACATATGACCGTAAGCTTCACGGATTGCCGGGTACGTTTTATCGTAGTCTTTTTCATTGTAGCTGTTGAAGGCGAGTAACAATTGATCAACGTGCATCTTCAAGCCTTCTTCCAGGTCTTTTGACTTCAGGCGACCTTCCGTTGCTGCATCAAGGAAGGCAGCTTGTTCGACACGGTATTCGTCGAGCTCTTTGACGGCCATGTCACGTGCGTCTTCATCTTCCGCCCCCGTTGCTTTGACATAGTCGACGAAGTAGCCGATGTGGCTCGACCAGATTTTTTTGAATTCTTTCGCTGCATCACTACCGTAGACCGAGCCGATTGATGCTGTCAGGTCGTCCGTGTTTTCACTGAGTGCACCGGCTGCGGCATCAAAGTCTTTTGCTCCTTCAATCCCTTTTTGCATCGCAAGTATTGCGAGTGCCGCGTGTTCCGAGAAGTTGTGGTTCAGACCGGCACGTAAATCGGCTGCGGGTGTATCGACTTTCGTATTTTCAAATTTATCCGGGTATTGATCGACGATTGCACCGGATAAGCCTTCCCCGACCATGTACATATGCTCGATTGCTTTTCGCAAATTGCTGTACGTGGCGTCATAATCACCTGCAACGTAACTGTCGAACGACGTCAAGAGTTGGGTGACGTGGACTTTTAAGCCACCTTCGAGATCAGCTGCTTTCAATCGCCCTTCCGTTGCTTTATCCAAAAAGGCTGCCTGTTCGACGCGGTACGAATCGAGGTCATCGAGCGCTTTTTGTTTTGCTTCCTCATCTTCTGCCCCTGTTGCTTTCACGTAATCGACGAAGTAACCGATGTGACTTTTCCAAATTTCTTTAAAGGCTTCTCCGCCTTCATCCCCGTAAACTGATCCGACGGCTGCTGAGAGATCATCGGCATTTTGATTCAGTGCACCTGCTGCTTGATCAAAATCATCCGCCCCATCAATCCCTTTTTGCATTGCAACGACTGCGAGGTAGGCATGTTCCGATAAAAGCTGATCGAGTGTCGCCCGGAGGTCGGACGCTGGTGAGGAGACATCGAGAGACATGTTTCCGGAGCTGGCCATCTTGCTGTGATCTTCATGACCATGGGCACTGACGCCGGTTGCCGGAATCAACAATGCGGCACTGAGTGGAACTGCGAGAAACGACTTTTTCATTTTCATCTTGTAAACACCCCTTTATTTTTTTGGACTACACATAGATAACGTAAGAAGTTCACAAATAGTTTTGATTTTTAATATTTTTCCCAAAAAAATAAAGACTTCGGCAGCGAAGTCCTTATTTCCCATTAATGATGTCCATGATGATCCGTCTGTTCCCCTGCCGGTACGGCCTGTTTCAATAAGCTCTGTGCCGCCTCGAGCTCTTTTTCTGACACATCCCCCACTTGAACGAGTGCTTTTGGTGTGTAGACATGCGAACCGACATGGACCATACCATTGACGAGATAGACACCGGCTTTTTTAAAAGGAATACTGCTGACATAATGTCCCTGTTTCTGTTCTGCCATATACGTTTCTGTCTCGTCACTTCCTACTGGCGTAACTTGAACATGCACCTGATCGATGGCTTGCGGGTTCTCAATTTCAAGCGCGACCGTCGTGTTCGTGTCTGCTGCGATTTTCTCCGGTGCGTAAAGTCCGACTTTCATCGCAGGCGCAGCCGCTTTTGTCTCGAACTGACAGCCGGCCAGTAACACCATACTACTGGCGAATAAACCTGTTAATACGATCCGCTTCATGCTGCCGCCTCCTTATTTCCTTTACGTCGACGCGTGAAAATCAAGAAATCGAGTACGAGGATCGTCATGACCGACAGTGCCGCGAGTGGCATCGTCAAACTGATCACTACAATCAAACCGGCAACGATTTTTTGCACGCGTTGATCACTCGCCCGTTTTGGTGGCGCTAGTTTTCCCGCGCCATTTCGGCGTTTCCACCATAGAACAAATGAGCTGACGACGATGAAGATTAATCCTAGACACAGTGCTAATCCGACGAGTTGATTCAAGAAACCAAACAACCGTCCTTCATGAAACCCAATCCCAAGCGTAATGCCCTTCGCGAGGAGTCCGTAGTCTGCATAAGAGACATTGGATAAGACCGTTCCCGAATATTGATCGAGATTAATCGTCGCTTCTTTGGTCGGCGCACTTTGAAGAGAGGATAACGTATAGACCCCTGTCTCCCCTTGTGGAAGTGTAATTTGATACGGGCGTCCCATCCCTAACTGTTTCGCTTCAGCCGCGACTTCCGTCACAGACAGTGTCAACGGTCGGGCTGGTCCCGAACTCGGAACGACGTCGTTTTGTGTCGCCCAAGGAATATCCGTCGCAATGTCCTTCGTGACGATTTTTGACGCCATACTTTCATCCGGTCCGTACGCAAACTGTGGATAATTCGAATTGGCTTTCGTCGCAATCGTATTGATCCACTGACCTGCGACACCCGACCATGCGAGTCCGGAACCGATGATCACGAGTAATCCAATCGTTGACCAGACGGCAACTGAACCATGAAGCCCCTTCCAAAAATTACGTGCTCCGTTTTTCTGTCTGAAGGACGGGAAAAATACACGCTTGAAGCTCCCCGTTTTCCCTCGTGGCCAAAAGAGATACGTTCCTGTCACCAATAAAATGATTGCCCAGCTCGCTGCAAGTTCGACGAGAAGATTTCCGGCTTTCCCAGCAAACAATTCCCCATGAATTGTTTTAATAAAGCCGAGTGGTCCTGCCCCGAGTCGTTTCCCCGTCACTTCACCCGTGTATGGATCAACATAGACATATCCCGACTCCTCTTTGAACGTCACGCCAATCCGTGTCGTCCGGTCTTGTTGCTCAAACTGACCAAGCGAAGAAATACCCGCCTCTGGATATTTGTCCGCGACAGCTTTCATCTGATCTTCGAGCGGCAGACGTTGCCCTGTCTCTTCCGTGAAGATCATGTCACGGTACAACATATCCTCCAGTTGCGGTTTAAATAAGTAAATCGATCCTGTGACGGCAAGTATGATAAAAATCGGTGCAAAAATAATGCCTGCATAAAAATGCCACCGCCACATCGATTGGTACCAGCTCTGCTGCACGCGCGAAGCTTGATTCCGTTCTTTCATGATCATATCCCCCGTTCTTTCCTATATATGTCCCACATGTGAACACGTCTTTAATTATAAGCGGTTACATCAAGCCAACTTTTAACACACTATGGCGAATTCTTGCCAATCCAGTGTTGTTTCTGCGTAGTCCCTATGAAGAAAATGCACACATACTGGAGTCTTTTTTCATAGATTCCACAAATGACTTAAAAAAGATTTCACTTTTTTTTGTTTTTTTAAATCCAAACGAAATCCGGGTGCGTATGCTGTTCAGAACGATGAGGAAACGAATTACCAGATTGGTTAAAATAAAACCCAAATTTGAAAGGATGATTACAAATGAAACACACTAAAAAATTCGCAGCATCAGCAATGGCAGCAGCACTCGTATTACCAGGAACGGCGGCGTTTGCATCAGGCGGTTCAGACGACATGATGCATGAGGACAAAGCAAAAAACGTCACGGTCAAAACGAAAGCAGCAGATCTTCGTGCGACACTCGACCAATTGCTTTCTGAGCA
>NZ_JACSMM010000004.1:0-202439 GCF_018618655.1 Exiguobacterium sp. s95 | reverse complement strand
CCGGTATTAGCTCCGATTTCTCGGAGTTATCCCAATCCTTGAGGCAGGTTCCTTACGTGTTACTCACCCGTCCGCCGCTCATTCCACTCACTTCCCTCCGAAGAGTTCCGCGAGCTTCCTGCGCTCGACTTGCATGTATTAGGCACGCCGCCAGCGTTCGTCCTGAGCCAGGATCAAACTCTCCATAAAGTGTTTGACTTGCTCGTTTGTGTGACTAAAAGTCACGTTGACGAAGCTTGCGCTTCATTCATTGTTTGTATCCGAAGATACGTTTTTTGCCTCATCGTTCAGTTTTCAAAGTTCGTCATCGTTTGTTTTGAAAATGGTGGGCCTAAGTGGACTCGAACCACCGACCTCACGCTTATCAGGCGTGCGCTCTAACCAGCTGAGCTATAGGCCCGTCAAAAGCAAACAAAATATGGTGCACCCTGAGAGATTCGAACTCCCGACCCCTTGATTCGTAGTCAAGTACTCTATCCAGCTGAGCTAAGGGTGCGATATGGTGCGGTCGAGAGGACTTGAACCTCCACAGTGTTGCCACCACTAGGCCCTCAACCTAGCGCGTCTACCATTCCGCCACGACCGCAATATTAAAATTTAAAATGGTGTGTCATGCAGGATTCGAACCTGCGACCCTCTGATTAAAAGTCAGATGCTCTACCAACTGAGCTAATGACACGAGAAAACTGGGCTGGAAGGGATCGAACCTTCGCATGCTGGAATCAAAATCCAGTGCCTTACCACTTGGCCACAGCCCAAAAATGGCGGTCCTGACGGGATTCGAACCCGCGATCTCCTGCGTGACAGGCAGGCATGTTAACCGCTACACCACAGGACCACATTTTTGTTACGTTAAGTATGAAATTGAAAATGGTGGAGGATGACGGGATCGAACCGCCGACCCTCTGCTTGTAAGGCAGATGCTCTCCCAGCTGAGCTAATCCTCCATTATGGTGACCCGTACGGGAATCGAACCCGTGATACCGCCGTGAAAGGGCGGTGTCTTAACCGCTTGACCAACGGGCCATAAAATATGCAATAATTATTCTCAAGTAACATTTTCACATAAGAGGTCTGGCGGAGATGGAGGGATTCGAACCCTCGCACCAGTTTCCCGGCCTACACCCTTAGCAGGGGCGCCCCTTATAGCCACTTGGGTACATCTCCAAAAGATAATGGCTCCGCAAGTAGGATTTGAACCTACGACCTACCGGTTAACAGCCGGTTGCTCTACCACTGAGCTATTGCGGAATGTTGTGTTCGTTTCGGAGCACTTTTATATAGTAGCAACTTTCTTTCTTGCCGTCAATGCTTTTTTAAAAAAGTTTTTAGTGACGATAAGTTGTTTAGTTGCTGTCGTTTTGACGACTTCTATAATTTATCACGCTCCGAAATGAACGTCAACTACTTTTGTAAAAAATCTTTCCACGACACTTCCCACAGCGGTACTTCTCCGGATTCATCTTTCTTTTCCTTCTATATAATGTACCGCATTTATGACATTCGTATTGATGCGATTTTTTTTCGTCTCCGTCTAATCGCGGACTGTACCGTAAGCCACCATACTTCATCAACCAGTCTTTAAAGTCTTGATCTTGATGACGATGTCCCCGTCCTGCGAGGTGAAGATGATAGTGACAAAGTTCATGAACTACGATGCCACGAAAGGTTTTGGCGTCCGTTACATAGCGTCGATTAAAGTCAAGATGATGATCCGTCAAAAAATAACGGCCACCTGTCGTGCGTAGTCTTTCATTAAAAACGGCCTTGTGTCTAAACGGTAAAGCAAACACGTCGAGCGAAAGCTGCTCGACGTATTGCTGTAATTGTTCGTTCGTCATGATGGACTGACCATCGTTAAACCGATTCTGCCACGTTCCGGTTCGACACTCGTCACCCAGACCGTCACGATTTCTCCGACGGCGATTACGTCGAGCGGGTGTTTGACGCGTCGGTTACTTAACTTCGAGATGTGGACGAGTCCACTTTCCTTTACACCGATGTCGACGAATGCTCCAAAGTCGAGCACGTTCCGGACGGTCCCTTGGAACTCCATCCCGACTTGAATCATGTCCAGTGATAACACATCTTGTCGTAAAATCGGTTTATCCAGTGCCTCCCGCGGATCACGCTCCGGACGCTGCAAGGCTTCAATGATATCCCGGAGCGTCGGTTCACCAATCTCGAGTTGTTCTGCCGTATCCTTCACTGGAAGTTCCGCTAACTTCGTGCGGAGTTCTTCCGTCCCGACGGTCGTCAGCGCTAACTGAAGCTGCTTAAACAGTTGTTCGACGGTTTTATACTGTTCCGGGTGAATCGGTGTCCGGTCCAGCGGATGCGTCCCTTCAGGAATACGAAGGAAACCGGCTGCCTGCTCGTATGCTTTCGCTCCGAGACGCGGCACTTTTAACAGTTCTTTCCGTGAAGCAAATGCCCCGAGTTCAGAACGTCGTTCGACGATTTTTTTCGCTGTCGCCTTCGTGATTCCCGCTACATACCCGAGCAGGGACTCAGACGCCGTATTCACATCGACACCGACTTGGTTAACGACGGTCTCAACGACAAAGTCGAGTGTCTCCTTTAATTTCACTTGTGTCACGTCATGCTGGTACTGACCGACCCCGACTGATTGAGGATCGACTTTAACAAGTTCAGCTAACGGATCTTGAAGACGACGGGCAATCGAGATCGCTGAACGTTGCTCGACTTGGAGGTCCGGGAACTCCGTCCGTGCGATTTCTGAAGCCGAGTAAATACTTGCACCCGCTTCGTCGACGATCGTAAAAGCGACTTCCGTATGCCCTTTAATCCAGTCTGCTACAAAGGATTCGGTTTCACGGGATGCCGTCCCGTTGCCAATCGCTATCAGCTCGACACCATATTTCTTCACCAGTTCTGATAATTTAGTACGGGCTTCCTTCGCTTTTTGCTCAGACATCGTGACGTAAATAACGCCGACTTCTTTTAATTCACCCGTCGGATCAATGACTGCCCACTTACACCCTGTCCGGTAAGCCGGGTCGAGTCCTAACATGACTTTCCCTTTCATCGGTGGTTGCATATAGAGTTGGCGCAAGTTTTTACCAAAGACTTCAATCGCTTGATTCTCCGCCTTCTCCGTCAATTCATTTCGGATTTCACGCTCAATTGCCGGGAAAACAGATTTTTTATATCCTGTTTTGACTGCTTCTTCAACAAGCAGGCGCTTTTGTTCGGGCAACCGATTAAAAGGACGAAGTAAGTATGGCAATACTTGCTGCTCGTCTAACATGACTTTCACGGACACGATTTTCAAGGCTTCTGCTCGGTTGATTGCTAAAATCCGGTGCGGTACGATTTGGCGGACCCGCTCGTTGTACTCATAGTACTGGGCAAAGACCTTTTTCTCATCGACGGCATCCTTTTTTTGTTTCGTCACGATTTCTGCAGCACGGTGTGTCACTTGACGAATGTAATCGCGGACAGTTGCTTGTTCGCCCCACTCTTCCGCGATGATTGCTTCTGCACCAGCGACTGCCTCTGCTTCTTCAAGCCCTGCGAACAATTTTTTGAAGCCCGCTTCTTCATAGGGTTTCGGCGAACGGAGCCACTCTGCGAGTGGCGCGAGCCCTGCCTCTCGTGCAATTTCCGCTTTCGTCCGTCGTTTCGGACGGAACGGTAAGTATAGGTCTTCAATCTGTTGTAACGTCGTCGCTTCACGCAACGCTTGATTCAATGCCTCGGTCATCACACCCTGCTCTTCGATTTTCCGAAGGACATCGTCACGTTTAGTTTCGAGTTGCGTGATGCTTTTATGTCGATCGAGGATCGCCTTGATTTCGACTTCGTCGAGCTCACCAGTTTGCTCTTTACGATAACGTGCGATGAATGGAATTGTTCCTCCATCTTCCGTCAACTGTAAGACGGCTTTCACTTGCTGGGGTCGTAAATTCAATTCTGTTGCGATTCTCTTCTCCATTTTTCCTCACCTCCCCCTCATTATACCGAAGAATCGACAGAAAAAAAGACTGACGCCATGGCATCAGTCTTTCGAGAATACTTCATTCGGTTCTACTTTGATCGCTTCTCGTAATTTCTGCAACGCCCGGCGTTGTAAACGCGAAACGTGCATTTGCGAAATACCGAGAAGTTCTCCCGTTTCTTTTTGGCTCATGTTGCGGTAATACGCACATTCAAGAATCGAACGCTCACGGTCTGTCAGTACAGCAAATGCTTTTTCAAGAATCAGCTTTTGGTCGACCGAGTCATAACCATTTTCCTGGTTACCGACTAAATCAAGTAAAGTGACCGTGCTGCCCTCTTGATCCGCTTCAATCGAGCTATCAACGGATAACGCTTGATAGCTTTTACCCATTTCGAGTGTTTCGAGCACTTCCTCCTCTGACACTTCAAGACGCGCAGCGATTTCGTCGATTCGCGGTGAACGTTGTAGTTCAGTCGTCAATTCTTCGACAGCCTTCTTAATCTTCGGACCTAGCTCTTTAATTCGACGCGGAACATGGACGCTCCATGTTTTATCGCGAATGAATCGCTTGATTTCCCCGATGATTGTTGGGACAGCGAACGATTCGAAACTTCGCCCAAACTCTTTATCGAAACGACGAAGCGCGGCAAGCAATCCAATCATCCCGACTTGAACGAGATCATCATGAATCGGACGGCCACGTGAGAATTTACGGGCGAGCGCCTCGACGAGATCCGAGTAACGGGCGAGTAGCGCGGCATGGACTTCTTCATCTTGGTCATCTTGTTGATACAGATCAATCAGTCGAAGGACTTCGTCATCACTGTGATGGCGTTGTTGAGACTTTGCTGGCACTTTGACCCACCTCATCTCTATTCATATATTTTGTCATATGGACAGTGACGCCGTTTGCTTTTTCGATCGTGACTTGATCCATCAATGCCTCAATCATCAAGATCCCTAGTCCCCCCTCATGCAGTGAGTCTAGATCGTGCGAATCCGTAATTGGTTCACTTTGGCGTTTGACGCTATCTTTATCAAATGTCACACCGTTGTCTTTGACGATGATTTCGAGACGATCGTCCGGGTAAACGTTACATGTTAAGCCCATTGATCCGTCTTGCTGGTCTTCATAAGCATGTTGAACAGCATTCGCACATGCTTCAGAAACAGCAATTTTGATGTCTTCGATATCATCATACGTATAGCCCATGCGGTTTGCGACACCTGAAACCGTCAAACGCGCGATTGCCACGTATTCAGGTTTTGCAGGTAGTGTCATTTCAAGTTGTTCGTTTTTCATTGCGTACCACCTCGTACACCACTGTCGATTGTAATGATGCTTGAAAGACCTGTAATTTCAAAAAGACGACGAATACGTTCTGAAACACCAACAAGCGTAAACGATGTACCATTTTTCTTCGATGCTTTAAGCGCTCCGACGAATACACCGAGACCTGTCGAATCCATGTAATGAATTTCATCCAAGTGAACGACGACATCATTTGCTTCTACAGCGGGAACGAGTTCTTGACGAAGTTTTGGTGCCGTATACGTATCAATCTCTCCTACGATATAGAGATGCGTCTGACCATCTAGTTGCTCTGTTCTAATTGTTAAATCCATCTTCAAGTTCCTCCTCAAGGAAATATGCTATATGATTTCTCTCTGTTTCATCAGTTGATTGTAAATAAAGTGGCTCCTTAAAAAAAGTCACTTAAGTATATTTCCCGCATTAAAACACTTCTAAACCTATTTTTAAAAATTTAGTCAAAAAAAGTCGCATACAAATGTATCGACTCTTCTCGTGCTTCTATGTAGGTGCCTAAAAATCAATCAAGCCTAAGCTGATTGCAACGGCACTATTCACTTTCATCATCGTCTCAGGATCCAGGTGTGTCACCTTATCCGTCAGACGGCGCTTATCGATCGTACGGACCTGCTCAAGTAGGATGACCGAATCACGTTCTAATCCGTGTCGCTCTCGATATACTTCCACATGGGTCGGTAGTTTGGCTTTGTCGATCTGTGCCGTGATCGCAGCCACGATAACAGTAGGGCTGAATCGGTTACCAATATCATTTTGTAGGACAAGGACAGGACGTACTCCTCCTTGTTCCGATCCGACCACAGGTGACAAATTTGCATAAAACACGTCGCCACGTTTGACTATCAAAGCTTACACCCCGCTTACTTGACGTAGGAGCGAGAACTCCGCCTCCGTTTCAATCTGGAACATTTCACCAACGATTGATAAATTGATTGCCGCCATTTCTTCGTAACCACGCTTCAATTCCTCACGTAGCTGACGCTTGCGTTCTTCGGTCGTATGGTTCGACTTCATCCCAATCGTCTCCTTCGCTACATTTCGCTCAACAAACTGCTTTTCCCGTTGTTGGACCAAGATAATGGCACCTCCAGATTCACTGAAACCTTAACGAACGACTCACTTTCTACTTCAATATATCAGTCGAATTCAGAAAATACAATCAAAATTCAAAGAAATAACATTTTTTTGCCATCATATTGATGGTTTTTTAAATTTATTTTCGCGGCACACGTTTTGAAAATTGACAAAGGACTTCATAGTTAATCGTCCCTAACCAGTGGGCTGCTTCATCAATCGGCGCGCCCGTTCCAATTAACGTCACTTCTGTGCCGACAGGGTATTCCTGCGGTAAACGAATCATTAACCGGTCCATACAGACACGACCGACGATTTCACACGGTTGACCATCTACGATGAGTGAGTACCCTTGAAAACGTCGCGACCACCCATCGGCGTAGCCGATCGGGACGGTCCCGATCCATTCGTCCGTCGGTGCCGTGTACGTCGCCCCATAACTGATCGTCTGTCCGGGTTCGACGCACTTGACTTGCATCAGCTGACTCTTCAACGAAAATGCCGGCTGAAGGAAATCATAATATGGAATCATCTCGTCAGACGGCATCGCGCCGTAAAGGGCAATCCCGATGCGGACGATATTAAACGGGTCATCCTGACCTGCGAGTCGAATCGCAGCAGCAGAATTCGCAGCATGGATATATCGCACGTGCGGTACGCGTTCGACGAAGCCGAGAAACGTCGTCCGTTGCTGTTCGAACAGACGGCTCGACAGTTCGTCCGCTGTCGCGAAATGTGTATAAATTCCTTCGAGCTCAAGCAAATCAGAATCGAGCTCCATTAAAAGTTCATCCAGTTCTTGCATCGTTTGCAGACCGAGCCGTCCCATCCCACTATCGACCTTAATATGAATCCGAAGCGAATCGATTTCCGTCAGATGTTGTTTTGCTTGCCGTAACCACTCGGCTGAAAATACAGGAACCGCCACATCATAATTCGAAGCGACGGAGACATGCTCCGGCAATAACGTCTCGAGCATGAGAATCGGTGCTTGGATACCTGCTTCGCGCAGCTCGATTGCTTCTTCAAGAAGAGCGACGCCAAGTAAGTCAGCCCCGTTTTCCAATGCAATTTCTGCCACAGTGATCGCACCGTGCCCGTAGCCATCCGCTTTGACGACGGCCATCATCGATTGGTCGCCGATTCTTGCCTTTATCTCGCGTACATTGTGTGCAATCGCAGCACGATCAATTTCAATCCACGTCGGTCGGTACATCGCCATCCCTCTTTTCTAATAAGACTTGTGCTGCCGCATAATGATCCGAATGCGTAATCGATACATGAATCATACCGTCAAACGGCCCCGTCATGATAGGGCGACCTGATGTTTCATTTAGTACTTCAAGATCGCGCCAAGACACTTCTCGCCCAATCCCCGTGCCGAGTGCTTTGACAAACGCTTCTTTTGCAGCGAACCGTCCCGCGAGATATTCAAGTCGGCGTCCGTTCGCCAATGTTTCATACCGCGCTTGTTCACGATCCGTCAAAATACGTGTCAGCATCCGGGGTTGACGTTCGAGTGTCAGACGAACGCGTTCTAATTCAATCAAGTCAAGACCGATACCATAAATCATTCCCTACGCCTCCACAGTTCTATTCTTCGTCCACTTCATATAGAATGAAAGTGAAGCGAGGTGTTGTCATGTTTAGTCGAACGGAAAATCTACAAACGTTCACACGTTCTTATCCGGTCGTTTCGTTGTTCATTTTAATCCAAGTCGCTCTGTTTGTCATCGAGCAGTTGAATCAGTTACTCGGCTTTGGTTTCTCTCCCCTCAGTTATGGTTCAGCGATTAATTTATTCATCGCGAAGGGCGAATGGTGGCGTGTCGTCACGGCGACATTTTTACACTACGATTTTTGGCACATTGCCTTTAATACGTTTGCGTTGATTATTTTCGCTCCTGCGCTCGAGCGGATGATCGGGCATGTGAAATTTGCCATCTTTTACTTGCTTGTAGGAACGCTCGCTAACGTGTTGACGTATGTCACGTTGAGCGATAACTTATTTTATGGACAGGCGGGAGCATCTGGAGCCATCTTAGGTTTGCTTGGCTTTTACGTTTATCTCGGTCGTTTTCGTCGGACGATCATTTCTGTCGAAGATGCACGACTCGTCTACATCTTTAGTGCCATCACGGCCGTCTTTACACTGATCGGCTCGAACGTTTCCGTCTTCGGTCACTTGTATGGTTTCCTCCTCGGATTCCTAGCTGGATTCATCTTCGGAAAAAGCGCTGTTCCGTTCACACGTCCGTTTAATACGGGTCAACGGGCGACGTTCGGTGGTCATGTCGTTCACTCGACAGGATCCGGTCAAACGGGACGCATCGTGTTTTATGTCATCGTTGCCTTTGCCGTTTTCGGTCTACTCGCGCGATTCATCTAATCTACAAAAAAAAGCGCCTTGTCTGATTCCGTACTACGGAAAACAGACTCGGCGCTTTTTTCTTATTCTTACTTCCGGAAAGATTCCGCAAGATCCTTCACATCGTCAATCAGATTATGGATGGTTTCTTGATTATCTGTGTAGAGGGCACGAATTTCTTCAAAACGTCCTTTTGGATCTTGTTTGACTGCCGAAAGTTGTGTGCCGGCTCCGCCAAACGCACGCTTCGTCGCTTCGATTTGTGCTTGGCGCGTATCTTTATGAAGTAATGAGAGTGTTGCTCCGATTAGTGCGCCACCTACTGTTGCGAGTACAAAATAATTCTTTTTCATCTGGTTCTTCCCCCTGTGTCATTTTAATGTAATGGTGGTACAAGTTGATAACGTTTCATAATTGGAGAAGGCGCAAACGACTTCCCTGCCTCTTCAGCATACTGATCAACCGTCAAGCGTTCAACTGATTTTGCGTAACGTGACGCATCTCCTTCGTCCTTGAATTGAATCAATAACACGAGATCTGTCGCCCGTTCGACGCGGGCAATCCGTAAGGCTTGAAAACTGCCATATTCTGCCCCGAGTACTTTCGGGTCCGACATGACCTGATGGATGAAAAGATCGCCGCTATTTTGATCTGCCGGAATCGACCAGTAAAAAATCGTCCCCTTCTCATCAAAATTACCACGCGTTTCGAGGAGTGTATAGCTGTTCCCGCTTTGAAACGGTGACTTTCCGTCCGTTTCAATCCAGAGTAATGCTTCTCCGCTTCCACCCGCTGCCCGAATTTGAGCATCACGCGAGCGAATTTGGTCGACAAAGTTACCGCTACCGAATGTAATGAATAGTTTAGATGGCATCACAGGCCTCCGCGAGTTCGAAGTCTTTCCCAGTCAACCCGCCGGCATCATGTGTCGTCACGGCGAGCGTCACCTGTTTATAATCAATCATGATCCGCGGGTGATGATTCAAGTGTTCTGCTAAAGAACCGACCTCTTGAACAAAATCAAGTGCCGCCGGAAAAGAATCCAATGTGTAGATGCGTACGATTTCGTCATCGACGACGCTCCAGTCATTCAGACCTTCTAAACGTTCTTCTACCTCATACTCATTCAACCGTTCCATTCCATTCTCCTCCTCTACTATCGTTTTCGTCCTATACCTTATACCCTACTTTCCTTACTTCTTATACCTCTACTCGTTCGATTTCTTCCTTTTGCCTTCGAAGTGAGATAGAGTACAATGTGAAAGAGAACACTATATCCCATTCAGGAAAGGGGCTATCGCTCATGCGCGCTCTTATCGTTATTGATTATACGTTTGATTTCGTCGCCGATGAAGGTAAGCTGACTTGCGGTAAACCGGGTCAACTCATCGAAGGACGCATCGCATCGCTCATGGATGAATTTTCGACGAACGATTATGTCGTCATTGCAAACGACCTTCATGAAGAAGGCGACACATTCCATCCGGAAACCGTCCTCTTCCCGCCTCATAATATTCGGGGAACACACGGACGGGACTTATTCGGACAGGTCGCAGAGATGGCACGTGTTGCGGATCATGTCATCGACAAGACGCGCTATAGCGCCTTTGCTGGGACGGACCTAGATTTACGTCTTCGTGAACGGCATATCACAGAAGTTCACCTCGTCGGCGTTTGTACAGATATCTGCATCTTGCACACTGCTGTCGACGCGTACAATCTCGGCTATAAAATCGTCGTCCATGCTGACGCCGTCGCCAGCTTCAATGCGGCCGGCCACGACTGGGCACTCACACACTTTAAACAATCGATCGGCGCAGAAGTCGTCGGCGAATAAGAAGGGATCTGTCTTCATGTTACAACGTAATCTTGCACTTCATACTGACCTCTATCTTCCGAGATGGATGTATATCTACTGGAAGGAAGGGCGCCATAATGAACGTGCTGTTTTTGACGTCTATTACCGCAGCAATCCATTCGAAGGTGGTTATGTCGTCTTCGCCGGTCTTGAAAATATCATCGAATATATCCAGACACTCCACTTCACAGAAGAAGACATTACGTATCTTCAAACGATGATCGGGTTCCCGGATGAATTCAAGGATGAGTTACGTAACTTTAAATTCAATGGCTCCCTCTCGAGTGTCAAAGAAGGCGAAATCGTCTTCCCGAACGAACCATTAGTCCGGATTGAAGCACGGATTTTTGAGGCGAAGTTACTGCAAACGGCCATCTTGAACATCGCCAATCACGAATCGTTGATTGCGACAAAATACGCACGGATTCGGCAGTCGGCACCAGGCGCGAAATTCCTCGAAGCCGGTTCACGCCGCGCCCAAGGAATCGATGCTGCTTACTTCGGAACACGTGCCTCTTATTTAGCCGGGTTCGACGTGACAAGCCTCGCGTCGGCCGGCCGCGACTTTGGTATCCCATGTGGTGGAACGATGGAGCATGCAGATATCCAGTTTCATGATGATGAGTTGACGGCTTTCCGGACGTTCGCATCGCATTATCCGGATCAGGCGACACTGCTCGTCGATACGTACGATACGCTTAAAAGCGGACTCCCGAACGCGATCACGGTCGCAAAAGAACTCGCAGCAGACGGACATAAGTTACGCGGGATTCGAATCGATTCCGGCGACTTATCCTACCTATCAAAACGCGCCCGGAAGATGCTTGATGAAGCTGGCTTACTCGACGTCGAAATTGTCCTGTCTGGTGATTTAGACGAATATGTCATTCAAGACCTTCGCATCCAAGGGGCACAGGCAAACACCTTCCTCGTCGGAACACGCGGCATCACGGCGTACGAACAACCGGCGCTCGGCATGGTCTATAAACTCGTCGCCCGCGAAATTGACGGCGAACTTGCACCCGTCATCAAAGTTTCGTCTTCAAAAGCGAAGACGACGACACCGCATATCAAGGAGGCGTACCGCATCGTCGACCCGGAAACGAACAAGTTCAAAGGCGACTACATCACGTTACTCGATGAAGATCCGAGTCAACTCGACTTCGTCGATTTGATTGACGTCCGCGACCCGTCGTTCCGGAACCGGATTGAAAACTTTAAGGTTGAACGGTTACTTGCACCGATCTTTAAGGACGGTGAACTCGTGTATACCGTTCCGACGATTGAAGAAAGTCGTCAGTTCCACGAACAGCAAATCGGACGCCTGTGGGAAGAGTACAAACGTCTACGTCTACCTGAAATCTATGCCGTCACGTTCAGCGACCGTCTCTGGAAACTGAAACTCGACATGATTCGGAAAACACGCCTCGCAAGTGGTGTAAAATAACAAAATCAAGCAGCCTCAAGAATCAAGCTTCTTGACGGACGTCTTGAAAGGCTACCTTTTCATCTCCCTCTCATTTTTCTATACGCTAAAAACAGCCCCTTCAACTGAAGTGGGCTGTTTCGTTTGGGTGAGCAGTCATTTTGGCTGTCGCTTGTTCCATTTGTTGACGAAAGTACCACGCAAAACCAAGCGCACCTCCGATGAAGACGATATAGGTAATCCGTTGACCGAACTCAGCAAGAGAATCGGCGTAAAAGATACTAATTAAATGATCACTTCCACTGATAAGAAGCAAACAGGCGATCAGGAGCGCTATGCGGTACGCAAGCGTCGGGCGATCTTTTGGCTCAGCATGCCAATACATGATGATGTGATGGGCAAGTAAGATAATCCCCACGATTCCTAATATTCCTATAAGTGCTTGCGGCATAATAAACGGTCCTCCTGTTTCTGATTTCTAGTTCCATTTAAACATAGTTCGACTCGAAGACGTTACGAAAAGTTTCGCGCAGGCGACAGACTCACGTTATACTGAAGAAAATCACGTACGAACAACAAAAGGAGGAGTTCTTTTTGAAAACCTTTAAATTGTGTACATTACGTATTCTCATGGATGAATCAGGGCGAGATACGACAATCCCCGTTCAGATTAAAGATGGGCTGACGGTGAGTACCGACCAAACCGCCCAGTGGGTCGCTGAAATCGTCGTCACCGACACCGATCAACCGATTTTGAAAGAACTGTTCGAGAAAAAGCTGCGCGCTTTGATTGAAATCACGATTTCACGGCCGGACAATGACCCCGCCGCCATGATCGTCACGCCTTATGAAAGTACGCAATTGAGCGAAGGCGTCTCTTATCTCTTTACCGGTAAGATGGTCATGATGAAAAATGATTTATCCGAATCGATTTTGCGTGAAGTCGTCGAAGACAACTTTACTGGCGAAGAGCTGATTCAAGAATATAAAGACCGACGCTCTAAACGTGGTGCTCATATCACGAGCATCGCGAAAGAAACGTTTAAACAGTACTTACAAGAACATCCGGCAACCGTCGAAGGTTGATGTTCAAATTGTGATATGGTCCGCTACATTAATCCGTTCAATCTCATAACGGTCGGAAAAACGAATGTAATTCGCACATGCATTTTTTAACGGCGTCCGGTAACTGAATGTCTCATCAATCGAGGAGAGTGCCGCTTTAATCGTATGCGAATGGCAGACGACTAAGAGGCGTTTTCCTCGATATTTTTCTGTCAGTTCTTCAACCGCACTGAAGACACGCTGTTGAATTTCCGCTTCCGTTTCAAGCCCCGGGACGCGCTCTGCATCATTTGCCTGCACTGCTTCGTAAATTCCGGCGACCGGTTCACCGGAAGCCGTTCCAAATTCGCGCTCGACAAGCCGTTCATCCGTTTCCGTCAAGCTTAGACCGATCGATCGACCAATGATTTCAGCAGTTTCGACAGCTCGCGATAGCGGACTTGAAATCAAGACGTCCCACTGTTCTTCTGCCAGGTAGGCAGCACTGAGAGCCGCCTGTTTTCTACCGGTCTCGTTAAGCGGTATATCTTCACGTCCTTGAATCCGCTCGTTTAAGTTCCAGTCCGTTTGACCGTGTCGTACTAAACAAATTTCCGTCATATTGCAGTCTCCTTCTAAAGAAATATGACTGATTGTATCATGTTTCCTAATGAAGCGCCTCTCGTTTCGGTAAGACAAGCACTTGACAACTGAAGGCTTCGATTCGTTCGAGCAAACGTTCAATTTTGAGTGGATTTTCAGTTTGGGCAAAGCTCGCCAGCGAATGTGTACCATTCGGGAAAGAGAATAATCGAACATCCGCCCCGACATCCGCCCCCTTCTCAACAAAGTGGAGTGCTTGAGCAAACGGGACAATCGGATCCTTTTTTCCGTGCAGCAACATGATCGGCGGCGAGTCGGAACTTAAATGTGTCGCCGGGGAGACACGCATCATCAACTGTCGCCATTCTTCCCGTCCACCCCCATAAAACTTGATATGGGCAATCCAGGTTTGAATGAATTTAAACAACAGAAAATTCGTCGGCGGATACAAGGCGATGACTCCATTGATTAAAGGAAGATGCGCCTCCGCCTGTTCGCCGATAAATTCAGTCGGAGCAAGCGCCGTCGTCAACATTAGGGCTCCACCTGCTGAATCACCCCATAAAAGCATCCGACCGCGCGCGATGCGTAATTCATCCGCTTGTTGATTTAAAAAACATAAGGCATCTCGAACATCTTCCAGGTTGTCCGGAAAGTAGCTGCCATCCTCAAATAAACGATAGTCGATGCTGCAAACGGCAATCCCGAGTTCTAAAAACCGGTCGATGATTGGAGCAAAACTAAACACATCATCACGGTTTCCACGAACGAATGCGCCGCCATGAGCATAAATCGCGACCGGAAACGGCCCTTCTCCCGGCGGATAATAAATATCTAACGTCAAGTCCTGCTGATTGACCGTCTTGTATAAAAGATTTCGTGGTGCTAATTGCTTTTCGGTAAGCGGCAAGACCGGCTCCGTCCATCTGAGTAAGGCTCCATAATTATTCCAAATACTCGCACCAGCAGCAGCCGTCGTCAAAATAGCGGCGCCACCCATCAACCATGCTGTTTCACGTTTCACCTCATCACCTCCAAGGCTCATTCCGATTTCACTTCTACTCTTCTCTTACCCGATTTATTTTGAACTAGAACTTCACAACATTCCGACTTGACGCTTTAATTTCCGTCGGATATAGTTAGAAAGTCCAAATCGGAACAATTACGTTTTAATTATCTTGGAGGGTTCATATATGAAAAAAATCATTCCAGCGTTAACCATCGCGACAGTAACTGCCAGTCTGCTCGCCGCATGCGGCTCATCGACTTCAAATTCAGACGAAGACGGTAAATTGCAAATTTATACGTCGACGTTCGCCACGGCAGCCATCGCCAAAGAAATCGGCGGAAAGGACGTCCAGGTCGAATTAATCGTTCCCCCTGGCGCCGACCCGCATTCGTATGAGCCGACTCCGAAGCAACTGACGACGATTGCGAAAGGCGATCTATTTTTACTTACCGGCACAACCCTTGAGCCGTACTCTGAAAAGATTAAGGAAAGTTTAGCCGGTAATTCCATTCGTTTTGTCGAGACAAGTAAAAATATCGACTTACTCGAAGCTTCCGCTTCGCTTCATACGCACGAAGAAGACGCACACGATGACCATGATGATCACGAGGCTGAAGAAGAGTCGCACGATCATGGACAATACGATCCGCATGTTTGGCTCGACCCGAACAACGCCAAGAAAATGGCTGACTCGATTACGACCGCGTTAGCAAAGGAAGCACCTGACCGGAAGGAAACGTTTGATAAAAACCTCGCACTCTTTAACAAACAAGCAGATGAACTCGACCAAAATTTACAAAAAGCTGTTGACTCCGGTTCGAAAAAGGAGCTTCTCGTCACGCATGCCGCATACGGGTACTTGGCGGAACGTTACGGTTTCACGCAACTGCCGATTGCCGGTATTTCACCGTCTGACGAACCGTCCCAAAAACAGCTGGCTGCCATCGTCAAGGAAGCAGAGATGCATGACTTAAACTATATCGCCTTCGAAGAGACGGTGTCGCCAAAGGTCGCCCGTGTCATCCAAAAAGAAATCGGTGCCGAATCGATTACGATTCATAACCTCGAGTCCGTCGCAAAAGATCAACAAGATCAATCGTACTTTGATTTGATGAACGAAAACGTGACGACGCTCAAACAAGCACTGCAGTAAGGTACAGTTGACAAGCATTAAAAGATACGTTAGGGTAATAAACGTGTTTTAAACAACGACTAAACAACTAAATGACTTCTTTTTATCGCGAGAAACGGAGGGACTGGCCCAATGATGTTTCGGCAGCGGACGATTGATTCGTACTGTGCCAAATCCAGCAAGCTATGGCTTGAGAGATAAGAAGAGCGTCTTTTTCAGTAAAGACCTCCTTCTTTCTTGCGAAGGGGTCTTTTTTTGTATGCTGAAGAAATGGAGTGATTCACATGAACGAAACGGTTACGCCGAACAAATGGGCGTTGTTCCCCTTGTTCGTTTTCCTTGTATTATTCATCGGTGCAGGAATCTTCTATAACGACTTTTACAAATTCCCCATCTTGATTGCAGCTTTAATCGCCTTGATTTTTGCTGCTGCGACATCTAAGGGAGACATCAACCAGACCGTCGAGCGGATTGCCCGCGGTGCCGGAAATCCGGACATCATGATCATGGTCTTCATCTTTTTACTCGCTGGCACATTTTCTGGAACAGCGAATGCAATCGGAGCCATTGATGCGACCGTCAACGCTGCACTCAGTTTCCTACCCCAGTCTCTTTTAATGAGTGGATTGTTCATCATTGCCGCTTTCATCTCGATGGCGATGGGAACTTCGACCGGCACAATCGCTGCCCTTGCACCGATCGCACTCGGGATTCATGACGCGACGGGTGTCAATGTCGCACTCGCCGCTGCTGCCGTCGTCGGTGGAGCAATGTTCGGTGATAACTTATCGTTTATCTCAGATACGACAATCGCCGCTGTCCGGACACAAAAAACGAACATGCGTGATAAATTCAGAACGAACTTTTTAATCGTCTTGCCTGCTGCCGTCATCACTGTCATCTTACTCGCTTTCGTGTCAGGTTCCGGAGATGTCGTCGAAGCGAAAGCATTTGAATTTTATAAGCTGATTCCGTATCTTTCCGTCATCGCGCTCGCACTCTTTGGTGTCAACGTCATTCTCGTCTTACTCGGCGGGACGTTATTGACAGGCATCATCGGAATGATCGACGGTAGTTTCGGAGTAAGTGGATTTGTCCTCGCGATGTCTGACGGATTGATGGGGATGGCAGAAATCTCAATCTTGACGTTGCTGATGGGTGGACTCGTCAGCCTGATCACCTATAACGGTGGAATTGCTTATCTCAAAGAAACGCTGACACGAAAGATTTCGAAACGCCGGGGAGCTGAGTTCAGTATGGCTGCCCTCGTCAGTGCAACGAATCTCGCAACAGCAAATAATACGATTTCGATTCTTGTCGCCGGTCCGCTCGCTGCTGAAATCGCGGATACGTATGACATCGACCGGAAGAAGTCAGCCAGTATCCTCGACCTCTTTTCCTGTGGTGTTCAAGGAATCATCCCGTACGGAGCGCAACTTTTGATTGCCGCTGAATTGACGAAAACGGCGTCACCCGAACTGATTCCTTATTTGTTCTATCCATTTTTACTGTTCGTTTGTGGATCACTGGCAATCTTCTTCGGCTTCCCACGCCGGAAGAGCGATGCCGCACAGAAAAACAACATGTCGTAAAACAAACAACCCCCGTCGCTTCGTCTGCGACGGGGGTTCACTTTATTTCTGTTTTTCTTGACGATTCAAAATGAAATAGGCAATCGCCGGAAGCGGAAATTGAACAAGTCCTGCTCCACCCCATACCCATGGGTTGCGTCCTGTCTTGCGGGCACCAAGGAAGAGGAACGTGGCTTGAGCACCTAATAGTGCTGCGATGCTTGTCCAGACTCCTTTTGGTACTTTTTTAATCGATTTCACCATGATATTACACCTCTCTTCGTTTATGCATCAGTAGACTTTCTTCTCTTTCCCAGTCTATATTCCCTGCTTATGAGCATCAAAACAGATGTTCCGCTAAGTTCATGCTAAACTGAACAGGCAAATCCATATTCTAGTTTCATTGAAGGAGGAGTATATACATGCAATACGCAAAACTTTCAAATGGTATCACGATTCCACAGATTGGGTTCGGTGTCTGGCAAGTCGATGAAGAGACGGAAGCACCGGCTGCCGTCGCAGAAGCACTTCGCGTCGGTTACCGTCATATCGATACGGCTGCCGTCTACAAAAACGAACGTGGTGTCGCAAAAGGAATCAAAGAAAGCGGCGTGAAACGTGAAGAACTCTTCTTGACGTCTAAAGTTTGGAACGATGACATTCGTGCCGGACGGACGAAAGAGGCTTTCGCTGAGTCACTTGAGCGACTAGAAACAGATTATCTCGACCTCTACCTCATTCACTGGCCTGTCGAAGGTTATGTCGAAGCATGGAAAGCCATGGTCGAGCTGTACGAAGCGGGTAAAATTAAAGCAATTGGTGTTTCGAACTTTAAAGAACATCATCTCGATACGCTTGCTGAAGAAGGACTCATGACGCCGATGATCAACCAAGTCGAGCTTCACCCACAACTTCCACAGCATGAATTGCATGAATACTTGCAAGATCACAGCATTCAAGTCGAAGCATGGAGCCCACTCATGCAAGGTAAGTTCCTTGAAATCAATGATTTCAAAGAGATTGCTGAAAAACATGGTAAGAGCCCATCACAAGTCGTTCTACGTTGGCACCTCGATAACGGAATCGTTGCGCTTCCGAAATCAGTCACACCAGAACGGATTGCTGAAAACTTCGATGTGTTTGATTTCCAACTCGATGCAGACGACCTCGAACAAATCGATCGTCTCGCGACAGAAGTCCGCCTCGGACCGGACCCTGACGAAATTGACTTTTAATCCACTGACCGATACACGAAAGACTGCTGACGGGACCTATCCCGTAGCAGTCTTTTTTTAAGCGTAATAAATAAGAATCGTCTCTTCTGTCGTTTCAGCCTTGCTGAAGTATGCGCGTAAATCAGCAAACTGTTCCCACACGTCGTCGAATTCTCCATGTTGCCCCGCTTCATCATAAATCGTCTCAAGTGACCGACGATCAAAATTTCGCATGACTTCTGCTGAGATGATGATTAACGGAAGAGGGAGAATCCCGACAATTGCTGCTTGTGTTTCGTTGACAATCAACTCTTCACCGACAATCGCTCGACCTAAGTTGTAATGGGTCTCTTGATCGATATAGATATCGATTTGATTCATCAAGTGATAGAGGGCTGCCGTGTCTTCCAGAGCAAATAGCTGTTCATAATCCGGCTGCGTCTCATGGATAAAAAGAATCCAGTCCATGATGATATGCGGGTCGTCACCAAACGAATCCCAAACGGCATCCGCGACACGAACGTAATGTACGTTTTCCATCCTCCCTCTCCTTTCTTCGTTTCTTTAATAGCTATTCCCATTTTTTCGATGCTTTAGTAATTTTTTTAGAATCTGCGTACTAAAAAGCAACGAAAAAAAACGCTCTCACCTTCTGATAGCACGTTGTCTACATGCAAAAAGAACCAGCAAAATGCCGGTTCTTTTTGATTAAATCGCTTTTTCTTTTGATTCGTCCGTTTCCCAAGCCTCAAGAGATTCTTTACCTGGTAAGTTCGGAATCGAATTCGCATAAAAGCGCGGATCTTTTCCGGCTTTTCGTTGTTCGAGGTAATCATCAAGTGCGAGTTTCGCGATTTTAGATAAGCGGAAAATCGCATACAAGTTGACGACTGCCATCAAGCCCATGAAAATATCAGCAAGCGCCCAGACAAGACCTGCCGTCTGTACGACTGAACCGAAGACAATCATCCCGAGTACGATGACACGGTAAGCCATCATCAGTGTTTTATTGTCATTAATGAAGCTGATGTTCGATTCACCGTAATAATAGTTTCCGATGATTGAACTAAATGCGAACAAGAAGATCGCAAGTGCCATGAACGTCGTCGCAAACACTCCGACCTGAGTCGAGAGTGCGTTTTGCGCGAGTTCGATCCCGGCAACTGCTTTTCCGTTCGCGTCTTTCGTCGCGACATCACTGACGAGGATGATCATCGCTGTTGATGAACAAATGAGTAACGTATCAACAAATACACCGAACGATTGAATCAAACCTTGCTTGACGGGGTGTGACACTTCAGCCGTCGCAGCAGCATTCGGAGCAGAACCCATACCGGCTTCATTCGAGAACAGACCACGGCGAATTCCGTTAAGAACTGCAGCACCAATTGCTCCGCCAGCAAGCGTCTTGAACTCTAAAAGTCCCTCTTGGAAAATCAAGCCGAAGACGTTTGGCAACAATTCAAGATTCGTAATCATAATGAAGAGGGCGATTAAAATGTATCCGCCCGCCATGATCGGAACAAGGAATGCAGAGACCGTCGCAATACTACGCACTCCACCGAAAATCACGAGTGATGTTAATAAAACGAGTGCAATCGTGATCCACATCTTATCGATGCCATACTGACTTTGAAGTGACAATGAAATCGTATTCGATTGAACCGAGTTAAAGACAAACCCGAACGAGATTGTAATCAAGATACTGAAGACGATTCCGAGCCACCGTTGGCCAAGCGCCTTTTCCATGTAGTAGGCAGGGCCCCCACGCCATGCCTTCTCATCACGGACTTTATAAATTTGAGCAAGTGTACTTTCGACGAATGCTGAAGCTGAACCGATCAAGGCAATCAGCCACATCCAAAAGACGGCACCGGGTCCACCTAGTGCGATGGCTGTCGCAACACCGGCAATGTTCCCGGTCCCGACACGTGCCGCCGTACTGATCGCGAACGCTTGGAATGGTGAGACGCCATCCTTTCCTTTATCTGTTCCCTGGAACAGTAACCGTAACATTTCAGGTAACATCCGGAATTGGACGAATCCCATGCGAATCGTAAAATAAATGCCTAAGCCAACAAGTAAGATGATCAGGACGCTCGACCATAATACATCACTAATATTCGTTACGATATCCATCAGTTGTTTCTCCATACAGGCTCCCCCACTTCTCTCTTATGTAACATTTCTTCACATGTGTTCTATAATACGAAAGTTTTTTTGAAAAATCAAATACAGTTGTATCAGTCAATTTCTGATTACGAGGCATTTCTATCCATTTCCTCACATTAGATGTGAGGTTTTTCGTTTACGAACAAAAAAAGAACGGCCTCACTCAAAAGGAGGGACGGCTACCAATTAAACGGAATCAGGACTTTTTCATGCGTGTCCCAAATACACACTAAGCCATCGTGAAAAAGAAGCATTTACATCGAAATGGCCGATGATTCCGTGGAAGTGGAATCATCGGCCATTTCGATTAACGGAGGACGGAAACGTCCATCCTCAACTCCTATGGGACAAGGAAACGTCCGTCACAAGGATGGATGTTCATCTGAATTAGTCACCCCCTCCATCTTTAGACAAACACTTAGAGCCCCTCCACTTTTCGCGGAAGGGCTCTTTTCGATTCTTTATTAGATGAATAGATTTAAGTTGGCATCGTCTGTCGCACCAAGATAACTTGCGACCCCACCATAATCGATATCATCTAACAATTCTTCTTTTTTAATCCCCATGATGTCCATCGACATCGTACACGCAATCATTCGGACGCCTGCTGCTTGCGCTTTTGCCATCATCGTCTCTAGCGCATCGACTTGTTTGTCCTTCATGACTTTTTTCATCATTTTTTGACCGGCGCCTGCCATGTTCATGTTGGATAATGGAAGATCACCGGCATGTTTCGGCATCATCATCCCCATCATGCGTTCCATCGGTGCTTTGTCGACGGCTGGTGCATCCGGCTTACGAATGACATTCAGTCCCCAGAACGTGAAGAACATCGTGACTTGTTTGCCCATCGCTTGTGCACCTTGTGCGATGACGAATGACGCAAGTGCTTTATCAAGGTCTCCACTGAAGACGACCATCGTCGCGTCATCTGCTTTTGCGACAGGTGCCGATGTCATGTGTTGCTCCGTTTGTCCTTGCCCTTTTTCAAGTAAGACTTCGACAATTCCCTGATTCATTTCTGCCGTATGGACGGTATGTCCGAGCTTTGTTGCCCATGCCTGGACGTCCGGTAAGAAACCAGGGTCCGATGCTTTAATGAAGACTTGGTCTCCGTCCTGCAGTTGATCAATCTTTGTTTTTAATTCAACGATTGGTCCCGGGCACTGTAATCCACATGTATCGAGCAGCGTGATTTGCTCTGCTTTCACGGCTTGTTTCGGCTCACTTTTAATCGTCGTCACTGCTGTTTCCTCCCGTGCTTGGTTTCGCGCTTCTTGATCGCGATTGACCGTCGCCCATGTTTTATATCCGCCACTCAAATTCTTCACGTCGAAGCCGTTTTGTTTGAGGAGCTGACTTGCGACATATCCCCGTAATCCGACTTGGCATGTCACGTAGATCGGCTGATCCTTCGGTAGCTCGTCGAGGGACGTGCGAAGCGTCGGTAATGAGATATTGACCGAGCCCGGAATCGAACCGAGTTCATTTTCAGACGGTTCACGGACATCGAGTAACAATCCGCCGGCTGCGACGATTTGATCAATTTCATGCCAATGGACGTTTTCGCTGTCCCCTAACACGATATTCGAAGCGATGTATCCTGCCATGTTGACGGGATCTTTCGCCGAGCTATACGGTGGTGCGTATGATAATTCAAGGTCTGGCAAGTCGAGGACCGTCAAGCCGCCTTTGATTGCCGTCGCTAAGACATCAATCCGTTTTTCGACACCCGTCATCCCAATCGCTTGCGCGCCGTAAATCGTTCCGTCAATCGGATCAAACAAGAGTTTCATTGAGATTGGACTGGCACCCGGATAATAACCGGCGTGCGAACCCGGATGGAGATGAACCGCTTCATAGCGGCGACCAGACTGTTTCAACCGTTTTTCGTTATTTCCGGTCGAAGCGACCGTCATATCGAATACTTTTGCGACGGCTGTACCGAGCGCACCTGTATATTTGACGTCGCGTCCGGCGATGATGTCTGCAACGAGACGCCCTTGACGATTCGCCGGCCACGCGAGTGGAACATGCATCGCCTCTCCTGTCACGTAATCTTTCACTTCGATGGCGTCACCAATCGCAAAGATCGATGGATCAGATGTCCGTAACGTGTCATCGACTTTGATTGTATTCTTGATTCCCAACTCAAGTTTTGCTTCCGCCGCAAGGTTACTTTCCGGCATGACACCAATCGACAAGATGTTCATTTCCGTTTCAATCGTCTTGCCGCTCGTCAAGACAACACGTCTCCCTGCCTCTTCAAAGCGGGCGACACCATCCGATAAAATCAACTCGACCCCTTTTGCGCGTAGATGTTCATGGACGATGGCTGCCATTTCCGGATCGACCGGTGCCATGACTTGATCCATCATTTCAACCAATGTGACTTTCGCACCACGTTCGACCAAGTTTTCTGCCATTTCGAGTCCAATGAACCCCCCACCGATGACGACGGCACGTGCGGGACGGTTCTCATCGACATATTGACGCATCCGGTCCGTATCCGGAATGTTACGTAACGTAAAGATGTTCGTCGCTTCTTCGATACCAGGAATTGATGGACGCATCGGTTTTGCTCCTGGTGAAAGAATTAAGTTGTCATATGACTCCTCATATTCTTCACCTGTATCGACTTTACGGATTGTGACCGTTTTTTGTTCACGATTGATTTGAATCGCTTCCGACAGATTCCGAACATCCAAGTTAAACCGGGCATGCATCCCCTCAGGTGTTTGGACGAGTAGCTTGTTCCGGTCTTTGATGACATCCCCGATATAGTACGGTAATCCACAGTTCGCGAACGAAATCTCTTTTCCACGTTCTAACAAAATGATTTCCGCCGTTTCATCCAACCGGCGTAATCGTGCTGCAGCGGTCGCTCCACCTGCTACTCCACCAACAATGATTGTTTTCATGTCTGTTTTCCTCCTAAATCGAATCGTACTCTCTATGCTTTACAATATACCCATTAAGGTATGTGGTTTCAAGTAGTTTGCTCTACATTTCACATACTTGTCTTATTTTCAAACTGTTTCTTCTTTAAATGATAACGGACATTAGTTGCAATTCCTCTTAAAATGCTTGAAACTGAGATTACAGTATCTATAAGGGGGATTTAAAATGGACCAGGACCGTAACTCGAACGAAACGAATGAGGACAACAAGGTCACACCGCTTCACCCAGAACGTAATCAAGAAGGAACAAACGAAAACGGGGTAACGGAAGTTCAACAACAACACTTGGAAGCATTCCAAGCGTTCTTAGTCGAAAAAGGCATTCCAATGGAAGCACGTGAAAATGAAACACACGTCTTCTTTATGACACAAGAAAAAACACCAGCTGGCGCTGAGCCGATGATGATGATCGTCTTCAGTAAAACGACGACGGACGTTGAGTTATTCGCTCGTACCGTTACGCACGTTCCAGACGGTGTCGAAGATCTTCCTATCTTAAACGCAATCAATGACTTCAACCAAGAGTTCAAGTACTTCCGCGTCGTCCTCGATAGCGATCGCGACGTAACGATTGCTTCAACAATCGACTTAGATCACGGCTTCAACCCGGCTGCCATCTTCGGCCACTCGGTCATGATGTTCCAAGCTTCTGACGAAGTGTACGCGTATTTAACGAAATTGTATGACCAAATTCAATAATTTATATTTTAAAAAATGGCTCCGGAGTTCTCTCTGGAGCCATTTTTTTATTTTAAGTTCAATTGACAATGAGAATTATTCTCGTTATAGTGAGAATTGTGAAAACGACATCATTTTGTAGATAATTTTATTTTTCCTGGGGGAATGAGACAGATGAAAAAACGATTTAAAGTAGCGTCACTCTTTATGGTAGCCGGATTACTCGCAGCTTGCGGAACGGATGAAAAAGAAACAACGACAGCTCCAAAAGAAGACAAAACGGAGCAAACGTCTGATAAAAATACGAATGCCGGAATCGCCGCAACGACATTAACGGATGAATTGACAATCTTCAGCTCAATCAAGACAGAACTCGATAAAGCGAAAGAAGGACAAGCCATCGACTGGAAGATGGTCCAGACGAGTTATGAATCGAAGTTAAAAGGTGGCGTCGCAACTGCCGCTCCTGAAATCGAACAAGTCGTCACTTCTGCCCTCGCAGGCGTCGAATCAAAGGATTTGGATGAGAACATTGCCCGTCAGCTTGTCGATAAAGGACTTCAGTCTTACTTCTATAAACTCCAAAAATCAATGCAAGCAACAGCAGAAGAAGCAGTCGTGGCCGGAAAAACGGATGACGCCATGGCGACGTTAGGAAATATCAAAAACATGGCGGAAACTGTCTTCATCCCGACAGCCGAAAAGCGCGATGCGAGTTATGACTTCAAAAACGAAGAAGCCATCGCACAAGCGATCACGTCCGGTCTCGCAGCACAAGAAGACGCCATCTCGGCTGAAAACGTCGCTGACTTTAAAGTCGCAAAACAGTTGACGGATAAGTCGATTTACCGTTCATTCTATCTCGCAGCACTCGGTTATGCACAAAAAATCGAGGATGGCGCTAAATCCGGTGCCGACGAACAAGAGTTACAAATGGAACAAGCAGAAGGCTACGGATTCTTACTCGCAATCGAGGAATCACTTGCCGGTGGCGATGAAGCCGCCGTTGCAAAACTAAAAGAACAATACGACTTCTCAAAAACAAAACCAGCAGACGTCTCTTATGAAGAGATCGAAGGTCTCTTCGCCAAAGCATTGACGAAGAAAATCGTCGGTTACCATGAAGAAGCAATGGAAGCACTCGAAGCGAAAGATGTCGATACAGCACGTGTCGAAGCGATGGAAGCAAACATGTTCGTCATCGCGATGAAGCCGACCCTCGAAAATCGTCTCGGTAAAGAAGAGGCAGACGCTGTTCTTGCTGACGCTAACACATGGTACGATCTCATCGAAAAAAATGACGCAGAAGCGGAAACGGTGAGCAAAAAAATCGTCGATGCGCTCGATACGTTCAACTAAGCAAGACGATTGGAGGAACTTCCTTTGAACATCGGAATTACGGGTGGCGCTGGCTTCATCGGTGCTGCACTTGCAACTCGTTTGCGTACTAGTGGTCATACCGTATCGATCATCGATGCCTTCACCGATTATTATGCAAGCGACTTGAAACGCGAACGGGCAGCGGAGCTGACACGACTTGGCGTAAACATCTGTGAAGCAGATGTCCACGTCGAACTCGATGCCTGGTGTTCATCCGGTCAATTCGATGCCCTGTTCCATCTTGCTGCTTTACCTGGCGTTCCCGGATCTTTACGTGAGCCGCATCGCTACATCAAAGAAGATATCGATATGACGGTGACCGTCCTTGAAGCGGCAAAACAACATCAGATTCAGCAAGTCTTGTTTGCCTCTTCTTCTTCGGTTTACGGGGAGCAGACAGGTGCGTTGAGCGAACAGCAGGCGACCGGTCAAGTCGTCAGTCCATACGCCGCGGCAAAGTATAGTGCCGAGACGTTCTGTAATGCCTATCAAAACCTATATGGATTACAGGTTACGATCTTCCGCTTCTTTACGGTCTACGGACCATCCGGGCGCCCGGATATGGCGCTTTACCGCTTCATCGAACAAGCGCTTCGTGGTCAAGAACTTGTCGTGTTCGGTGACCCGGTACGCGACTTCACGTACATCGATGACATTACACGCGGGATGGAACAAGCACTTCAAGCGCGCGCAATCGGGACTTATAATTTAGGGGCGAATCGACCGGAGTCGGTCCGAACGATTGCCAGGTCCCTCAGTGAGCGATACGGTGTTCCGGTAACGTTCACCGAGCAAAGAGAAGGAGATGTCTCGATGACATGGAGTAATACGGAAGCTGCACGACAAGCATTCGACTACACGCCCTCCGTTACCTTGAATGAAGGACTCGAGCGGATGATTACATGGCATCTCGGGCGCATGTAATCCGTACAACCGCAAGCGTCCTCTTGACGCTTGCGGTTGTTTTTTTATTAATTCGGTTCGTGCTCGAGTTACCTGTCCTCTATGATTACTTGCGCACCCTTTCACGCTCTTACTGGACGCTACTCGCAAGCTTGTTGTATGCAGGTGCTTTTTATGTCCGCGCTGTCGCCTGGTGCGTGGCTGATCAGCGGCAGGCACCCTTGCCAATCTATTTGACGAGCCTCTATCTCGGCCTTGCCGTCAATCACTTGTCACCCGTCAAACTCGGCGAAGGTGTTCGCCTGCTGACGGCACGTGCCATCGCTAGTCCCTTAAAACGGACAACGGCAATCCTTGTCGCACAGCGCGGCATTGATTTGGTCGTCCTCGGACTCTTCGTCTCGCTCGGCTTGCTCGCGACGAAAACAGCTCTTCCTGCAGGTATCGCGATTGTGCTCGGTGTACTCGCCTTAGTCGTCGTCCGCCCTTTTTTACGGACGATGTACGCATTAATCGGGTATGGCACACTCGCTTGGTGTTTGGAAGCGGGCGCCGTTTACTGCTTATTCTTAGGCGTGAACGCTGTCCTTCCCTTCCCCCTCGTCTTAATCGCGATGAGTGCCGGTGTCTTGTCCGGAATTGCTCAATTCACCCCCGGTGGTCTCGGCACGTATGAGCTCGCCATGGGAACGGTTCTACAGACGGCAGGCGTCGACCATCCTTATGAACTTGCCTTGATGACGCACACGTTCAAATATGCGTTCGCCTTCATCGCACCTTTGTATTTTTTGGTCAGACATCACCGTAGTGTCACATTACTGTTTCGCCAATTCAAGAATCAACAGAAAGGAGGATCTTCATGAAAAGTGCTTCACGTTTTGAAAAAGTCGCAGCCCGTATGTGGAATCTGTTGAATGAAGGAAAACCATTCACCCCGATTTTTACAATCGGTGTCTTCCTCAGCTACTGCCTTTTGTTCCAACAGACACTGAGCGGTGCCGGCTTCGGATTTTTAGTGACGTTGCCTTTATTCGTACTGTACTGGAAATTTGATTTCCCGCTGTTCCTTCGTAATTATTTATGGATGCCCGTCATCGTCTGGTTATTCCTTGAAGGAACGGATACACGGCTCCTGCCCCTATTCGCTTACGGAGCAGGTCTTTATTTCTTCTTCACGATTTTCTTCTGGGGAACGATTTATTACCATTTACGGATTGGAACGGACTGGCTCAACTTCACGCGTTTTTGGAAACTCGTCCTCAAGAACAGTGACTCGACGAGTGGTAACGCGCAAGAACAACTACCGAAAGTCGCACTCTTACTTGCCTACTGGCAAACAGCGTCAATCAATCCGACCTTTGACTGGTCGTACGTCTTGTTCCCTGCCGGATTGTTACTATTTGCTTGGATTCTCCACCATTATCTCTTCGACTGGAAACCGAAACTTCCGACTGAGCCGACAAAAGACGTCAGCTTGCCGACTTCAGACAAAGTCTACGTCTTGATTGTCGACGGGATGCGAAAAGACCGATACATGGCTGCGAACACTCCGTTTCTCGAGCGATTGCGTCAAGAAGGAACGGAATATACGAATATGGAAACCGTCTACCCGGCCCGGACAGTCGTCTGCTTCAGCTCGATGTTCACGGGAGCACGTCCGGAAGATCACGGAATTCATTCCAACATGGTCTGGAATACGACCGGTGTCAAAACGGATACCGTCTTCGACCGGTTGCGTGCCGTCAATAAATCCGGCAAGATTCTCGGGATTGCCCACCTCGTCGATGCGTTCGGTTCGACCGACGTCAGTACCGTGACAGCCGTCATGCATAATGATGTCGCCGACCGCAACATCATCGAACGGGCCAAGCAAATCGTTCACGAAGAAGATCCGGATTTGCTTGCAATCCAATTAATCGGAACGGATCAAACCGGTCATAGTCGCGGGACGCTCTACTCGGAATATATTCAAAAAATCGAGGAAGCCGATGCGCTACTCGCAGAGTTTTGTGAAGAACTCGATCGTCTCGGTAAGTTAGACGATGCGACACTGATCGTCATGGCCGATCATGGTCAAGCCGACGGGATCGGCGGGCATGGTCACCTCGACGAAGGAGAACGTTTCGTCCCATTTTGGATGTATGGCAAACACATTCATGCTGGTCGCAAGGTCGATACACACCGGCATATCCTGTCGCTTGGACCAACGATTACGAAGTTGCTTGGTGCCGATATCCCGCACGACAGTCGTGGCGTATTGTTGACGGAAGCTTTTAAGGAGGAACGCTCATGAAGAAAATCGTCGTCTTCCTTCCGGCTCACAATGAAGAAACCTCTCTCCCACTCGTCTTAAAACGAATCCCGGATGAGATTGACGGAATCCCCGTCGAAACGATTGTCATCGATGATGGATCGACCGATGCTACATCGACCGTCGCAACCCTGAACGGTGCTCAAGTCTACCGGTTCGAACAAAATCGTGGTCTTGGCGCTGCGGTCCGCGAAGGATTGTATCGCGCTTATGACCATGATGCGACCGTCGCCGTGATGATTGATGCGGACAACGAGTACCCGGCCGATCAAATTCCGGACGTCGTTCGACCGATCTTAGCGAACGATGCGGATTATGTCTTCGGATCACGATTCCTCGGGACGATTGACGGAATGCGCCTCTATCGCTATATTGGGAATCACGTCTTTACGTGGCTTCAATGTGTTTTACTGAAACGAAAAATTCATGACGGACAAAGCGGGATGCGTGCTTTCTCACGCGCTGCTTGCAAACACGCGGAAATCATCCACGATTACAACTACGCGCAAGTCTTGACGTTGAACCTCGTTCGTAAAGGATTCCGTCTGAAAGAAGTACCGATTCGTTACCGGGTACGTGAATCAGGAAAATCTTTTATCCGCTTGAACTATATTCAACGTGTGGTCCCTGCCATTTACAAAGAGTGGCGTCGACCAATCGTTGCACTACCGATTGAAGAACGTTTTGAACGAAAGGAGCATCTCGGATGATAAAACGTTTAGTCCTTCCGGTCGTTGTTTTCTTCTGTCTCCTCGCGACTCCTTTATCGGCGTTTGCTTACAGCTATGGTGACCCGGGCAAAGAAGCTTTTGCGGAAGCTTATAAACAATTTGAGGAACAGCTCGATCAAAAAGATTATGCACTTGCGAAGGAAACGATTGACGCGTATGATAAAGAATTTAAACTTTACTTCCCTGAAGCGAAGGAAAAAATTGATGCTGCGTTAGCGGAAGAAGACGCAGAGAATGCCAAACAGGCGTATCGCGTTGCCTTACGTCAAAACATCGAACGTCGTCTTCATTTTGCGGATGAGCAGTTCGAAGACTTCGGACAGGCGAAGCTGTTACTTGCGAAAGCACGCGGCACATATGATGTACTTGCTCCTTATGTCAAAGAAAGCACAGATGCAAAAACGTCCGATGCATTGTATACTGCGTTTGACGATGCACTTACTGCGCTCGGGAACCCCGGACTGTTCGGAGTCGGGAAAAAAGCGAGTGATAAAGAAACATTTGATCAAAACATTGCATTAATCGAAGATACAATTACACCACTATTCGTTTTACCCGGAGAAGAAAAAACCGGTTTATTTGAAGAAGAGGATTCGATTTTCGGACAATCCTTCGGAACAGATGAGATTTGGAAAACGATTGCGATTGGTCTTGTCATCGTTCTAATCGTCATCGTCATCATCGGTCAACGAAAAAAGAAACGTCAACATCACTGATTAGGGAGGAAGGACGATGGATTTTCAAGCGTTTTTAATTACGCTTCGTGAATGTCTCGAAGCTGTCTTGATCGTCGGTTTGATTCTCGGCTATCTCGATCGACTCAACGCACCGCAATATAAAAAATGGGTCTATGCCGGAGTCGGACTTGCGCTGCTCGCGAGCCTCGGTGTCGCCTTTTTATTCCAAGTCGTCTTTACGAGTTTCGCAAGCTTCGGTAGCGACACGTACTTGCGTCTTGGTATTATGATGATCTCCGTCATCTTACTGACACACATGGTGCTCTGGATGGGGAAAGAGGCGAAAGAAAACCAACAGGCCTCGCAGGCAAAAGTCGCGGCGGCGGTCTCGACAGGCAGTGCCATCACGATGATCATCCATTCGTTCCTCGTCATCGTCCGAGAAGGCATCGAGACGGTTTTCTTCTTCGCTGCCATTTCCGGCGGTGAAATCGAGAAAGTCTTGACGAGTTATGGTGCCGTGTCTGGTCTCTTGCTCGCACTCATTTTCGGTTACCTGTTCGTTTCCGGAACGATGAAGATTCCAGTCAAACGTTTCTTCCAAGTGACAGGCATCCTGATTCTGTTTATTGCTGCCGGCATGCTCGTCCAAACGATTGGACGTTTCCAAGACCTTGGATTGCTCGGAAGCCTGTTGACGAACGCCGATGGAACACCGGCAGCCTTGTATAACATCGTCGGGTTTATGCCGGAACACTACATCGACCAAATTCAATATTTGCGCGATACAGGCAATCCGACATTAATCAGCGGACAAATCGGTACGTTTATGGGTGCGATGTTCGGCTACAGCCATAATCCATCACTTGAGCAAGTGATCGCCTGGTGGGGCTACTTCGCGTTTGCCGGTTTCATGCTGATGCGTCAAAATCGAACACCAAAAGCAGCCAAAAAACTTCAGGAGGTTTCTTGACCGTTCGGAGCGATCGTCTACTTGGACGATCGCTTTTTTTCACGCTCTGTTTCGCCATCTCACTATTGCTGGGTGTTCATCTTTATCTGGTCAGCCCGTTTGTCGCAAGCTACGACATCGCCAACTTTACGTTAGCGGTTGGACAGTATGATTTGGCGAATTTGCAGCCACATTTTCCGGGGTACCCGTTTTTCATCTTACTCGCGACAGGTCTCACACGACTCGGGCTTGAACCCGTCCGTGCGCTTGGCATCGTCTCGACGCTTGGCTTCACGAGCGGACTGATTCCGTTATATTTGCTGTTAAAACGTCAGTCGTTTGATACGGCACGTTTACTAGCTGCTTTCACTGTCATCTCGGTTGCTTCACTCGTCGTCATCTCTGCGACCGGGATGTCGGACGGTCTTGCACTTGGTGTCCTCTGTTGGTTCATGTGGAGTGTCGAACGTGCTCGGCACGGTCATTTCCGTCTTTTGCCGTACCTCTTATTCGGACTGTTGATGGCAACACGATTATCCTATGCGCCGTTCGGAATCGTGTTACTCTTTTTACTTTGGCAAACCCGAAAAGACTACTGGCAACTCCTGTCCGAACTGGCGACGTTACTCCTGGCACAACTTGCCTGGCTGTTACCGGTCGCCTTCTCGGTCGGGGGACCCGCGTCCTTCGCTCAATTGTCACTCAGTTTCGTGACGGGTCACTTTTCGGACTGGGGCGGTACGGCACAAACGGACGAAGCCTCGTTGATTGAACGACTTGGATTGACACTCAAACAAATCGTTTGGCATGGTTTAGGATTTACAAGTTGGCTCGGTCTTGCTTCAGGGCTATTCTTGTTCTGCCAACGAATCCGTCCGCTTCCTCTTTGGTGGAGCGTCACCGGTACTGGTTATTTCCTTTGGGTCTGGTTGGCCCAAAACATTGATAAACCACGCCATGTTTTACCTCTCGTCTTACTGCTCGTCTTCCTGCTTGTTCGCCATCTGTCAGTGCGTTGGCTCGTCCCATTTTTATGTATTCAATTGGTGATGGGAAGTATCGCCTTGTACCGCCAAGCGACAATTGAACCGGCAACTATCCAGTTGGCGGATGCCATTACCGGTTTACCGGCGTCAGCGACCATCTTTACGGATGAAGAAGACCGCCAGTTTTTGATGGCACGTCCTGACGCTACGATCGTTCCGATTGGATCTGTCAGCAAATGGCGGGCGGAGCCTAAATCAGCGGAAGTTTACCTGACCGGACGATTACTCAAACAGTTGCGGGTGGCAGATGTATCGATTGAAGTGACGGAGGTTTTCCGCTTCACGAGTGACCCCCGGTTTGAACCGGAGGATGCGGAGGCGCGGTTGTACCGGATGATCTTACGATAAGGAGCGGATTGGGATGAGTATCATTGGAACCGGCAACACGGCAACGATTCAAAAAGAAACTGCGGCGATTGTTCGAAAGCAGTTTCACGCACACGTTCCGCATGCAGCGGTCCAGCAGGAATTTCAAAATCATCTGTCCATCCAGAACCACTTTCCGATGACACCTCGTGTTTATAATCAAGTTGATCATTCCATTCGAATGGAGTATTTAAAGGGTGAAGCGCTCGGAGATTTGATGAAACGTCATCCCGTTCGGATTCTCCGCTACATGACGATCATGGTCACCTTACACCAGCACCTTCACAGGTTATCCGTCGGCGGGTTACCGCGTCTTCAAGAACGGTATCCCGCTCACACTACACTTGTAGCGGGACATACTTTATGTCATGGTGATTTTCACCCGTATAATCTGTTGCTTGTTAAAGAAAACGTCTATGTCATCGATTGGATGGATGCCTCCATCGGCAATCCACTGATGGACGTCGCCCGTACTTTTTTGTTGATTCGCTATGGAGGACGAATGTCTTTACGAAATCCGGCAGAATGCATTTCCCGATTCATCCTCAGTCATTTGTATCGTGTCTGTTATTTTAAGCGCATCAGAAAAGTCACCGCATTCGAGGCTTGTTTACGGCTGTGTGCAGCTTCCCGCTTGAAAGAGCAGATTACGCCTGTCGAATCCGTTCTGTTACAGCGTTTTTTAAAGTGATATCCAACGAGTCACAGATCATCGCCACTTAATTAATCTGAAAATAAAAAATCACTCTTTTCCACGCGCTTTCCTCAGGCGAGACACAAGCCAGTTTTCCTGCCTCCATGAGGCAGAAAATCGGGTCTTGTTTGTCTCTGACAGCGCAAGTCGTCTTGCGCTTTTTCCTGTAGGAGTCGCGTGAAGCGAGTGATTTTTTGATTTCAGATTCTTGATGGATGGATTTTAACAGCTTAACAAAACGTCGTTGAGAAGCAGACAAGACGAAGACTCCTGCGGGAAAAGCGGAACAGGTGAGACCCCGTAAGTCGCGCAGACGACGCGGAGGCTCACGTTTCGCCCGCGGAAAGCGAAGTCTTGTCTGCGTATCAACGAATCTTGAAATGAATTCAAAGTACTTCACTCATCATTCAAGTTGCATACGGTCGTTCCATGTAATCAAATTGTCCGCCACTGATTTCAATCGTCTTGACCGGGACGAATCCAAGACGTCGATAGAGACGTTGCGCCCCAGCATTCGTCTGATCGGCATTTAACGTAAACGCGCGTAATCCACGCTTCTCCCCTTCGTCCGCTGCTGCCTGCAACAGCTCAGACCCGATTCCTCTTCCGCCATATGCCGGATCGACCGACAATGTATCGAGATAAAAGACGTTTCCTTCCGTCTCTTGATCAATTTGTATCTCTTGACCTGTCCACGCGAGGAGCTGACGTTTAATCGGTTCATCCAACTGCGCTGCATCCACTCCCGCATATGCGATGACGATGCCGACGACGCGCCCATCGAGCTCCTTGACGAGAATGTTCTCGTGACTTAACCGGTTTCCCGTTTGCGTCACAAACAGCGCAAGCCGTTCCAAAATCAATTCCTTTTCCTGCGTTCCGGTCAGTGTCTCGGCAATTTCATGAATCGCCTGTTCAATCAATGGTGCGATTTGATCGGCGTCTTCCGCAGTCGCTTGTCTAATCATTGGGTAGCCCCCTTCTCGTTATCTCTTTTTATCCTAAAACAAAATCCCTCCTGATGTCAGGAAGGATTTTATTTATTTCAGTTGTGGCGCTGGTCTAACTACTGGTACAGTAACCGGTTCGCGTGTCATGACTGAGACGACGCGTCCCGCGATGGCAACTGCAAGTAACGTATAAAGCGTCAAACTGACTGGCAAGTAGACGAGTGAAATGACAAGAACAATTGCATCGAGACTAAATAAAATCGTCCCGATCGATAAACCTGTCACTTTGCTAAGGGCCATTGATAAAAGGTCGTCACCACCGGTCGCAGCACCACTCTTCAACACAAGACCAAGTCCGTATCCCGTGATGATCCCACTCGCAATGGCGGCGATTAACGTTGCCGGCCAGGCCTGTTCCGGGAAATGGAACAAATCAAGCTGATGCCACATCTCATAAAAGAGCGATAGTGCACCTGCTGAGACAAGTGCCTCACTGACAAAGCGTTTTCCTTTAAAATAAAGTGCTCCAATAAAGAATGGAATGTCGAGCACGATCATCGAAATCGATGGATTGATATCAAAGAAATACCGTCCTAATAAAGATAACCCGATAAATCCGCCTTCTGCTAATCCAAACTGTTCATTCAAAGTATAGTAGCCGAACGCCATAAGTAACGTTCCTGCTAAGATGGTTGCGATTCGTTTCATGTTTTATTGTCCTCTCCCGTATCTTCCATGGGAGAGGTTTTATTGTTGCCGTTTGGGTATTCATCTATTTTCGCTCTCCCTGATTTTTTTAACCATTACTGTCTTGTTTACGTAAGACCAGCGATGCTAAAAATCAGGTAAGCTAAATAGATGATCGGTCCTCTCGGTATCCATCGGTTTCCACCCTTTCATTTAGTTCTCCATCTTATTATAACCCGAACTTCAGAAACTAAAACATTTTTACGGACTTTTAACAAAAACGTTATAAGTCATTACCTCTTTGTTCACAAATTCACAATCCAGACAAAACTATGCTCAATTATGAACAAACTACTTGAAACCGACATTGTGAAGTATTACACTAAGGTTATCAAATCGAATGTGATTAATATCACAATTAAACAAAAAGGGGACTTTACTCATGAAAGTAGCAGTCATCGGTTGTACACATGCAGGAACAGCAGCAGTCAAAGAGCTTACGGCAACGAACGAAAACCTTGAAATCACAGTCTATGAACGAAACGATAACGTTTCATTTCTCTCTTGCGGGATTGCCCTTCACGTCGGTGGCGTCGTTGAGCATGCCGAGTCACTCTTCTACTCTTCACCTGACGAGCTGGCTGACCTCGGAGCAACGATGCGCTTGAAACATGATGTCCTTGAAATCGATAGTACGAACCAAACGATTCTTGCGAAAAATCTTCTGACGGGTGAAACCGTTCACGATACGTACGACAAATTAATCATGACAACAGGTTCATGGCCAATCATTCCGATGTTACCGGGCATTGAACTGAATCAAATCGAACTTTGTAAAAACTACCACCATGCTCAAACCATCATCAAAAAAGCAACGGATGCCGAGCGGATTACAGTTGTCGGTGCCGGCTACATCGGTGCTGAACTCGTTGAAGCGTTTGAAGCATACGGCAAAGAAGTGACGTTCATCGACAGTGCCGACCGGATTTTAAATAAATACCTCGATCGTTCATTCACGGATATCATTGAAAGTGAATTGACAGATCGCGGCATTCAGCTCGAGTTGAACCAGACTGTCCAAAGCTTTACCGGCGTAGACGGCAACGTCACACAAGTCGTCACGGACAAAGGAACGTTCGAAACGGATCTCGTCATTCTTTGTGTCGGTTTCCGTCCGAGTACGGAGCTTTTAAAAGGACAAATCGATATGTTACCGAACGGTGCCATCATCGTCGACGACTATATGCGGACGAGTAATCCGAATATCTTTGCTGCCGGTGACAGCTGTGCCGTCTACTACAATCCGGCCCGGACACATGCCTATATCCCACTCGCGACGAATGCCGTCCGTATGGGAACGCTCGTCGGGAAAAACTTACTTGCCCCGACGATTCGTTACCAAGGGACGCAAGGGACGTCCGGTCTCCGGTTATATGACTTAAATATCGCGTCGACCGGCGTCACGGAAGATGCTGCTCCATTCTTTGGACTAGAAGTCATGAGTACGACCGTCACAGATGCGTATCGACCTGAATTTATGCCGACTGCAGAAGACGTCCAACTCAAACTTGTTTTTGAACAAAACTCTCATCGCGTCGTCGGGGCCCAAATTATTTCGAAGGTCGATTTGACGCAAGCGATGAATACGTTATCGGTCGCGATTCAAAATGAAATGACGCTTGAAGAACTGGCCTTCGTCGACTTCTTCTTCCAACCGCACTACAACAAACCGTGGAACTTACTGAATCAAGCAGCTCTACAAGGGATGAAAGAGCTGACAGCAGAACGCGTCTGATCGCTCATCCACCTTATCTTTAGTAAAAATCGGAGTTCACACCTGTGGACTCCGATTTTTTTATTCGCTCTTCGTTCGCATTCAGTTATTTGTTGCTATAGCCTTATCGAGCAGCCTTTTCGCTCTAATAAAAACTTCACTTGGTTAATAAGTTGACGTTTAAACGTGAAATGACAGGGAACATATTTCTTATGCAAATCAAACCACTACCTAGGAGGAATCAGTTCATGTCACAGTCTAAAAATCCACTTACACAACACTTCAACGATGATTTCCCAAAACAGTATCAGGAGCCACCGGCTGTCCAGGCAAAAATGGAACCCGTTCCGGATTGTGGAGAAGAAAGCTACAAAGGTTCAGGTAAACTAAAAGGTAAGAAAGCGTTGATTACAGGCGGTGATTCAGGAATCGGACGTGCTGCTGCGATTGCTTATGCCCGTGAAGGAGCAGATGTCTTCCTGAACTATCTCCCGGAAGAACAACAAGATGCAGAAGAAGTAAAAGCACTTGTCGAAGCAGCTGGTCAAAAAGCGTACTTACTCGCAGGTGATTTAAGTGACGAATCGTTCTGTCAGCAACTTGTCAAAGAGGCACATGATTCACTTGGCGGACTCGACATCCTTGCACTCGTCGCCGGAAAACAACAAGCTGTCGAGGACATCATGGATCTGTCAACAGAACAACTGCGGAAAACATATGAAATTAATGTCTTCTCGCTGTTTTGGGTCGTTAAAGCCGCTCTCCCACTTCTAAAAGAAGGCGCTTCGATCATCACGACAACTTCTGTTCAAGGATACAATCCGAGTGAGAACTTACTTGATTACGCCTCAACGAAATTTGCCATCAATGGATTCACACGCGGCCTCGCGAAACAAATTGCGCCAAAAGGCATCCGCGTTAATTCGGTCGCACCGGGTCCAATTTGGACACCACTTCAAATCTCAGGTGGTCAACCGAGCGAAAACATTCCGGAATTCGGACAAGAAACACCACTCAAACGAAGTGGTCAACCGGTCGAACTTTCGAGCGTCTATGTCTTCCTCGCGTCTGACGATGCCAGTTATGTCACGGCACAAATTTATGGTGTGACAGGCGGAATTGAACTTGCTTAATTGAATGCCAGAGTAAAAAGCGGTTTTGATGGCGACATCAAAACCGCTTTTTTTGGTATCAGTTGCTTCTCCCCGTCCGATTTAGTCTAATGAAGATATACATACCGTTAGGAGATGATTCATGTGACAGAAAAAGAAAAGATGATTCAAGGTCAGTTGTATTTAGCCGGGGATGCGGAGCTCGTGGCGGACCGGAAACGGGCGCAGATGCTTTGTCATCAATTCAACCAACTGAGCATCGAAGAGCTGCCCGACCGAAAATCTCTCCTGCAACAACTTTTCCGGACGGAACAAACGGATTTTTACATCGAACCGTCTTTTAAATGTGATTATGGCTACAACATCACGCTTGGCGCCCGGTTTTATGCCAATTACGATTGTGTGCTGCTCGACATTTGCCCGATTACGATCGGTGACAACTGTATGCTTGCTCCGGGCGTCCACATCTATACAGCGACGCATCCGTTAGATCCTGTCGAACGAAATAGTGGGTATGAATTCGGCAAACCCGTCGTCATCGGGGATAACCTCTGGATCGGCGGACGAGCTGTCATTAATCCCGGTGTGACGATTGGCGATAATGCGGTCATCGCTTCCGGGAGCGTCGTCGTTAAAGATGTCCCTGCGAATACGGTCGTGGGTGGAAACCCTGCTAAGATCCTCAAAACGATTTGATATGGGAAACAGACTGAACCGGCGGCAAATGAAACTTTTTTTCTTAATTTGGCGTACACTAGAGACAGAACGTCATATTTATGGAAGAAGGAATTCATGATGGATAAAAAACGTTGGGGAGGCCTTGCCGTCGCCGGAGCATTTTTGCTCTCGAAAGGAAAGGTCGTCCTTGCACTCTTAAAATTTTCGAAGTTCGGAGGAACGCTGATTTCGTTCGGTATTTCGCTTCTCTTTTATGCCCAAATTTTTGGTGTTTGGTTTGGTGTTGGTTTGCTTTACCTATTGTTCATTCATGAGATGGGACATTTAGCTGCTGCAAAACGCCTGGGTTTTAAGACGGGACCAGCGATTTTCGTTCCGTTCATGGGGGCCGTCATCGGGATCAAAGATACATTCCGAACGCCGAAACAAGAAGCAATCTTAGCCTACGGGGGTCCGCTCGCCGGACTGCTCTCCCTTATCCCGCTTTTGATTGGATATGCCGTGACAGGAAATGATTTTTGGCTCGTTATCTTCCACTTAAGTGCCCTGCTCAATCTATTCAATTTACTCCCGGTCAGTCCGCTCGATGGCGGACGGATTTTAGCTGGTCTGCCGATCGTCGTCTGGATTGCAGGACTCGCTGCCCTGATTGCCTACGGTCTCACCCATTTCAGCATCATCTTATTGTTGATCGCTTTCCTCGGCGGCAGTGCCGTCTGGAAACGGTACCGTTTTGCGAAACAATACGAAGACAATCAATCCGTCCTGATGTTGTACCGGGCAGCCCGCAACCGTGTTTTACAAGCAAAAGCGGAACAGGAACAACAGCCAATCGCTGAACCGGCTGAGAGCGATCAACTCGACTCAGGTGAGACTACAGTCTCCGCTACATCGAGCTATGATCCGATTGCATGGACTTTACGCCATGACTTGCAAAGTCTGCGGAGTGCAAGTCCGGAAGAAGCAAAACCAGCTGCTGACGAACTCTTACGCTATCAATATGATTCGGCGAATGATTACGATGCCTTGCTGCGTCGACTCGACCAACGCATCGAACCGTTGCTTGAAGCGGAAAAATCGGTTGAGTACCACCAGATGCCGAAAAAACAACAAGCGATTACGTTAGTTGCCTATTTGGCACTCGGAGCGATTCTCTTCCTCGCTTTCGAATACTCAAAAGGCTATTTACCGTTACCCTCTTAACGCGCAAACACTCCGTCACTGTACTGTTGTCGGAGTGTTTTTGTTTTCATACCGATTCGTCACAAGGATAGAACAGTTCCTCTTTGCACATTGCCTGGAGTGATTTCTTGCATCTGCCGACCCAAGCGACTAGTCTGAGTAAAAGTCAACGTACTTACCTTAAAGGAGGCTCTCCTACTGATGAATAAGAATACTGCCCAATTGGGAGATGCACCCATCAATAAATTATTGATTGGATTATCGCTCCCGGCGATGATTGGTATGCTCGTCACTGCGCTCTATAACATCGTCGATACGATTTTTGTCGCCCAAGGAATTGGGACGATTGCTGTCGCTGCCGTCGGAATCGCGTTTCCCGTCCAACTCGTTTTGATGGCGATTGCTAATTCACTTGGAATCGGCGGCGCCGCGATTGCCTCCCAACGACTCGGTCAAAAAAATTTAATCGGAGCCAGTCGCGCATATGCGAATGTCTTGATGGTCGTGTTCGTCGTCAGTATGCTCGCCATCGTCTCCGCCTTCATCTTCGTCGAGCCATTGTTGCGTGTCTTTGGAGCAACCGATGAAATCATGCCATACAGCATCGATTTCTTGCGTGTTTTGCTGTTCGGTTCCCCATTCTTCATGTTGACGATGGCATCAAGTGCGATGTTACGGGCGGAAGGACGCGCGAACTACCAAATGCGTGTCATGTTGACAACTGTCGCCATTAATACGATTTTGACCCCTTTGTTCATCTTCGGATTCGATTGGGGCATTAAAGGAGCGGCACTCGGGACCGTCGTCGCTCAAATCGTCGGTTCCATTTTGATTTTCCGGTTCTTCTTTACGAAACAGAAAAAGACAAGTCTCCTATTAGACCGTGAAGCCTTCCGTTTTGAACCAAAGCTTGTTGTCCGGATGTCGCAAATCGGTTCGTCGTCCTTCATCATGCAAGTTTCCCAATCGATTTTGTTCATCACCGTCAACCATATGCTCGTCCGATACGGGGGGACGACGGAACTTGCGACCTTCGCCGTCATCAACAAATTCATGGCGCTCGTCGGGATGCCGATCATGGGAATCGTCCAAGGGATGCAACCAATCGTCGGCTACAACTTTGGTTCGAAACAATTCGACCGCATGTCGCTCGCCATCAAACTTGCGATGCGGTACGGTCTGTCATTATCGATTACACTTTGGTTATTGATTCAACTCTTCCCACGCTTTTGGGTCGGAATGTTCACGAATGATACCGCACTGCTCGATGATGGTTCGACCGCGATGCGGATTCTTTTCGCCGTCTCGTTTGTCTATGGGATTCAGATGATCATTAACGGCATGTATCAATCACTCGCGAAAGCCCGTGTCGCGCTTTTCCTTTCTTTATCACGTCAAACACTTTACACGATTCCACTCGTGTTGATTTTACCGATGTTCTTCGGCGTCAGCGGTGTCTGGTTCGCCTTTCCGATTGCTGACTTGATGGCAGTCCTGACTGCGAGTGTCTTTGCTTATCGCGACCGGGTCATGCTCTTTAAACCCCAAGAATATACAGACCCAGCACCTGAAGCCGTTCAAGCTAAATAATTATCATCGCCGTCCCGTTCACATGTCATGTGAGCGGGTTTCTTGAGGAAAAAAAGATGCTTGGGCCGAAATACGAACATGCATTCTAAGTCTGAATACGGTATGCTCTAAGAAAAGGAGTGATGATTATGGTACAACCCTATACATTAGCCATCGACTTTGAAACAGCGAATCGAAACAGTCGCAGTATTTGTGCATTCGGTTGGTCTGTCCTCGCGAACGGTCAGGTCGTTACGAGTAATCAAGTCTTGATCAATCCAGAAGAAGAATTCGATGCCGGAAATATTCGGGTCCATGGCATCCGTCCGAGTGACGTTTGGAACGAACCTGCTTTACCGGAAGCGATGGAACAACACGGCTTATATGATTTGATTGCCGGTGCCGAACTGATTGTTGCACACAATGCAGCATTTGACATGGGTGCTCTGCAAAAAGCAATTCAAAAGTATGACTTGTATCAAATCCCCGCATTTCGATATGGCTGCACCGTCAAGCTATCCCGTAAACTTTATCCGTGGCTGCCGAATCATAAATTGAACACGATGGCCGAGTTTTTAGGTGTATCGTTTAAACACCACGATGCAAAGGAAGATGCCTACATTTGCGCATTGTTGCTAAACGATATGCTCGACCGGACAAATCTTGACCATCCCGTCACCCTCCACGAATTTTGTGGTGTACGAATGGGACAAGTCGCTTATTAATTCTTATTTCATAGGCGATTTGTTCGGATACAATAAGATGACGCTCATGGTTGCTTTTCGCTTTGGAAGCGATCCACGACGGAACGCGCTTTAAAACGTCTGCATGCTAAAAGGAGGACTCGACTACATCGTCGAATCCTCCTTTTTTTAAGCGCGTTGTTTAGTTTGTTGTTTGTTTAATCGGGAACCAGCCTGGACGGCTAATAATTCCTTGCCACAGTGCATCCGGCATCACGAGTTCTGCTTGTGTTGTTGGATCAAGTTCTGTCCGAATCGACGCGACGTCTCCTGCTTCGACTTTTTCGACCCAGTTCGGTTCCATGATTAATTCACGACCGAGTGCGACGAGCGGCACTTCTGTCAAGGCACGTTCGACTTCTTCTGGTGTGTGGAGTGATCCGACACCGATGACTGGAACTTGTTGTCCCACACGCTCTTGAACGAGTGTGATTGGTGAACGTGTTTCGTTTTCATCACGAATCGAACCAGCAAAGAAGTTCATGACGGAGACGTGCAGGTAGTCTAAGTCTTTTTTAGCGAGCACATCAACGAGCTGCATTGTGTCTTCTAGTGTAATCCCCGGGTTTTCGATTTCTTCTGGTGAGAAGCGATATCCGACGATGAACGATGGGTCTTGTTTTGCGACCGCTTCGACTGCATCGACGACAGCAAGTGGGAATGCCAAACGTTTTTCAAGGCTGCCCCCCCATTTGTCATCACGACGGTTTGAGTGTGGTGAGACGAATTGTTGAATCAGGTACGTATTTGCACCATGAATTTCAACACCATCAAATCCAGCTTCCATCGCACGACGCGTCGCTTGACCGAATGCTTCGATGATGGCTTCGACTTCTTCTGCTTCGAGTGCACGTGGTGTCATGGCACCTTCACGTTCTGGCGCTACAGCACTCGCGCTGACCGTCTGCCCGCCGACGAGTTCTGGTGGTGCCATCCGGCCTGCATGGAAAATTTGAAGAATCGCTTTTGCGCCTTTGTCTTGGATTGTTGTTGCAAGACGTTTTAAGCTTGGAATGAGTTCATCACGCTCTGCGCCGAATTCATTCGGGAAACCTTGTCCATCCGCTGTGACGTTGGCACAAGCTGTGATGACTGCACCGACGCCGCCTGAACGTGCTGCATAATAAGCGAGTTCCGCTTCCGAAACTTCACCATTCTCTTCTGCCGCATAGTTGGTCATCGGCGCCATCATGACGCGGTTTTTCAATGTCACTCCGTTTGGAAGTGTAAACGTATCAAACATCTTTTCATTAGCCATTGAAACATATCCTCCTCTGAAATCTTAACTTGAATATCGTCAGTATACGCTCGGACTTTTCAAAATACCTAATGATGTGCCTAGCCAATCTGCTCGCTTGTTTAGTGGAGCTTCATTTGGCGTTTCCGTCGACCGCCCGGCCACCACCAGTTCCAGTGTCCGAATAACTTCATCAAGGCTGGAACTAACAGCATCCGAACGATCGTCGCATCGATGAAGATCGCGAGCGCAATCCCGACACCGAGTTGCTTAATCGGGCTGACACCCGTGAAGGCAAACGCTCCCGTGACGACAATCATGATCAAGGCAGCCGATGTGATGATTTTACTTGTTTTCGCAAGCCCCATTTCCGTCGCCACGTCATTGTCACCCGTCTCGTCATAGTATTCTTCCATCCGTGAAACTAAAAACACTTCATAGTCCATCGATAGACCGAATACGAGCGAGAAGATAAAGACCGGCGTCAAAATGCCAATCGTTTCTGCCGGAAAAACGAGTCCTGATTCAAATAAAATGACGAGCAATCCGAATGTCGCACCGAGACTGAGTAAGTTCATCAAAATCGCTTTAATCGGAATTAAGATCGAGCGAAACGCAATCAATAAAATCAAGAACGTCGCGAGTAACACGACACTGAGCGCAAGCGGCATCTTGTCATAAATCTCATCGTAGATTTCTTGATTGAATGCGGCAGGACCACCAATCGTAAAGCCCATTTCCCGGACTTTCCTGACCCAGTCCTGCGAGGCTTGATCACCGGGGTCACCGGCTAAATTGACGTTCACCCGGGCGACGTCCGCGTCAAACGCAATCCAAGGGGTCAACTGTTGTTTCGCCTGCTCGATTTGAACGGCTTGCTGCAAATCGAGTCCGTTCTGCTCGGCTAAGGTCGCGCCGGAAATTACTTCTTTCACACCGCTATCTGTTTGAAACTGTCGTGTCGCGTCCTCGAGACGACTGAGTCCTGCTTCAGACGAAAAGTCTCCCTCGACTAACACGACTGCGTCGGTCCCGTCATCCCCAAACGTTTTTTCCCATGACTCAAAAGCAAGCCTTGATGCATAATCTTCCGGCAGGGCACTCGCTTGCGGAATGTTCAACTCAAGATCACGCAATGGAATCAAGCACGGGACGAGTAATATCAATGAAAATACCGTAATCGCCACAGGACGCTTCATGACGAAGCGCGCCAGATTCCGCCAGCGTCGTTCACCACGATCCGAGCCCGACTTAAAAATCCGTCCTTTTTCTAATCCTGCACCGAACAGTGCGAGCAAGGCGGGTAATAACGTGATGGCACTAATGACCGCGCCAAGTACCGAGACGAGTGTCCCGATTGCGACCGCTTGAAAGACGTCGACATCGATGACTAACAGACCAGCGAGCCCGACAAAGACGCAAATCCCAGAAAATAAAATCGAACGACCGGCTGTCGCGACAGAGACTTCTGCTGCCCGCGCAATCGAATACCCTTTGCCCTGTTCCTCTCGAAAACGATTGACGTAAAGCAGTGAAAAATCGATTCCGAGCGCGAGTGAGATCATCGCGACGGCGTTTAGAACGAAAATCGATAACTCTTGTTGTCCCGCGACAAAATAGAGAATCCCGGCACCGAAGATGAACGTAACGAGTCCCATGATGAGCGGTAAGACAGCTGCCAAGGGTGTCCCGAAGACGATAAGTAAGACAAGTAAAGCCGCTGGAACACCAATCAATTCAGCACGAACCAAATCGTTTTTCGAGGCCGTGTTCAAGTCGTCGACGATCAGTGGTTCTCCAGTTAGACGGACAGTTACATCACTCGGAACATCCAGCTTGTTTTCGATGGCTTTTGCCCATGTCCGTTCGATGTCCGGTGTCCCGACCGTAAGATATCCTTTGCCGTCCCGAATCGCTTGTGGATTTTCGGTTGGTCCAACGACCTGTCCGACTCCTTTGATGTCACGAAACAACGTGACATGCCGCGTCATTTCTTTGCGAATCGTTTGTTCATCCCCTTCAAACAAGACGATGATTTGATGGGGGTCTTGCTTAAATTCTTGTTCTAACACCTGCTCCACTTGTTGAAATTCCCCATCACGGGTGAAGCCGTTCCCTTTCAATTGATCGGGTAACTGAAGGGCGAAATACCCAAGGACAATCAGTGCAATCAACCAGACGAGACTGATGCTTTTTCGAAAACGAACAATCTTCTGACCAAGACGTTCCATCTGTCGACTCCTCCTTTTTTCTACTTAGACAGCAAAAACATCCTTCGTACGACCGACAAAGGATGTGTTTACGTCTTGTGAAAAATTTGAACCCACGTGTTTCCGAAATTCGGTGACGTCGAAACGATTGCTAGTCGTCTTGCCTGTTCGTCAAGCAACAGACTTTTTAACAATACGGACGACTGACACCCTTCAAATTTAAACTTTAATTGTTTATCCTCATAGAGGTAAAATCGTGTCGCATCTGTGACAGAAAACAATTGTTTCTGACTATCGACGAGTGAATATTCTTCATAGTCCGAGAACGGGATGACTTGTTCTTCTTGCTTGACCGCATCCCAAATGACGTATCGCGTCTGATCGGGATCGTACGAGATAATCGTCGCCGGCGCAATAAATCGTTCGAACGTCAATTGTTCATTGTATCCACGCTCGACGATGCGCCCTAATAAAGGGGCTTCTTCATAGTCTGAAAAAGTTCCTGCTTCCGTCATCAAATCAAAGCGGACGATATCCGTTTCCGCTGCGTATAAGAACAGTTGATTGCCACTCCACTCATACAGGTTACTAAACCAAGCATCCGCCCAGATATCCGGGCGATTCATATATGTTATCTGACCATTCTTTAAATCAAGTAATCCGAAGACAATCGTTTCTTCGAAGACGATGAACGCACGACTTCCATTCGGTTCGAGGTACCACGTGAATGGAACATAAGCACAGGCTGTTTCCCAAACTATTTTTAAATCCGCATCGCATTTCGTAAATCCTCCTTGCTCTCGAAACAAGACGAATTCCTCTCCTACTCGTTCAAATAACGATACCGATTCATGGAGCAACAGCTCAGCCGCTGGTTTATACATATACATCACTTCCTACCTCCTACGGTATCAACCTTCTTGATTTCTAGCTACTGTCGATGCGCTCGCGTTGTATGTCTTGTATACTAGAACCAATCATCAAAAGGAGGATCTTTCATGAAACCATTACAACTTTCTGCTGATACGGCAGTCGAGCTCGCGAAGCGTCTGAATGTACCACTCGAACAATTGATGCATATGCCGCGTCACATCTTAATCCAAAAGTTAGTCGAACTCGAGAGCGAACAAGCGGATGCTGCAACTGAATCAAGTGATGAGGAGACAAACTGAGCTCCACTTCTGACAAGCAGCACTCCAATCCCTACGAAAAAAAGAGGCGCTAGGCCTCTTTTTTTACGCTTGCGGATTATACTCCGACTTGCCGTACCGAAAGACATTGACAATTGCTTTCCCATCACTCGGATATCCATTCGGATGATCAATCGGAAAGAGTGAAAAGAAAACAAAGTAGAAGGAGAAATAAGCGAACTGATACGTAAAGATCGATGCTTCGAACACTCCGGCATAAATCAATCCGTTGACGATTAAAATACCTGCAACGTTCGCTAACGAACCACCCAAGTACACCATGATGTTCGTAAATTTATTTTCATGCCGGAGTGCCTCATACTGGCACCAGCCATCCCAAAAGTAAATTCGATTCAAACGAATCGGTCCGACACGTACCAATGACTTGCCTGACCCAATATTGATTTCCATATTTCCTCCGAACAATCGTGCGAAGAAATAATGCCCCATTTCATGAATTAATGTCACAATCGGTAATAACAGAAAAAACGATAAGAAAAATTTCCAGATATCATCAAATCCAAACATGCTGACGCTCCCTTTCAGAAAACTAATCCTCTAAATACTACTTAATCTATTTTCCCGCATCAGATGAATTAAAACTGGATTATCTAAAAAGAATTAATACGAAAAGATGACAGCCGCAACGCGACTGCCATACTAGGTTACTCTTTTTTTCGACGTTTGTTTGCTGCATATAAGAGACCGATGATCGTCAATGCCGCGCCACCCGCGACCGCATACTTTTTATAGTCTGCTTTTCGCTCGGCCACTACGGTCGTTGTCAGTGCCGGAATCAATAATTCCCGTTCCTCGTGCAGACGAGGCGCATGAATTTTGACTGCCCCGTTTTCGACAAGCACTTCGAACTCACCACTTGGCAATTCAATCGTTACGTCTTCATCTGTCGCATTATGATAGACGCGTTGCCGCTCGACGTAACCTTCATACGTCCGCTTCAGCTCATATGCAATGATGCCTTCCCCTTCTTCTAGGAAGCGGAGATGTTTGCGAATCATCGCTGTATTTTCAAGGCGGAACATCGGATATTGACGACGCATCGCTATCAACCCTTTGACATATTCAACGGAAGAACTGAATGTCTCTGCCCGTTCATAATCAAGCCGATTCACGACTTCTCCCGCATTGAAACTATCACGAATCCCATCCTTCGTCCGGAAGAACTCTTGACCCGCGTGGAGGAACGGAATCCCTTGTCCCGTCAAAATGATCGCATTGGCAAGCATTTGACGCTTACGTCGTACTTCATCCGTATCCTCCGGGCGTGAGACAGAGAGCTTGTCCCAAACTGTTAAGTCGTCATGCGCTTCGACATAGGAGACGACTTGGTTCGGCTCATCCGCAAAGCCTTGCGATGAAACGTTCCCGGCAATCCCGCGCTTGACTTCATTCGTCCGATCGAACGCCCCACTGATAAAGCCGCGGTTCTCCGGTGTTTGGACATCTCCTTTTAACCCGTCACGCAAGCCGTTATTAAAGTGTGCAATCCCCGGCATCTGCGGGGCATTGAAATAGTTCGCTTTTTGGTCGAGCGGTAACGGTGTATCAAGATCCCAGCCTTCACCGATGATTAAAATTGACGGGTCGATTCGATCGAGTGCATGACGAACTTGGTTCATCGTTTCGATATCGTGGAGTCCCATCAAGTCGAACCGGAATCCGTCGAGATGATACTCTTTTGCCCAGTACGTCACGCAATCGATGATGAATTTCCGCATCATGAAACGCTCAGAAGCTGTGTCATTGCCACAGAAACTACCATTCGAAAGCGTTCCGTCTGCCGCTTGACGGTAAAAGTAACCCGGAACGAACTGACCAAGCGGAACCTTTTCTGCTTCATAGGTATGGTTGAAGACGACATCCATGATGACTCGGATTCCACGGTCATGCAGTGCCTGGACCAATTCTTTGAGCTCACGGATGCGTGCTTTCGGATCATCTGCGTTTGATGAATAGGAACCTTCCGGTGCAAAGAAATTGACCGGATCATATCCCCAATTGTAATTATCCGGATCGTTTGGTGCTGCTTCGTTGACCGAACCGAAATCATAGATAGGAAGTAATTGGACGTGCGTCACACCTAAATCAGCTAAGTAGTCGAGTCCCGTCAATCCACCATTTTTCGTCCGCGTACCTGCTTCCGTCAATCCGCGGAACGTACCTCGTTCGACCACACCACTCGCCGGATGACTTGTCGCGTCGCGAACGTGCAACTCATAAATGACAGCATCTTGTGACGAATGGAACATCGGTCGCTCCTCAATCCAACGGTCCGGTTGTACGTTGGACGGATCGATTAATGCACCACGCTTTCCGTTCGTTCCGACTGCTTTTGCATAAGGGTCGACCGCTTCGACTTTCTGACCGTCGACGATGGCTTGAAATGTATAAAAATAACCTTCATACACAGCACGATCGAGTTCTGCGACGAATGTCCCCCGTTCAGCGGCTGACAGTTCGACTTCCTCTACTTTTCTTGCACGCAGCGTCCGGTACAGACGGATGACCACACGTTCCGCCGTCGGTGCCCACAATCGAACACGAATCGTCGTCTCTTCAAAAGTCGCACCCAAGTCCATTCCTCTATAGGCATAACGCTCATCCATCTCCTTTGGCGTGAGCGTCAACATATCTGCTGTTTGTTTCAAAGCCATGCACCCCTTTCATTTCATGGTATTCATTATAACAAAATTTCAAAGTGGTGGACGCTTCCGCTGTTCCTCTCTAAAATAGAGAATAGAACGAAAGGGGAGATGCCATATGGCAGCAAAAGATAATTCATTTGATATCGTGTCACAAATCAACATCGAGGAAGTCAAAAACGCGATGCAAGTCGCACTGAAGGAAATTACGAACCGCTTTGATTTTAAAGGTTCGAAGAGTGACATGAAACTTGAGAAAGAGGATTTAATCCTCATCTCGGATGACGACTTTAAACTCGATCAAGTCAAAGACGTCTTGACGACGAAGTTGATTAAACGCGAAGTCCCGACAAAGAACTTACAGTATGAAAAAGTCGAACAGGCAGCCGGGAACACAGTCCGTCAACGTGTCATCCTAAAGAGCGGAATCGACCGTGATGATGCGAAAAAAATCAACAATGCCGTCAAAGAATCCAAATTAAAAGTCAAAACGCAAATTCAAGATGACCAAATCCGTGTCACGGCTAAATCGCGTGATGACTTGCAACAAGTCATGCAGATCGTCCGTGAGTTACCATTATCTGTCGACGTCCAGTTCATCAATTTCCGTTAAGCAGCAAAAATCCCTTTCTCCAAGTCGGAGGAAGGGATTTACTTATGCTCATTGCGCTGTATATCCACCATCAAGGACGACGGCTTGACCTGTCACGCCAGCTGCTTTATCACTTGATAAGAAAATTGCATAATCTGCGATTTCTTTCACTTGCAACAAACGCTGTTGTGGGACGAGCGGGTAGATGACTTCTTCTAAGACAGACTCAAGTGGTACGTTCCGTGTTTCAGCGAGTGAAGACAATTGTTTTTGGACGAGTGGTGTATCGACGTAACCCGGGCAAATCGCATTGACCGTAATACCGGATGTCGCACCTTCAAGTGCTGCTACTTTCGTTAAGCCAATCACGCCATGTTTCGCACTGTTGTATGCAGCTTTCCCGGCAAAGCCAATCAAACCATTAATGGATGACATGTTAAGAATCCGTCCGAATCCTTGTTTTTTCATGATCGGGAACACGTATTTCGTATAGAGGAATGGTGCCCGTAACATGATACTTTGCATCAAATCAAACGTCTCTGTCGAGAAGTCTTCGATGGGTGAGACGTGTTGCATGCCGGCGTTATTGATGACGATATCAATTTTTCCGTAATGTGCCATCGTCTGTTCGATACTTGTTTTAATCGCCGCTTCACTCGTTACGTCACCCGCGACCGCAAAAGCGTCAAATCCTTTATCCGTCAGTGCTTCTGCTGCATTTTTCGCTGCCTGCTCCTGCAAGTCGACAATCACGACCTTAGCGCCTTCTTGCGCAAATTCTTCAGCGATTTCAAGACCGATTCCACTAGCTGCTCCAGTAATTAACGCTACTTTTCCTTCGAGTTGTTTCATTTCCATCTACTCCTTCTTTACGGTTTCACTTCTTTTACTGTACGCTTGCAAAAACAATAATAAAAATGAATCCTTATTATGCTATGTATAACCATTAGGAATAGGAGGAAATACGATGGATTTTCGACAACTCGAATATTTTACTGAAGTCGCCCGGTTCAAAAGCTTTACCCGTGCCGCCGATTATCTTCATGTCACGCAACCGACTTTAAGTAAGATGGTCCGCAGCCTTGAAGAAGAACTCGACATTGCACTATTTGATCGCAGTAAACGACAAATCGTGTTGACAGACGCTGGTGAAACACTCCTTCTTGAAGGTGAAAAAATCTTACGTCAACTTTCTGATCTCCCCTCTCATCTCTATGACGTAATGCACTTAACAAAAGGAACCATTCGAATCGGACTTCCTCCGTTAATCGGTTCACTCTTTTTCCCCCGTCTGCTGCATCAATTTTCAGAACAGTACCCGATGGTGACAATCGATATTGTCGAGGCCGGCGGTCACGCCTTAGAGAAAGCCATCGTCGCGGGTGACGTCGATTTAATTGCGACCGTCTTTCCTGCAGATGAAAACTTGACGGTTTACCCCTTTATGGAAGAAGAGCTGCACCTGTTTTTACCGGAACAGCATCCGCTCGCTTCACGCGCTTCCATCGCGTTAGAAGAAGTTTCACAGATGCCGTTCGTTTTGTTTAATGAAACCTTCTCTCTCCATAACGTCGTTTTAAACGCCTGCCGGGCAGCTGGTTTTGAACCGACTGTCACACATGTCAGTTCGCAGTGGGACTTTCTTTGTCTGCTCGTCGCAGAAGAAAATGCCGTCACACTCCTTCCCCGCTCGCTCGCAAACCGGATTCAAGTCAACGGGGTCAAAATAGTTCCGTTAGAAACTCGGGTACCCTGGCAATTAGGTGTCGCTGTCCCGACCGGACGTTATCAGTCGTATGTCACACGGGAGTGGATTCGTTTCGTCCAAGATTCTTATTCACAAAAAGAATGATATGTATAAAAACCATGTATTTGTAGCATGGTTTTTCTTTCGTTATGATGGGATGTATCGTTACTTCAGAAAGGAAGTTATTTACTATGTCAACGCATGAAACACGTCACGAAGTCGGTCTCAAAAAATTAAGTGAGTTCACAGATGCGAATTCAGCTCAATCCACACATGATAAAATCTCAGAGTCATTAAAAGACATCGCACCTGCCGTCGGCGAATGGATTACAGATTTTGCTTACGGTGAAGTGTATAGTCGCACTGGACTCGGGAACCGTGACCGTGCACTCGTCACAATCTCGACGCTCGTCACACAAGGAACAGAACCGCAACTTGCCTTACACATCAACACGGGGTTAACAGCCGGTCTCTCAGGAAATGAAATCGTCGAAGCCATCATGCACCTCGTACCGTATACAGGTTTCCCTCGTGTCTTAAATGCCCTTGAAGTCGCAAAAACTGTTTTCGCAGAACGTGGTATCACGGTCGAAACAGAATAAGGATAAATGCGGTATCACCCAGGGTATAGCCTTGTATAAGGGGGAGATGCCGCATGCAGTACGCATTGATTGCAGACTTGCACAGTTCATTTTCGGATACACGTGCTGTGCTACAAGACATTCGTAAACGCGCTCCCGCGGCAACGATTTTTTCACTCGGTGATTTGCACGAGTGTCATGTCGGGAAAAAAAGAGCGCGTCGTTACACGTATGAATCGATTGCCCATGTCGTAACGCTCAATTCAGAGTATCTCCAGTTACTTGATTTCGAGACGTTACTCGGCAATCAAGAAGAACGAATTTTTTCAATCGTCCCAACCGGCGTATCCGGACTGCTTGACCGACTCCGGTCGGTCCCCCGGACAAAGCAAGTGGGTGACGATGTCCTGTTTTTACACGGTGATCAGTTCGAGTGGAGTTATACGTTAGTACCGAACACCTCCCAATTCGAACAACGACTATTGTTTTTCGGTCATAGTCATCAACGTGGTTTGTTTCGCGACGGACGCCGGTTGTCGACGCAACTGGACGTTCCGATTTCCATCAAAAAAGAACGATATGCTGTCAATGTCGGTCCTGTTCTCGTCGAGCGAGAATGGTTGCTCTACGACACACAGGAAGAATCCATCGTCTACCGCCAAGCATGATAAAAAGACCCTCGGGTTAAAAGCTGGAGTCATCTCCATGCTTTCATCCGAGGGTCTTTTCTGATTACAGGTAACGGACGAGTGAAGCTTTCACTAAATCGACCTGCGTTAATTCATGTTTCTCGACGAATTTATCGACGACACGACGTACTTCTCCTTGACGACGGACGAAGCTTGTCGGGACCGGTGTTTTGCCGACAAGTTGTTCGTATAACGTCGTCAATTGATGATCATCGATGACGGTTGTCATCGAATCGAGGAACAATAAGACGTGGAGACGGTTGAGATAGTCCCATGGCTTGTCTTCCGACCGGAATTCATTCCGGGCCAACCATTTTTTAAGACCAATCGCATCGATTTCACTGAGTGTTTCCTTCGAACGTGGTGCTTTCCAAAGCGCTAAAAGTTCACCTAATTTTTTACGCGTTTGTTTTTTACCCATGAAAAATTCGAAGTTCACTTTCGTTTCGAGTGCATCTCCACTAACAGGTGCGATTAAATCGGCACCTGGTGCTGTCACGACATCAAAGATGAAGTCGACAGACTCTCCAGGCAACCACGTTGCCACTCTCCCGTGAAAATCAGCGATGAACGCAATCGCTTCTTTCATGTCTTCGTTCTTGATTCGTTCTGCTGCCTGCTGCAACCGTTCGTTTGTTTCTTTATTCATATGCTAACCCCATCTTTAATTTAATTTTATTACATTTCTTCTGGAGCGCCGACACCGAGGAGGCGTAGACCTTCCGTCAATACAATCGTAACCGATTTCACGAGTGCAAGGCGAGATTGTTTTGCCGCATCCTCTTCAAGGACACGTACTTGACCATAATATTTGTTAAAGCTTTGTGCGAGATCAAGGACATAACGGCTGATGATGGATGGTTCACGACGCACGAACGCCCGGTCAATGACTGCCGAGAATTGGTTAAGCATCGAGACGACCCCCCAGGCATAATCGTCAGCACTTCCGTCGAAGGCTGCACCATCATAGCCGCCTTTACGGAGTAACGAGTTGGCACGGGCATTTGTGTACTGAACGTATGGACCCGTCTCCCCTTCGAATTTCAACATCTGCTCGAGATCGAACTCGATATTGTTCATGCGTTCGTTTTTAAGGTCATGGAAGATGACTGCGCCGACGCCGACTTGTTGTGCTGTTTGGTCGGCATTCGCAAGGTTCGGATTTTTCTCGGCGATATTTTGTTTTGCGACGTTGATTGCATCTTGAAGGACTTCCTCAAGCAAGACGATCCGCCCTTTACGCGTCGACATCTTTTTGCCATCTTTCATGATCAGACCGAATGGTACATGGTGCATGCCGTCAACATTATCAAAACCAAGCTTTTTCAAAACCGCAAACAACTGTTTGAAATGGAGCGCTTGTTCTCCGCCGACAACATAAAATGCTTGTTCGAAACGGTACGTCTCGAGACGATAGACCGCAGCTGCCAAGTCGCGTGTCGCGTAAAGCGTCGCGCCATCTTTTTTCTTGATTAGCGCAGGTGGCATACCTTCTGCTTCAAGATCAACGACCATCGCGCCTTCAGACTCGACGAGCAGTTCTTTTTCTTCTAATAAGTCAATGACATGCTGCATTTTGTCATTATAGAAGGCTTCTCCGTTCAGGCTGTCGAACTGTACACCAAGCATGTCGTAAACACGGCTGAATTCGACGAGTGAAACTTCACGGAACCATTTCCAAAGAACGGTTGCCTGTTCGTCACCTTGCTCGAGTTTTTTGAACCAGGCCCGACCTTCATCTTCAAGTTCCGGCTTACTTTCTGCTTCTTCATGGAACCGGACATAGAGTTTCAATAGTTCTTTGATTGGCTCAGCCCGGACATCTTCTTCTTTACCCCACATGTTGTAAGCCACCATCAATTTACCAAACTGCGTGCCCCAATCACCTAAGTGGTTGATCCCAACGACCTCATATCCTTTTTTACGTGAAATTTGGTTTAATGCATTTCCAATGACCGTCGAACGCAAATGTCCCATCGAGAACGGCTTCGCGATGTTTGGTGAAGAGAAGTCAGTGACAATCGTCTTCCCATTCGACTCACTTGATCCGTAGTCCGCTTTTTCGTTTAAGACACGATTGACGATTTCTTGCGAGACGACCTCACGGTTCAAGAAGACGTTGACATATGGTCCGACTGGTTGAACGTTCGCAAAGAGTGGATTATCGATTTTTTCAGCGACATCTACTGCAATCATGTTGGGTGCTTTGCGGAATGCTTTCGCCAACAAGAAGCAAGGGAATGCGAGATCTCCGTGGTCTTCATGTTTCGGTTGTTCAATCAGTTGCTCAATTTGTTCAAGTGTCAATGCGTCTCCGATGACTCCTTGTAAAACTTCAGCATATTGTTGTTTGTAGCTCATTGTATTACCTCCAACAGTTTATTTTTTCCAATAAAAAACGCCCTTTGCGCAACTCGCAAAGAGACGGAATGACCGCGGTACCACTCTTCTTGGTGTCGTTTTCGACACCCACCTTAATTGGGGATAACGGGGTTCCCCCGGCTACGCCTGATCGTTACGATTCGGATAGCGTCTCTGAAGTGCGTTTCACGATTTCTTTGTCCATTCAGGCTTCCACCGTTTCCTGATTCGCTGGCTGACAAGATAAAACCGTTACTTTCTTCGTCATCGACGATTTGATATCTTTCACATTATACGCAATGACTCGATTTCTCTCAACCTTATTTTTTTGTAAATCACTTATCATAATTTCCACAAATCGGGTATAGATACAGAAGGATCGCCACAGAGAGGGGTCTATTCCGCTATGGTTTACTATCGAAAAGTAGCACGTATGAGCTGGATCACTTTAGCACTTACTGTTGTTTTGCTGTTTCTTGCATCGCTTGCCTTTCCCGTCCATATGAACCCAGCGATATCGCTTGGAAATGCAAGTTATCTTCTCATTTTAGTCCTCCTCTTCCAATTCGATAACATCCGCCGTGGTGGGATTTATTATACATTTCAAGAAGGTATTATTTTATTCATTTTTCTTAATTACGGTTTATTGATTGCCGTCATTTTGAGTCAACTCGGTGTCCTGATTTTCCAATTATTTTCGCATAAAAAAGAAATTCGGATAAAACGATTCATCTACCTGTACCCCGTCAACGTCTTATTCGACATCGTCTATATCTCAGTTCCCGCCTCCGCTTACTTGCTACTTGGAGGTCCGACCGGCCCGGGCTTTACTTATACCGAATCACTTATCCCGTTTATCGGTTATCTGGTGGGTGTCTTTCTTATTTCCTATCTTCAATGTCGATTCGTCAATCGTTTCTTAAACTTAAAGTATGACTGGACCCGCCTCATCCGACTTCAGACACTCGTTTACGGAATCAGTATTTTAAGCGCGCTTCTCGGGATTTGGTTTTATGATGAAAACCCGTTAGTTGCTGCGACTGTCTCGACTTTAATTTTATTCTTATTCAAGCAACTCCTACAACAGCGTGGCGCATCCTTACAAGCTACACACAACGCTAAACGGTTCGACGATGCGAAGGAACGGTTGCTCGTTTCACGCTTTGAACGGGAAGCGATTGAATCCTTACTGATTGATTTACCTCATCTAATTGATTTCTCCGACGGCTGGCTTTCTATTCAGCAGCAACGAAAACAAATCATCTATGACATTCGGACAAAAAAGACAGTTGATGTCTTACCTTTATTTCATACGTTATCAGCGAATGATCTGCGGACTCCGATTCTCTATGGCCTTCGGTTCGACTGGGGAAATGATGTCCAACTCTCGCTTCCCGTCGATCGGCATTCGATGCTCGCGATTCCTTCCATCACAAGTGGAGAAGTCGATGTCTCAATCGTTTTATTTCATCAAATCGCTGATGCTTATGATGAAGCAAAAGCGGATGAAATTTATCGCCTGCTTCGAACATTTTGCCGCGTACTCGAGCGTTCCCAAGAAAACTTTCAATTGTATGCCGAAAGCCGGACGGATGCCTTGACCGATCTCCCGAACAGCCGTGCTTTTTATGAAGAGGGGGCACGCCAGTTTGCTTCCGAACACTTTCCGCTGTCGATCATCCTATTTGATATCGACCACTTTAAATACGTCAATGATACGTACGGACATAAAGTCGGAGATCTCGTCTTACGTGAGCTCGGAAGACGGATTAAATACGTCATCCACCGCAACGATTCCGTCTTCGCGGCACGTTATGGGGGGGAGGAATTCGTTGTTTTGATTGCGGATTGCTTACAAGACCAAGCAATCTCCATTGCTGAAGAAATTCGTCACACCGTTCTCGATCGCCCCTTCATTGTCGACGATCACCCTCTCTCTATTACCGTCAGTCTTGGCGTCGATACAGTAGAACATCCTTACCAACGCACATTTGAAGAATCATTACGTCAGGCAGATCACGCACTGTATGTCGGCGGAAAACACAATGGTCGAAATTGTACAGCCCACTACGCTAATCTTTGAAAGGTTGTGTTTTACATGTCTATTACTGAAATTGAGTTATCGCTTCCGATGAATCAACAACGGCGGACATTGCGGATTTATCGTCCCCCTGAGGTCGCGACGGATGTTGCATTACCCGTCATCTATATGCATGACGGACAAAATGTCTTCAGTGGTGCGAGTGCTTCCTTCGGTAAAGGATGGGATGTTCATCTCGCCCTCCACGAAGTCGGTCTACAGGCAATGATCGTCGCCATCGATAGCCCGGATGACCCGATGGACCGGTACGATGAATATGCGCCTTGGACGGATGACGCGTTATTGATGCGAACCGCATATCCGTCACACCGGACGACGATCGGTGGAAACGGGAAAGCTTATATGGAATGGATTATCTATGACTTGAAACCGTACATCGATTCGCACTATGCGACGATTCCGACTGATACAACGATGATTGGCAGCTCGATGGGCGGCGTGATTTCCTTATATGGCCTATTTGCTTATCCGGAAGTCATCACGCGTGCCGCCGCCTTATCGACAGCCGGATGGGCGAACTTCTCTTCTTTACTTGAGTTCATCGAGCGAAGTCTCCCACTGTCTGACGCGCACCGTTGCTACATGGATATCGGGACAAAAGAAGTCAGCGGTCCGATGACGGAAGAAGATTATTTGCACACGAATGATGTCATCTCGGCGGCAGTACGTCAAAAAGTCGAGCAGATGCAATACACCGTCATCGCAGACGGTATTCACCATGAGACAGCGTGGGCGAAACGTATGCCGGACGTGCTCCGATTTCTCTTTTCATAAGAATTAAGTGTTAACGCATTTGAATCATCTGCGTGACACGTCTTTTTCAGTGGTACAACCTAAAAAGGATGATGTACGCTCTAACGAGCACACATCATCCTTTTTCATCTTATTTCACGAGCTCTTCAGTCAGTTCTTTTTCATAACGATTCCGCGGATGTTCCCGGCATTCGTCGGAACATGAACGCATTACTTTCGGTTCACATTCTTCACAGCAGAAATGCTGACGATTACATTCCGGGTTCGCACAATTAACATAACGTGTTTCTGCCTTACCACAGTAGTAACACTCGGATACGACAGTCGGATTGACTTCATTGACAGGTACTTGAACGCGTTCATCGAACACGTACAGCTCCCCTTCCCAGTCTTCTCCACGCGTGACTTCATCTTTTCCGTACATGACGACGCCACCTTTCAGATGGAAGATGTCGTCGCTGTTTTGACGTTTACGGAAATAAGCCGTGAACTTCTCACAACGTACGCCACCCGTACAATACGTCAAGACTTTTTTCCCTTCGAACAAATGCTCATTTTCATCGAGCCACTGTGGAAACTCACGTGACGCCGCAACGTCGACCTTGACGGCATTTTTGAAATGACCGAGATCGTATTCGTAGTTGTTTCGGACGTCTAAGATGACGACGTCTTCATTTTGCATCATCTCTTTCCACTCAGCAGGCTCAAGATAGGCTGCATTTTCTTTCGGGACATTAAACTCATCTTCAAAACGCCATGTGACGAGCTCTTTTTTGTAACGCACGAAGATTTTTTTGAAGGTATGCTCTTCGACTTCATCGATTTTAAATTCGATGTCGCTAAAGCGCGGATCCGCTAGTAAATCTTGCATGTACTGTTCTGTTTGTTCGACCGTTCCAGAAAGTGTTCCGTTGATACCTTCTGGTGCAATCAAGATTCTTCCTTTGATTCCGAGTTCCTTGCAGTATGCCAGGTGCTCTTTTGTTACTTGTTCCGCATTTTCAATCGGAACATACTTATAAAATAATAGTACGCGATAAGGTTTCATAATCCTCATTGGCCCCCATGTCAGTTTTTTGCAGTAAAACGAACGTTGGCGAACGAAGCGTCATAGCTAATAGCTAGCTGGGAACGCCTGCAAAACGCACCCATTTAAGTATAATACCAACTCCGATTCAATTGTACAATCGACAAATCCATGACACTTACATCGTAATTCAATTCCCTTTCTGATGCGGAAAGAGGTAAAATAGAAATCAGCAGTTTATTTTGTAAGGAGGATTCCGAATGCTCCAAACTATCCGTCAATGGATCGAGCACATGATTATATTTCTACAAGATCTTCCGGGTGGAGCTTCGACTGGATTGATTGCACCCTTCTTAGAATCACTATTCCCATTCCTCCCACTCGTCCTGATCATCTCCGCGAACGCGGCGACCTATGGTTTTTGGATGGGAGTGCTCGTATCTTGGGTCGGCAGCATGTTAGGTTCACTCGTCGTGTTTGCTTGTATCCGCTATTTATTTCGCCGTCCAGTCACCCGGTGGCTTGAAAATCATAAGGCAGCACAACACTGGATTGAACGCGTTCGTCACATGAGTCCGATTTCGCTCGGCTTTTTCTTTTCGCTCCCGTTCATGCCGGCCTTTATCATTACATCCATCTCGGCGATGATTCAGTTATCACTCCGTACGTATTTAATCGCAGCTGGCGCCGGACGCCTGATTGTCGTCATTTTGTTTTCTTTGATCGGCAAAGAGTGGTCAAGTTTTTTAGAAAGACCTGTTCGTCTACTGTTCCTTTTCTTGATCCTACTTACGATTTGGGGAATCAGTCGCGGTATGGAAGAATGGATTAAACGCCGGGCACTCGCACGTCGTACGAAAAACTTACGTGAACTAGAAAATGTAATTGAAGGTAAGAACAAATAAACAACTCTCTCAAAAACACATGACTTACCCAAGTGTTTAATTTATTTCACTATCCGGATGGAAGATCGCTTACATGTGATGTTCCATCTTTTTTTGGTTATGCCACCCTTCTTTATGAATCAGATGTTATTTTAGTTCATGATAGAATGATATTTGAACTACGCCTAAATCGACTTACGATTAAGACTAGGTCTTTTGAATCATTTTCATTCGCTATAATTATATAAAAATACTGTTCACACATTAGACATTATTGATGACGCTTACATTTAATTGGTAAGACCAATATTAGAATAATGTTCACGTTTCGACTCAATAAAATAGGATGGATTTTCCAACTTCTTCATTCCTATAATGAATCTATATTTACGATTCATCGACTCCTTAAGACGGGTATTCCTCTCGTCAGCAAGTCCGAGCATCGTCTCTCTTGCACCCTCGTTCAATGTCACCGGTATCATTGAGCGTACGTAATTTTTGTACCGGAATCGATGGAGCGGCATCTGTCACTCCATCAACAGAATAATCCCCTTAACGGCTCCTTCAACCCCCTTGAAGGAGCCGTTCCCTTTTACTTTCCGCTCCGCCCTTGCGATACTTAACGTACTATGGATTGTGAAGGGATGGACCTGCATGGAATTTTATTATTTTTTACCGCTTGGATTTTTTATTGGCATTATCTCTGGCTTCTTCGGAATCGGGGGCGGAATCATTTTGACGCCGCTCCTGTTGATTCTTGGATTTACCCCGAGTATCGCCATCGCGACAAGCCTCATGTTGACACTTGGTTCGACCGTTTCCGGAACACTCTCTCATCTTCGTCTAAAAAACGTTGTTTGGCGTGATAGTCTCGTCATCGGTGGTGTCGGGATTATCGGTTCGACGATTGCAACGCCCCTCGTCCTTCGACTCGAAGAAGTCAACGGGGCACACCTCGTCATCTCGATTGTTTACATTGCTTTACTACTCTATTTCGCGAATAAGTTCCTTCGTCCAAAGTCGACGAACGGTTCGCAAGACGGTTGGCGTAATCGTTACGTCGCTCTCGCCTTTACCGGTCTGTTCGCTGGTTTCGTATCGTCGCTACTCGGTGTCAGCGGAGGCTTCATCATCACGCCACTACTCGTCGGAATCGTCGGTTATGAACTGAAACGAGCGGTCGGGACAAGTATCGCCTCTGCCTTATTGATTGTCCTATCTGGACTCGTCAATTATACGGTGGCGAGTACGGATGTCGATTTGCTCGTCGGTGTCATGTTAATTATCGGCGCCTTACTCGGTGCACCGATCGGCGCCAAACAATTGGGACACTTCGAAAGTCCGTTCGTCAAAAAGTATTTAGGGATCTTTTACTTAACGGTCGCGACAAGCGTGCTGCTTGAAGTGTTAGGCTTTAATACAGCTTCGTTAATCGTCTTAGTGACCCTTAGCGTCGTCTTCTTAGTGACGTTACTTGTATACAGCCGTAAACGTTCAACATCCTCTTAACTGTTTCTCATACTAATAGCCGTCTCCCGTTAAAAAGGGGACGGCTATTTTTCTCTATTTCTTGTTAAGCAACTTTTCGAATCGTACCGGCTTCGTACTCTTTTGTATGATCAATGACGATTTTCGATAATAATAACATCCCGATTAAATTCGGAATCATCATCAGACCGTTCGCAATATCAGCGACCAGCCACAACAATTCTAAATTTGCGATTGCTCCATAACAGGCTGCTAATGCAAAGATGACTTGGTAGAGGCGATTGAATTTCGTCGCACCACTTAAATATTCAAGACATTTCTCACCATAGACATACCACCCGATAATCGTCGAATACCCAAAGAAGAAGACCGAGAAGGCAACCGTCCATTGACCCAGTGGTCCAAGTACACTGGCAAATGCGGCCGATGTAAGTGCCGCTCCTGTCAATGAGCCGTCATGTGTGACACCTGATAACGTCCCTCCCGTCGGATCCCAAAATCCAGTCGTCATTAAAACGAGTGCCGTCATCGTACAAACGATCAACGTCACGATAAACGTACTCGTCATCGAAATCAATCCTTGTTCTGCAGGTCGTTCACTTTTAGCAGACCCGGCAATTAAAGCAGCTGTTCCCAGTCCGGCTTCGTTCGTAAAAATACCACGTGCGACACCAACCTGCATGGCAACCATGATGGACACACCCGCAAATGCGCCGACTGGTGCCAGCGGCTGAAACGCATATTGTACAATCAGCCCTAACGCGGGAATGATTTGGTTCGCTTGAAGAACTAAAATAATGAGTGCCGCCACGATGTAGAGCAAACTCATCACCGGTACAAAAATCGTCGAGATTGAACTCACACGCTCAAGCCCACCACGAATCGAGAAATAGACCGCGACGGCTAGTACAACTCCAAAAGCAAGTAACGGGATGTGGAACGTCTGCTTCAATACCGTCGACATCGCATTCGCCTGGACCGTATTTCCGACGCCAAAAGAAGCAATCAGACCAAACAAGGCAAACGCAACCGCTAACGGCTTAAAACTTTTTCCAAGACCTTTCTCGATGTAGTACATCGGTCCACTGACAATTTCACCACGATCGTTTCGCTGACGAAATAAAATCGCTAACAGACTCTCGGCATACTTCGTCGCCATCCCGACGAGACCAATCACCCACATCCAAAAGATTGCACCTGGCCCCCCCATCGTCAAAGCGACGGCAATTCCGGCGATGTTCCCATTCCCGATTGTCGCAGCCAGTGACGTCATCAGCATTTGAAAGCTACTGATTTCCCCTTCACCATGCCCCGTTTTCGTCAATGCGAGTTGAAACGCTTGTTTTAACCGGCGAAACTGTAATCCTCGAAGACGAACCGTAAAATATAAGCCCGTCCCGACCAATAACACCATGCTCGGGATTCCCCAAATCCATGATGAAATCATGTGTAACACTTCCATCGCACTCCAAATCCTCTCTATCTCTATCTCAGTTGACTCTGCCGCTCACCTTAGCATATTTTTGTTTATTCCTACAATATAAATCGATTGTTTTTGTGGTTATACACAAACGGTTGTATACTAAACATAAGGAATACGATAGAGAAAGAAGGAACTTCATTTATGTTAGAAGCAACGTACCATTCCCTCGATGATTTAGCAGAAGCGATCGGCCTCGCACTCAATGCACCGATAACGATTGAAGACCGCAATCATCGTCTGCTCGCCTACAGTACGCATACGACTGATACAGATCCTGCCCGTGTCGCTACCATCATCGGCCGCCGTGTCCCTGAATCCGTCATCGATCAACTTTGGAAAGATGAGGTCATCCAAAGCTTAGCGGCTCAAGATGATCCACTCGTCATCACTGCCCGGACGAGCGTTGGTTTGAACGACCGCGTCGCCATTGCCATTAAACAAGATATGGAGATTCTCGGTTACATTTGGTCAATCGCTCGCAACACTCCCTTCACGGCTTCAGAGCTAGGCGATTTAAAGAAAGGTGCCATGCTTGCACAACGACAGTTGCTTGCAATCGACATGCAAAAAAAACGGCAAGAAGAACAGACGGAGCAATTCTTTTTTGAGTTACTCCATGAAGAGTTACCCGAAAGTGAAATCCTAAAGACGTTCTCAAAACTTCATCTCGCTCCGCCGGGAATCAGTCGCTTAATGGTCATCCGTTTCCCGGAAGCCATTACGCCGCGTCTAGCCGATCGCCTCCGTTATTTATTGACGATTCAACAGACGGTACGTCCCCTGCTGTATGCATACGACACGACAGATTTTATTTTGTGGATCAGCACAAACGATCGTGACATTCAGCATGAACGCATTCAGTTCGATGCTTTCATCCAGTCATTCCGCCAACTACTCGCCGAACGGTTTTCTTATACAGAATTTGTTGTATCGAGCAGTGAAGTTTTCACCGGCGTGCAGTCGATTCCAGAACGTTACGAAGAAGCAGGTATCGTCTTACGTCTCAAAGACGCCTATCCTTTCGAACTTCAAAATGTGACGCGATACGAGCGACTCGGACTATTCCAGTTATTACCTATCTTTTCAGAACGCCTACGGAGACGGACGGTTCGACTGGAAGAAATCGAACGTCTTCGCGCTTACGACTTGAAACACACAGCTTCTTTATGCGAAACGCTCGAGTGGTTTTTGCATTACGATGGAAACGTCAAACAAGTTGCCGCCCACCTTCACGTCCATCCGAATACGATCTTATACCGCATGCGGCGCATCGAAGAAGAAGCCGGCATTCGGATGGAATCATTACCTGAACGTTCGTTACTTTATCTTTACTTGAAAGCCGACCGTTACCTTTTGTGATTTCTCACAAACAATCCTCTTATTTTTTGAAAACACCGATAAAGTCGTACGCTTTCATTTCTCGTATACTGAGGGAGAAGTAAGTAGTTAAAGGGTTATTGGTTGTTCATTTGCGAAAGGGGATCGCTCTTATGATCATTGGAGTATTAAAAGAAATTAAAAACAACGAAAACCGTGTTGCGTTAACACCTGCCGGGGTAGCAGCGTTAACGATTCATGGACATCAAGTCATCGTCGAAACATCTGCTGGTATGGGGAGCGGCTTTACAAACGAAGAGTATATCGAAGTTGGTGCACAAATCATCGAAACAGCGGCAGAAGTTTGGGCGACTGCTGAGCTTGCATTGAAGGTCAAAGAACCCATCGCTTCAGAATATCAATACTTCCGTCCCGACTTAACCTTGTTCACTTATCTACACCTTGCAGCGGAGCCAGAACTCACACGGGCACTTGTTGACTCGAAGATTACGGCAATCGCTTATGAAACGGTCGAAAAAAATCGGACATTGCCACTTCTGACACCAATGAGTGAAGTCGCTGGTCGGATGGCTTCACAAATCGGTGCACAGTTCCTTGAAAAACCGCATGGTGGAATGGGGATTCTACTTGCAGGCGTCCCTGGTGTTCGCCGCGGAAAAGTTACTGTCATCGGTGGTGGTGTCGTTGGGACGAACGCAGCAAAACTCGCAGTCGGTCTTGGTGCTGACGTGACGATCATCGACGTCAGTCCTGAGCGCCTTCGTCAACTTGATGATATTTTCGGTAACTCAATCAACACGTTGATTTCGAATCCGTATACGATTGCAGAAGCCGTCGCTGAAAGTGACCTCGTTATTGGTGCCGTCTTGATTCCAGGAGCGAAAGCACCGAAGCTCGTGACAGCAGAGATGGTTGAACGAATGAAACCAGGTGCTGTCATCGTCGATGTCGCGATTGACCAAGGCGGAATTTTCGAAACCGTTGACCGTATTTCGACACATGATAATCCAACGTATGAAAAATTCGGTGTTGTTCACTATGCCGTCGCGAATATGCCGGGTGCTGTTCCACGGACGTCGACACTCGCGCTTACGAACGCAACACTTCCTTACGTTCTCGAACTCGCGAACAAAGGCACACACCGTGCACTTGCTGAAAATACTTCGCTTGAAAAAGGTCTCAACGTCGCGCAAGGATTCGTGACGTACGAAGCAGTCGCGCGCGACCTCGGTTACACGTATAAATCCGTTGAAGATGTATTGCACCTTCACGCTTAATAGAAAACAGCAAAAAAGCAGCAGGTTTCTTCTTTATAGAAGAAATCCGCTGCTTTTTGTTTTTACCTGAATCGCGCGGCGTCTTACCGGTGAAGCAAGTAGCAACATCTATTAAAGCGCAAACGCAACGAGTGCACCGATTGAAAGCGGGATGAAAACATTATCTAAATCGCGATAGGACACGGCTTCAATCAAGGCAGCAATATTCGCAAGCAAAAAACCGTAACTGATTGCAATCCAAGCCGGTAATGCATATATAAGAAACGTGGAAGTCAGGACGAGGAACGAGAATAAAAACATCGCGATGCTTCCTTCAAACGATCGTTTAATCGCCCCGCGTGTGTAAAACGTCTTCCCGTAGCGTCGACCTACTAAAGCAGCCATTCCGTCGCCCCACGCGAGCACCATGCTGCCGGCAACAAGTGCCATTGGTTCTCGTTCAAAAAAGAGTCCGACTAGAATCAGTAAAGAAATCGGGTAGTAGACCGTCCCGTAAGATATGCGTTCCACTTGATTCATTTGACCCGTCCCGCGTTTTAAGGTCAGCAGATTAACGACCGTGAAAAATAATAACGGGACGATTGCGACATACCAATGATCGATCCAGGCAAGCGCCAGAAAGACCCAATGCCCGACTGCGATATGAATCCATTTCCGAACCGTTTCCGGCTCTGCTCCCACGCGTCGACCAATCGCTTCCAACAAGAACAAGATGAGTCCAATGATGACGATTGTTCCAACAGCAGCAACCCATTCCATATGAATCCTCCTTCTTTTGCTCCATTCTATTGTACTTTGTCTGATTGCCGTTTGCTCTTTCGAACCTTCATTTGATAACATAGGGTCAAATGACGTCCTAGAGAGGAAGTATTCTGAATGTATGATGCTCAAGCCGTGCAAACGTTATCTAACTGCCTATCACATTTAAAAGAAGGAAAAGGGATCGGCACACTCGTTTCCGAGGATGAATCGGATCTTCCGAAAGTCATCCATCGCCTCAAACAATTTGATGCGACGAAAAATGGTTTATCGATTAACGAAATCGTCCATCTCGCGAATGCCTTAATTGGAGAACATATGTCTGCGACGACGATTCAAAACTGGACGAAGCGTGAAGTACGGGACATCATCGGTGTTCCGCATCGCGGGAAAAAATACTCGATCAATCAGGCAGCCATCATCTACTTACTTGATGACTTAAAGCATCTCTTTTCTTTAGAAGAAACACGTGAATTATTGACGATCGTTTTTAAGAACCCCAATATCGATGAAGATGATTTAATCAGTCCGCTCGACTTTTATCTCGTCTATACACAGCATGCAGAGACGAGTGGACCAATCGAACTGACGGAGAAGCGTCTGAGACGCTCTTTAGAGCGTATCCATGCCTATCGACCTGAGACGGTCCACGTCTTACAGCTCTGTCTGTACGCCCGTCGTATTTCGCACCTGACGCACGAAGCAAAACAGCGTCTCCAGCAAGTTTTACAATCTTGAAGTAAAAAGATGCCCTCCAGAATAAACTGAAGGACATCTTTTTTTATACAGCTGTAAGTGGTTTATAGTTGACGGAGTTCGTCAAGCTCTTTAAGACGGACAGCAGTTCATACATTGAGAGTTTGTCAGCATCTTTTACGAGACGATATTCATCGCCGTCTTGCAGCAATTCTGCGACGACTTCGCCTGCCGCACTTCGGACTGAGAATTTCCCTTTTGTCAGGTCGAAGGAAATGACATACGTGCCTCGTTCGTACACGTTATATTCACATTTCTTCGAGAAGAGTGAAAACTTCTCACGCATTTGACCTACCTCTTGACCATCATGGTTCATCACGACCCATTTCTTACATGTCGGGATGAACTTTCCAAACGCTACCCCTCTACCTTCACCATTCATTACTTGAACACGACCTGTCTCGTCGTGTTGAACCGCACCAATCATTTGGTGTGCTTCATCATAAATCGCGGCATGACCTTGCGAAAAAACGCAACCCTGCACATAGACAACTTTGCGCAACAGAAATTCTCCTCTCACTGCTAAAAAGTGCTGGTATTTCGTCCCCAGTATATTTAGACATCCTGAATAGTTTAACTTTCTTTATCTCTATGATATTTCGTTAACGAAAATGATTATTGCACCGTTTGAACAAATTGACAACCCCCTTTTGTCGACAATCATTCGACAACATCAGTGAAAGCCAATTTCTCGTGCAAACTCAAGCAATTCTTCTCGATCAATCAAGCGCACCCGATTCGGTTCTGCCAAGCGACATGCGGCGTCCGTATACGTCGAATTCGTCACGACCCATCCTTCATCCATGTCGTAAAAAGGTACTGCCGCGGCGACTTGTTGAACCGCCTCTAATCCAACCGGTCCACCATAACGTTTTGCTTGAATCGCTATTCTATACCCTTGTGCGTCTTCAATCAATAAATCCGCCCCAAAATCTCTTGAGGCCGGCGTCAGTTCAACGCGATAGCCGGCACCTTCAAATAGTTCGACGAGCCACTCTTCAAACTCCCTGCCTTCCATGCGATCAATTCGATTCGCAAGTGAAGGGGTAAAGAAGGAAAGTAATAAAAAAACGATACATCCTACTATACTGATTCCGACAATTAAAAGTTCCCAGGAACTCGAAAAAAAATAAGTTCCGGCGACTCCGAGCACCGCGAACAGTAGTGCGATTATTCTGCGTTTCGTACGTATTTGCATGACTTGATTCTCCTTCACTCTGAGTTGACTCGAATTCAATCGGTTTCTTTAAAATTAATATACTAAATTCTCTTTCGGTTCGCTTCCTCGAAAGGAACGAACAACGCAGATGGAGAATAAGTGTTGAGAGAAGATTACGTTTTTTAATAATCATCATGCACCGGACTTTATTTTTTGAAAGGAGGTCGCTTATGACTGAACACTCATCCACATCCGCAGAAGCACTTATCCGTGCGACCTTACGTGCCGTCTCAGAACCGCTCGCTTTAGTGGATCGGATGGGCCGAATTAACTTTGTGAATGATACCTTTCACGCCCAATTCCCTACCGACTCCAATGACAAGTCACTGTTTTCACTTTTCTCACTCGACGAACAGTCTCTTCCATTATCTGATTCGGTCCACTTCCGGGTAATCCCTTACGAACTCATCGTCTCACCGATTGCGCAGACTTCCCTTTTCGTCGTTTCCGTTAAATCGCTCGCGATCGACCGCTTGCTCGAATCGACATTAGATGCTGCCCTACTCGTCACAGACGCAGACTTCCATATTACCGCGTTTAATGAAACAGCAGGTACCTTGTTCGGTTACGAAGAACACGAGCTGATCGGAAGATGTCCTGATGACTTACACGATCACGCAGAGTTTGATGAGCGGAAGCGACACTTGGAGCAGTTGAATTTAAAAGACTTATCTCCAGCCGATGTCTTATTGTTGCACGGGCGTGATGCGGAAAACGAATGGGTGTATCACCGTAAAGACGGCTCGACCTTCTATGGTCGATTGTATATGACCCGTCTAGCAGACGGACAATTTTTCTTGTTCATCGTTGATATGAGTGCCAAAAAACAAATTGAGTCACACCTGACGAAAAGTGAACGCCGTTTCCGTCTGTTTTCCGAATCAATCGTCGAAGCGGTCATCTTCCACGACCGTGGTACCATTCTCGACGCGAACCGAGCAGCTGAAGTGATTTTCCGTACAAAACTTGAACAAATCAAGGGACGCAATGCCCTGGATTTCATCCATCCTGACTTTCATGAAGAGGTCAGCCGGCGTATCGAACTCCACCGTAATGATCCGTACGAGGTCATCGGACAACGGGCAGACGGGACACCTGTCGAAATTGAAATTTTCCCGCGCGAAATCATGTACGAAAAAACACGGATGCGTGTCGCCGTCATTCGGGATATCAGTGAGCGTAAAAAAATCGAGAGCATGTTGGAACGTGAAAAAAATGCCATCATGCGTCAACGCGATATCACCCAATCGATTCTGCAAGCTTCAAACGAAGGGTTTTTACTGACAGAAGAAGATGGCAGCTTCATCTTCATGAACGTCAAAGCCCGAAAACTGCTCGATGTTCCAGGGATTGCACCAAGCAAGATTCAAGAGCGGATCAGTATGATTCCGAATCTCGATCTCGCGACCCGCTATGAGATGCTACAACAAGTCGAAGAACTCCTTGCCGGCAAGCATTCTGAACTGTCATTTCGGTTTACACTACAACGTCCGAATGAATCCAATCATCTTTACTTCGAGTTTTATGCGACTTCAATTAAGAAGGAACGTAGTCGCATCTCCCGTCATGGTTTTTTGTTCGTCTTCCGCGACCGGACAGAAGAGCAAAAAATGGACCAGGTCAAAGATGAACTCATCAGTACCGTATCGCATGAGCTCCGAACACCCCTCTCATCGATTCTCGGTTATTTGGAGTTGTTGCGCTATCGTAAGCTCACACCTGAAAAAATACAACGCTATGTCGAAATCATGCATGAAGAAGCCAAGCGGTTAACGACGCTCCTCAATGAATTTTTAGATATTCAACGGATGGAAGGCGGCAAACAACCGTACGATTTTAAATCATTCTCTTTACGTCAACTGCTCCTCGATACAACGGACGCTTTTGGTGAAACGGCCGAAACCCATCGCATCGTGCTTGATGTAAAGGAAGATCCTGTCATGATCGTCGCTGATGAAAATAAAATTAAACAAGTCGTTTTGAACTTACTCTCGAATGCAATCAAATATTCACCATCCGCCGACCACGTAACGGTCAGTCTACACACACAAGGCGAGCAAGCCATCATTACTGTGACTGATCACGGTCTCGGAATTCCTCAAAATGCATTCGATAAGCTTTTCACGAAATTTTACCGTGTCGATAATTCAGCCGTCCGTAAGATTGGCGGAACCGGCCTCGGTCTTGCGATCTGTAAAGAAATCATCGAATCACATGGTGGGGCGATTTCCGTCGAGTCGGAGCTCCATCAAGGGTCGACTTTCACGGTTGTACTCGATTTAGATTCAAGAAAGGATTATGCAAAATGAAACGGACTTATTTCATGACAGGATTCCCCGGATTCCTTGCCACCAAATTAATTGAACGTCTCGCTCTTGTGCCGGAACAAATTGACCGGTTTTATTTGCTTCATCTACCGAGCGAACGAACAAGTGCCTTAGCAAAAAAGGAATCGTTACTCGAACACACGCGTCTTGAAGAAGCACAACTCGTTTTATTAGAAGGTGATATCACAACACCCGGATTAGGATTGAACACAGAGACGAAGCAACGACTGTCGACTGAAGTGACGCATCTCTTTCACCTGGCAGCACTGTATGACTTGGCGACGACATTTGATATCGCTTTTCGAATTAACGTCATCGGAACATCGAACGTGACGCAGTTTGCTCATACGTTGCATTATCTTGAACGCTACATCTACTTCAGCACCGCCTATGTCTCCGGGCTCCGGACCGGGACGGTTCTTGAACAAAACCTCAAACATGCCGCATCATTCAAAAATGCGTACGAAGAAACGAAGTACCTGGCAGAAGTTCGCTTTCATGAAGAAGTCGGTTCACTTCCTTACACGATTATTCGTCCAGGTATCGTTGTCGGTCACTCCGAGACAGGGGAGACACCAAAGTGGGATGGGGTTTATTTCGTCTTAAATGCGCTGCGCCTGCTCAAGCAATTCGCCCCCCTTCCTTATGCAGGTAGAGTCAATGCACTCGTCAATCTCGTTCCGTATGATTATGTCATCGCTGCGACGACCTATTTAAGCCATGTACCAAGCGGCGTCCGTCAAACGTATCACCTGACGGATCCATTCCCACACGGCGCACGGACGATTTATGAGCTGTTACATGATACCTACTATGGTGCTTCTCCACGAGGTGTCGTCCCGTTTCGCCTCGTGACGTCCCTGTTGACCCCGCGTATCGCTACGCGCTTACAGATGCAGCGGCAGACGCTTGATTACTTTGTTCACCCTGTTCACTACGATACGACGAACACACTTCGTGATTTAGACGGAACTGGTATTGTGTGTCCTGATCTTGCTGAGTTTCTTCCACGACTTGTCGATTACTATAAAATTCAACATCCCGAAATGGAGAAAACACAATGAATTCTCTTGTTACCGGTATGAATGGTACAGTCGCACCTGTACTTGCAGACGTCTTACGCATGCATCAGTATGAAGTTACAGCTTGGGATCGATCGGTTGTCTCGACGACTGATCCCGCAATCATGGAAGCTTTTATTGATCAGGTCCAACCTGATCTACTCTTACACATCGGAATGGGTTCTGCTGAATTTGCAGAATCATTGGCACGGCTATCTTTTGAGCGTAACATTCCCTTTCTCTTTACGAGCACGGCTTCTGTCTACGCAAATCATCAACAGGGACCGCATGATCCATCTGTACTTCCGGAAGCAGACGATGACTACGGTTTTTATAAACGAACATGCGAACGACTTATCCAAGCAGTCAATCCTGACGCCTACATCGTCCGGATCGGCTGGCAAATCGGTCAGGTTGCCGGATCAAATAATATGATTGATTATTTAGAACGACATGCCTCAACGGGTCCCATTCCGGCAAGTAAAAACTGGTATCCCGCTTGCTCTTTTTTAGAAGATACGGCGCAAACGCTCTATACAATCTTGACGACTCAAACACCTGGCCTTTATCTTGCCAATGGAAATTCGACCCATTCCTTCTTTGAAATCGCTACAGCATTAAATGTATACCACGGTTCGAAATGGAAAATCGAAGAAGATAATACAATCCAGCGTGATGATCGAATGAAGGATACTCGGGTGACCATTGCCCCAATCTCAGATCGATTATCATTTATGTAAGAAAAGTGCCTCGCCATTCGATGCGTTATCGAACGGTGAGGCACTTTTTAGGAGACATCTGCTACTGACAGCCAATCAACCAATCAGCATATTTTCTTTCGGATAACGAATCAAGCGATTGTGTTGCGTCGCGACCGTGAAGAGAATCGTCAAGGAACCGACACGTCCAAGCAACATCATGAACATGATTAGTCCTTTTCCAAAATCATTCAACTCTGATGTCACATTTAACGAAAGTCCGACCGTCCCGAATGCGGAAACCGTTTCGAAGAAGAGCCCTGTAAACGAGATATTCGGTTGCGACAGTGCCAAGAGCGTTGTGATGACACCGATGAATAAAATGCTGAAAATAGCAATCGCATAAGCTTTTGATACGGCCTGCGCCTGGACGGTCCGACGCATCAGGACCGTTTCTCGTTGTCCCCGTAGATACGTCCAGACGTTCTTTAAGATGACGGCTGCTGTCGTGACTTTAATGCCTGATCCCGTCGACGCCGACCCCGCTCCGATATACATCAAAACCATCATCAAACCGATCGAAAGTGGCACCATCGTCGTCAAATCAATCGTCTGGAACCCTGCCGTCCGGGTCGTCACGACTTGGAAGAAAACGATATGTAGTGCTTGAAAGAACGAATAATTTTGAAGGGAACCGAGATGTGAGACCCACTCATACACCATCATCGCGACCGTCCCGATACCGTTGATGACGAGTAATGATAAAATCATTAATTTCGAGTGTAATGAAATTTTCTTGAAGCTGCGGTTAGCCGAAACATCAGCGATGACCGTGAAGCCCAATCCCCCAATCATCAATAGAGCAGAAATCGTAAAAATGAATGTCGTATCTTGTTGGAAGGACGTCAAACTGTCTCCCCATAACGCAAAACCGGCATTATTAAAGGCGGAGACCGCATGAAACAGACCATAATACAGTGATTTTGAGAGCGTATATTTGTATTGAATGAACAGATCGAGAGCAAGTAAGATCATCCCAATCAACTCCAGGATGACGGTCGTCAAGAGAATGTTCCGGACGAGTCGAATCGTTCCTCCCGGACTATCTAAGTTGAACATCTCTTGAATGATGATCCGCTGACGAATCCCGATTTTTCGACCTGTGACACTAAGTAGAACAAGTGCAATCGTCATGAATCCGAGACCACCGATTTGAATTAAAATCATTAAAATCAGTTGCCCCCACAAATTATAGGACTCTGCAATGTTAATCGGCGAAAGCCCCGTCACCGTCGCAGCCGATGTCGCGACGAACAGACAATCAATTAATGCAACGTGGCTATCGCTTTGTTGAAACCAGGGGATCCACAACAATAATCCTCCGAGCAAAATCGTCAATGTGAATCCAGTCGCGATGAAACGGGCTGGTTTATCAAATAATTGATGATACGTTCGTTCTCCAAAATCTCCAAATTTCGCTAAACGTGTATGTCTTTTATGCGAAAACATGCGTTGACTCCTCCTAGATGAGATTACTCAATTGCATTTATCATACTCTCTCGAAAACATTAGTTCTATCGAAATTTGCAATCAACTAAACGTTTTCGTTTTTTTTTGGTAAAATAGATAAAAGCAGACGTGTTAACTTTAAAGGAGGTTGAGGGAAACAGTGGACCCTAGGACGGCTGACCATTCGATTGAGGATGTCTCGCGAAGGCTAGAACGACAATCACAATGGATGCCCGCACAGTTATATTATCAGTTCGAGGAATTATTATCGTTACATCTGGAACAACCGATTCTAAATGAATTGTATAATGTATTAAAAAAATACGACGTATTAACCGATATAGAGCGTGACGAACGAAACGAAAGCATTCAATTGCTAATCGACGAAAACGGCGCTTAATTCTCGGTTTTTGGATTTCCGAGCAGAAGATGCGTCTTCTGCTCTTTTTATTTTTTCGTTCACGACCCTAACAACATGTGGAAAGGTGGCACAATTAACAATGGATATCGTGTCGATAATCGGTATTATTCTTGGACTCATCACGCTCGTCGGAGGAATGATTCTAAAAGGTGCTCCTCCAATCGCCTTACTGAACCCTGCGGCACTCGTCATCATCTTCGCAGGTACAGCAGCAGCCATCATGATTTCCTTCCCGAAGGAACGGCTCAAATTGATTCCAGCCCTGTTCAAAGTCATCTTCTTCGAACAAAATTTAATGACCAAACAAAATCTCATGCTTCAATTTTTGACACTATCGACGCAAGCGCGTAAAGAAGGTCTCTTATCGCTCGAAACAGCGATTGAAGAAGTCGACAACGCGTTCATGAAACGTGGTGTCATGATGGTCATCGATGGTCAACCTTCTGAATATGTGGAAGATGTCATGACACGCGACCTCGAAAACATGACAGAACGCCACCATGCGAACGCGAACATTTTCACACAAGCTGGTACATATGCTCCGACCCTCGGTGTTTTAGGGGCCGTCATCGGTCTAGTCGCCGCCCTATCCGATCTGTCGGATATCGAGAAGCTCGGACACGCAATCTCGGGTGCCTTCATCGCCACATTATTCGGGATTTTCACTGGGTATGTTTTATGGTTTCCATTCGCGACGAAACTCAAACAAAAATCAGCAAATGAAATTCAACTCTATGAAATGATCATTGAAGGAATTCTTTCGATTCAAAACGGGGAATCTCCAAAAAACTTGGAGGATAAGCTACTCGTGTATCTGACGCCGAAGGAGCGTGAAACTTATGAAGCGGAAAAAGAAGCCGCATGATGAACACATCTCGGAAGGTTGGCTGATTCCGTATGCCGATCTTTTGACTCTGTTACTTGCGCTTTTCATCGTCCTTTTTGCTTCGAGTAACGTCGATGCCGTCAAACTAAAAGCGATGTCTCAATCATTCAGTTCCGTCTTCAACGGTGGCTCCGGCATGATTACCAATAGCTCGCTCGCGACTTCACAAGAAGAAGAGGACGAAAAAAAGACGGATGCTCGGACGAAAGCACAAAGTTTTGAAATCTCAGAGCTCGAAAAAATTAAAGCCCAAGCGTCCGACTATATCAAAAAAGAAAAGCTCGAAAAAGATATTAAAGTCGAAATCACGAATGAAGGTCTCGTCTTCACGATTCGAGATCGCGCTCTATTTTCTCCTGCGCAAGCTGAAGTCAAAGGCGAAGCCATCCAAATTGCTCAAGGGATGAGTAACTTACTCGTCAAATCTGGACAACGTCAAATTCAAGTGTCTGGTCATACAGATAACATCCCCATTCGTACGGCACAATACCCGTCGAACTGGGAACTCAGTACGGAACGCGCCATCAGTTTCATGCGTGCGTTGCAAAAAAATCCAAAGTTAGAACCAAAACGGTTCACCGTCACCGGATACGGCGAATACCAACCCATCGCTTCGAATCAAACAGAAAGTGGACGGAGTCAAAATCGGCGCGTCGAAGTCCTCGTCCGTCCGTTACTTGATATCAAAGCAGCGAATTTGCTAGATGAAACAACGGTCAAACCGTAAGAAACAACTAATTTCGAAGATGAAGATATACACGAAGGGATTGCCATCTAACATCGATGCGCAATCCCTTTAGACTGTAAAAACCTTTTTATGAAGCATGAACATGCTGCAGGGTCGCGACCGATTGCTTTTCGCGGTTCTAAAACGATTCGAGACGGATTACGCTCTAAATCGTCTGCATGCCCGGTTTGCCGTCACGGTATTACCTAAAGAGCGTCACGTTTCGTTGACTCCTACGGGAAAAAGTGCGTTGAAAACGCACTTTCAGAGGCAGGCAAGACCCTACTCGTTGTCCGCTAGGATCAAGGAGCAATGGCTTGCGCCTCGCCCGAGGAAAGCAACGAAAAAAAACGCTTAATGTCACGATAGCACGTTGTCTACAGTCTAAAGGGATTGCCATCTAACATTGATGAGCAATCCCTTTAGACTGTAAAAACCTTTTTATGAAGCGTGAACATGCTGCAGGAATAATGTCAATTTTCTCGCCTTGTCTTCAAAGAAGCAATTCACATTGCACTAAGTGAGGAACAAAAAAAGTGAGTCCCAAACACAGACAAGCTGCGTGAAGACCCACTTAACTCGAACATTCATTTTTAGTAATATGGACGAATCATGATGTAGACGATGACACCCGTCAGACTGACATACAGCCAGAGCGGCATCGTAAAACGTGTCCATTTTTTATGTTTCTCGAAATTTTGATTGAGCGCATGTGCGAGCGACATCAAGACGAGCGGGACAATAACCGCTGCCAAAATGATATGCGAAATCAAAATAAAGAAATAGACCGGGCGAACGAATCCTTCGCCGCCAAACTTCGTCGACTCACTCACGGCGTGATACGTCACGTAAGAAACTAAAAAGAGTGTCGTCGTCGTCATGGCACCACCGATGAAACGACGGTGATTGATCCGGTTTCCCCGACGAATAGAAATCCATGCTCCAAGTAGGAGCATGAACGTAAAACTGTTAAAAATCGCATTGAAAAACGGTAACAACGTCCAATCAAAGCCATCACTCACCTGAAGCGGTGGCGCGAAAAAAAGTAAGGCGACAAGTAAGTTGATGACGAGCGTCAAAATAATGACGACCGGCACAAAATTACGCCGTTTAGCAGGTTCTTGCATGAATCATTCTCCTTGTTTCCAGTCAAAGTATCGTTTCAACCATTTCGGCAATGGACCATCAAAGAGACGCTCACGCCAGTAAAGATCAGCCGCACGTTGCACAGCCGCACCACGAATCGGATACGGGTGGACGACACGTGACAATTGACCGACTTTATCTTTACGAGCCATCGCATAAACGACTTCTTGCATCCACTCGCCAGCTTGCTCCCCAATCGCATGAGCACCAATTAGTTTACCACGTTTGTTCGCAATCAATTTGACGCGGCCTTCTGTCCGACCATTGATGACGAAACGATCGACTTCATCGAGGCCTGTTTGATAAACCTTGATTTCGTCATATTTTTCGCGTGCTTCTTCTTCGGTCAATCCAAGATGGAACAGCTCAGGCGTCGTGAATGTGACCCACGGGACGGCACGGTAATCGGGCTTCGTCCGTAAACCGAACAAGGCGTTCGTAACGACCGTCTTACCTTCAAGACCCGCGACGTGTGTGAATGGTAACGATTGAATCGTATCACCGACAGCAAAGATGTGCCGTTGACTCGTCCGAAGTGATGCGTCGACTTGCACGTACCCTTTTTGCACATCAACACCGGCGCGATCGAGGCGTAAGGCTTCAATCCGCGGTTTACGTCCGACAGCGACGAGTACGGCATCCGTTTCGATGACACGTGATTCTCCATCCGTTTCGACCGTGACTTCAATCCCACCTGACGCTTTTCGAACTTGCGTCACCGTCGTGTTCAGATGCAACACAAGCTCTTGCTCAATTTGGCGTTGCAAGACTTCAACCATGCCTTTATCTTCTTTCGGCATCAGTGATTTTGCACCTTCAATGACCGTCACTTCTGTTCCAAGATGCGCGTAGGCTTGCGACAGCTCCATCCCGATTGCGCCGCCCCCGATGACGAGCAGACGTTCTGGACGCTCCGTCTGTTCAAAAATCGTTTCGTTCGTCAAATACGGAACCGTATCAAGACCATCGATTGGCGGAATGATTGGTTGCGAGCCTGTCGAGATTGCAAATTTTTCCCCGACAACAAGTTGTCCTGCTACCTCGACTTCGTTTGCACTGAGGAAACTCGCTTCACCGATATAGACATCTACGCCTAAGTCTTCGAACCGTTTTGTTCCGTCATGTGATTGAATGATGTTTCGTGCCCGGTCGACGCTCGCTTTCGTTTTCGAGTAGACCGCGTCACCATTTAATGTGACATTATATTTTTCAGCAGTCTGCTTCATGACATAGACATCGTGTGCTGCTTCAATCAACGCTTTTGACGGGACACACCCGTAGTGTAAACAATCTCCACCGAGATGCGTATGACGTTCAATCAAAGCGACGTGCGCACCAAGACTTGCAGCACCAGCTGCAATAGTCATGCCTGCTGCTCCACCACCGATAACAACGAGTTGATAACTTTTCATTGTGACTCCTCCTTCTGATAACGGTTAACGATATCTTCCATCCGCTTTCGATTGACGCCCCAGTCGGAGTAACCGACGCGTGAGGCAGACCGGAAATGAACAAGATGAGTCGACTGATCAAAATAAAATTCGACATCATCCTTAAAGTGGAAAAACTTACTCGAGAAGACAGCATGGATATAGTCTGGTGTTTCTTTCACGATTTTAACTCGATCGAGACTTTGCAAAATCCGCATGACTTGGAATTTCGAATCTTTCATCGTACCTTTGAACGGTAATGGGTCCATCTTTAACGCTTGTTGATCCGTTTGTGTCGATACTGCGTTCGGTTTTCCATTTAGCAGACTTAATGCTCCATTTGAGACGCCAAGTGCCATGTCTGATTCCTCCGTTTCATTTCTTGAAAAAATAAATACTATTCCCATTTTACTTTACCAGTTCGATTTCGAAAGCGCTTCTCATTCGACTCCCCTGTTATGCTTTCGTCACCGGAAGCAAGATTGTCGCGATAGCACCACCTTCTGGTTGATTATCGATAAATAGTTTTCCTTCATGTGCTTCAACGAGTTCACGGCAAATCGATAGACCCAGCCCGGTCCCACCTTTTCCTTTTTGGACTTGATAAAATTTCTCCGTGACATGACGTAAATGTTCTTTCGGGATTCCTGGTCCTTCGTCACTAAAGGATAAAAAGAGCACACGTTCTGAACGGACGAGACGGATTGTAATTTCGCCACCTACGGGCGAAAAACGAATCGCATTATCTAAGAGGTTCAAGAAGACTTGTTTCAGTCGATTCTCGTCGTAGAGACCGATGACTTGTGCTGGTAACTTCCGCACGATGGTGACTTCTTTTTCTTCGACCTTTTGACGCAGTTGAGCCGTGACGGCTTCGATGATTTCCGTCAAGTTGACTTCCTGACGGTATAAGACGAGGCGACTCGTCTCAAGCTTCGAAAAGTCGAGTAACTGTTCAACGAGTGAAATCAGTCGTTCCGTCTCCGAGTGGATGATGCCCATACCGAGCGAGGCTTCTTCCGGTAGACGCTCTTTCTCTGCGAGCAATGTTTCACTCCATCCTTTGATTGAAGTCAGCGGTGTCCGTAACTCATGTGATATCCCAGAAATAAATTCATCTTTCAACGTTTCTTGTTGCTTGATCTGTTGTCCCATGTAGTTGATCGTCCGCGCGAGTTCTCCCAGTTCGAACGTATAGGCCTCATTCACTTTAACGTCGTAATGTTGCTTTGCAATTTGATCTGACGCCCCGATGACTTCTTGAATCGGTCGGACGATCGAGGAGACGAGTCGGGAAGAATAAATATAGGCGAGCCCCCAAATGAGGATTCCGAGCAAAAGGATTGCTAAACAAATCTCCATAACCCGTTGATCGATTTGATTGAGTGACGTCGTATAGCGTAACGCCCCTGTCGTCTGTCCGAAAGAGACGACGGGTTCTGTCACTTCAAGCAGATGTTCATCCGTTGCAACATCATCATAACGCTTCGTTATTGTTTCCCCAGCTTGGAGTTGTGTAATCTCTTCGTTCACTAATTTTCGTTTTGAGATGAAGCCAGTCGACGAATAGCGGGGGACGCCCTTCGCATCCAGCACCTCAATCTCAGCATCTTCATACGCATAGGAATCGAGGACGTCATGAATCGTCGCATCTGAATCCATGTAGTCATATGCCAAGCCACTATTTGCGAATAGGACAGCGCTCGCATTCGCATGCCGCTTCAAGACGTCTGTCGCCGTCACATAATAATAGTTATAGGTCACAAACGATAAAATCCCGATGACGAGCAGAACGGTCACCGTAATAATCGTCATGAACCGCATCAATATCTGTCGTTTCATTTTTCGTTACGCCACTTGTAGCCATGCCCCCACAACGTTTCGATAAACTGTGGTTCAGCCGGGTTTTCTTCAATTTTTTGACGAAGACGACGAATGTTGACATCGACGGTTTTTCGATCGCCGAAATAGTTTTCTCCCCAGACGGCATCAAGCAATTCATCCCGTGACATGACTTGATCTTCATTTTTAATGAAATGACAAAGTAAATCGTACTCTGTCGGCGTCACTTCGACATCGACGCCTCCTTTTTGGACACGCTTCGCGCCAAGATCAATCCGGAATGGTCCTGAAATCAGCTCGCGTGGTTGCTTCCGACGACGTAACGTTTCGACGCGTCGTAACAACGATTGAATCCGAGCCAGTAATTCGGCCGGGCTAAACGGCTTCGCGATGTAATCGTCCGCCCCGACACTGAGCCCCATGACTTTGTCTTCCTCACGTGTCCGCGCTGTCAACATGATGATCCCGACGACTTCATCTTGCGCCCGTGCTTGCTCGCATACAGCAAATCCATCGACTTCAGGCATCATGATATCGAGTAACATAATATCGAATGTCTCTTGTTTAAATTGTTCTAACGCTTCTCGTCCATTTTCCGCTTCACTCACTTCATACCCTGCCCGTTTTAAATTAATGACGATGAAACTTCGAATCGCGTGTTCATCCTCAGCCACTAATATTTTTGTCATGTTCGCTTCCTCCTACTTCGACTCTATTCGACGAGCGTTACGTTCGCTGCGTACTCTTCATATGATTTTGTGACATCCACGACATAAACGTAGTCAATGCCTTCTTTGATTTTCTTTTTTTGTGGACTGGCAATGTACTGATTCTTCGGAATCACTTCGATTTCGAAATCAATCCCATTCGTCTCCTGATTGATGAAGCGGATTCGATTATCTTTTTTATCAATCGTCTCTCGCGTCGCCCAGCGCGCCGGGAAGCGCATGACGAAATTGTATTCTAAATCGATGTATTGTTCTTCTCGGAGTTCAAATCCCGATTCGAGAAAAGGCGCCACGTCCAAGCCGTTCCATGTGTAATAGGCCGTGATATGCGGTTTGTCCTCACCAATCGGACCACTGCTGTTTTTTGGTGTGTACTGGTGTGCAAACTCTACGATTCCATCTTTATCAACGTCTTTCGGATACGTATACATCGGTTCGATGATTTCTGCTTGATCGCCGAATGTATGCTGCACAAGCCGACCTTCGTCCAGTTGAAACAGCGCCACATGCATCGCGGCATCACGTGTAAAAGAAATGAGCAATCCTCTTTTTTTAGACACATCAATCGAATCAACTTCAAACAAATCATGATCCGCGAACAAGTCACCCTCTTTTGTCGTCAAAGACATCGCCTGGCGATCAGATGGATTTAACACATCCTTGTAGTACATCACTTTTGCCGGTCGCCCTTTTTTCAAAAGAAGCATATCTTGTTGCTGATCTTGATTTAAGTCAGCAATCGTGACTCGATCGTATGTATCTACCTTCGTAATGTCTGCCGTTGGTTGAAGGAGATTTTTTAAGAGATAAACCGTGTTCGTCTCAAGGTTCGATATACCAATCACTAATTGATTAGACGTTTTCATCCGATTCAACACAACATGCAGTTGGTCGATTGCCTTTCCTTCTGCAATCGATCGTCGTACCTTTAATGACCAACTCTCTTGTTTACGCTCGTGAACCAATAAATGAATTTGGAAGTCTCCGTTCACTTCAGTCCGATAAAAGGTGACCGCTTCTTGATGACCGTCCTGATTCAGGTCGATCAATTCATATAACCGTGATATCGACTGGTTTCGGGGGGCGATGATTTCTGCTCGTTCCGGGAGGTCGTGCTCAATTTTTTCCTTTAATGCAGTCTCCCATTTCGGTAGGGCCGGATGCTGTAGTAAGGTCGCAGGGTGCGGCAGGCTCAGGCCACATCCTGCTAAATATAGGGTCGATAAAATAATGGCAACATATCTCATAGTGGTTGAATCCTTTCCATTCGTGCTCTAATCAAACTGTATCATACTCTTCCTAAGGAGAGTATATTGTCGAATAGGAGGCAACTTGATACGATAGAACAGATAATTGAAAGGGGCTTACACTGAATGGCTTACGAAATGATTGTGCTCGATCTTGATGATACATTGTTGACGAGCGACCATACGATTTCCAAAAAAACGAAACAGGCACTACTCGACGTACAACGTCGCGGAAAAAAAGTCGTCCTCGCGAGCGGACGACCTACTTATGCGATGACTGATTTAGCGAAGGAACTTGAACTCGAACGTTACGGAAGTTTCATCCTTAGTTTCAACGGTGCATCCATCATCAACTGTCAGACAAACGAATCACTGTTTTCGAGTACACTCAGCCCGGAAACGGTTCATGGGCTTTACGATTTAAGTCGTCGTGAAGGCATCTATATCCATACGTACGTCGGTCACGAAATTTTTACGGAGACACCGAACGAGTATACGACGCTTGAAGGTCAATTGACGGGGATGGACGTCATCACGGTACCGGACTTTAAAGCTTCCGTAACAGAGCCAGTCGTCAAATGTCTGATGCTTGCTGAAGAACAACGCTTAGCGGAAGTCGAACAACAACTTCAAGTCGAACTTGCGGGTCAACTCGCAGTCGCACGTTCTAAACCCTTCTTCCTTGAGTTCACAGAAGCTGGTGTGACGAAAGGTACGAGTTTGGAACTTCTCGCTCGTCACCTCGGTATTAAACAAGCAGACGTCATCGCCTGCGGGGACGGCAACAACGACTTATCGATGATTGAATGGGCAGGCCTCGGTGTTGCGATGGCAAATGCTGCCGATACCGTCAAAGAGCGCGCTCAGCATATGACGGCTTCAAACGATGAAGACGGCATCGCACTCGTCATCGAACAATTCATGATGGATTGAGTTTTCAGATGACGATGCGCTAACTACAAAAAGCCGAATGTCTTCCCGCACTTAAAAGGGGGAAATCATTCGGCTTTTTGTAGTGAACCTCCTACCCAAAACAGAATTTCCTGTTCGTTTGTCAACCGTCTAATCCCGTTTAGAATATTCTCTGTTTCATGAGATACACCAATCAATCGGTTGGCGCCCTTGTTCTTCGAGCCACTGATTGACACGCGAGTAAGGCCGACTTCCAAAAAAACCACGGTTCGCCGATAACGGGCTCGGATGGACCGACTCCACTATCAGATGACGCGAGGTATCAATTAATACTTTCTTACTTTTTGCATGATTTCCCCAAAGAATAAACGCAATCGGTTCCTCCTGTGCACTGAGTACTTCGATCACTCGGTCAGTAAAGGCCTCCCAGCCCTTTTTAGCATGGGATCCGGCCTTCCCATCTTCGACCGTCAACGATGTATTCAAGAGGAACACCCCTTGATCCGACCACTTTTCGAGATTTCCAGTCGTTGGTTGCGTGCATCCTAAATCGGTTACAAGTTCTTTATACATGTTTCGTAACGACGGTGGAATCTTGACCCCGTCGTTCACGGAAAAGCTTAATCCGTTCGCTTGATTAGGTCCATGATAAGGATCCTGTCCTAAAATGACGCATCGAACGGCTGACGGTGCGACCGCATCAAACGCATGAAAAATCCGATCCCTCTCCGGATAAACCGTTGTCTCTTGATAGGCCGATTGAACGAACGACCAAAGTTGTTGAAAATATTCTTTTTCTTTTTCTTCTTTTAAAATCGTTTGCCAAGCAGGATGCATACAACTTCACTCCTTTTTCGGTCTTAGGACCCTGTTTGTTTAGATGGGTTCTGCTATGATGGAAAATGAGGTGGATTAACAATGATTCAAACAACAGAACTATTCGGGTTACCGTTCGTCAATGCCACACCATCGACATGGTATACCCATATTAAAACAGTCTTACACGACAATGAAAAAGCTTTTCTTGTGACGGCAAATCCTGAGCTCGTTCTCCGCTCTTTACGTGATCCGGAATACAACGTCATCTTGAAAAAAGCGACGTTCATCACACCAGACGGCATCGGTGTGACTGCCGCCAGTAAACGTCTAGGCAACCCGTTGCAGGCGACGCTTCCTGGAATTGAAACAGCACGGGAATTGTTGCGAACGGCTGACAATTTACACAAACGTGTCTTCTTACTCGGAGGTCGCCCGGAAGTCATGAAATCGTTGATTAAACAATTATCGATCCGTTTTCCGAATATCCAGTTCGTCGGGACATTTCATGGATTCGGTAAGGATCAGGAAGCTGCCGACGCCATTCGCTCTGCACAGGCTGATTTAATCCTTGTCGCGCTCGGAGCACCCAAGCAGGAGCAATGGATTGCTTCCGTTTATGATCTCGTCGATCGCGGCATCTTCATCGGGGTCGGTGGTGCCTTCGATGTTTGGTCCGGTCATAGCAAACGAGCCCCTAAAGTGTTCCGCAAACTAAAACTAGAATGGCTTTACCGTATTTCGACACACCCTCGCGGTTTCGAGAAACTGAAGGACCTCGTTTTGTTTGCATTGCTTGTTCTACGTAAAAAATCACACATCTAATCAAAAAAATCCCTTCGTCCAGTCATTCGGACGAAGGGATTTTTTTAACTTACGCGTTGACCGTTGAGAACGCACGACCTAGTTCTTTCGCTTTTGCGATTGCTTCTTCTTTGATTTCTTCTGCTTTTTCTGGGTTCATCGCCATACCTTCGATGAAGAGCGCGTCGTATTCAGTCACACCTGTGAATGCGAGTGCTTGACGGAGATAATCGTCACCGAAGTTCAAACCAGAACCTGTGTAAACGCCGCCTGTTGCTTGGATGTGGAGTGCTTTTTTACCTTCCATCAATCCTTTTGGACCTTCAGCTGTGTAGGCAAATGTTTTTCCAGCAAGAAGAACGCTGTCGATGTACATTTTGAGACGTGCCGGGAATGAGAAGTTCCACATTGGTGTAACGAAAACATATTCGTCAGCTGCCATGAACTGCTCGAGGTGTTTCGTCATTGTCCCGACTTTAGCGATTTCGACTTCTGAAAGCTCTTCACCTGTCGCGAATTTGCCCCATGCACTTAATACGTCTGTATCGATTTCTTGGACGTCTTCGCTGTAGAGGTTAAGTACTTCTACTTCTGCATTCGGGTTTGCTGCTTTATAGCTTTCAAGGAACGCTTCACCTGTTTGAAGGCTGAACGAATGTTCCGTAGATTTTGGGTTTACAGTTACATAAAGTAATTTAGTCATTTTTATTTCCCCTTTTTATTTAAAGTAATTTCTGTAACTAAACATACCAACATCATTTTCATTTGTCAATTCGTTTGATTTCAAAGTATTAACTCTATGAAAAGACAAACAAAAAAGATGAAATCTCACCTTTCGGTGACATTCCATCTAGATTGAATGGATCGGCTGGCATTACGCTTTTTCAGAATGCGTATAATTATCTGCCCGGTACCCGACTCGTTTAAGTTGATCAATCAATTGTTCTTTTTCGCTAACCGTCAAGTCGCTGAATAAGTCCATCAAAAATGCTTCATGTTTCGGGAACGTTTCTTCCATCAACGCTTGACCTGCCTCAGTCAACGTACCGAATGTGACGCGACGGTCTGTCGGGCAAGATTTGCGTGCTAGTAGTCCACGATTTTCAAGTTTATCTACTACGTAAGTGACACTTCCACTCGTCAATAAAATCTTGTCGCCGATTTGCTGGAGCGGTGTATCGCCTTTATGATACAACAACTCAAGCACACCAAATTCTGAAGGATTCAATTGATGGGTCTTGATGTCTGCTTTTACTTGTTCCGTCACAGCATGCATCGTTCGCGATAAGACTACGAGCAATTTTAGTGCTAGTTTCGAATCTGTCGCTTCCATTTTACGTTCGCCCCTCTTTATCTTGATTCGCAAATAATCATAGTCCTCTTTTTTACATTGGTCAATTGCGGTCAAAATCCTCATGCCTTCTTCCTCTTGAAATTGTTCTTGCCGTGGAACGCGTTCCATAGTCTATCGTCATGGTATACACTACTAAGGAGGTCTTCTATATGTCGCTTCATACACGACTAAAACGTCTCTACAAATGGAACGTCGCCTTCGAACTTGCGATTGAGCAGCTCGGGACGCCGACCGGTTATTACCTTTGCAAACATACCTTGATTGAACAATATCCCCATTTAACACCGGCTGAAAAAATGAAGCTTCTCGAAAGAATTACGGAGCAAATCGAACGCTCTGATTCGTCGTCCGGACCGATCACGAAGCAACACTGGATTCAACTCGAACAACAACTATCTAGCTAAGGATAGGAGGGATTTTGAATGACGAACATTCGTGACTTGGCTCACGAAGCAAACGTTTCCGTGACGACGGTTTCACGCGTCCTCAACGATCATCCTTATGTCGCTGAAGAAAAACGGCGTGCCGTCAAAGAAGCCATTTTAAAGCTCGGCTACATCAGAAATCAGACAGCTGTCCATCTCTCGACTGGACGGACGAAAACGATTGGCGTCATGTTACCGTTCGTCGACCATCCCTATCATGCCGCGATTCTTCAAGGAATCGCTAAAAGTGCCTTCGAGGACGCCTATCGCTTTTTAACGTGGCAAACGAACTATTTCGAAGAACATGAACGAACTGTTTTACGCGCGCTTGCGCAACGTGAAGTCGATGGCTTAATCATCGTCTCACACAGTCTTGCCGTCTCTGAAATTCTTTCGTACGAACAATACGGTCCAATTGTCTTTTGCGAGTTGCATGAATATGTCTCATCCGTCTATATCAATCATTACACTGCGTTTTGTAAAGGCTTGACGGCACTCCAGCAACTCGGTCACCACCAGATCGGTATTTGCCTTGGACGGGCTGATAGTACGAATAGCCGCGCCCGCAAGCAAGCCTATCACGACCTCGTCGAACCTAATTCGAATGATTGGGTGTATGAGCAAACGTTGACGATTGAAGATGGTACCCGCGTCGCCGAACATTGGCTCAGTCAGAAACAGCGCCCTTCCGCTATCATGACGACGAGTGACCACGTCGCTGCCGGACTGATCATCGCGCTCAGAAAACGAGGGTACCGTATCCCGGAGGACCTATCTGTTATCGGATTCGATGGCAGTGACCTCGCAGAAGTGCTCGATTTGACAACGATTGCGATTCCGTATGCGTTAATTGGTCAACAAGCTTTTTCGCTCGTAACGCGTGATGTCACGAATCAACCGTTACAAATCGAAATCCCGGCAACCCTTCGGATGGGGAATACTGCGGCACAGCTTCCCTTTGCCGATTGAGAATGAGAACTAAAACACCCGCTTCTTGTCTCGCACAAGAGCGGGTGTTTGTCTTGTTCTTATAAAGTTCCTGCCGCGACGTAACGCGATCCCCAATACCCACCGCGGAATGATTCTTTGACGACTTGACCATAATACGAGTTAGCATTGATCATCGTCGAACCATCGACTGCAATACCGACGTGCTGGATGCCACTGCCATGCGTGAAGAACACGAGATCCCCGGCTGCTGGTGCCGTCCGTTTCGTTGCTGCATATTGTGAGGCTGCCGTACGTGGTAAAGATTTACCGAGCGCACGGTAAACGTAACTTGTGAATCCAGAACAATCAAAGCTCGTCGGACCCGTTGCACCAAAGACATATGGACGTCCTTTTAACCCTTCAGCGACAGATACAATCGTCGCACCTGTTTTTGAGAGTCCCGCTGTTGCTTTTTTATTGTAGCTCTTCGTGTACATCGCAGCGATGTACGCTGTCTTACCTTGATAACGCAACCGATACCAGTTGTTTGAGGTTTTGCTCGTGACAGTGACTGACTGGCCGAGCTTCAGCTGACCGAGTTTCTTCCCACTGACCGTGGCTTTCGAACGGATATTCAACACATCGACTGAAACGACTACTTTTTTTACCGATGCTGCTTTGGTTGCTTGTGGGACGGAACTCCAACTGCTAACGACTAATGTCACGAGTATAAATAAACGGATCCAGAGCGATACTTTCATCTTTTACTAATCCCCTTTTAAGTAAAGTTGACGGTTATGTAAAACGAATTAAATTGTCAGATAATTTCTGTTTTTATCCTATCATTTTGATTCCATCGCTCGTGTTACAGTTTATTGACAGGAATGCCTCCCTGTAATACTTTTGTAACAAAATAAAAAAAACAGGTTATAGAACGGCTTTATGAAGCCATTCTATAATTCCTGTTTCAGAGAGGTTTTTGTTTGAAATCAATTAATCGATTGACTTCTTTTTCCGAAAACGTGCTAAGAACTCATAGACAATCGGGACGATGAGAAGTGTGAGTAACGTCGAACTCGTTAACCCACCAATGACCGTGACCCCAAGTCCTTTCGAAATCAACGCGCCGCCTTCTAGACCGAGGGCGAGTGGTGATAAGGCACCAATTGTTGCGAGTGCCGTCATCAAGATAGGACGAAGTCGTGTGCCTGCTGCATCGAGCAGGGCCTCACGTGTCGCTAGACCTTCATTTTCCTTATGAATGACACGGTCAATCAAGACGATTGCATTCGTGACAACGATTCCGATCAACATCAAGGCTCCGATTAGTGAGGAAACCGAGATCGTTTCGCCAGTAATCAATAGGGCGAGTAAACCACCGATGATTGCGAACGGAAGTGAGAACAAGATGACGAGCGGCGTCAATGCTCCACCGAAAGTCACGACGAGAACGAGATAGACGATCGCGACTGCTGCTGCCATCGCAAGACCAAGTTGTGTGAACGATTCTTGAATCTGCTCCGTCACCCCACCGACTTTGTAAGAAACACCTGTCGGAAGGTCAATTGTTTTGACAGCATCGTCAATTGCTTGTGATGCTTCCGTCGCTTTATCTGTTTTCAGTTCTGCCGTCACGGTTGCGACGAGTTTCCCGTCTCGTTCATTTAACGAGTCCGGTGTCGTGCCTTTTTTGACAGAGACGAAATCAGATAACTTTTTAACACCGAGCGGCGTCGTGATATCGGCTTCTTCTAAATCATCAATCGAGTCGTACGTCGTTTGTTCGTTTGGTACGATGACGTCCAATTCTTTCCCGTCTACTTTTATAGTAGAAAGTGGTTTTTCGACGCCTTGCACGTTAGCGATTCCTTGCGCGAGTTGGGCTGTCGACACACCGAACTCGGCAGCTTTTTGTTGGTCGACTTCAAACGTGTACTGCGTATATGAATCTTTTAAGTCGGTCGTTACCTTCCGAACGTATTTTGATTCACCTTCGATTGCTTTAACGAACTTCGGTGTGATCGTTTCTAGATCTTCGATTGAATTCGCGAAGACTGAATACGAAACACCAGATGAACCGGCACCACCACTGAAGTCTTGTTCTTTCCATTCTCCAGTCGGGATGGCTTCATTCAAGTCTTTCACTGCCTGTTGTTTCACGTCTGCGAATTCCTCTGTATCTGGATCATACTGGGCGATGAAGACCGCTTGTTTCGTATTTCCCGGATTAAGTGGATTTTCGCCTCCTACCGTGAACTGGAGATTGTCGATATTCTTTTGTTTATCAAAATAAGCTTCAGCTTGATCCGCTGCCTCAAGCGAGTCATCAAGCGTTTGACCTGGTTCCGGATTATACGTCACATAAAACGTTTTTTCACTCTCTTGATTCAAGAAGTTGACCCCAATCGCCGGTACGAGAGCAAAGCTTCCGACAAGCATTAAGACTGCAAGACCGAAGACGATTAATTTATGGTTCAAGGACCAGTTCAACACGCCACGGTACCAGCTCGCTAATTTCCCGCCATCTTCTTTTTCCGGTTTCGGTGCTTTCCCACGTTTGAACAGTGAGTCAGCAAACATCGGTACGACTGTTACGGCAACAATCAGCGATGCGAATAATGCAAAGACAACTGTCAGTGCGAACGGCAGGAACAGTTCACCAACAAATCCTGTTACGAACCCGAGTGGTAAGAAAACAGCAATCGTCACGATTGTTGATGATGCGACCGGAATGAACACTTCACGTGTTGCATCGATGATTAAGGCTTTACCTTTAAGTTTTTCGCCGGGATCCGTTAAGCGACGATAAATATTTTCGATGACGACGATCGAATCATCGACGACACGACCGATTGCGACCGTCATCGCACCAAGTGTCATGATGTTCAACGAGATATCCATCTGTTTCAAGACAAGAATCGCCATCAGTAACGACAACGGAATCGAAATGACTGCAATGATTGTCGATTTAAAGTTGCGTAAAAATAAAAGGATGATGATGATCGCAAATAATGCACCAATCAAGGCTTTACTGATCATCGTTGAGACAGACTCTTCAATCGGTTTTCCTTGGTCGAGTGTGACTGACGTTTTGACCGATCCGTTTTCTTTTTCAAAATCTTGAATCGTTTCTTTGACGGCAGTGACGACATCGACGGTATTCGCATCCTGTGATTTCGTCACTTGAATTCCGATTGAACGTTCACCGTTCGACCGCGAAATCGATTCTTCGATTCCTTTATCTTCTACTTTTGCGAGCTCAGACAATTTAACAGTCGGGACTTGTGTTGGTGTTGGTGCTTGTCCTTCTGTTGGCGCTTGTGGCGTCGTCGGAGCTTGTGAAGGAGCTGCCGGTATATCGCTTGCTGCCTGTTGCGGCGTATAAGGCAAACGAAGATTTTTTAATTCTGTGACCGTCGTAGCTTTTCCATCAAGCACAACAGCTTGCTCTTTGTCACCAAGCTCGTATAAGCCGAGTGCTAAACGCGAATCATTCGCTTGAATCAGTTGCTTGACGTTATCTTCTGTCAATCCATATTGCTGTAGCTTTTCATCATCGAATCGAATTTCAATCCGACGAATCTCTTGCCCAGCGATTTGAACCGTTTGAGCGCCTTCGATCCCTTCAAGTTTCGGTTGAAGTTCTGTCTCGACGAGCTTCGTCAACTCGGAGAGTGAACGTTTTTCGTCTGATACTGCGAAACCGACAACGGGGAAAGCATCGAATGAAATCCGTGAGACATTTGGTTCTTGTGCGCCTTCTGGTAATTCAACATTCGCTAATGCTTCTTTGACTTGTTGTTCTGCTTCATCCATATCCGTACTGAAGCTGTAGTCGATTTGTAGATTTGAGGCGTTTTGGAAAGATGTCGATCGGACCGTCTCGACGCCTCCTAGATTTTCGACCTTACTTTCGAGTTCTCGACTGACTTCATCAAGGACTTGTTCAGGCGTCGCCCCTGGATAAATCGTCGTTACCGAAACAGTCGGTGTCGTAATGTCTGGTAGCGTTTCGAGTTTCATCGTCGTTCCTGCATAAATCCCAGCGACGGTGATGATGATCGTCAGCAACCAAAGAGCAAATTTATTATTCACTGAAAATTGAATGATACGCTTCATGGTAATTATTCGCCTTCTCTCTGTTTTTTATTTCATATTTACTCTTTATCTGAAGCTTGGTCGATTTCGCGCGCCCGTTTTAATAGACGCTCGACCAATTGTTGACGCTCTGCTTTTGACGGCTGAGCGAACTTAAAGTGCTCCGACATTTTCAACCCATCTAATACGAATCGAATCATCATCGCTTCGACCGGATCAGCGCTCTCCATCAATTGATTAAAGAACTGATTAACTTGCTTTTTTCGTTCTTCGACAAACGCTTCATTTTCTTTCAAGAACGATAACAAAAACAAGACCGTATCGATATCCAAGTGAAACTCTTCCTCGTGATTCGCTTGTAACGTGACAAACGCTTCCATCTGACCTAAACCTTGATCCAGATATTCTTGATACTGCTTAAACTGACGGGATTCTTGTTCTTCAATCACACCCATCAGCAACTCTTCTTTAGAAGCGAAATGATACAATAAGCCACCCTTAGAAACATTCGCTTGTTTCGCGACTTCTTCTAACGTCAATTGCGGAAACCCACGGCTCATCATGACTTGAACAGTCGCGTCAGTGATTCGCCGTCTCGTTTCTAACGCTTTCGCACTAACCATACGTTACCTCCTTTCTTTTACTATACCGTCCAGACGGTTTATTTCTTCACTATACGAATTTTCATTTGATAATGCAACCGTCAATGCATGTTTCACGTGAAACGTTTTCAATTTTTACGAAAAAAGACACATTCTCGTCTGAACCGTGACGGAATATGCCTAAAGTCGTTCGATTTACGCTTCGCGTGCACTCTCACTTAATGCCGCTCGCATTATTTTCTTCAATTCATGCGTACGTAACACTTGAACCCCACGATCAGTTGGTCCACCCTCCGCCGCGACATCATCAATCAATGCCTCAGTCGGTCGATCGTCTTGAAGCAAAAGTTCGGCCGACCCTTTCATTGCTTGGGCGATGATCCGTCGCGCTTGTTGTGCTTCAAATCCGGCTTCCGTCAAAACAGGAGTCATCGCACCTACGATTTCATAGAAGAAAGCCGGACTGCAGCCAGCAGCAGCCATTAAGAACGGCATAGTCGTTTCATCCGTTTCTACTACCTCGCCGACGCGTAGAAAAAGTTCCGTCGCCAATTGTTTTTGTTCCATCGCTACTTGATGACCAAACCAAAGCCCTGTCATCCCTGTCCGAAAAGCGACCGGTGTATTCGGCATCGCACAGACTGCACCGCAACCTGATATCTGTTCAATTTCATCCGGTGTGATATGTGCTGCGACAGAAACAAGCAGTTGATTCGTCCACTCATGACGCTCTACGTATTCCAGTACGCCGTCAGGTTGCATGGTTAAGACGACGATATCGAATGACTCGATATTCTCTTCTTCAATGATTTGAACACCATGTTCATTAGCGAGCTCTGATAAACGCTTACGATCTGCACGATTCGTCATCGTAATTGATTCGGGCGCAATTCCTGAATCAATCCATCCTTTGACCAACGATTCACTCATCGATCCTGCACCAACCATTAAAATGTTCATAACGTTCCTCCCACAACAAAAAAGGACCTGTTGTGCCAGGTCCTTTTCGTATTTTCCTTTTTAATTATACACGAAGTTCCAAGTCTTCGACAGCGACGACACGAAGCCCTTTTTCGTTCAATTTCTTCACGATTTTATTTTTTGTTTTCTCATCACAATCAAGCGGAAGGGTAATGAGAACACGACGCATGACACTACTTTTGGCATCAAGTGTCATGAGACTAGCAACCGTCGAGTATTTGTTGACGATTTTTGCGATTTTTTCAAGAGCACCTTTTTGTTCACTCAGTGCGATCGTCAACACGTAACTTCCTGAATCACGATTCCATGCCTCTTCCAACATCCCAAGCATTTTCCCGTGCGGTAAAATACCAAAGAATTGACCGTCATCATTTAGTACAGCGATGTATGGTAATTCTTTGATCGAAAAGAAGACTTCAAAGAAATTGCTTGCTGTATAGATGAATTTTGATGTGTTCTTAATGAGTGTCATGACATTGTCATCTAAACTGCCACCATTCATCCCATGGCGATAAATATGCATTTTATAGATATTTCCTTTAAATTCTTGACCTGACTGGTCGAGTACAGGTACGCAACGATATCCTGTATCTTCTAACGTCTTTAACGCTTCACGAAGCGTTGCCGTCTCTGAAATCTTGATACATTGGTGTTTTGGTATACATAAACTTTGCACGAGCATACAAAACGTCCTCCTCTATTTCACTTTGTGTTGTAACCTACTTCTTTATCCTTTGTACTTATTCGTTCTGTTATACATTTTTCCTGCTTCTCTTCTATTCCCTACTATTACAATAACAAAAACACAGATAAAACCCATTGAATACAAAGAAAATAGTCTTGAAAAATCTTTATCCAGATTATTTATTAATTTATCAACCCTATTAACTTTAAGTTTTATTAAGTTTTCGTAAACGCGGTACATAGTTGTATTCTTTTACAATAACGTCTGATACAATCGAACTCGTGAAGTTACTTCACTATTCTATTCTTGTTCTTAATATGGAGGCAGAAGAAATGTTTAGTAAAAAACAAGATCCATTCGCAGTGAAATTATCCGAGATTGCCGGACACTTGCAACAGACGTCTCAGTTTTTCGTTGATTTTAAAATCAATGGTATTGCGGACGTTAAAGAATTCGCGCATAAAGTCAAAGACTTTGAAACGGCTGGTGACGACTTGATGCACCAATTGATCATCGACTTGAACAATGCATTCATCACACCGATTGATCGCGAAGACTTGCTTGCACTCGCGAACTCACTGGATGATGTACTCGATGGATTTGAAGAATGTTCCGCGATTTTTGAGATTTATAACATCGTCCGTGCCGACGAACATATGATTAAATTCGTCGATGAGATTCATATCGCCGTCAACGAACTCGCTTTAGCGATGGACCTTCTTGTCGCACGTAAGCTTCAACCGATGCGTGAACATGTCATCAAAGTAAAAGAACAAGAAACGATTTGTGACGACTTACGTCGTAAATCAATCAAAGCATTGTTCGCGACTGAAACTGATCCAATTAAAATCATTCAATATAAAGAAATCTATGAATCGCTCGAATCAATCGCCGATTACTGCCAGGACGCAGCAAACGTCATTGAAACGATCATCATGAAAAACGCATAAGTGAGGAGCTAACGAGATGGATAGTCTGTTTATCATCACCGCTATAATCGTGATTCTCGCACTTGGCTTCGATTTCATTAATGGTTTCCACGATACGGCGAACTCGATCGCGACTTCAGTGTCGACTCGTGCATTGAAACCACGTCACGCCATTATCCTTGCTGCGACGATGAACTTTTTAGGGGCAATCACATTTACTGGAGTCGCTAAGACGATTTCCGGGGACATTGTTGACCCGTCAACACTAGAACACGGAAGTTATGTCGTCATCGCTGCTCTCCTCTCTGCGATTGCTTGGAATCTATTGACGTGGTACTTCGGTATTCCGTCCAGTTCTTCGCATACGTTGATTGGTTCGATTGCCGGTGCTGCGGTTGCTTCAGTCGGATTCGGCGGTATTGAAACAAAAGGCTTCTTAAAAATCGTCCAAGCCTTATTGATTTCGCCAATCCTTGCTTTTACACTCGGTTTTCTCGTCTACGGCATTTTTAAAGTAGTTTTCAAAAAAGGGAACTTGGCGAAGACGAATCGTCGCTTCCGTCATATGCAGATTGCGACTGCAGCCCTTCAATCATATACACACGGAACGAATGATGCGCAAAAAGCGATGGGGATCATTACCCTCGCCCTGATTTCTTCTGGTTTTCAGACCGATCATGATGTGGCCCTTTGGGTAAAACTCTCTTGTGCCATCGCGATGGGACTCGGGACGTCTGTCGGTGGATGGCGGATCATCAAAACAGTTGGTGGTCAAATCATGAAAATTCGTCCTGTCAACGGCGTAGCGGCTGACTTGACGTCTGCTGCCATCATCTTTGGTGCGACGGCGATTCACCTTCCTGTATCAACAACGCATGTGATTTCCTCTGCCATCATGGGTGTCGGAACATCGCATCGTAAAAAAGGCGTTAAATGGGGTACGGCTAAACGAATGCTGATCACATGGGTCATCACATTACCGATTTCGATGGCATTCGCCGCTCTGATTTATACGATTCTTGATTTTCTTTTCATTAAATAGTCTCGTCCCCCACTCGTTCATTTGAGGTGGGGGTTTTACTTACACTTCATAAGTTGCCGCAGTTGTCGCTCTGGTCATAATTCGCTATGATGAGAAAAAGAAGTAGCGCTATTTTATTAGGAGGAATTCCAAATGACAAAACGTAAAGCATTAACGATTGCTGGTTCTGACACGAGTGGCGGAGCCGGTATCCAAGCAGACTTAAAAACGTTTCAAGAACTTGAAGTCTACGGCATGAACGCGCTGACAGTCATCGTCGCGCAAGATCCTGATCAGGCTTGGCACCATGCGGTTTATCCAATCGATGCAGAACTCGTCCGGACACAAATCCATACAGTCCTCGGAGGAATCGGTGTCGATGCAATGAAAACGGGGATGCTTCCGACTGTCGAAATCATCGAAGTCATTGCTGAAAAAATTAAAGCATCAGGCGTTAACAACGTCGTCATCGATCCGGTCATGGTCTGTAAGGGTGAAGATGAAGTACTCAACCCGGATACAGCGAATGCCTTACGTGACATTTTGACACCGCTCGCGACAGTCGTCACACCGAACGTTTTCGAAGCGGGACAATTGTCCGGTCTTGGAAAAACACCTTCGACGATTGACGAGATGAAACTTGCAGCAGCACGGATTCATGAAAAAGGTGCTCAATATGTCCTCGTTAAAGGTGGCAGCAAGATTGATCACCCTCGAGCAGTTGACGTGCTTTATGATGGGAAAGAGTTTATTCTAATTGAGGATGAACGCATTGAGACACCATATACGCACGGGGCAGGATGTACGTATTCTGCAGCGATTACAGCAGAACTCGCTAAAGGCGCTTCGGTCGAAGAAGCTGTCCGAACTGCCAAATCGTTTATCACAGCAGCGATTCGTAACTCATTCCGTTTGAATGAATATGTCGGTCCGACTGATCATGCTGCACATCGTACAGTTAAGTCTTAACACGTTCAGGAAGTCCGCGCAGTGATTCGCGGGCTTCTTTCTGTATTCGAAGGGAGAGATACTATTGCAAACACTTGATTTAAAGGTCGTTCAACAGTACATTGACGATCATGCGAACACACCACTTTACGTCCATGTCGAAACAACGAACGGTGCGTATGCGACGCACCAAGACCCGACGTTCCACAGTGCGGGGATGTTTTTCCGCAATGCGGAAATCACATACGAACGCGGCTTGATCACAGGAAACGGTCCATACCGGATTGGTCTTAAACTTGCCCACGGATGGCTATACGGTGAAGGATTAACCGATTATGAATTCGCGGGAGAGCAACTCTTGATCGCAGGACATGATGTCGAAGGCCGCCTCGCGATTGCTTTTGAGCTCAGTCCGACACCATTCGCTCAAGGCGCAGAGGAGGTAGAATGATGGCTTACAATGAACACGATCACCTGCTCGTCATCTTCCCTCACCCGGACGATGAAGCATTCAGCTCGGCCGGGACAATCATCGAGCATGCAACGAACCGCGGACCTGTTACGTACGCCTGTTTGACGCTCGGTGAAATGGGACGCAACATGGGACGTCCCGTCTTTACGAACCGGGAACAACTCGCGACGATCCGCAAACGTGAATTAATCGCAGCAGCTGAAAAAATGCAGATTACCGATCTTCAAATGTGGGGATTACGGGATAAGACGGTCGAATTCGAAGATGAAGCAGCACTCGCTGAACGGATTGGACAGTTGATTCAAAAAACACGTCCGACTCGCGTGATTTCATTTTATCCGGGCTATGCCGTCCATCCGGACCACGAAGCAACAGCACGTGCTGTCGTTCGTGCCCTTCGCGCAATCGACGAAGCCAATCGTCCTGAATTTCTTGCCGTCGCTTTTGCGAACAACACAAAAAACGAACTTGGCGAAGGTACGTTCATTCATGATGTCAGTGCATATACGGATCAAAAAGTTGCTGCACTTGAAGCCCACGCTTCTCAAACAGGTGGACTGATGAAGGTCATTTCGGAAGACTCGAACATCCGGGACCTCCTTGTCAAAGAACGCTATTACCACTATCCATTATAATGAAGAACCTCGAAACGACTCCGACGTCGTTCGAGGTTTTTTTCGTAGAACAAAAGATTCACACGACTCAAGACGCTGACTCTGCGCGCTTTTCCCTGCAGGCGTCACAGGAGGCTGAATCTTTTGAAACCCGCAACGATTGACGCGAGAAAGAGTCGACTTTTTTTCTCCCGTCTGCTAGTGTGAATAGTTGAGACTGTGTCTCCGGAGTTCGTAACCTCCTCCGTCACAAAAACTAGGAATGGAAGTGTAAACTATGAAAAATGAACGTGCTCTTGTCGTCTTCAGCGGCGGCCAAGACTCGACGACTTGTCTGTTTCAGGCACTCGCGAACTATTCCGAAGTCGAAGTCGTTACCTTCAACTACGGACAGCGTCATGCCGAGGAACTCGAAGTCGCGCGAACGATTGCAGCAGAACTTGGTGTCAAACACCATGAGCTCGATCTCTCACTCCTCAGTCAACTCACAAGCAATTCATTGACCGATCACACTCAAACAATCACGACGAACGAAGATGGACTTCCTTCTACATTCGTAGATGGCCGAAACCATCTGTTCTTATCTTTCGCAGCCGTCCTTGCTAAGGGACGTGGCATCCGCCATATCATCACGGGTGTATGCGAAACTGATTTCTCCGGATACCCGGATTGTCGTGACTCCTTCATCAAGTCACTCAACGTGACACTCAACCTCGCGATGGATTATCCATTCGTCATTCACACGCCACTGATGTGGCTCGATAAAAAAGAAACATGGGCGCTAGCCGATTCGCTAGATGCTTTTGATTTCGTCCGTGAACGGACACTGACGTGTTACAACGGTATTATCGGAGATGGTTGCGGCGACTGCCCAGCTTGTGAATTACGGAAAAAAGGCTTAGACGCCTACATCGAGGAGGGAACTACCCATGAAATTCAACTATGAAGCACCTGAAACTGTCGAGCGCCCGACCGGCGACTCGCTCATCTATACAAAATCACGCGTCATGATCGTCAAAAAATTGACGTTTGATGCTGCCCATCACCTGTATGACTACGATGGAAAATGTCGTGCCTTGCATGGTCATACGTATCACGTCGATCTCGGAATCAGTGGATTCCTGGACCACCGCGGGATGACACTTGACTTTGGTGACCTGAAAAAGATCTTCAAAGAACATCTCGAACCATTGCTCGATCACCGTTATTTAAACGAATCGCTTCCCTATATGAATACGACGGCAGAAAACATGTCGGCCTGGATTTTTGAAACGCTCGGACAGCATTTACCGGACGAACGCGGTCTCCGTGTCGAATTCGTCAAGTTATATGAGACACCGACTGCCTTCGCTGAAGTCCGCCGCGAATGGATGAATGAAGCATGAGTCAACTGAAAAAAATACCAAAGATTCCCGTTCTTGAAATTTTTGGTCCAACGTTTCAAGGAGAAGGTCGTTCGATCGGACAAAAAACAATGTTCGTCCGGACAGGCGGATGCGACTATTCATGTGCCTGGTGTGATTCTGCCTTTACCTGGGACGGATCAGAAAAACCAGACCTCCTGACGGCAGAAGATATCCTAACGCGTCTCGATGCGCTCGGTTCGTATGGGCACGTGACGATCTCCGGGGGGAATCCATTGCTCCACGCATCAATCGGTACGCTCGTCGACGCCTTAAAGGCACGTGGCATCACGATGTCCGTCGAAACACAGGGTTCGTATTGGCAAAACTGGTTACTCGATATCGAAGACGTCACCGTCAGCCCGAAGCCGCCGTCAAGCGGCATGACGGTCGATTACGATCGGCTCGACGTCTTCTTCAAACGACTCCCTGAACTGCAACGTGCTGTCAAAATCGTCATCTTCGACGAAGCGGACCTCGACTTCGCAGCAGCGATTTCTGAACGATATGCGTTAAAAACACTGTATCTATCACTCGGTAATCCGGATCCGGCGGAAGAAGGTACGATTGCTCCGCGGATGTTGTCCGACTTAAAAACTTTATGGGAACGCGTTGCGCAAGATGAACGATTTAATCATGCCCGTGTTCTACCACAACTGCACGCCCTCGTTTTCGCGAACGATCGTGGCGTTTAAAAAGGAGTTCTATTCATGCGTCCAGAAGATTTAAACGACTTATCTTTGCTCGGTCAAAAGGCCGTTCCTTATATTTTTGAATATCAACCGGAAGTGCTCGAAGCGTTCCCGAACCGTCACCCAGAGAACGATTACTTCGTTAAGTTCAATGCACCGGAATTCACGAGCCTTTGTCCGATCACGAATCAACCGGACTTTGCGACCATCTATATTTCGTACATTCCTGACGAAAAACTCGTCGAGTCAAAATCATTGAAGCTTTACCTCTTCAGCTATCGTAATCACGGGGATTTCCATGAGAACTGCATCAATGTCATCGGAAAAGACCTCGTCAAATTGATGGAGCCGCGCTACCTTGAAGTCTGGGGGAAATTTACACCACGCGGTGGCATCTCGATTGATCCGTATTATAACTACGGAAAACCCGGTACAAAATACGAAAGAATGGCAGAACACCGTTTGTTCAACCATGATCTTTATCCAGAAACGGTCGATAACCGTTAATCCGAAAACCATCAAAAAAAGCCAAATTCCTGACGTGATCATTTCACGAGAATTTGGCTTTTCTTCTATCTAATCGACTGTGTATGAACGTCAGCTCGATGGTAAATCCACGATTTTTTCTCGTTCTGCCTGAGCATGAATCGCTTCTGCTGACCAAGTATGTCGTAAGAGGTGCTCATAAGGAACGCCTAGCGCCTTCGCTAAGCGATCAATCATCGAAACGGACGGATGCGCGATACTTGACTCAATCCGTTGAATCATCTCAAACGTTGTTTCCGTCATAAGCGCAAGTTTTTCTTGGTCGATGTTCTGTCGCTCACGTAATGTTTGGATACGCTCTCCATAATTCGCAAGTGGATTCATCGCTTGATTCATGAGTTTTCAGTCTCCTTTATCGTCTCCCAGCTACTCCTACCCGATGCTACTTTTAGTTTATTCCCGCTTTTCATTTTCAAAACACATTTTAGTTTAATATTTTTCACTATATGAAATATAATTTCAAATTATTCATTAAAAAAGACTAGCTTTTTAAAAGGTTATCGCTTACAATTTTAAATGCAAACGGTTGCATTAATCGCTTACATATTTGCACAATAAAGAGAAAATAGTCTGTCTGAGGAGTGAGAAAACATGCGTAAAACAATTTCATTCGACTTTTGGCAAAAGCTCGGAAAAGCTTTAATGGTTGTCATTGCAGTTATGCCAGCTGCCGGAATCATGATTTCAATCGGAAAATTAATCGGGATGTACGGTGGCGATATCACCATTGTGCAAACGATTGCAAGAATTGTTGAAGATCTCGGTTGGGCCATCATTACGAATCTCCACGTCCTCTTCGCCGTCGCGATCGGTGGTTCATGGGCTAAAGAACGTGCCGGTGGTGCCTTTGCCGCATTACTCGCGTTCATTTTAGTCAACCGCGTAACGGGTGCAATCTTCGGTGTCAATTCAACGATGCTCGCTGATCCGAAAGCAACGGTTAGTTCGTTACTCGGATCTGACTTGATCGTAAAAGATTATTTCACTTCTGTACTCGGTGCACCCGCTCTTAATATGGGCGTTTTCGTCGGAATCATTTCTGGTTTCCTCGGTGCCGTTCTCTTTAATAAATTCTATAACTTCAGCAAATTACCAGATGCACTGGCCTTTTTCAACGGCAAACGGTTCGTCCCATTCGTCGTCATCGGTGGTTCCGTCGTCGCAGCATTTGTTTTATCGCTCGTCTGGCCGTTCGTCCAAGGCCTCCTAAACGATTTCGGTCGTTGGATTGCGACGTCACGTGATACAGCCCCAATCATCGCCCCATTCGTTTACGGAACGCTCGAACGTCTCCTACTGCCATTCGGTCTTCACCATATGTTGACTGTGCCGATGAACTATACGGAACTCGGCGGAACGTATAAAATTCTGACGGGTGCTGCACAAGGCTCGACAGTAGCAGGGCAAGATCCACTTTGGCTCGCCTGGGTGACCGATCTCGTCAACTTAAAGCAAGCCGGTAACACACAAGGCTATAACGACTTACTCAACAGCGTCGTTCCTGCCCGCTTCAAAGAAGGACAGGTCGTCACGTCACTTGCTTCTTTGATTGGTGTCGCAGTCGCGATGTATATGTCGGTCGACGAAGATAAAAAGAAAGCATACAAACCCGTCTTCCTGTCTGCCGGTCTCGCTGTGTTCTTGACAGGTGTCACGGAGCCAATCGAATTCATGTTCATGTTCATCGCACCTGTCCTGTACGTCGTCTACGCTGTCTTGACGGGTGTCGCGTTCGCACTTGCTGACGTCATGCACCTTCGGATCCATGCATTCGGGGCAATTGAACTCTTGACCCGGATTCCATTGATCGCGAAAGCTGGTCTGATCGGTGATTTGTTACGTTTCATCGGAGTCTGCGTGTTCTTCTTCTTCCTCAACTTCTTTACGTTCCGCTTTGTCATCAAGAAGTTTAACTACGCGACACCAGGTCGTAACGGAAACTACCTCGATGACATCGTCGTCAAAGAGGACGGGACAAGTGAAGTCGCTGCAACTGTCGCCGCTGACGGTTCGCAAGCAGCACGCATCATCGAACTGCTCGGTGGTCAGCAAAACATCGAAGACGTCGATGCCTGCATGACACGTTTACGCGTCACGGTCAAAGATCCAAGCCTCGTCGCAAAAGAACAAGACTGGAAAGCGAATGGCGCACTTGGTCTTATCCTAAAAAATAACGGCGTGCAAGCCATCTATGGTCCGAAAGCGGATGTCTTGAAGTCTGATATCCAAGACCGTATCGGCGCATAAACCAGACGAATTAGGGTAAATAAAAAAAGGTGGAGCTCATCCGTGAGTTTCACCTTTCTTTATTCAGAATCAACACTCAGGAGGAACGACAGATGCGCCTACTCACACTCAATTGCCATTCCTGGCAAGAAGAACACCAGCTTGAAAAAATCAATCAAATCGTCGCTCAAATCATCCAACAGGATTATGATGTCGTCGCCTTACAAGAAGTAAGCCAATTAATGGATACACCAATCGTTTATGGTGCAATCCGTGAAGATAATTTCGTCTACATGATTCAACAAGCACTTAAAGAACGTGGGCATGACTATGAATTCGTTTGGGACTTCTCGCACATCGGATACGATGCGTACGAAGAGGGACTCGCCCTCTTGACGAAATATCCGATTTTGAAATCCGATTCGTACTATGTCAGCCGAAGCCAAGATACGATGGACTGGAAGTCACGCAAAATCGTCCGCGCGACGATTGATGTCGATGGAACACAAATTACGTTCAACTCTTGTCATCTCGGTTGGTGGGAAGATGCCGACGAACCGTTCAGCGAGCAGTTCAATCATTTGATTGCTCGGATGGATCCACTCGAATGGACCCTCTTCTTAGGTGACTTCAACAATGATGCCTTCGAACGGGAGACCGGTTACGATTATATGGTTGAACGGGGTCTCCATGACCTGTTCCTTCTAGCGGAAGAGACGGTTGGTGTCGAAACCGTCGAAGGTAAGATTGACGGTTGGGAAGAGAACCAGCATGGCTTACGGATTGATTTAGTGCTCTCGAATCGCAAAATTGATGTCGCGCGTGTCGGTGTGACGTTTGACGGAGTACTGGCGCCAATCGTTTCCGATCACTTTGGTGTCGAAGTCGATATCACGATTCAAAAAGATCCAATTTGACTGTTGACAACGCTTTCTTTTTTGCTTTATGATAAAGCCAACAAGCAAATAGTGCGGATTGTGACAGTACGGCTGGCAAGACCGATGCAACACCTAGAACGTTTAGGTGTTGTTCGGTCTTGCCTTTTTTTGTGGGCTGACCAGTCGCACACCTTTCCTAAAAGGAGGAATTCAAATGGATTACAAAAAAACAGCTGCGCAGGTCCTTACCCTTGTCGGTGGTCGTGAAAATATCATCACAGCAGCGCATTGTGCGACACGTCTCCGTCTCGTCCTTCATGACGAATCGAAGGTCGATCAAGCGGCACTCGAAGATCTTGACGGCGTCAGTGGTGCTTTCTCGAGTTCAGGTCAATATCAAATCATTTTTGGGACCGGGACCGTCAACAAAGTATTCGCGGAGTTCGCTCCCCTCGCTGGTGTCAACGTCAATGGTGAAGAATCAGTCGACGTGAAGAAAGCAGCTTCCCAAAAATTAAATCCGTTCGCGCGCCTTGCCCGGTCGCTTTCAAATGTCTTCGTACCATTGATTCCGGCAATCGTCGCCGCCGGTCTGTTGATGGGCTTACTCGGAATGATTAAAGCCTTCGGTTGGGTCGACGGGGCTTCACCGATCGTCCAACTGCTTGACATGTTCTCGTCTTCCGCTTTCATCATCTTACCGATTTTGATCGGTTTCTCTGCCGCGCGTGAGTTCGGTGCCAATCCATATCTCGGTGCGGTCATTGGTGGAATCATGACGCACCCTTCTCTGCTCAACCCTTGGACACTCGGAAACAGTGAACCGGAAGTGATGCACTTCCTTGGGATGAACATCGAACTGATTGGTTATCAGGGGACGGTCTTCCCTGTCCTCTTAACGGTTTGGGTCATGGCGAAAATTGAGCAGCAAGTCCGTAAACGGACACCGGAAACACTTGATTTGTTAGTCACACCGTTCGTGACGATTCTCGTCACAGGATTCCTTGCCCTCATCGTCATCGGACCACTTGGTACATTGCTCGGTAAAGGGATTTCATTCGTACTCGTCTTCTTCTATGAACAATTCTCGGTCGTCGCCGGTCTCTTGTTCGGTGGTCTCTACTCAACGATTGTCATCACAGGAATGCACCATAGTTTCCATGCGATTGAAGCGGGACTGCTTGCTGATAAGAGCATCGGGAAAAACTTCCTGTTACCTATCTGGTCGATGGCGAACGTCGCGCAAGGCGGAGCCGGTCTTGCTGTCTACTTCATGACGAAAAACGTTAAATTAAAAACGCTCGCTTTACCCTCTGCCTTCTCAGCATTTCTTGGTATTACGGAACCGATTATCTACGGGGTGAATCTTCGACTCGGTAAACCGTTCATCGGTGGTGCGATCGGTGGCGCAATCGGCGGTGGCTACGTCGTCTTGACGCAAGTCGCTGCAAACGCTTATGGTTTGACGGGCATACCGATGATTGCAATCGTCGCTCCACTTGGTGCTTCGAACTTAATCAACTACCTTGTCGGTTTTGCGATTGCTGTCGCGACAGCGTTCATCGCGACTGTCATCCTCATGCGTCTTGATGCACGAAAACAAAAACAAACCGATTTAGCCGCTTAAGTAAAAAAGACATGCGACCCTCACGAGTATACTCGTCGGGTCGCATTTGTCGGTTTTGTTCTGAGCACCGTTACCCGTATAATAAAGGGAGAAGGGAGGAGTCAGGCTGATTATTCATAAAGTACTCAACAACAATGCCATCGTCACAAAAGAACAAGGACAAGAACGCATCATCATGGGACCGGGGATCGCTTTCGGTAAAAAGAAAAAAGATCCCGTCGATCCCTCGAAAATCGAAAAGATGTTCATTCCCTCGTTCGAAAATGCTGAACTGTTTAAAGAAATCTTAACGACGACCCCATTAGAAATCATTGATTTGTCCGAACAAATCATTTCTTATGCGGAAGGCGAACTTCAGACACCTTTTCATGATTATATCCATGTCAGTCTGACGGATCACCTCGCCCATGCCGTTCGCTTAGCACGTGAAAATCTTGTCGTCCACAATCGGCTCGCGGAAGAAATTCGCTTGTTATATACAGCCGAGTACAAAATCGGAGCATGGGCGGTTGCGCAAATCGAACAGACACTTGCTGTTGTATTACCAAAGGAGGAAGCCGCGAACATCGCACTTCACCTCTTTAACGCCCGCCAACAGCATCCGAATATGGCGACGGCACTACAAACTGCTACTCTGTTGAACGAATTACGTGAACAAATCGAGAGTTTCTTTGGTCAAACGATCGAAACGACTTCCATGACGTATTACCGATTCTTCACACATATGAAACTTGTCCTCGCCCGGATTGAGCAGGGACAGACACTCCACGATATGGATGATGTCATTTTATCTGCTGTCAAAACACGTTACGCGGATGCGTTTCGTTGTGCAGAAAGTATGGCCGCTTGGCTCGAACAGGAATTAAAAACGACCGTCCCCGACTCTGAAGTTGGCTATATGGCACTTCATGTCGAACGGATTCGACCGGATTCAGAAAGGAGCGAACTATGATGAAAATTTTTAGTCTTGGAGAAGCATTAATCGATTTGATTCCACTCGATGACAGCAATACGACGTTCCAAAAAAATCCCGGCGGTGCTCCCGCCAATGTCGCCGTCGGACTTGCCCGCCTTGGCGCCGACAGTTATTTTCTCGGTGCTGTCGGGGATGACTCGATGGGGCATTTCTTGAAAGATACACTCCACCACTATGGGGTCAAGACGGATCACATCGTTCTTGACGCAACGAATAAAACGGGGCTTGTCCTCGTCACAAATGCTAAAAACGGCGAACGGTCCTTTGAATTCATCAACACGTATCGTGCCGATATGAGCTTTCATGAACAAGATGTTCCGGACGCACTGGCGGAAGCCGATTTACTTCACATCGGTTCGATTTCCTTAATCTCCGGTGATGCCGTCGCAGCAACACGTCGTGCCATCGCGCTCGCAAAAGAGCATCGGGTCCCGATTTCTTACGACCCGAACCTCCGCGAATCGTTATGGTCGAATCTCGATGTCGCCCGGACGACGATTCAGTCCGTCCTGCCTGACGCGCAAATCGTTAAGTTAGCAGAAGAGGAATTGACCTTCTTGACCGGCCAAACGAACCTGGATGAAGGGGCAGCCGAACTGCTCGCTGAATACCCGATCCAGTTGCTCGCCGTCACACGGGGTAGCGAGGGGTCCTTACTCTATACGAATCGTGCGATGGCAGAGATCAATGCGATTTCGGTGGATGCCGTCGATACGACCGGAGCAGGTGACGCTTTTATGTCTGGTTTGCTACACCAGTGTGCGACGCGGTCCTTTGCATTCGATTGGGATGAAGATGAACTGCAGGACATCGGGCGGTTTGCCGCGATTTCCGGCGGGCTTGCCGCGTCCGTCAAAGGGGCGATGGCTGCTTTACCGACACTCGACGAGGTATCACGTCGTCTCGACTAAAACGTAAAAAACCTTTCCGTCTAGCTTCGTAAAATGGCTAGACGGAAAGGCTTTTTTAATTCGATGAAAGGAATGACTCAATTGCTTCAATCGCCTCATCCTGTTGTACTTTTGGTATTAATGGACTCGTGTTGTCGCCCTTTTGTGCGCCGTACATCCCGAAATTCGCGTGATTGCCCTCTTCGATGAAATGGAATGTCGCGTCCGATTGAAGATTTTTTTTACTTGCTTCGATGTCCGCTACAGGTAAGACGCCATCCCGTCCGCCATAGACCGTCAAGGACGGTGTATCGATGGCATCAATCGGATAGGACGCGAGAAATATGATTCCTTTAATCTTCGAATTATCCTCAAGTACCGTCGAAGCGGCACTTCCACCTAACGAATGTCCCATCACATACCATCGTTTGATTTTCGGATGTGCATCGATAATCGGTAAGGCCGCGTTTGCGTCGAGTAATGCGATATTAAATGGTAATTTCGGGATGACGACGAAATGTCCGTTCTTCGCTAACTGACTCCCGATATAACTGTAGGCACCCGGATCGACCTTCGCCCCTTGATAAAACACAAATCCGACTTCACTCTCCGGATCACCAAACTGATAATCCTGTCCGATCTGTTGTTCAACATATGTGTTTGCTTCTTTTGACGGATCATAATCAAATTGCGCCCAGACCATGAAGGCTCCGATGACAAGCCCGATGAGTATGATGAAACCGATGCTGATTCGCTTGAGCCACTTTTTCATATTCATTCCTCCCTCTTAACTCCTACCCCATCTAATGTGAAAAATCACATATGAAAATTATTTTCTAAATTTTCAGTCAATGTAAGCGTATCTATCGCTTTTTCAATAATTGGTTTAAGATGAAAAAAGTATCGTTTCTTTTGAAAGGGGAATCATTTGTTTTGCCACGTACCGTAGTCTCCACGATTCAGTGGTTTTTGTTTATTATCTGTACTAACATCGCCCCGCCACTCGCCATTGCCGCATCGTTTGAACTATCGAGCGCGGACACATTGGCTTTCCTATCTCGTTGTCTGTTCGTTTTTGCGATTTTAAGCTTATTCCAAGTGTTCCTCGGTCACCGTCTACCGATCATGGAAGGACCGGCCGGGATTTGGTGGGGTGTCTTCGCCCTCTACTCCTCAATCGGCATTACATTGTACGGGAGTTACTCGAACACACTCCAATCACTTGGTTTTCTCCTCATCTTAAGTGGCATCATCTGTATCATTTTGACAGTAACGGGTATTTTACGACGACTCGTTCCCTTGTTCACGCCACAAGTCATCGGCGTTTATATGCTCCTGTTGTCTGCCCAACTGTCGGGCTCCGTCATGAAAGGGCTACTCAACCTGGAAAACGGCAAGATTCAAGTGTTACCTGCCGTCATTTCCGTATTGACCGTCATCATCTCACTTTATCTCGAACGTAGCGATCGTTTGCGTCAGTATGCCTTACTCATCACGCTACTCGTCGGTTGGAGCATGTTTGCCTTGATCGGACGCGCCGAGATGCCGAGCTTCGATGGTCCATTCTTTACTCTTCCTGATTTATTCCCGTTCGGCGGAATTCATCTGGACTGGACCCTTCTCCCGACAGCCTTAATCATCTCTTTACTGTTGATGACGAACGTGCTCGCGAACATCAAAGTCATCGAGCGCATCATCAGTGCGAAACGTGGCGAACACGTCAAAGGACAAGTCGGAACAGCCGGTGTCACGGCCGGTGTCGGACAGATTTTTGCCGGGATGTTCGGTACGGTCGGTCCCGTCGCGATTTCCGGAACAGCCGGATTCATCGCTTCGACGGATAACACGGATCGTAAATCGTTTGCGATTGCGAACGTCATTTGCTTATTTTTAAGTATCGTCACGCCATTCGTCGGTTTGATTGCAAAAATTCCTGTTGCCGTCGGTTATGCGATGGTTGCCCCGATTGTTGCCGGGATGGCTATCATCGGCGTCACGGAAGCAGCACGCGACTTAAATCGGCAAACGGCAATGATTACGGTCGGGTTACCGGTCCTCGTCGGAATCGGTGCCTTACTCTTACCAAAAGGTGCGACAGCCGATCTCCCTCCACTCGTCACGACACTGATGTCGAACGGACTGGTGCTCGGGACGCTTGTTGCCCTGTTCGCAGAATCATTACGCCATATTCGGACAAATGACTAACAAAAAGACAGGTAACTCGGAAAAAGAATCCGAGTTCCTGCCTTTTTTTGTGGATTCGAGCTTAGCGAATACCACGCATATATTTTTGGAGCCTTGGTGCAAAAGCAAACAAGAGAAGTCCGAGTGCAATCGCGACGACACCTGTAATTCCGAAGTACGCGACTTCTGTTTCTTTCCCGTAATATTTAACGATCTGTGCATTGACGGCTTGTCCCGTTGCATTCGTTAAGAACCAAAGACTCATTGTCTGTGCCGAGAAAGCCGCTGGTGCCAGTTTCGTCGTTGCCGATAAACCGACTGGTGATAGTAACAACTCACCAATCACGACGAGGAAGAAACTGAGTGCGAGCCAGAGCGGACTAACGATTGTGTCTGTACCAAACAATAGTCCAGGCAACATCATGACGATGAACGAAAGTCCTGCGAAAATCAGACCGAACGAGAATTTTTGCATCGTCGTCGGCTGACGATCACCGAGTCGGACCCAAAAGCTTGCAAAGACTGGTGCAAGCACGATGATGAACAATGGATTCAATGACTGGAAGAACGCAGGCTGAATCTCAAAGCCTAAGAAAGATAAGTCTGTCCGTTCATCTGCAAAGATTGATAAGACATATGACCCTTGCTCTTGAATCGCCCAGAAAACAGCTGCTGCGATAAAGAGTGGGATGTAGGCGAATAAACGCGAACGCTCATCATCTGTAATTTTCGGACTGCGTAACATGAATGTGAAATACGCAATCGGAATCAAGATTCCGAGGAACGTCACCATCAACGTAAAGCGGTCGATCGTTAGTAAACCTGTCAATGCGGCAATCGTTCCGAGAACTGCTAGCGCAATGACGACAACTGTCGCAATTTTAAAGAAACGTTTCCGTTCCTCGCCTTCTAGCGGATTCAAGACGTATGTTCCGGCTTGACCTAAATTCTTTTTCTTCGTCAATATGAACACAACAAGACCGGCGAACATCCCGACCGCAGCGAGTGCGAAACCAGCATGGTATCCTGCCGTATCTGAAACTTTACCGACGACGAGTGGTGCTAAAAATGCACCGGCATTGATTCCCATATAGAAGATACTGAATCCAGCATCACGGCGGTTATCCGTTTTGCTGTACAAATCTCCGACGATGTTCGATACGTTCGGTTTTAAGAATCCCGTCCCGATGACGATTAAGCCCATCGAGATGAATAATGCCGTGATTCCGGCTGGTAGAGCTAACACGATATGTCCAAGCATGATGAGAATACCACCATAAAAGACGGTCCGTGATGTCCCTAACAGACGGTCGGAGACCCATCCTCCGATGATTCCCGACATATAGACAAGTGAACCATATACGGCCATGATGGAAGCGGCAGTCGTTTTATCAATTCCGAGTCCACCGTTCGCAACAGAGTCGTACATGTAGAATATAAGGATGGCGCGCATCCCGTAGTAGGAGAATCGTTCCCAGAACTCTGTGAAGAAGAGTGTGAACAATCCTTTCGGGTTTCCGAAGAACCCTTTTTGCGGAACAGTCTTGTAGACCTGATCGCGATCAAAATCTGCCATAATGAAGGCTCCTTTCGTCTACCATTGTATTCGTGCATAATCTAAAACCTTTTTTCCCGCTTTCCCCAAATGATAAGCGTCTCGTAAACGATTAAAAGATTTACACGTTTTTAACTGAATTGCCTCACTTCTTTTTATATAGGAGACAGCACCTTATCATTCAACCGTAAATCATTTGACTAGTCAAATATTAATTTTAAGCAAAAAAAAGAGCGTAACGGAATCCGTTCGCTCATTTTTGCATGTCTTTTGATTCAACGATGGTAATACCCGGGGGCGCATGGAGTGTTTGCTCTATCATCGCTTTCGCTACTTTACTCGCTTCAATCGGGGCATAAGGACTCCGTTTTAATAACGGGCGAAGAACCGTCGAGACACGAGCCGCCGCCTGTTCGCCAAACCGAAACTCTTCTCGCTCCCCTAACAAGAGCGATGGACGGAAAATCAATAAAGCTTCGTAGCCAAGAACCCGTAGTCCGTTCTCTGTGTCTCCTTTGACACGATTGTAGAACGTTTTTGCATTCGGATGTGCGCCGAGCGCTGAAATGAGCGCGAAGCGTGTCGCCCCTAAATCGAGCAATTCACGTCCGACTTCAATCGGATACGTGTAGTCGACCTGACGAAATGCTGCTTGTGACCCCGCTTGTTTAATCGTCGTTCCGAGCGCGCAGTAGACGTGATCCACCGTCGGCAATTCGATTTCCGTCACGCGATCAAAGTCAATCACCCATTCTTCCAGCTTTTGATGAAACCGGTTCATGGGTCGACGAACGAGCACATGAACTTCCTCATACGCATCATTCGCTAATAATTGATCGACTAACTCTTGTCCAACTAAACCGCTTGCTCCTAAAATGGCTGCTTTCATCTTGTCTCCTCCTCTCAATCTTGCAATCGCCCAATCGGTAAAAAGTAAGAACGATTTCCGGTGATTCGTTCGCCTGCTCGGACAGCAATCGCACTTGCCCGACCACCGAGAACGAACACGCCAAACATATAGGCCACTTCCACTCCATTACTAAGTACATGTGTCGGCAATTCTTGATACTGCTGATAAACCGATGCTTGGTCACTAAAGGAACGCTGTTCATTCGATAACAGGATACGACCATCTGCTTGATAGATTGTTACCGTATCACCTTCTCTGCCAAAAACCGGTTTCTCGACAAAGGCGTGTCGCTGTTCAAGAAATACATCTGGTTCAAGATACGTTGGTAAAAAATAACGGTCTATGATTTGACGATCACGTCCTGTTAAATAAGCGTGGTCTGCTTCATGCAGTGCCCAAATCACTGCAAGAACGGACTTTGCCTGCATCAGAAACGCCGATGGTGGATTGATGATCTCGAGCAATCCTTGTTCGACGAGTTGTAACAATAAGACACCGAGTTCACGTCCCGTGTCATCGCGATCGAGAAGCGCCATTTCAATCGGAAAGGTCTGACGGTATAAAATATCAATCCGTCGTCCGTCCTGGTCGTACAATCCATCTTCCGGTCGAATTTCAAGGGCGTTAAGCGGGCAATACGCTGCCCCGTCCACGAACCCTTGCAAGTATTCTGTCGTCAGACGATCCTCGATATTGTCCCCATGTGACGTAAAGACGACATGCGGGCGTTGCTTCGTTCGATGTGTCGCTGCTGCGACGGCGCGACGGACGCTTGTCGCTAATTTCGCCGCTTCATCCGGGTTCACTGCCATCATGTGGCGTTTTTGCGCAATCCGGTCATTGACGTCAAACGATTCTTTAATGAACGTCGGCGTATCGGCATTCCACTCCATGACGGAAATCCGATCGTCCGTCACGATGAAGTCGAGCCGACTGATGATTGATAAGGGGCGCATCGTCTCTAGACGGAGAAAGGGAAGTGCTTGTTTTGGATACCCGAGCTCGAGTAACGCATCGTCTTCCATCGTTCGTAGAATCGGTGCGACTTTCTCAAAAATCAGATACACGTCTCGGGCAGCTACCCGCAAGCGCTCCAGCGTCCGCGACGAAACCGTTAAAACATCAGTCAACGCATAGATTTCACCATCCAACTCATCCCAAAACGACTCAATGTCACCATATAAATCCTCTCGTTCACTCATCCGCCAAAGAAACCAGACGACGATCCCGTCCCGAATCCTTTTGTCTTCGCATTATAACTTTTGACTGCGTTCGACTTCGGCGTATAGCCTTTCGTTCGCATCGCACTATGCATCAGGGCACGGGATGCAAAATAACTGCCTCCCCAGTAATAAAAACCAGAATGGGTCGATGTTGCATCATCACAATACCAGACGCCTTCTTCATTATCATATTCATAATCGTCACAATCCGGATCATCCGGACGTTCGGCTTGCGCATCGTCTGCACCGCAACCACTGAGTGTCGTTCCAATCAAAAGCGTCGCCGCAAGTGATGCTTGTTTCATCCATCTCACGATTCATACCCCTTTCTTAACAATTTGTTATTCTAAGTATACGCTTTTTCTCTTAAAAAAGTTTCCTTGTCGTACCAGAACTTTTTTCTGATCGTCCGAGTAGAACATATCATGCCGTTACAAGGAGGAATCACGATGTCACTTGCTTATTATGTCGAAGATCAAGATGAATATAAGTCGATTTATCAATACAGTCGTTTCGCAATCGAACCGGATGAAATCATCGCTCATCAATTATGTGAATTTCATATCATCGAAGGCCAACTGTATGAATTACGCTCCAACGAAATGGAGGGCGAGTACGATCAGCTGATCGTCGATCACGTCGAAGCCTCTCCGCTCGATGCAGAGGACCGGATTTATCCGCCTCATCAAATTCACATCGAGTTTCGCCGGTACATGCCAAGCAGTACATCACCACTTATCAAAACGATGACCGTCCCGAACCACGTCCAAGCGATGCGCTATTTAATTAAGGATAAGGTGACTGTGCCAGAGCATGGAACCTTTGAACGTGACAGCTGCGAAATCGACATCGACCGGAATTGTTATGTCATTTATCTCGGTCAGGTTGTCCGTTAAAAGGATGAATTAAGTAGAGTTCGTTTTCAAAAAGCGTTTTTTTTGGCATACTATAAGATAAGAACGAATTAATCGAGGTGAACACACATGAGCGAACAACCAAAAAAATTATCACTTCAAGAAGCGATGATTGAACAATTGAAAGCAAAAAAACAATCACAAACAAAACGTCCGACTGGTCTTCGTGGAACGGAAACGAAACAAATGACGAGCCAGAAGACGAAAAAGACGAACAACCAGAAAAAACGTACAGGTGTCTAATCACAGCGTTGAATTCATGAAATAAGGGAGTAGTTATGAGTATTTTAACGGTATCAAACTTAAGCCATGGCTTTGGTGATCGTGCGATTTTCGAAGATGTCTCGTTCCGCCTGTTAAAGGGTGAACACATCGGCCTCGTCGGAGCAAACGGTGAAGGGAAATCAACCTTCATGAACATCATCACTTCTCAGCTCGAACCGGATGAAGGGAAAGTCGAATGGGCGAAACACGTTCGTGTCGGTTATCTCGATCAGCACGCCATCCTTGCGAAAGGTTTATCGATTCGTGATGCGCTAAAAGGGGCATTCCAATACTTGTTCGATATCGAACAAGAAATCAATGACCTGTATGCGAAGATGGGTGAAGTCGAGCCCGAAGAACTCGAAAAGATGCTTGAGGAAGTCGGTGTCTTACAAGACATTTTAACGAATAATGATTTTTATACGATCGACGCAAAAGTCGAAGAAATCGCCCGCGGACTTGGTCTCGATGAAATCGGCTTAGACCGTGATGTCCATGAATTAAGTGGCGGTCAGCGTACAAAAATCTTACTTGCGAAGCTCTTACTTGAAAAACCAGATATCTTGTTACTGGATGAGCCGACCAACTATCTTGATGTGCAACACATCGAATGGCTGAAACGGTATCTCAACGATTACGAGAATGCATTCATTTTGATTTCGCATGATATTCCATTCTTAAACAGCGTCATCAACTTGATTTACCATATGGAAAATCAAGGCTTGAGCCGTTATGTTGGTGACTATGATAATTTCTTGACGGTCCATGAAGCGAAAAAGAAACAGCTGGAGTCTGCCTTTAAGCGCCAACAGCAAGAAATTTCTGAACTTAAAGATTTCGTCGCCCGTAACAAGGCGCGTGTCTCGACACGAAACATGGCGATGTCCCGTCAGAAAAAACTCGACAAGATGGATGTCATCGAGCTTGCACAAGAACGTCCGCAACCGGAATTCCATTTCCAGACGGCTCGGACACCAAGCAAGCTGATGTTCGAAGCAAAAGGTCTTGTCATCGGCTACGACGAACCCCTCTCGCGTCCGCTCGATTTAACGATCGAACGGGGGCAGAAAATCGCATTGCATGGTGCGAACGGAATCGGGAAGTCGACGTTACTGAAAAGTTTACTCGGTGAAATCCCCGCTGTTTCAGGGATGGTCGATCGCGGTGAAAACTTGCACATCGGCTATTTCGAACAAGAAATCAAAGAGAAGAATTCGAACACGTGTATCGAAGAAATTTGGGGGACGTTCCCATCCTTGACGCAACAACAAGTCCGGGCGATGCTCGCGAAATGTGGTTTGATGACAAAACACATCGAATCTAAAATCGAAGTACTCAGCGGTGGAGAGAAGGCGAAAGTCCGTCTTTGTAAGCTGATGAACACGGAATCAAACATTCTGGTTCTCGATGAGCCGACGAACCACTTGGACGTCGAAGCGAAAGAGGAATTGAAACGGGCCTTGCAAGAATATAAAGGAACGGTCCTCTTGATTTCACACGAACCTGAATTTTATGAAGCAGTCGCAACTGACTTATGGAATTGTGAATCGTGGACGACAAAAGTCTTTTGATTGATTGACTCTTACTTTTTTAAGAACGATGATTTGAGCCGCCCTGTTGATTGGGGCAGCTCTTTTTGTTTTTTATCGAAAAAGAGAATGGCAGTAATGCGGATTTTGTCAGCTCCTTTGGGTGAACGGTAGTGATTCAAAGCTTCTTCCTTTCCGTTGCTTTTCTCAAGCGCATGACTTGTCAGCTCCCTTGGATGAACGGCACAGTGGTACGTGATTCAAAGCTTCTTCCTTTCCGTTGCTTTCCTCGGGCGAGGCGCAAGCCGTTGCTTCTTGTCCCGTAAGGACAAGAAGCAGGGTCTCGCCTGCCTCTGACAGCGCGTTAAAACGCGCCTTATCCCGTAGGAGTCAACGGAAAAGCGAAGCTTTTTTAAGATTTCCCTAAGAAGGACGACATGTAACGCGAATATCTTGAAGCGCATTCCGGCTTGGATCGCTTCCGTAGCGAAAAGCGGGCGTCCGCGACCCTGCAACGCAGTGAAGCGGCGTGGACGCTCGCCGCTCGGAGACGAGACAAGGTGGAGACGCGCGGCACACTACGCACCTCTTTATCTCAGTATGCTGCAATTCGAAACGGGGCATCTCTGACCTGGAGTCAACAAAAAAAGAAAGCTTTTTTAAGATTTCCCTAAGAAGGACGACATGTAACGCGAATATCTTGAAGCGCATTCCGGCTTGGATCGCTTCCGTAGCGAAAAGCGGGCGTCCGCGACCCTGCAACGCAGTGAAGCGGCGTGAACGCCCGCCGCTCGGAGACGAGACAAGGCGGAAACGCGCGTCACACTACGCACCTCTTTATATCAGTATGCTGCAATTCGAAACGGAACATCTCTGACTTGGAGTCAACGAAAAAGAAAGCTTTTTTAAGCTCCCCCTAAGAAGGGCGACATGTAACGCGAATATTTTGAAGCGCATGCCGGCTTGAATCGCTTCCGTAGCGAAAAGCGACGTGGACGCTCGCCGCTCGGAGACGAGACAAGGCGGAGACGCGCGGCAGACTACAAGCTAGTCGATTTCAAGCACACCCCTATCCCGGCTCTCAAACGGCGGGGCGCAAAACGTTCTTTTCTTACTTTATTTTTTGTTCATAGACTTAACGATTGCTTTGCTTCCTAACTTGTATCACACTATGAAACATACGAAACTTTTTAAAGGAGCGAATGAGATGGAAACAATCACGAACAAAGCTAGTCTTTCTTTAATTGCCATACCGAGCGGAGGGAACGAAGCGCTATTTTGTCGTCTATATTCTCCGGCAAGTACAGGTCCCGCTCCGTTAATCGTCCTCTTCCACGGGTTTCCCGGGAAACAATTGAACATGGACTGGGCGGTCCGTCTCCAAGAAATCGGCTACCATGTCCTCGTGACCTCTTACCGCGGCAGCATCGGCAGCCCGGGTGCGTTCCGTTTTCGTCATGTCCTGGAAGATGCGACAGCGATCATGGAGCACGTCGCTTCTCCGACCTTTATAGAACAGCATGATGTGCTCGGCGACCAAATTACGATTGTCGGTCACAGCATGGGTGGATTTGCTGGTCTACACGCGTTTGCTGCTGTTCCGCACATCAAACACTACATCGGAATTTCTCCGTTCAACTTCGGTCTAATCGGTCAACTGATCCTCGACTACCCGGAACACGAGGACGCCTTACGCGGTGTTCTCAGCCGCGGTGCGTCTTTCCTTACAGCGACTGACGGTGACACGTTACTCGAGGAGTTAAAAGCTAACCATGCGAGTTGGAACCTTCTTGCGCTCAAGGAAGAACTAAAGAACCGCTCGGCATTGCTCGTCACATCTGAACGGGATGAAACATCCGTCAAAGCGCTCCACCACGACCTCCTTCAAAACGCCGGTTATTTCGAAGAACTGGTCGTCGACAGTGATCACAACTACATCGAAAATCGGGAAGACGCTTTTGTCGCGTGGACGAAGTGGCTCGAGCAACAATGAATAAAACCGGAATCCTCTTAAGACGTCGAGGATTCCGGTTTTATTTGTACTTTTGTTTTAGGACGTAGGCGCATCCGGTAAAGAATCAATGTGATAAATGTCAGTGTCGAAGCCGCGTACCAGATTGTCGTAAACAACGTTCCCGTATCTGTCCCGATGAAGAGACCATGGAGCGTCATCAACCCCCAAGCCGGTAAGACAAGCCAGTGCGTTAATTTCCATAAGATTTTTCCGAGCGTCTCTTTTAGGAAGTCCGACGTGATCAGGACAAAACCGAAGAGATAAAGACTGATTGTCCCAAAGGCATTCCACAGTGGTTCGTAAGAAGCGTTGCCCGGTATCAAAATCTCGAGGATGGATAGCGGTGCATACGTATCCACGACAATCAACGTCGCGTGGAGGACAATCGCGAGCAGTCCGGCCCATCCGCCATAGAGGTGGACGTTATGAAGTCGTGCTTTTTGTTTTCGGAGATTCGGAAACGAGCCTAGTAATCCAGCTAATACGGATAATGTCATCAAAAAGTGACCCGCTAGCCCACTGAGACGAATCATCGTCCAGGTCGAAAACATCCATTTCAACCAGTCCATAGTGCACATCCTCCTTTCTTCTCAGATATGATTTCACCTGACGCGTCGAGTAACAATAATCGTCCATTCGGAAACCATCTGAATAACTTCTCTTGCCGTTCCTGTTCTGTCATCTGAAAAGCAAGTTTCGTCATTACTTCTGCTTCATACAGCTGTGGAGCAGAAGCCGTCACTTGAATGAGCGGTGTCTCAATCGGTCGCCCCGTTTTACCGTCAAGTAAGTGATGATTCATCCGTTCGCCGACATGCCAGGAGCGATAAATTCGATTCGAGGTTGCGATTGCCCCTTGTCGAAGGCTGATTTCCGCGATTTCTTCGTCTGTATGCGGATGTGTAATGCCAATCTTCCATGGTGTTTCGTCCGACCAGACGACGACATCACCGCCAGCTTCAATCAATCCGCGTCGTCGTTCTTTCCGAAGCCGTTGCGCCACCATCATTGCGGCTGCGCCTTTCCCGATTCCACCTAAGTCAATTGCCCCTCCACCGACACGTGTCACTTCAAGCCCTTCGAGAATAAAGGGTGTAATCTCTGGGGGACCAACCCGTTCCGACTCAGTCGCATAGTGAAACGGAAAGGAATCCCGGTATCCGTTTGCCTGTTGTTGTTCAAGAAGAAACGGAGAAAAATAGTGATCCGTCTGTTCAAAATAACGAATCGAACGCTTTAGTAACCGAGCGAGTGGTAACGAAATCGATAAGGTTTCACCGATTCGAAGGCGATTCAACCGATTCACTTCACTCGCTTCAGCAAACCGTGACCACTCTCGATCAACGTAGCTGAAAAATCGTTCAATCTCCTGCCATTCTTCTTCAGGAATCTGATTTTCCGTCACGAATCGAATCGTATTATGCATCGAATAGAGTTGTCGTTCCATCACTTGACCTCCTATTTCGAGTGACTCGAGCGTCCGTCGCTATTTCCGCTCGGCTGGCTGAATCCGGAAGAATCCTCTCCTGACCATCCCTCATCATCATCATAATATCCGCCATCATCGTCTGACTCCTCGTCACCATAAGAATCCCCTTGCGTCGGTTGACTCGGGAAATTCGTTTCATTCGAATACGTATCCCCTGTACTGACCGGTGTCGTCGATTGTCCATCTGAGCTGACACTTAATTGACCAATCGCTAGACCGATAAACACCGTACTACTTAAACCGACCATCCATTTTGCAAACGGCTTTGGTTTCATCTTCCTTCATCCTCTCTCGTTTGTTGTTATCTTTACTGTAGCGCTAAAAACTGATAACTAGCTGACGGCAACTATGGGATAATAAGAAAAAATGAACGCGGGGGGAAAATTCATGCGTGTATTGATTGCAGAAGACGATCAGCGGCTCGCAAAAATGCTTCGACTCCATCTCGAACGTGCCGGCTACCAAGTCGATGTCGCACACGATGGTGTCGATGCACTCAATCAATGCCAGACATTTCGTTACGATTTGCTTGTTCTCGATTGGATGATGCCTCATAAAAGTGGGGTTGAGGTCGCAGCTGAACTTAGAAAAAATCGTTTTGAAGGTGGTATTTTAATGTTGACGGCACGTGATACAGAAATCGACCTCGTCCATGGTCTCGATAGTGGTGCCGACGACTATCTCGTCAAACCGTTTCAATCGAATGAATTGCTTGCCCGTCTCCGCGCATTAAGTCGTCGACAAAAAAAGGCCTTCGTCGATACGGTATCTTTTCAAGGACTTGAACTCGATGTTTCATCGCAAATGATTTCCTATAATCATCATCCACTTGAATTGACACGTCGTGAATTTGAATTTCTATCACTCTTATTACGTCGACCGGAACAAGTGATGGGTCGCGAACTGATCATCGAAGTCGTCTGGGGAATTGGTGCCGACGTTACGGACAACGCTCTCGATGCCTTGGTCCGTCTCGTCCGCAAAAAATTAGAGGCGGTTGGCGCTCCACCACTCATCAAGACCGTCCGCGGTTTCGGGTATCGTCTTGGTGACCACCATGCTTGAAGTGATCCGAAAACGGCTGACCCTTTTATTCAGTGGGACCTTCTTACTGTTATTAATCCTCATACTCGTTGGCGTCTATTTTACGACGGCACGGTTACTCGACCAGACAGAGCTCAATCAATTAAAAAACATCTCGAACCGTGACGTCTTCGAACGAATCGAACATGGTGAAGATCGCTTGACACCTAATCCGATTTATTTTCAAGTGCTGGACGAAACGGGTGAAGAACAGTATTCGAGTCTTCCGGATGATTTAACGGAAGAGACCGTTCAGCGTTTCGTATCCTCTGCTCAAGAAACTGAAAAAGTGACTGTCGAGGATTACCATTTTTTATTGTACAAACGCGACACGAACGAAGGCTCCATCGTTCTTTTAAAAGAAACGTCCGCTACACGCGATACACTCCAACGTTTAATCGCTGTCTTATCTGGAATCGCCGTCTTATCGACGTTGATTTTGATGGGACTCAGTTATGTTCTCGCCGGTCGAGCCGTCCAGCCCGTCCAACAAGCTTTCGACCGGCAACGTCGCTTCACGTCGGACGCCTCCCATGAACTGCGCACACCGCTGACGATTTTATATAGCGGAATCGAATTGCTTGAAGCTGAACCGCTCAGTCGTGAGGGACAGACGATTCTCGACGATTTGAAAGCCGAGACGACTTCGATGCAATTACTCGTCGCGGACTTGCTGTTGCTTGCCCGCGGGGGTCAATCCATGACCCTGCAATCCGTTGATTTCAGTACGCTCGTCTCAAAGACCGCTGAACGGTTCGCCCATACATTATCCAACCGGACACTGCGAATCGAGATTGAACCGAACCTCTTAATTAAAGGGGACGCTAACCAATTGACGCGCTTATTAATGGTCTTTCTAGAAAATGCTTCCGTCTACAGTGACGGACCAATCAAGGTCCGCTTGTCAAAAGCCCCTGGCGAAGTTCAGCTGACAATCGCTGATGAGGGGATCGGTATCGCGAAAAGTGATCAGGCAAAAATCTTCGAACGCTTCTATCGCGGGGACCACGCTCGCCACGGAACAGGGACCGGTCTCGGCCTCGCAATCGCTAGCTCGATTGCTGATGCCCATAACGCGAGCATCGAGGTCGACTCCAGTCCAAACGAAGGAACACGGTTTACGATTCATTTCCCTCATTAAATAAAGCCGTCAGCTAACTATCAGGTAGCAGGGGTAAAGTAATGAATAGTCATACACTCATTACTTAAGGAGGATTTATCATGCTATTCGGTGTTCCGCTCCACCCCTTACTCGTCCATGCTCCAATCGGTCTGTTACTGTTCGCTACACTACTATTATTCTTTAGTTTAAAATGGGTTCAATTGAAATTGTTTGCTCTGATTACCCTATTCACCGGTCTCCTCGCAGGGGTCGCTGCGTATCTATCCGGAGATGAGACAAAAGACTATGCCCGTTCGACGTTCAATGCGACACGGGCTGCGATTGAAGATCATGAACACTTTGCGCTTTACAGTCTGATTGCTTTCGGTATTTCCTTTGTATTGTTGATTTTCAATTATCGATTAAATAAAAAAATGCTTCTTATCTTCAGTCTAATCGTCGCTGTGATTGGTAGTGGATTACTTGCTTATGCCGGTCATCTCGGCGGACAGATGGTCTATAAATAACACAGACCAGTAAAGCGTCTCTTCAACGATAAAAAATCCCGTTTCCGATGAATGGAAACGGGATTTTTCTGTAGATTGATTTGTTTACTTCCGGTGTGTCCGTCCTGGGCGACGATTATTCGACCGGCGTGTATTGCCACGGCCTTCCGTTGTCGGCTTTTTCGTGCCTTTACTTTGGTCATGCTGTGCCCGAATCATTTCATCTGACAATTCGACGACGATTGGTGTAACTTCGACCCCAAGTTCGCGTTCCATGTCACGGAAACTCCGACCGTCTTTCGGTGTGACGATCGAAATCGCGACGCCGTCGTTCCCGGCACGTCCCGTCCGCCCAATCCGGTGGACATAGCTTTCTGCATCGTCCGGCAAGTCATAGTTGAAGACGTGTGTGACACCTGTGACATCCAGTCCGCGTGACGCAACATCGGTCGCAATCAAGAATGGTGTTTTCCCTTGATAGAACTTCGACATCGCCTTTTCACGTTTTCCTTGCGTCAATCCACCGTGTAACTCGTCCGTCGGATACCCTTGCATTTGCAATTCTTCGTTTAATTTCGTTACGCGACGTTGCGTCCGACAGAAAATGATTGCGGCATACGGGCGCATTTCGTCGAGCATCGTCCGAAGTGTCGCTTGCTTACGACGATCCGTCGTTTCGACGACGAATTGTTCAATCGCATCGACCGTTACTTTTTCAGCTTCGACTTGAATTTCAATCGGGTCACGAAGGTACGTTTTCGCGAGTTGCTCGACTTTTGGTGGCATCGTCGCAGATAACATGACGAATTGACGATCGACCGGTGCTGCTGCGATGATATCTTCGATTTCCGGTAAGAAACCAATTTGAAGCATCTGATCGGCTTCATCTAAGACGAGTGTCTTCAGCGCGCTCAAATCGAGTGTTCCCCGTCCGACATGGTCTAAAATTCGTCCAGGTGTCCCGATGATGATTTGCGGCATCCGTCCGAGACGTTGGATTTGTTTAAAGACATCTTGTCCGCCGTATACAGCAAGTGCCCGAATGTCTTCCATATTCCGAATCAACTTATGTGTTTCGTCGGCAATCTGACGCGCAAGTTCACGTGTCGGTGCGACGATCAATGCTTGAACCGTTTTACTCTCTAAATCGATTTGCTCGAGAATCGGTAACAAGAAGGCAAGTGTCTTCCCTGTACCTGTTTGTGCTTTTCCTATTAAATCACGTCCCGCAAGCAAATGCGGAATAGCTTGTTCTTGAATCGGTGTCGGTTGTTTGATGCCTTGCTTTTGTAGTTTTTTTATCCACAATTCTTGAATGTTTAATGTTTCGAATGTTGACATAGTATCCTCCTAAAAATTATCCACAGAAAAAAGCTGTGGATAACCTGCTTCGCATAGACAAAAACAGTTATCCACAGCCGTGCTTTTACTAGTATACACAATTTACGCGTTTGTTGCTTCCTGTTTTAGCTTTCGATCGAGTACAAACGTACCAAACGGAATGAAGGATGCGATAAAGGCGATACCTGCTTTGACAAACGACCAGCGGTATTTAAATTTAACGACGACAAGCCATAACGCATACATGACAAACAACACACCGTGCATGGCTCCAACGACCGAGACCGCCTCAGGAATTCCTGCCATATATTTTAACGGCATCGCAATCAGCAACAATACTAAAAATGAAATTCCCTCTACAATCGCAATTAACCGAAATTGACCTAACGTAGTTCTTAACATCCCGTCACTCCTTTTCGTGATTCTTTCTTTTAGTATACGGGACGTCGACGTCTCTGTGACCCGTGTCACAGGATTGTCAGATTTCGAGTGGACGAAGACGTGCTTCAATCTGCTCACGTTGTGGTTCTAAAAATGGTGGTAGTGCGAGTGTCTCGCCTAACTCCTCAATCGATTCATCTGTCGCAAATCCCGGTGTATCCGTCGAAAGCTCGAATAAAATATGATTCGGTTCCCGGAAGTACAAGGCTTGAAAGTAATGGCGATCAACTTTTCCGGAGTTCGGAAGACGGTAGTGGTTTAAACGCTCGACCCATAGATCATATTCCGCACTGTTCGGTACGCGGAACGCGACATGGTGGACACCGCCGCGACCAAGACGTTCTCGATCGAGATCCGGTCGCGCTTCGAGGTGGACTTCGGCTCCGATTCCTCCTTGACCCGTTGCATACACTTCAATATCCGCAAACTCACCCGCAAGCGACGGATAACTGCCGATTTTTTTAAAACCGAGGACTTCCGTCAAAACGAGCGCTGTTGGTCCCGGGTCGTTAACGGTCAATGTCACGGCACCTAAGCCGACGATTGCATGTTCTGCTGGAATCTCGTCGTGTTTCCAAGGTACGCCACCCGGGACGCCTTGTTCCCCATCTTCTGCGACGAGAATCAAACGTGTCCCTTCTTGGTCACGAAAGGCAAGCGTTTGTCGCCCTGCCCGTTCGATGATTGAATCATGATCAATCTCTTTTTGCTCAAATCGCTGTGCCCAAAACTTGAGTGCTGCCGTTGTCTTAACGCGAAGTGATGTTGAAGAAATACTCGATGCACCAGGTACACCTGTTCCGAGATGCGGAATGTCGAAGAACGTCAGATCAGTCCCCGGATTTCCTTCCGCGTCCCCATAAAATAAATGATACGACGTCGTGTCGTCTTGGTTCACTGTTTTCTTAATTAAGCGCATTCCAAGGACTTGCGTGTAAAATTGATAGTTCCGTTCCGCCATCCCGGTCAAAATTGAAACATGATGAATACCGAGTAATTCCATCTTTGCCACTCCCTTTTGAATTTGATTATATGCAAAGCATAGCGCACAGATATCTTAAATTCAAGATATTAAGACAATAAAAAAACCGCTCTTCCGAAGAAGAGCGATTGAATAGTTGAAATTAAAGTTTTACGACGTTAGCAGCTTGTGCTCCACGTGCGCCTTCAGTGATTTCGAATTCAACTTCTTGACCTTCGTCAAGTGATTTGAAACCTTCACCAGTGATTGCTGAGAAATGTACGAATACGTCTTCTCCGCCTTCAACTTCGATGAAACCGAAACCTTTTTCTGCGTTAAACCATTTTACTTTACCTGTGTTCATGGGAACAACCTCCAAAAATAAATTACTTAATACATATGACGATGCATATGAAAGAAATTCATTATTGTCCCGAAATACATGGAGCGACGAAAAGATTGTTCGTGACGCAATGTGAATCAGTAGTGACAATAACAATATTAAGCTAACGTCAGTATAGTATGGATGCGCTTTAAAAGTCAAGTTGTCTGACCAATATTTTTTCCAATTGATTCCACTTTTCAAAAGAAAAACAGACCTGGTTTCCCAGATCTGTTTTGTTCTTAACGGTGGATCCAGACAGCTCCAGCAGAGTTATCTTTCGCTTCACCGATGACTTGAATTTTAAGACCATTGTTCGGAAGAAGTTTCCCTGCATCCGGGATCAATTGGTTGATATACGATTTAGAATCATCGAATTTCGTTACACCTGAGAGACCTTTGTAGTCGTAAAGACCACGTGTTGGTGAATCGATCAACCAAGAAGGTGCTTTATCGTAGCTGAATGCAGCATCCGCAACTTGGTAACGTGTGCTACTTGATACGACTGGCTTGCCTTTAAGCGTACCGACGATTGCTTCAGGGTGTGAATCGACGACACCGAGGAATCCTTCACCCGGGTGAACACCGACCCAGTTATCTGTGAAGCTAGAATCTGCGTACCAAACGACGAGACCTGTGTTGTATTTCACGCCACGCGCATGCTCAAGTGCTTTATCTGAGCCTGCGTAGTTACGCCATTCGAGGTAGTACGCATTGTCAGCATAGCTGAAGCCGTCAGACGCGATGAACCCGTCGAGTTTAAACTTCGGTGTACCTTCTGCATCATCTTCGAAGACGACTTTACCGTCGACTGTCAATTTCGCGTTATCAAGTGCGAAACCGTCGAGTGCAAGACCAGCATCACCTGTGTAATCAAATTTAAGCGTTACTTTTTTGCCTGCAAATTCGCTGAGGTCGTATGATTTATCGACCCATGCACCTTTTGAAGACTCAGCACGTTGATCACCATCAGTATCTTCGTCACCGATGACGTCGATGACTTTTTCTACTCCACCAGCTGTTGCTGTAACTGTCAAGAAGTCATAATCGAACTCGACATCAAAGTACGCTTTGTAATCAAATTTAGCAGCTTTAGCAGCTGTCAAATCGAATTCTGGTGACGTCATTGACGTATGAAGATCGTTTCCTTTTGTGCTGTAATAGTATTTTTTACCGAACGCCGGTGCAATTCCTTTGACCGGTTTTTTCGGTAAGTCTACTTTGATGATTCCTGGGTTTTTCGATTTTGTAACACTTTGATCGATATAAGAAGCAGTTCCTGCTTTTGATAACGAATCAAAATCGATTGTCTCGATATTCGCCCAGTTTCCACCCATCACGTTTTGGAAGAATTCTTTATTTTGTGGTGAGAAACTTGTTGGTTCTGTTCCGGCAACTTTCCCGTTCCAGCTACCGCCACTCATGATTGACCATGATGCGACCGGCTCGCCTTGACCTGTGTACTGTGTATCGTACTCATCTGGAAGACCTAAGTCATGACCGAATTCGTGTGCGAAAACACCGACCGCGCCGTCTTCAGGTTGAACCGTGTAATCGTAGGCAGCCATTTTACCGCCCCAATAGTTTACTTTCGCTACCGAGTCAGCAACAGGATATACGTTGCCGAGTGTCCAACGGTGTGACCAGATTGCGTCATCTCCGAGCGTTCCGCCCCCAGCTTCTTGTCCTGTTCCTGCATGGATGATCATCAAGTGATCGACGAGGCCGTCCGGCTCGTTCAAGTCGCCGTCTCCATCCATATCGTATTGGTCGAATTGATCGTACTCTGCTAAGTTGATGCCTGATTTTACTGCAGCATTTAACGAATCTTTAACGAGACCACGTGGACCCTTAGCGCCTGGAAGGTTATCGTTTCCGCCCGCTGGATTATCCGAACCGTAGTCTTTGGCTGTACCTGGAACTGTTAACCAGTTCGAGACCTTACCATCAACCGTGTAGCTTCCGCCTGACTGTTCTTCATAATACTGTTTAAATGTCTTGACCTTGTCTCCGTTAAAGAGTTCGAACTCTTTATTACCAAACATTAAATCTTGATAATGCTTTTGGTTGAAGTCATTCGAATACATGTATCCATCTTCTTGCACAACATTGTTATGCTTAAAGTCACTGTACTCAACGAGTAGAACAAGGACTTTATCTGTCCGTGTATCACCGTTGTATTTTGCTTGTTTAGCTTTGTCGACTTTGACAAACCCATCTTTTTTACCTTTTTTATAATTATCGTGCTTCTTGTTCAACTGTTTTGCGAGTTGATCTTTTTGTTTCGTCAAAAAGTCTTTTGTTTTTTGATCGAATTCTTTCGCTTTTTCTGACTCATGTTCAGCTGCTGGTTTACCGTTCGACTTTTTATCCAAATACTTTTGGACAGCCTTTTGTTTCTCAGCTGCAGATGATGCTTTTGAGACGACCCCACGATCCTGCAATACTTTTAAGAGACGTTCCTGATCGACTGTGTTCAAGTCCATCGGCGCTCCTACTGCTGCTTTTTCAGCAGCATCAACAGATTTTACCTTCCCACCAGGTAAAACCGGACTAACTGCGAATGCAGCTGCCGTGATTCCAGATAAAACGGCTAAGCTAAGCTGTTTCTTTTTCCCCACGTGAACTTACCCCCTATGTAGTAGTGAAAAGCACACTTTTAATATACTTTTCTGAATATTCAAATCATATGTTATTTTAGTTCGTTAATCAATTAGTTTTTGTATAATTAGGACTTTATAACTATACCTATTTTTGGAATTTAGTTTAATATTCTTACATCGTGCCGATATTAATAAGATAGACCATTATATAGTACTAGAAAAATTCTTTGCTGCACGCTTGGATTAAGAAGAGGAGGAATTCCATGCAACCTTTAAAACGTTTTGAGCGACAAGTCTTAACGAACTATTTAATCGGCTCATTCGTTGCCGTTTTCGGTGTCGGCAGTTTGTTCATCTTCGAAACACTGACCTTCAGTCCACAAGAGCGGATACTCTTGCTTGGTATCATGGCAGGATCTGTCACCCTGATGTTCAGCTTGGAATACACAATCTATCGCCGACACGTTCGGTCCCTTTACATAGTATTTCAATCAAAACAGCCCACTGCTGACGAATTGACAATTGCTTTTCAGACGACGCATCGCTTCCCGGTTTTGACGATGCAACGTATTCTCGGTCCACACTTTCTCGGATTATCACTTCCTTCTTCTACCTTGACAGCTTTCGCCATATACCGTGGTTGGCTCGACATGCCCTACTATTTGATTGGTCTCGCTTGTTTCGGGGCGATTCTCGTCGCGATTCTTCATGCTCTGATTGAATTTTTCCTCACTTACCGGGTCACGGAACCGATGTTGCTCGAGTTGACGAAACGATCTCAGGCGGCAGGTTACGGCGACATCGTCTTAAAGAAACAACATATGGTCAGCTTGCGCCAAAAAATGTTGATTAGTACACTCGTCATCGGTGTATTTCCAATCTTACTGTTCGTCCTCGCTTCTGCCGTTCAGTTAACGGAAAACGAAAGTCTTCAGTCTTATTGGAGTTGGGCGACGTTAATTTTGATTGTCATCCTCTGCCTTGCGACATTTTGCAGTCTTCTACTATATGAAAACATTAAAAAACCGATTCTTGCTTTGCAAGAAGGGGTTGCTCAAATCGAGTCGGGTCAATTGAATACGATTTCCAATCCCTACTCCGATGAATTCGCACACTTGATTGGCGGATTTAATTTGATGGTTGAAGGAATCGAAGGACGCGATTTAGAAAATGAACGCCTTTTAAATAGTTTATTTACGTTGTTTGCCGCGACTTTAGATGCTCGCGATCCTTATACGGCAGGGCATTCTTTACGTGTAGCGGAATATTCCGTTGAAATCGCCCGTGCCGCTGACTTACCTGATGAACAAATCGAGTTATTACGAAAATCTGCTCTTCTTCACGATATCGGTAAAATCGGTATCCGAGATGCCGTTCTTTTGAAGGAAGGACGGTTAACGGAAGAAGAATTCGATGAAATCAAACGCCATCCGGTAATCGGTGTCCATATTTTATCGCAAGTTGATTTACCAGAGACGTTACAACCGATTCTTCCCGGGGTAAAGTACCATCACGAGCGTTATGATGGCAAAGGCTATCCGGAAGGCTTGACCGGTGACGCGATTCCGCTTTTCGGACGAATCATGGCAATTGCCGACGCCTATGATGCCATGACTTCCGATCGCCCCTATCGAAAGGGGATGCCCGCCGAACGAGCATTGTCGATTCTTGAAGAAGGAAGCGGCACACAGTGGGACGCAACTTTTACTAAACTCTTCTTAGACTTAAAACGACGGAACTTGACTACTGCTTCTTGATTTCTGACGAAAGGAGTCTCAAATGCATCCTAAAATTGTTGAACGTCACGAGCTTTATGTAATCGGACTCAGCATGACGTGCGAAGAAAATGAACTCCATACATTGATGCCTGAACTATGGCGTGAATTTTCACGTCGGGCGCATGAAATTCAGGCAGTCATACCGGACAGTTTTCCATTAGATGTTTCGCTTGCCCATCGCGGAACGACCTATACGCAATGCGTCGGCTTACCTGTCTCTTCACTCGAACGGGTTCCTAAGGGAATGAAAGGATACCATCTTCCTCCCGCTCGCTATGTCTTTTGGAGACATGAAGGACCAGACATCGAAATTTGGAAGTCGTTTGAAAAAATTCAACGTTTTGCACACAAACAAGGGATTGAACTTGATCCGCTTGATTTTAAAATCGATGAGACACGCGAAGGCACGCATCACTTATATCAACGAATTCTCTAAGGACTACTCAAATGAGTAGTCTTTTCCGCGTGTAGACAAACTCTAGCGTGAACTTACGATATCGAGACGGATTGTGCTCTAAACCGTCTGCATGCCCGGCTTTCCCTCCTGGTATTACCTACAAAGCGTCACGTTTCGTTGACTGCTACGGGAAAAGACGCTTTATCTACCGATAGTTCGTTGTCTACAATTTGAGGACTACTCACAGAATTTAAGGCCAGAAAGCCCGTTTCTTCAATGATAGGAGTGCTAGAAGAGTATTTCTTCACTCGATTTGTCTCAATGACTAAATTGTTCAGTACGGGTACTAAATACCTATTTTCAGAAAATTCTATTTAATCCGAATGCCTTATTCTCGTTCTCTATTTTGTTTGGCATAGTTAGACTCAACCCAAACAAGGAGGCGATTTATTTTGAAAAAGTTTCTCGCTACATCGCTTGTCGCAAGTGTACTTGTCGTTCCTACAGTCGTAGGCGCAGAAGGTCTTCAATCTGGCAAGTTGACGAAAGCATCGTCCGAGCCAGCTGCATCAATCGTTAAAGAGTATGTCGAAGGTAAAGGTGACTTCTCTGTACAAGATGTTCAAAAAGACGGATCATCTCACATCGTACGTCTCCAACAAGAAGTGGATGGCGTCCCGGTCTTCGGTAGTGTCGTCGTCGGTAACGTTGCGAAAGACGGTACTTTAAAAGCAATCGTCAATGATGCAGTCAAAGTCAAAGGGAAACCAGGTCTTGATAAGAAAATTGCAATCTCTGAAAAGAAAGCTTTAAAGTTGTATAAAAAATCAATCAAAGCAACAGAATTCGAAGTGGCTCCAACGAGTGAACTCGTTGTCTATCCAGTCAAAGACGATGCTGTCTATGCTTATAAAATCACATCGACTGTCTTAGCTGGCGACGAGCCGTCACGCTGGACATACTTCATCGATGCAAACTCTGGTAAGGTCATCAACAAATATGACCAACTGGCACATGCGAAACCAGTTACGACAATCACCGGAACAACGACAGTCGGTTCAGGTACGACGGTTCTTGGAACAAGTGCTACATTCAACACAACGAAGAGTGGTTCTTACTACTACCTTCAAGATTCAACACGCGGTAAAGGCATCTCGACGTACGATGCAAAAAACCGGACATCACTTCCAGGATCACTTTGGGCGGATGCCGACAACGTTCTCAATGCTACTTACGACCGTGCCGCTGTCAGCGCACAAGTCAATGCAGTGAAAACATATGACTTCTACAAAAACACATATGGCCGCAACAGTTACGATAATGCGGGTGCAGCACTCAATTCAACGGTTCACTATTCTTCACGCTACAACAATGCGTTCTGGGATGGATCAAAAATGGTCTACGGTGACGGAGACGGTTCGACATTCACATATCTTTCTGGCGCACTTGATGTAGTCGCTCACGAATTGACGCACGCTGTCACTGAATACACAGCAGGACTCGTTTACCAAAACGAATCGGGTGCGATCAATGAGGCTGTTTCGGATATCATGGGAACAGTTGCAGAGTACTCAGTCGGATCAAACTTCGACTGGCTCGTCGGTGAAGACATCTACACACCAGGTGTAAGTGGCGATGCTCTTCGTTCAATGTCTAACCCTGCCGCTTACGGAGATCCAGACCACTACTCAAAACGTTACACAGGTACGGCTGATAACGGTGGTGTCCACACGAACTCTGGTATCGTCAACAAAGCCGCTTACCTCTTAGGTAACGGTGGTACACATTACGGTGTCACTGTACCAGGCGTCGGCGTACCGAAACTTGGTGCCATCTACTACCGTGCCCTTAACGTCTACTTGACTCCGACTTCGAACTTCAGCTACCTCCGCGCAGCAGTCGTTCAATCGGCAAAAGACCTTTACGGTTCTTCAAGTGCTGAAGCAGCCGCTGCAGCAAAATCATTTGATGCAGTTGGCGTCTACTAAGAAAACCTCCTCCCAAGGATTTTCTCTTTCCTCTCGAGTCGATGACTCGGGAGGTTTTTATTGTGGAACCAACGCAAAAAAGCACGTTCACTCGACGGAATGAACGTGCTTCAGACTTTAGATAAAATGAAAGACAGGACTGTGCATCTTTGTGAGATGACGATCCTGTCTTTTTTGTCGTTGCGTTCAAATCCAACTCGCCATGTCCGGCTCTTGATTAGAGAAACTGACTAGCTCCAGTCTCAATCGATTCATTTCCCAAGATCACGTGCGAGACGCAAGCGCGTCGAACCGTTATCCGGGAATGCCTTGAGCTGTAATTTCTCACCCTCGTACCATGTGCCGTAATCCGTCTTTACGACCGGATCACCAAGTGCTGTTAAACCTGACGCTGAGACATTCATCCAGTCAATTGCTTCGACTACTCCATCTGATACGACGAGCAAGTACCCGGCGTTCGAGAAATGGTACGTATTGACGGCATCTTTTTGTATGTTGCCGAGCTTGCCATACTTCGCCTCAAACGTTTCAAGCGGTTTCCCGAGGTATTGTTCCGGCTTGTCAATCGGCTGATTCGCGACGACTTGTCCGAGTGTCGAAAGGAGTTCCTCATCTTTTAGACCAGACGGAGCCTCCATCTGAACATCTGTCTCCGGGATGTAGCCTTCGACCGCATCACTTAACTTCAGATGTACCATGCCGTCTTTTGCGTCGAGGACTTCATAAACATCCCCTAAGTCCGCCTTATAGATGACACTGGTCCGATTTGCATCTTGATAGACATCTGCAAACGGTCGTTTGATCCATGCCGCTGAACTAATCTCAGGTACTACTTCTTTTTTCGATTTCTTCGGCTCTTTTTTCTTCTCTTGATCGGCCGAATCTTTTTCTTTATCCTTTGATGTTTCTTTGGCAGAAGCATCTGTTTTTGGTGTTTCGACCGTCGATGTCGCTTGCGAAGGATCGTTATGCGCGACCATATAGCCCCATCCGCCGACGATCAAAGCCGTCGCCAAAAGGCCACCGAACGCAATCCCACGCCGGTTGCGCTTTTGTTTTCGACGCATGTGACGCGATTGCCGTGCCTGATCGTGCTCTTGTTCCTGTTGACTCATATTTGGTTCCTCCTGAATTGACCGAGTGATGTTTTATTCACTATACCATCTAATCCAGAACCAAATTGTTTAAATTTCGATGACAGTTCTGCCTTGATGTGTTCCTTCAAGCAACGACTTGACGACTGCCGGAACATCACTCAACGCTTTCATTCGGACCATCTCGGCAATCGATAAATGCCAGTCGTTCGCGAGATGATTCCATAAACGCTCACGCTCTGTGATTGGTAACTGAACAGCATCGATTCCAATCAAACGAACACCACGTAAGATGAACGGATAGACGGTCATCGTCAGTTCAGCACCACCGACGTTACCGCACGTCGTGACGAGTCCACCGTATTGTACGTAACGGATGACCGAGGCAAGTAGCGGACCACCGACCGTGTCGATAATACCGGCATACAGTCCTTTTTTCAAAGGTCGCGTTGTTTCTTCCAGAAGTGACTGGCGTGAGATGACTTCTGCGACACCTGCTTGCTTCAAGCGGTCATGCTCGGCTTCTTTCCCGGTCACGGCATGGACTGTAAACCCGAGTTTCACGAGGAGTGCGACCGCGACACTGCCGACGCCGCCCGTCGCTCCCGTGACGAGGACCGGACCATCTTGCGGTGCTACACGTTGAACGAGTTCATCAATCGACTGGGCAGCTGTCAGACCAGCTGTTCCGTAACTCATCGCTTCAAGCGTCGTGATGCCGTTCGGTAGCGGCGTAATCCAGTCCGCCGGCACGCGGATATACTCCTGGAAACCACCCGATGTATTCATTCCGAAATCAAAGCCGTTGACGACGACCGCTTGTCCTTCGCTGAAGCGTTCATCAGATGATGTTACGACATGACCTGCCGCATCGACACCTGGTGTATGTGGGTAATTTTTCGTCACCCCTCGATTTCCCGTGACCGATAACGCATCTTTATAGTTGATGCACGAATAGGCGACACGAATCAACACATCACCTTCTGGTAAGTCGTCGACTTGTTTTTGTTCGAGTGCCCCGACGAATTGTCCTTCTTCCTCACGTACGACGAATGCTTTAAACGTTTGTTCCATCTGTCTACCTCCTAGGAATTAAGCTTAATTGACATGCTTTGACTTAGCGATGCCCCCATGATAGCCCAATTACCCGTACAGTGCACAAATCATGTCTCATGTTCATCCGACTTTTTAAAAAACGTCAAGTGATGACACTTGTGGATTCGAGGATAGTACTTGAGGGAGAAGTGGTTCAAGTATTCGGATGAACTTGTTTTAAGTAAGATCTGAAATCGTGTTCGATTTTTTCGACGGTTTCTTTCGCGACTGTTTTGTCTGCTCCTTCGTCATAACGGATAATGCCATACAGCGTCCGTAATTCCTGCGACGGTAAAAATCCGATTCGTCCGAACCACTCGCTGAACGACTCCGTCTCTCGGCGTTTCAGGCGCGCCGGCAACTGACGATTGAACAAAACGACCTGTTGCCGAACTTGTTCGACCGGCAATGGCGGGAACGTTTCCTCTGAATCCACCTTAGTCTGTCGGTATTGCTGCGGTGGCGTCACTTCGTCTTCGAATACATCTTTTGGCCGGCCACGGCGTTTTCGGAAGCGACGGATGAGCAGGACAATCAAGAGGACAGCCGCTGCACTAAACCCGATTAAGAAGTAAGGGAAGCCTCCGTCCTCTTCGATTCCCACACCTTTTTCATCATGTTTAAATCCGAGTGAAATGAATTTAAATTTATCTTTAGGTTCTCCTCCCCCTTCACTCTTCTCATCCGTATCGTAACCATAAATCACACCCTCAGGCTTCGGTTCTTTCTTCCAAAGTAACTTCAGCCACCACCAGTCGAGCGGCTTGTTTTCACAATCTTCTCTGCACTGTTGCGCCGTCGCCGTCGCCGGAAAAACCTCGACATCACGCAGTGCTTGATACCCGGTCTCGACTAACGGTTTCATGATTCCAAGTGCCAGCAAAACTATACCCATCATCAAGAGTAATCGACTTCGAAATCGCATGCTCCCACCTCTTTAATGTAATTTTTATCCATTATATAACGTTTCAGTCCTAATTAACGGAATTTTTTGATTTTAATTAAAAAGGGCTTGAAGAACAGACGGGATGGGAAAAGGAATGTAGTGATTTTTAGAGAGGAGTTCAACCATGGTCATATTAGAAGCTACACACGATCCCTATCAAAACGGGCCATTGATTGCTGAATATACGGAAAGTAACACGAATCGCGCTGCCATTACCCGTGCTGAACAATTGATGACCGAAAGCCCGTTCGTCGCACCGCGTCGTGCGCCGCATCCGAGCCGCTACTTACGTTCGTTAATCTCACCACTTTTTTTAACGGACCGCGCCAAACATATCTTGCCCCTGACGAAAGCATTCGTCAGTGAACAGGATGAGCCCCGCCCGAGCTGGTTTGGTCGACTGACCTATGAATTCGAACAACTGGCCTGTCAGGTCGAAAAAGTCGATGTCCGGACGTATGGGGCGATCGGGGACGGAAAGACCGACGACACGCTTGCCTTCAAGGAAGCACTTGCGGACGGACATCGGCAAGTCCACGTCCCTGCCGGCACGTACATCGTCCGCGGGATCCGGCTCCCGAACTTTACGATTTTGACGGGTGACGGGAAAGGCCGGACGATTATAAAATTGCATGATGCTGCCCCGAAAGGACGCCGGTTAATCACGAACCAAAATTACTTACTCGGTAATCATCATCTGCTCGTCGAAAAAATGACCCTCGACTGGAACATCGAGCGGATCGGTGATGCTAAAAAGAGCAGCACATGGGGCAACCATTCGAGTTGTCTGACTTACGCCCATGTGACGTACGGCTGGGTCTTCGACGTCGAGGCAGTCGATCCCGGGCTCCATTGTTTCGACATTTCGACACCTTACTACAATTACAACGGGGACGGCGCACGGGCGAATTTAAGTAGTTCCTTCATTTGGTTCGACGGCTTGACGGGATCCGGATTCGGCGACGATGGCATCACGACGCATCATAGCGATCACTTATTCATCTCGAACTGCTTCATGCATGACCCGAGCGGGCGAGCCCACGCCGTCGGCTTTTCGAATTCGAACGGAATCGAAATCGATGATGGATCGCGCGATGTCTGGTTGTTCAACAATGCGACGTCCCGTTGTTTCGGCGGACTCGAAATCAAGGCACATGCGACATCGTCCGCTGCTTCGACCGTCAAAATCGTCGGGCACCTCTCAATCGATGATCATCGCTCGTTCAACTTCCGCCATATCGGCCACCACCAAGCAACGGACCCGACGTCACAAACTGCCTATAACATTATCGCGACACGGCTCGTCGCGCAGACGCCTCAATACACACCGCTCTATGCAAACTCAAAACCGCGGGCACTCGTCGTCTCGGCGTATCGGAACGTCGTCATCCATGACTTCACCGTCCTCGGTGACCCGAACTATGATTACCAGGAACAGCCGGTGATCGGAATCCAGTACAAGGCGAAAAACGTCACCTTGAGCCAAGTCAAGATGACGGGATTCCGTCAGGCTAAAACGGACATTCAAGTCTTTGGCGGTGAGAACGGGGCAGACGACGTCCGGCTCGTCGATGTTCGGATTGAAGATTCCGCACGCCACGGGATTACGATCGGCCCCCACATTGAGCGCATCCGTCTGATGAACGTCGCGATCAAAGGGGACGGGACGGTCGGATTGAATGCTAAATCCGAACCGGAGCTTGAACGCTTCATCGCAACCGGTTATCAAGTGCCTGTCCGGACCCATCCGTCCGCATAAAAGAAGCTCTGCCTGACCTCGGTCAGTGCAGAGCTTTTTCTCATTGGGCGCGGAGATAAGCAAGGACACGTGTATCGATCGTACGGTCCTGATGCTCACGCATCTCGAAATTCTCCGTATGCAGGTACGTCCGGAAAGCTTCTTCGAACGATCCCCGGTAACCGAGTTCGAGTAATTTATCCATCACTTCCGATTCAAGCGCCTCATCGATCGGCTTGATTTCTTCCGGTTTACTTGGTTGCAGGTAAAGGGTGTGCAGTTGATAAATCCGCTCGAGCTCTTGAATCGGACTCGGGTGATCGTCGACACGCAAATCGATGTAGCGGTCATTGAAACCACCATATCCACCGTTTTCCTTGACGACGAGGAGCGCAGCCGACTGCATTCCGCGTGAGTCACCGCCTGCTGCTTGTCCGGCAGCGAGGGCACGTAACAACCGTTCACCGAGCGGTCCATCCGTCGCCTCGAACACACGGGCCATCTCCTTGACCGTGTTGCCGTCGACTAAGATATTCCCTTGCGCGGCAAAGTGTTTACCGGCAATTCCGCCTGCCCAGTCGTTACAGGCGTCTCCCGTGAAAGTTGCGCTCCGACCAGTTGCGTCAACGATTCCGACTTGCCGCTCTGCCCGTCCTTCGTCCGCGTCCGTCAACAATTTTAAGACTTCTTCCGCCGACTTCCCTTCAGAAATCATCCGTAATCCTTCCGGACCGTATGTCGTATTCGCGAATGATTGGGTCGCGATTGCTCCGACACCTGCTTTTGCAAACGGGACGGCGCTGCCGACCGCAAGAAACTTCGATTGAACAGCGACTCCCCATGCTTGTTCTTTTTCACAATAGCCAACGATTGAATATGTCATGTTGAAATCCCCCTTTATGAACTTATAACTAACGTTCGTCTTAGAAGTTCCCGATTCCTGCACGAAAAAAACCTTCCGCACCCATTGCACGGAAGGTCGGTGTTCATTGAATGCCTAAGGTGACGGCGAGAAGCAAGGCGACGCAGGCAAGTGTCACCCAAATCGCAAACAACTTCCAAACGAAACGTAACCATTTTTCATACGGAATGCCGGCGATTGCAAGGAATGCCATCAAATGGGCACTCGTCGGGAAAATCATATTCGTCAACCCATCTCCATACTGGAAGGCGAGGACTGCGACTTGTCGTTCAATCCCTAATAGATCGGCGAGCGGAGCCATGATGGGCATCGTCGTCGCTGCTTGTCCACTCCCGGATGGAATGAAGAAGTTCGTAATCAACTGGACGATGTACATGCCGATGACGGCAAGCGACGTCGGTAAATGTCCGACGGCGTTCGATAAACCGTAGATGACTGTGTCGATGACACGACCGTCTTCCAAGATGACGACGATTGCACGTGCGAAGCCGACGATTAAGGCACCGAACGTCACTGCTTTCGCCCCGTCAATCAAACTTTCGAACGTCCGATTGATACCGAGCGTCGCGATTCCGGCAAGCATACCGATGATGAGGAACGATGCCGTCAACTCCGTTAAGTACCAGCCCCACTCAAAGATTCCAATGACATTCAGTGTGATGCCACCAATCAAAACGATGAGGACGAACGCATGTTTCTTCGAAAACCGTGAAAATGTTGTCGTTACTTCTTCTTTCCGATGTTTCTCTAAGTCATAGACTAAGCTGCGCTCCGGATTTTTTTTAACCTTTTGGGCATAGTTCATGACATATAAAATCGTCACGAATAAAAAAGCCAAGTAGATTGCAGTCCGGTAACCAATCCCACTGAACAATGGAACTTCGGCAATCGACTGTGCAACACCAACCGTAAACGGATTAAGCATTCCGCCGGCAAATCCAACCGCTGCCCCGAGACTGACGATCGCTGCGCCCGTCATCGCATCGTAACCGAGTGCCCGGGCGAGCATGATACCGATCGGGACGAAAATAATCGTCTCTTCTGCCATGCCGATCGTCGCTCCAGCAATCGAAAAGACAAACATCGTCATCGGAATCATGATATGTCCCTTTTGACCAAATCGATTAATCAATTGATTGATTCCGGATTCGATTGCTCCCGTCTCACGGATAATACCGAAGACACCACCGACGAGAAAGATATAGAAGATGATGCCAGCACCCGCTTCCATGCCTTTTGGTATCGCTTCAAACAACCCAAACAAATTAACGGGTGCCGACTCGACCGCCCGGTATGTACCATCGATGACGACCGTTTGTCCATCTTGTTTCTCACGATCAAATTGACCTGCTGGTAACGTATACGTCAAGATAACTGAAATCAGTAAAATCCCCATGATAATGGCATATGTATGAGGCATTTTAAAGAAAGAGCGTGAAGACGAATCTTCCTGGACTTTACGTTCGTTCATTTAGCTGCCTCCTCTCAAGTCTGAATCTAGCTACTCTTAAGATAATGCCCTATTTTTGGAAAAAGTAACAGGCATTCGAGGTGTTTTAATTTTTTTGTAACAAAAAAGAGAACTTTCGTTCGATTTAAACATAAAAAAAAAAGCCTGACATTGCCAGACTTTTCTCCTACTTATTATGCAGTGAACATTTGAACATCAAGTGGTTTAGCGAGAACAGTTTGTGCAAATGCAACGAACTGTCCGAAATGTGCACTCGTGTTGTGTGATTCAATTGCTGCTTGATCTTCCCATTTCTCAATCATCATGAAGACATTTTCGTCTTCTGTGCTTTGGAACAGGTCATAGCTGACGTTTCCTGCTTCTAAGCGTGAACCTTCGATCAATGCTTTAGTAGCCTCCAAAAAATCAGTACGTTTTGCTGGTTGAACTTCTAATTTTGCTTCGATTGCGATCATGTAAATTCCTCCTTCAACTTTCGTTAACTTACATAGTTTAGCACCTCGATTATGCAAGTGCTATAAAGATGCTTAGACGATTAATTTAATTCGATTTCGGGTAAAAAAATGTATCTTTTTTTGACACCAGAGAGGAGCACACACGATGAGTATCGAGCTTTTTCGTTTCGAGGACGATGGTGTGATTCCAAATAATCCACGTTACCCGGTTTTGATTTATCGTCATGTCTTCGAAGACCCTTCTGCCATCGAAAAAACCTTCCGTGCGAACAATTGGCAAAACAGCTGGGTCGACGGTATTTTTGATTTCCATCATTACCATAGTGTCGCTCATGAAGTCATCGGTATTCTCGAGGGACACGCCAGCATTCAGATTGGAGGACCGCTCGGGAAAACGTTTACGCTGACTGCTGGGGATGTCATCGTCTTACCTGCCGGAACCGGACATAAAGCGCTTGATACGAGTCGTCGCTTCAAAGTGGTTGGTGCCTATCCAAATGGTCAAGACTACGATACGTTGACAGGTGAATCCTGCGAACGACCGAGTAATCTCGAGCGGATTGAACGCGTCGAGCGTCCATCGACCGACCCCGTTTATGGCCAGTCAGGTCCTTTGTTTGAGCATTGGTAAACAAACGATTGACGTTTTTTTCTTATCCATCCGTGGTAAAGCCTATTATTGTGAATTTTGGAGGAGGAAGCGAGAATGAATGAGACAGAACGGACGATTCTACTTGCCGCGTTAAAACAACAGACGGTAGCATTTCCCGATTCAACACACGTTCGGGCATTCGGTCAAGGAACGTGGCACATGGGTGAAGAACCGACAAAACGACAAGCGGAAATCGAAGCTTTGAACGTCGGACTCGACAGTGGAATGGAATTAATTGATACCGCAGAAATGTACGGTGAAGGGGCATCGGAACAATTAATCGGCGAAGCAATCGAAGGACGACGTGAAGAAGTGTTTCTCGTCTCGAAGGTTTATCCTCATAATGCTAGCGGAGACAAGTTACGCGAAGCATGTGAACGTTCGTTACGTAACCTGAAGACGGATTATCTCGATCTTTACTTACTCCACTGGCGCGGTGACATCCCGCTTCAAGAGACGATCGATGGTCTCGAGCAGTTGAAGGCAGAAGGAAAAATTCGCCGCTGGGGTGTCTCGAACTTCGACATCGCAGATATGAAAGAGTTACTCGCGTTAGAAAACGGCGATCAATGTGCCGTCAACCAAGTACTTTATCACCTTGGCTCACGCGGGATTGAATACGAATTGATGCCGCTTTTAAAAGAGCACGGCATTCCAGTCATGGCGTACTGCCCATTAGCAGAAGGCGGGAGTCTCCGGGAGAAGCTACTTGATCACCCGACCGTTGAACGCCTTGCTGAAACACATGGTGTCGACCCGGCACAAATCCTACTCGCCTTCGTCGTGCGGAGTGGTGATGTCATCGCCATTCCGAAAGCCGGTCAGGCGAAGCACGTCGAAGAAAATGGTCGTGCCGCACTCTTACAACTAACTGATGAAGAATTCGCAGCACTTGATGAAGCATTCCCTGCTCCAACTAAAAAAGAATCGCTCGATATTGTCTAAGGAGGAATTTGCTTATGGATACGAAAGTCAAACTCGGAAAATCAGATCTCATGGTTCACCCGATCGGTCTCGGAACAAATGCCGTCGGGGGGCATAACCTTTACCCGAATCTCGATGAACAGGCAGGGCGCGATTTGGTTCGTGTCGCCTTGATGAACGGCATCAACTTTTTAGATACGGCCTTTATTTACGGACCAGAACGTTCAGAAGAACTCGTTGGTGAAACATGGAGCGATACGGTCGAACGCAAAGACGTCATCCTCGCAACGAAAGGCGCGCACAAAATCGTCGACGACAAGGTCGTCATCGATAACTCACCCGAGTTTTTGAAACAGTCGGTCGAAGAGAGCCTGAAGCGTTTAAAAACGGATTACATCGACTTGTTCTACATCCACTTCCCAGATGAAGCGACACCAAAAGATCAAGCGGTCGCTGCACTTGCCGAATTAAAGGAACAAGGAAAAATCCGAGCGATCGGTGTCTCGAACTTCTCACTCGAACAATTAAAAGAAGCCAATAAAGACGGGCACGTCGACGTATATCAAGGCGAGTACAACTTGTTCAAGCGGGATGCAGAAAAAGAAATCCTGCCTTATATCCGCGAACACGGGATTTCATTTGTTCCGTACTTCCCGCTCGCTGCCGGATTACTTGCCGGAAAATATGATGAAAATACGAAGTTCGATGATTTACGTGCGAAGAATCCCCTTTTCCAAGAAGATGTCTTCAAAGACAACTTAGCAAAAGTCGAGCTACTTCGCCCGATTGCAAAAGAAAAAGAGGTTGACGTCGCGCATGTCGTCCTCGCTTGGTACCTTGCGAAAGATGGCATCGATGCCATCATTCCTGGTGCAAAACGTGCCGACCAAGTAACAGATACGCTCCGAACGATTGAAGTCGAGCTGACGGATGCAGACATTAAAAAAATCGATCAAATCTTTAGTTAACGCCATGCAAACCCTCGGTCGCAAGATGACCGGGGGCTTGTTCATGAGCAAATAGCGCGAAAATCAAAAAGACAACACGTATGATAACAACAGAGGAGGCGATTTTGAAATGAAACATCATTTTCACTTAACAGCAGACTGGCCGGGAAACCGAAATGACATCGGCGACATCGAGACCGGTGACTTAAAAACAAAGATTTCGATTCCGGAAGCGATGGACGGTCCTGGCGTCGGGACGAATCCGGACGAAATGTTACTCGGTGCCGCTGCAACCTGCTACATCATCACGCTTGCCGCGATGCTCGAGCGCAGCAACATCAAAAAAGTATCGCTGACGATGGAGTCTGAAGGCATCGTCGATGTGACGAACGGCGTCTTTACGTATGATCAAATCATTCATCGTCCCACATTGATTTTACCTGCCGATACGACCGAGGCAATGGTCAAGATGGCACGTCGCCTCGCGGAAAAAGCGGAAGGTTCGTGCATGATTACCCGTGCGCTTGCAGGAAATGTAAAAGTCTCGCTTGAAGCGATGATTGAAGTCGAAGCTTAATCGATGACTTTCTCCATATAAAAATAGATTTTCATACTTTGCTCATTTTTGGCAACATGCTTTCCTACGGGATTCGTGTTGCCTTTTTTCATTAGAAGATCTTTCTCTAAATAAAGAGCGGTCTGAACCTGTCTAAAAAAGATTCTTCCCGTAGGAGTCACGAAAAGAGAATCTTTTTTTACATCATCGTTTCAGTAAAATAAGAAAAGAAAAAAATCTCCAATTATTTTGAACAATTGCAGAGTAATTTTCATTTGGAATTAGATTCTTGCTGCACGATTTCCAATTACTTCGTATACTGAATTTAGTTTGGAATTTATTGGAGGTAATCGGATGTCTTCGTTTCAGGAACAATTACAGAATCAGCACTCTACCACAGATTCTTCTACAAAAAGCGCACCTATTCAAACAGCAGATTATACAACAGAGCTCTTAACTCATTTAAATGAACTTTTTTATAAATCGATTGTCGATCTTCAACAAAATCAGTTGACTGAAGAAATGATCGAAACTACAAACCGTTGGCTATCCGCATTAAATGAACCAAGCTTGACGGTTCCATTACAACGACAGTTAACAGCGTCTTCAACACCGCTCCCACTTCAATATGAAAAATCATTAAGAGCTTGGGATTTAATCGCACCCGGTCAGGAAAATCAAGAAAAGTTATTACACCATTTGATTGATGAGTTGACTACTGCTCAATCAGCGGACTGGATGGTGAGTTTCACTCGACATTCTGGTATTCAAGCGTTAGTCCCAGCATTTCAAGAAGCGGAACGATTAAACAAACCAATTCGTGTTCTCACTTCGTTTTATATGAACATCACTGAAGCGAAAGCACTTCGTACACTGATGCAGTTCAGTAATGTTGAAATTAAAATTTACGAACCGATCAAAAAGAATCAAGCATTCCATCCGAAGGCATATTTATTTACACGAGAAACTGATTTACATAGTGCCATTATTGGTTCGTCTAATTTATCAAAATCAGCACTTACAAATGGCCTTGAATGGAATGTCCGAATTCCTCATTCTCCGCTTACTTCTCTCGTCTCTCAAGCGCAAACGTTGTTTACTAATTTATGGACGAGCAATGAAGCAATTACTTGTACAACAGAAATTTTAGAACAGTATGAGCAACATCATCTGGAAACGCCAAAGATTAAACAGTTTGTTGTAAACGACCGTGTTGCTGAAGACTCCGTGGACTATGACACGATCCACCCTAATGAGATGCAGCTCCCGGCCTTAGAACAGCTTCACCGGTTGCGCTTAAAAAAACAAACTAAAGCCATGGTGATCGCTGCGACAGGAACAGGTAAAACGTATTTAGCTGCTTTTGATGTAAAACAATTTGAAGCTAAACGTGTACTCTTTATTGCACATCGCGGGAAGTTACTGACCCAGGCAGAACAGACTTTTAAAAAAATATTTACTGATTCAACAGCTACTTTCGGACGCTATCAAGCAAATCAAAAAGAAGCAGATAAACAATTTACCTTTGCCACTGTTCAAACTTTTTCAAAAGAAGTTCATTTAGAACAATTCGATCGTTCCACATTCGACTACATTATTATTGATGAATTTCATCATGCAGCATCAGAATCGTATCAAAAGGTTTTGAATCACTTTACACCGAAGTTTTTACTCGGTATCACAGCAACTCCAGAACGAATGGACGGACTAAATATCTTTAAATTAGTCGATCATAACATCGCGTATGAAATTCGTCTCTATGATGCACTGGCTCAAGATTTATTAACTCCATTCCATTACTTCGGGATTCAAGATGATGAAGAGATCGACTATGAAATGATTCCCCAAAAAAATGGACTTTATATTGAGAAAGATTTAGTTCAAGCACTTGAACGGTCTTCCCGAACGGAATATATCCTCGAGATGATCAATAAGTTCGGCAATAGTGGTTCTACCCAAGTCGGTCTTGGATTTTGTGTCAATATCAATCATGCTGAATTTATGGCTGCAGAATTCAATAAGCACCACATCGAAGCATTGGCAATCACAAGTAATCAAAGTGAAGTAGAACGAGAACAAGCCATTCAGCGATTAGAAGATGAACATGATCCACTGTCCTTCATTTTCACAGTCGATTTATTTAATGAAGGGGTCGATATTCCTAAAATTAACTTGATGCTTTTCTTACGTCCGACGGAATCACCAACAATTTTCATTCAACAGCTTGGGCGTGGATTACGGAAGCATGATTCGAAAGAATATGTAACGATTTTAGACTTTATCGGGAACAGTCAACGTGCTTTTGTAGCCCCACTCGTTTTATCCGGACAACAATCGTTCCATTCCATTGATCGTTATCATGTAGCAAACGCTGTCCAAAATCACTTCCCGATCCTACCAGAAGGATCACTTGCGATTCTCGATCGTGTAACCGAAAACTTTATTATCGAGCAAATGAAGAAAATTGAGTTTTCTACAAGTAAACAGCTACGTGAAAGTTATCAGCGCCTTACGACAATGATTGGTGATACACCATCACTCAATGACTTAGTGACACACCGTGATGCTCCCGCCATTGAAGCAATCATTCAACAATGGAAAAGTGTACTACGATTAAAGCAACTTGAGAAAGTCGCAACGGATGAAGAACTCTCCCTTTTACTTAATCCGGATGCACGAAAAGTCATTGAACATATCGAAAGTTGGTTCCCAATCCGTGAGCCCTTTAGTTTATTGATGATGCAGTTACTTTTAAATCAAGAAACGATTTCGGTCGATGACGTTATTCAGGCAGCTGCAAACCGCTTTGCGATTCCAACTTCTGCATTGTCCCATCGTTCGTCTCTTATTCAGCATTTATTCAAACGATGGTCGACACCACTTAAAAATGACCGTCTACCGTTACTTGTTGTATTAGACGATGGACGATTCCAGCTTTCAACGCAAATGACAGAAGCGTTATCATCCAATGAACACTTAGCTTCATACTTAAATGAATTGATTCAGGCTGGACTGCATGCTTTTGAACAACTATCGGGAGGTGAAGTCTGGTTAGCAAGTGATCAATCATTGATTTCACGAATGACGTATAGCCGCTCTGTCATACAGCGTTTACTTGAGTCACCACATCAAGAAGGTTCATGGCGGGAAGGTGTCGCGCAAGCAGGGGAAGATTATGTACTGTTCGTTAACCTACACAAAAACGAATCAATTGAAGATCAACTGAATTACCAAGATTACTTCATTGATAAAAATCATTTCCATTGGCAATCTCAAAGCATTGCGACTGCACATGGAAAAGCAGGAGAACTCTATCGTCACCATCAGGAGCGTGGCATTAAAGTTCACCTATTTATTCGTAAAGCAGAAAAAGAACAAGGCCGTTCATTACCCTTTACGTATTTTGGTGAGTTGATTCATAAAAGTAGTCATGGTTCTAAACCAATCAACGTAGAGTGGATCTTAAAAGAGCCTTTGACGGCGGAAGAATTTATTTCGTGGAAAAAACTTTCATAATTTTTTCAACAGCCGGAATATCTGCCGGCGCCCACTCTAACTGTTGTAAATCTTGAACGCGTAACCATCTAAGTTCCGCATGTTCTAACGCTTTAGGTGTACCTGCAACAATTTCCGCATAATATGTCGACAGCTCAACAATGATTTTTTCGTATTCATAAAGTGTTGTTTCAATATGTTCTTTCACTTGAATCGTACAATTTAATTCTTCGTTGATTTCACGGGAGAGCGACTGTTCTGGTCGTTCTCCTTGTTCGATTTTCCCACCAGGAAACTCCCACAAGTTCGGTAACGACATCGCTTCACTTCGTAAGGCACAGAGTACTTCATTGCTTGAATTAAATATTACAGCACCGACAACTTGGATTGTTTTTTTCAAAATAACGTCCACCCTTTCTTTAAATCTTGTCTACAGCATTCAATATAAGTATAGAAGATGATTGATTTTATACCTGAGTTAAAAGAAGATCATCTTCGTAATTACGAAGGCGGTCTTTTTTCGAAGCAGAACCTTCGTTTCCACTCGACTCCTATGGGAAAAGAAAACATGACCGGTCATGTTTTCGTCAGAGCTGAACAAGACCCGAATCGGGACAAGCATTGGACCGCTTCGCGGCTTGTTGCTCGCCCATGGAAAGCGAGTGGAAAGAGATGGTTCGTTGAAGAACGTTCACTTAAGAACGTTCACTTAAATTATCTCCACCTGGATCATCTTAACTTATCCACAGAAACCGACGAAGGACATGTTAAATATCTATCGATTTGAATTATCCACATGTGGACAACTTTTCCTATGCTATAATTTGACTACTTATCCACAACTAGAAATGAGGAACTCACGTGCCACGCGAAATCTATCCTGTCGTCGTCAAAGCGACGGCTATCGAACAAATCAAAAATGGTCAGCCTTTACTTTATAAAGAACTGTTCCAAAAAAGTAACCACCTCAAAGAAGCCGGTGCGCTACTTCGACTTACTACAGAAGATAAAGAATACCTTGCGACCGGCTATTTTGGCAAGCAAGAAAAAGGACTCGGCTGGTTGCTCTCGACGGACGAGATTCAAGAAATCGATGACGTCTTCTTTAAAGAAAAAATCGAGGTTGCTCTCGACCGGCGCGATGCTTTTTTTGAGAACGAACTCATCGATACGTTCCGTGTCTTCAATGGTTCAGGTGACGGCATCGGTGGTTTGACAATCGATTGTTTTGATCACCACTACTTGATCACGTTCGAAAATGAAGGCATCTATTCATTTAAGCAGGAAATCGTCTCTGCCCTTGAGTCGTTAATCCACTTTAAGAGCATCTACGAAAAACGTGCCTTCCAAGTCGATGGTCAGCCCGTCAAAGGCGATGATTTCTTAGCCGGTGAACGGGGAGATTTCCCGGAAGTCCTCGAGGAGAACAGTCTTCCGCTTCTCTATCACCTGGACGCCGGCATGCGGACGGGTCTCGACATTAACCAACGCGACCTTCGTGCCACCGTCAAACAACATGCGACAGGACAAAATGTCTTGAACCTATTTTCCGATACAGGGACGTTGACAGCCGCTGCGCTGCTTGGTGGAGCGCTTGAGACGACGAGCGTCGATTTCTCGACCCGGAGCCGGAACAAGACGATTGAACAACTTGAACTGCATCAGCTTGATCCAGCGGCGCAAACGATCCTCGTCCAAGATGCTTTTGATTATATCGATCAAGCTGATAAGAAAACACGTTTTGATTTTGTCATCGTCCATCCACCGGCACTCGTCAAAACACAAGCACGCCACTTCCGTGCCGAAGTCGATTTACCCGCTTTAATCCAACAAACGATTCACATGACGCATCGCGGTGGACTGTTGTTGATTACGACGGATTGTCAGCTATTTGATCAACAGCGCTTCATGAAAATGGTCGAACAAGCTTTCAAGAAACTTCGTCAAACGTACGAAATCGTTTGGGAAAGTTCCTCGCTTGAAGACTTTCCGGAGCATCCTTCGATGAAAGAAGCGGAACGTAAAGCCGTTCTTGTCCGCCGTAAATAAGCTCAAAACAAATAATTCTGCTAATCTTCTATCGATTAGCAGAATTATTTTTTGTATTAAAAGGAAAAATAAACCAAACGCCGAATCTTTTAGGTTAGTCGACATTCTGATTACACATCATATACGCTGACCTTTCCGAAATGCGAGTGTTGGTCGAAGGTTTTATACGCTTCGTTTAACGCTTCCACTTGGCGCGGGACACGCGAATCGATTCGAAGTTCAATCGTTCCGTCTGCGACTAAACCGGCGACTTCCGTAAGGTGTTCTTGTTGGCGGCGCATCTCATCTGCTTTTCCTTTTAACAACGGCAATGCGACGAATAAGGCTTCAAGCGTCAATGCCTTACTATGCATTTGCGTCAAATCTTGTGTCGTCCGTGTCGCGATTGAGATGATTTTCCCGCGTTCCTTCGCTAAGACGAACGACTCTTGTAAATGATCACCGCCCACCGTATCGATGACGACGTCGAAACCGTCAGGCGCAACACGTTCGAGTAGCGCTTCACTCGTTTCGTCGCGATACCGATGGACTTGTATCCCATGTCCTTCTAGCCAGTTCGCTTTTTCATCATTCGCGGCACTCGCCGTCACGTCGCATCCATAATGTTTTGCAAGCTGAACGACGAGATGACCAACCCCACCTGTTCCACCGACGACATACAGTCGCATCCCGTGTTGAACCATAGCCCGTTCTTTTAAAGCCTCCATCGCCGTTAAACCAATCACGGGCAGGCATCCGGCAATTTCCGAACGCAGTGCTGCTGGTTTTAAGACGGCCATGCTTTCCGGGACAAGCATCTCTTCCCCGAGTGCACCGGATCGTTCGCCTAATCCGCCTCCGAAGGCGATGACGTGATCGCCGACAGAAAAAGTCGTCACACTCGATCCAATTTCGATGATTTCCCCCGTTACATCGCCCTGGAGAATTCCAGTTGTCGGAGTTGCTGCCACATGACCGAAAAACATCTTCGTATCAAGTGGATTTAAGCTCGTCCCCGTAACACGAACGCGTAAATCGTAATGCCCCGTTTCAGCGAGTGTGACGTCTTTTTCTGTTAACGTAGCGTCTGTCCCATACTGATCGACAACAAATGCTTTCATCTGTACTCCCCCTTTTTTCTTTCCCATTTTAGCATGGTTCAGAATACTCGAATATTATCGCTTCATGATATGATAAACGTAACTCAACTCAGAAAGGACGTTTTTTCATTGAAACAAGATTTGATTCGTCGATTGACTACATATGCAAAAATCGACACACAATCCAGCTATGAAAGCACGACCGTCCCGACGACGGAAGGACAGTGGACACTCGCTCGTCTTCTCGTCGAAGAATTAAAAGAAATCGGCATGACGGATGTCACGGTCGACGCCAATGGTTACGTCATGGCGACACTCCCTGCGAATACAGACGCCGACATTCCGACGATCGGTTTTCTCGCCCATCTCGATACGGCGACGGATTTTACAGGAACGAACGTCAATCCGCAGCTCGTCGATGCATATGATGGAGGACCGATTGTCTTAAATGACGCGATTCCCGTCGTACTGTCACCGAACGATTTCCCATCCTTGACGAACTACGTCGGGCATACCTTGATGACAACGGACGGGACGACATTACTCGGCGCCGACAATAAAGCCGGGATTGCCGAAATCATGACGGCGATGGCTTACTTGATTGCCCATCCGGAAATGAAGCACGGACGGATTCGTATCGCCTTCACGCCTGACGAAGAAATCGGTCGCGGACCGCATCATTTTGATGTCGAAGCATTTGATGCCCAGTTTGCTTATACCGTCGACGGTGGACCACTCGGTGAACTCGAATATGAGAGTTTCAACGCGGCAGGTGCTAAAATCACGTTCCATGGAACGAACGTTCATCCAGGTACAGCAAAAGATAAGATGGTCAATTCACAAAAACACGCGATGGCCTTCCAAAACCGCTTGCCGGGTGATGAAGCGCCCGAGTTCACGGAAGGGTTCGAGGGTTTCTATCATTTAATTTCCTTTGATGGATCCGTCGAAAAGACGATCGTCCACTACATCGTCCGTGACTTCGATCGCCATAACTTCGAGGCACGAAAACACTTCTTAACGGCGCTCGTCGAGGAATGGAACAAAAAGTACGGCGCCGGTAGTGTCGAAATGGAATTAAATGATCAATACTACAACATGCGGGAGAAAATCGAACCGCACATGCACATCATTGACATCGCGCATGCTGCAATGGAGTCGCGTGGTATCACACCAATCATCAAGCCAATCCGTGGCGGAACGGACGGTTCGCAGCTGTCCTACATGGGATTACCGACACCGAACATCTTCACAGGTGGCGAAAATTATCACGGGAAATTCGAATTCATTTCTGTCGACAACATGGTGAAGGCGACAGAAGTCATCGTCGCCATCGCAAACGGGTTCTCCGAAAAAAAATAAGTACCTTCACACGTGCGGCCCTGCTGAATCAGCAGGGCCGCTTGCTTATTATTCGGAAGATGCTTTTCGTTTCAAGTGATAAATGTAACCGAGTAAAAGAACGATGATGGAAAGCGAAACAATCATCAACATTTTCGATGTGTCTCCAAGGAACGAATTCGGATGTTGTTCGACGTCAGGAACCGTTTTTTTCATCTGTTCCACTTGTTTTTCACTAATTGTAAAATCATCCTGCCACGTCCAGTTTTTTTCTTTCCCGATTACTTTAACATCGAGTTGATATGTTCCCGGCTTCAAAATTCCCATTGATGTAAGTGGGAACGTCATGTATGTCGTCGGAGCGAATTGAGCCGTCATTTCTTTACGAACGATGACCTTTCCACCTTTTTTGACGACAGCTTCCACCTGAAATTTTTCACTTATGGCAGGTGCTTGGTTCGCGAGGGTGACGAGGACGCTCGGACGAGACAGATAGGAAGTTGCTTTTACTCCCTCGAACAGCAAATCCGGTTCAATCTCCCGGATTGATGATCGAACCTTTACACCAATGACGTACGCTTGACGACTTTGAACACCGACTTCTGCGGATGCCTCTTCTGGTTTGTCCTGTTTCTTGATTTCAATACCTGCGAGCAGGACCCCTTCAATCGCTCGTTTCGGCAAAGTCAGCTTCAACGAAACGATTTTCGACTCCCCTGCTTTAATTGTAATTGGCTTTTCCGACACGCGAGCTAACTCGGATAGGGACACTTCCGCGAGCGTCAATGGTCCTTTCTCTTCATATACAATCAACCCGTTCCCGTTCGTCGTCGCATTTCGGAGCGAGACAAGATAGGACTGATCGTCTGATCCGTGATTATAAATCCGAATTTTCATATCAGTTCGTTGTTCCGGAGGTATCCTTAAATCGAAATACGTGACACCAGAATCCACTTGAAATTCATTCGGTATCGCTTCAACCGAAAAATTGACGTTACTCTCGGCACTGACGACTACTCCGGTCATGAGTAGATAGATGACTCCACTGAATCCAACAAGATACTGTATACCACGTTTAATCAACTCATCCCCTCCTTAATCAAGGAATCGAATCCGTTAATACCCAGTCGATTGTCGCGACGTGGGTTCCTTTGATTTGTTGATTTAATGGAACATTCAATGTAATGTTGTCATTCGACCAAAGTGATCCGTCCGTCTCAGGTGATACATCAGTACCCAACCAAGATAGTAACCAAGAGTAAGGCGATCCAGCTGTCGACGTTAAAATATCTACTGCTTCACCACCCGCAAGCAATTCAATCGCGCTTGTCACGGGTGCCGTCGCCCCGACGTTATAGGTAGGTGTATTCACGATGCCTTCCGCTATCGATAATGATGCTCCAGGCAACGTGTTTTCCCCTCCACTCGTGAACGTATTCAGCTTGGCAGTAACCGTCCATTCAGACAACACGACACGCCGGTCTGTCACTTGTAAAAAGGGTTTTTCGTCAGTCGATTCAAAAATAGCATCACTTCCAAGAATTTCATGTGTCCCAAAGTTAAAATTCGGTGCATAATCTAATGTCAACGGTCCTGTATTACCGGTCGGTGTGTTTTCACCCTTACCTGGGTCAGGTGTGTACGAATCATCGGGATTGGCTGGATCCAGAATGTCAGGTGCTTTATTCGTCTCAAAAGTGATGGTCGCGGTTGAACTTCCTGACGACGTTTCTGCAAATACGAGGGACGGTCCACCTAGTAGTAGTGCACTAGCAAACAATGAAGTAACGGTTGACTGTTTTTTCATTCAAATCTCCCCTTCTCATGGTGCATTAACTAATGTCCATTGAATTTGCGTCTGATACGTAGTAGCTCGTGGTCGTTTCCCTGTCAAATCGAGAATGATTCCTTCACTTGGTCCATACGTCAAAATTGTTGATGTCGCTCCCATTTTCCCGGATGCAATTTCGCTATCAATGGTTTGTAACGTTTGATTTGTCGCACCGACTTTAAAGAGCAGCACGTCATCTAGTACATCACCTCCCTCGCTCGAGAGTGGTGCCGTCAACCTAGCGCGAAGTTTCCAATCATAATTCAAAGCATTTTGATGCGAGATTTCAATCGTCATCGCTGTTTTTCGATTGATTACACCTTCTCTCCCTTTGATTTCCTGTGTTCCAAAATCGAGAACTTCAGGTACTTTAAGGTTAAATACGGGACCGATTGTTAAAGTCGCCATTCCAAAACCACTATTTAAAACATCCAAATCGACTACACTACTCGTCAATGAACTTTCAAATGTATACACTGAATTTGTTCCGACCGGAAGTGGATTGACTTTGAAACTTAACGTAAAGATATCTTTTGATAAAAGTGAGAGTGCAAGCAAAGAACCGACTTCTGCATAAATTTGATTACCGTTTTGTTGAATCGAACTGGCCGGTACATTTGCAACCTTCGCGCCCAGCAATCCTGTATAGGAATAACTCAAACTGATTGTCCCTGCCTGAATCGATTGCATCACTTCCTGTGGGAGTTGAAAAATCACGTATTTGCTTCCTAATCCTAAACTCAAAACGGATTGCATATCCGCAGTCAACGTAATTTTCCTTTGCGCTGCTTCATAGGCGGCGGTCAGGTTGACCGATCCTACCAACGCGACATCGAGTGCTCCTCTTTGTTCTGCTTTTTCCGCTCCTTCGTCGACAGGTATTTCCTTATCCTCTAATGCAGGATTTTGTGACTTTGATGCAGTTGATGATTCATCCTCGGATTCTAGTGATTCTTTCTCTTCAGGTACTTGAGGATCTAGTGTCAGGGGTATGTCAGTCTCGGGTGTTGGGGACTCTTCCTCTTCTGGTGCTTGAGGTTCTGGTGTCGGGGGTATCTCAGTCTCGGGTGTTGGGGACTCTTCCTCTTCTGGTGCTTGAGGTTCTGGTGTCGGGGGTATCTCAGTCTCGGGTGTTGGGGACTCTTCCTCTTCTGGTGCTTGAGGTTCTGGTGTCAGGGGTATTTCACTCTCGGGTGTTGAAGATGCTTCCGGTGACGCAGGCTCTGCGTGATCAAGTTCGTCGTTTTCTGGTGGCACGACCGCTTGATCCTCACCTTTTGCCCTATCGTCTTCTTCCTTTTTTGCTTCTTCGTTGGATTCATTTTCTGCTTCATTCAAGGTGTTTTCACAATAATCGACTACATCGATTGCATTTTGGTCAGGTGGCGGTTGTGCTTCGAGAATGCTTACACATTCTTTTAACGTCGGATTACCTTTAATCGTAATCGAAGTTGCATTCGCTAAAGCGTGTGTGCCTGACAAGAAAATAATAAGCATTAATATTGTTGGGATAGATTGGATTGGAGATTTTTTTATCAACCACTACCTCCCCCTCCTAACGACCGATTACGATTAACTCATTCACGACTTACTTCAACAATTACCTTATAAACACTAAAATAAACCAATTATTTTACAATTAAAAAGAGGTATCTTTCTTATTTTTTTCCTGAAATATGTTTATATGCTTGATATAACTCATTTATTCTCTCGTATCACTTTATCAAAATTATAATTTACTGTTTAAAATCTTCAAAAAAATACACCTTCCCATCGGAAGGTGTATTCCATTACTTATTCCTTCTCTGTTTCCTGATCCGGAAGCGGCAACTGCACCATGCTGCCCGATCCACTCACAAGTGGTGACTTTCCGTCCCACTTCTTGACAGCTTCATATTGAATCATTTCGGCAGTCAACGTTTTTTGAAGTTCCTTCTGTGCTTTCGCCAAACCTTGCGCTTCAATCAAACGCGCATCTGCTTCCCCTTGTGCCTCGACACGAAGTCGTTCTGCTTCAGCTTTGGCAATCGCGAGATCCGTTTTCTTCTTATCTAGCTCTTGTGAGGCTTTAACACGAGAATCGATGGCTTCTTGTGTTTTTTCATCTGGTTTCGGAGCACCGAGTGCAACGTCCTCAATGATGAAACCGATTTTTTTAACGTCTTCTGCAAATTGCGTTTGGATGCTCGTTGAAACATTTCCTGACTCTTCACCGAACAGTTCGAGTACCGTTACTTTCGAAATTTGCTCTCGTGACGCATCATATAAACGTTGTTTCAAATAGCCATCTGCGATTTCATCGATATCGATCGGTCCGAACTTATTGAATACTTTCGTGACTTGATCGGGAGAGACTGCAAAACTGTACGTAAAGTCGACAACAATGTTCTTCCCGTCTTTTGTCGCGAGTGTCATATTGTCGAGCGACTTCGTTTGTGTCCGAATCGGATACTCCGTCACACGTGTGATCGGTGAAACGACGTGCCACCCTTGCGAAAGTGTTTCGTCCTGGACACCGCTTGACGGTTTGTAGACGACACCGACTTGCCCCGGTTCAATCTGTTCGACGATGAACGGTGTCATGGCAAGGAGTGCAACGACGATGACACCGGCGATGATCATCGCTGGGTTAATTCTTTTCTTTGGTTTGATTTCTCTCATTATGAGTCCCCTTTGTCAATTTTGTCTTGGATATATTTATACAGTTCGATTCCTAACAAGGCGATGAGTGCGAAAAACAGTAAGGTAAACAATGTTGCCATGATTTCTCATCCCTCCTTCATCCTGCCTCTTTAACTTATACGGTTGATTTCAGAAAATGTTTCATGACCATGGTTGCTTATTTTTAGAATCTGTCTTAACATGTAAAGAACTTTGTCCTTGAAACGAGCCGTATCATTTTGTGGTACACTCGTAACAGCACATCACACACTAGAAACGAGGGTTCATCTCTATATGATTACAGTACAAAACGTCGGCCTCCGCTTTGCGGACCGCAAATTATTCGAAGACGTCAACATCAAGTTCACACCAGGTAACTGTTACGGTCTGATTGGTGCGAACGGCGCCGGTAAATCGACTTTCCTCAAAATTCTTGCAGGAGACATCGAAGCACAACAAGGCGATGTCATCATCACACCGGGTGAGCGTCTTGGCGTACTCCGTCAGAACCATTATGAATATGAAGAGTTCCAAGTCATCGAAACCGTCATGATGGGACACAAACGTCTGTATGAAGTCATGAAAGAAAAAGATGCAATTTATATGAAAGAAAACTTCTCGGATGAAGACGGCATGCGTGCCGCTGAACTCGAAGGAGAATTCGCAGAAATGAATGGTTGGGAAGCTGAGTCTGAAGCTGCGATGCTCCTTCAAGGTCTCGGAATCAAAGAAAGCCTGCACACAAAAACAATGGCTGAATTAACAGGTGGAGAAAAAGTTAAAGTCTTGCTCGCGCAAGCGTTGTTCGGTAAGCCGGATATTCTGTTACTCGATGAGCCGACCAATGGTCTTGATTTGAAAGCCGTCAAATGGCTCGAAGAATTCCTGATCGGGTTTGAGAACACGGTCATCGTTATTTCCCACGACCGTCACTTCCTCAACAACGTCTGTACGCACATGGCCGATCTCGACTACGGGAAAATTCAACTCTATATCGGGAACTATGATTTCTGGTATGAGTCAAGCCAACTCGCTTCACGGATGGCTGGCGACCAAAACAAGAAAAAAGAAGAAAAAATTAAAGAACTTCAAGCCTTCATCGCGCGCTTCAGCTCGAACGCTTCAAAAGCGAAACAAGCGACGTCACGGAAGAAGTTGCTCGATAAAATCACACTTGACGACATCCGTCCGTCATCACGCCGCTATCCGTTCGTCGGTTTCTCACCGGAACGTGAAATCGGAAACGATTTGTTGACGGTTGAAGGTCTCTCGAAGACAATCGATGGCGTCAAAGTCCTCGACAACGTCCGTTTCTCATTAAATAAAACAGACAAAGTGGCATTCATCAGCCAAAGCGATATCGCCATCACAACACTGTTTAAAATTTTGATGGGTGAAATGGAAGCAGACAGCGGGACATTCAAATGGGGTGTTACGACGTCACAATCGTACTTGCCAAAAGACAACTCGGAGTTCTTCGAAGGGTCTGACAAAACGATTCTCGATTGGTTGCGCCAATACTCACCAGCTGATGAAAGTGACACATTCCTCCGTGGTTTCCTCGGTCGGATGCTCTTCTCCGGAGAAGAAGTCATGAAAAAAGCGTCAGTCCTCTCTGGGGGAGAAAAAGTCCGTTGTATGTTATCGAAAGCGATGCTCAGTGGTTCAAACGTCCTCGTCCTTGACGATCCGACGAATCACTTAGACCTCGAATCAATCACAGCACTCAACGATGGCTTGATTGCTTACAAAGGTGCGATGCTCTTCAGCTCGCATGACCATCAGTTCGTCGAAACAATTGCGAACCGCATCATCGAACTCACACCAAACGGAATCGTCGATAAAGAAACGACGTACGATGAGTACCTCAACAACGATTCAATCCAACAACAATTGACTGCGTTATACGCACATTGATTTGTCTACTGTCCTCGTTAATCGGGGGCAGTTTTTTGTAAATACGTTTATATTTTTTTGTTAAGTATCATCTTCCTTACTTAAAAAGGTACGCCTATTCTCGCAGTAATCGAGAGTAAGCGTACCTTTTTATTCTTGGATTTGCTTCACTTCTTTTTCGAGCCGCTCGAGAAATCCTTTGACGATTTTCTCGTTTTCACGTTCTCCGCCTAACGATAAGAGACTGCGACCGACGAAGTTGACGCCTTCATTTTTCCCCGTGTAAATCAAACGGCAGCTCGTCGCATCGATTCGCTTCAGCGCAAACGACATCTCAAGGCGAAACATCTTCGCTAACGTAAAACCAATCGTATTTTGTTTATAGTCCGGTTCATTCGTATAAGCGAGATCGGTCACGATGTAGGTTTCAAGACGATTCCCTTGCATGTAGGTTTGCCGGTACGTCGATCCGACGACGCCCGGCTTACGTTCAATCACCTCATGCTGGACGACACCCGGAATGAGTCGTTGCAGTCGATCGTGATCAAACAGATGCCACGCCTGTTCGATTGGAATCGCAAGTACTTTTTCTTCACGCCACGTCACCATGACACCACCTCCTTTTAGTTTAAAAATACCCTGATGTCCGTCGTTCTAACGCTCGACTCCGGCACAATCAGGGTATTTTTCTTACTTCAAGTGGTTTTTGATGTTCACTTCACGGTTTGACGTTCTAACGCATGACCAAGGAATGTTGCGAGTTCCAGCATCCCGAACTTCCCAGCTGCCGCTTCAGCGTCCGAATTGTAATTCGTATTCGTATTGACGTCGTACGTATAAATCGTCCCGTCTGCATCCTTGATGAACTCAATCCCGGCGACCGCGATTTTATTTTCTTGCAGGAACGCTTCATACTGGGCGATGATCGGGTCATCGAACCCGTCGACAATTTGGAATTTCATCGGTGTCTCTGCCGCCTCTTCTCCGACCGGGCAGAACAAATCATCGATGACACAAGCATCCGCGGGGCAGAGCTCGAATCCTTCCGACGTATCGACACGGACCGCATAGACGAACTTACCACCGACGAATTCACAACGCGTAATGTAGGGTTCAGGTGCTTGAATGTACTCTTGAATCAACGTGATGCCGTCGACCGGCTCATCGAATGTCGGTCCGTCAAGATACGTCTCGAGTGCTTCAATCGAGTGGAACAATTGAACGCCGAGTCCTTTACCGGCACGATTGTGTTTCGTGATGAACGACGATACTCCGATGTTTTGAGCGGCTTGGACGATTTGATCACGTCCGACGGCTGCCGTCGTTTTCGGAACACGGATACCTGCTTTTCGTAAGGCGGTGTATTGGTTGACCTTACTGACCTCGAGTCGTAACGCACGGGTTCCGTTGAAAACGGTCCGGTCATGTTCTTCGAGCCAAGCGAGGACCCCTTCCGTCAATTCTGGTGCATAGCGGTGCCCGCGCGTATGGGACGAGGCACTCATCCGGCTGTAAAAAACGCCTTCCGGTGGTGTTTCATCGAGTGGGACGACCCCTTCGTTGAGGTGCCACTGTTCATACGGTAAGTTGAGTTCCTCGAGTCGCTTGATTAAATGATCCGTCCATTCCTGATTTTCGTGTAAGATATGAATTTTCGTCATTTTAGTTGACCTACCTTTCGTTTCGCTTCGACGCGTGGCATGACCTCGCGGGCAAAGCGTTCCATTTCTTCGAGTTGCGGAGAAAATTGAAGCAAGAGCAATGTCACGCCGACTGCTTCAAATTCAAGAATCCGTTCTGCGATTTGATCCGGCGTCCCAATCAAGTTCGGACGCAGTCCCCGGTTTGAGACCGAATAGTCATTTCGTTTGACCTGTTGTTCGAGTTGCGATTTACTGACGAAGTCGTCATACCCGGCATATCCGGCACCGTCTTCTTTAACGTTCGTAATCCGGTGCCATTCTTCGAGCGCCGCTTCTTCCGTCTCGCGACAGATGATGTAGGCCGCCAGTCCGAAACTCGCAAGCGGCTGCTTCCCGGTCGCCGCGCGGCGGGTTTTCATATCCGTAATTTTCGTCGCGACTTCATCGACCGTTCCTCCATGCATGACATAGGCATCACAGTGATTGACGATCGTCTGTTTCCCCGTCTCACTCTCACCACCAGCGTAGAGCTTGATTCCGGGACGCTGAACGGGTTTCGGGTGAAGCTCTGCCCGTTCCAGCTGATAGTACGCCCCATCAAAACTATAGGGTGATGCGTCCGCCCATAATCCTTTCATGACCGTCACGAATTCTTTCGTCCGGGCATATCGTTCGTCATGGGCTGTAAAAATCCCATTGTATTGACGGGCTTCTTCCTCCCACCAGGCCGAGACGACGTTGAGCGTAAAACGTCCGTTACTCAACTGATCGAGGTTCGCCGCCATTTTTGCTGTCGTCGCCGGATTATGAAAACCGGGCCGGACGGCTGTCATGATTTCCAACCGTTCCGTTGTCGCCGCAATCGCCGCTGCCGTCGTCCACGCCTCAAGACTCGGTTCGGCTATTCCTTTAATGTCGTTTAAGTTCAATTCTGCAATCAATGTCGTAGAAAAGCCAATCCGTTCTGCCGTCTGTGCGACTTGTTTCGCATAATCGAATGTCGCTGGCATTTGTTCATCCTCGACGTTTCGTAACCAACCCCCGAAGATTGGTAACCAAAATCCGTATTCCATCCCCTGTGCCCCCTTTTTGCATAAAAAATCGCTCTTTTCGTTTAGAAAAGAGCGACGAATATCTACTGTCGGCTCTTATCTTCAAAGGAATAAATTCCTCTTGGAAGTAGCACCTTCCGCTCATGCGGGGTTGCTGAAGTGTCGTCGGGCCAGTCCCTCGACTTCTCGTGATAAGAATAATTGAAATTAGCGTACATCTTTTAGCAGAGTAAAGCAACCTTTAAACCTTCTTTTCCTATCGGAATTAAAAACATTTGGAAAATCACTCTGTTTCTTGATACTTCTTTGTCTAGAAGCTAAAAACAGGAATTGCACATCGGTTTAAGATGGCAATCCCTGCTTTGTATGGTGCTGTTCAAAATCAATTCATTCTGGTGATACGAACGGTGAGTCATTGTGATTTGCATCCATCATGGCTGTCCGGTGACCAGTCGTCGAAACTTCTTCCCCACGCACGCGATCGTAGAACTTCGCGATTGTGACGCTGAAGTACGGGCCAATCCAGAGGAAACCGATTCCGATCGTAACAATTCCGAGCAAGAACCAACCGATGAACGAAAGGACGAGGAAAAACGCCTCTTTTTTGTGTCCATCCATCATTTGGCGTGAACGCGTAATGGCATCAAGGATGCCAATCGATGGTTCGTCCCGAATGATGTAATACGTCAACATGTAAGAGAATGACTTAATGATTCCTGGAATGATGAAAAGTAAGAACCATAGCCCTAAGAAAAAGGTTTGGACGATTGACACTCCAATGGCTTTCAAGAACATTTTGTACGGCTCAAACAAATCGGCGACTTTCGTCTGCTCGTCTCGGGCGACAGATAGGGCGAGCCATGACCATCCCATTGCAACCGGTAAGGTCAACACCGTCAAGAGCATACCAATCAAGTCGATAAATTGGAACTCCTCTTCGGGTGAGGACGCAAATCCGTTCGGAACGCCTTGAATGATTAAGAACAACAACATCATTAATGCCATGAAGCCCCATCGTCCCTGCAACGACTCGCGCGCTGCTAATTTTAATTGTTTTGACATCGAAAGATCCTCCTCAAAAATAAGTGCTACCTTTCTTTACGGTTTATTTTTGAGGAGGTTTCATTTTTAACGCTTGTCTTTTAGTAAACGTTGGACCATTGCTTTTTCAAGTTGTTGCTGGCACGCCGTATACAAAGAGCGTCGTCCATCGAGTCGTTCAATCGCAAACGGAATATCGTGCTTTTTTGCTTGCACGAGGACATGTGCCGCTGCTGCGTGAGAAACCCGACTTTTGACGACGACGATCGCGTCCGTCTTTTTCGCGAGACAGGCGATTTTTTTTGCGGCTTGGGCGTCACCGCCAAGATGGATTAATTCAATCCCCGTCTCCGCAAAGAAGTCGCGGTAGACGGCGCGCTGTTGCTCATTACCGACGATGACGAGACGCATGCCGTCGTAGGAAGCAAAATCGAGTGCCGTTTTATCAACAAATTCGATTGGTTGACCGGGTAACGTCGTCGTATCGAGGCGTTCGAGTTGCTGGACTTTCTTTTCCCGGAGGCGCCGCTCTTTTTTGACTTTCTTCGCCTTCGGTTTCCGTTGCATCATCTTGTCGTAGCGTCCTGTTTTCGCCTGTTTGTTTGCAGGTGACGCAGTGGCGGACTCGGGCGAACCACTCGATACGTCGCGTGCCGGTAATTCCGTCATGGTCGGTACTTCGTAATGAAATGCGTGTTTCCAGACAATCGTCAATGTCTCCGGATGACCTTTCCACATGACGAGGTCGACGAGTTGACCTGCTTTCAGTTGGAAGAACCGCATGCCTTCGAGTGGTGTCGTGTAATAGAACGGTTTTCCCGTCTCATCTTGCAGTGGACCGTCAATCGTTGCTTCGATGATGCCATGGTTCTTGACGATACACTTTTCAAAAACGATTCGCTCTGCAAGTGGTTTTACTTGATCCGTCGCGACGACGGCTAAGATTTCAAGCGACGTCCGGCGCTCATCTTGATGTAGGACTTGGACACGGACTTCCATCCCATGCTCCAGGTTCCAGTCACGGATTTCTGTTTCTGAGACATGACTGTTTGGCCATTCCCGTAACGAGCCGCCCTTTAATTGCCGTTCGAACGTATAAGAATACCGTTGTTCGACAATCCGTTCAACTTCTTCCTTCCGTTCCTGGATCATTTTGATCGGGAGGCTAGATGGTGTTTCCGGACGTTCTACTAGTTTCGTCGTTGTTTGACGTGGCGCGTAGTACTGCGACAGCTGGACCCATTCATCGATTCCGTTGATTTCTTCAAGTAACAAACCCCAGTCGTCTGCTGTCTCGACGATGTTCAGTTTGCTTGTAACTAACTCCTTCGCCCGTTCGATTACGTGATGCATCATGTTAAAAACCCCTTTGCTATTTTTTCCAACTATAGCAAGGTCAAGATGCTTCACCCGTGTAAAAAAACAACCGGGTATTTTTTTATTACGGGTTACGATTTAACTTCGACTGCGGAGTCGCCACTTCGGTATTTTTCGACGACGACAATCAAGACGGTAATGATGACGAGTAAGAACCAAGACGATAATTTGCCAAAATCGACAAGTGCCCAGCCCTCTTGCTGATGCGGATAGACCCAGCCCTTAAAAAAGGTGACGATGTTTTCCGCCAGCCAAATGAACCAGGCAATTAGTAAAAATGATAAGACAAGCGGGAGACGGTAAACCGTATCCTCTAGTCGGAAGTAGACCCACGATTTAAAGAAGACGACGATGACGAGTCCCATCAAGAACCACCGTAAATCGAGCATCCAGTGGTGCGTAAAAAAGTTTAAGTAAATCAAACTCCCGACAGCAAGTGCGAGGGTCGGACGTGGAAAGGACGTAAACCGAAGATCAAGTCGCCGAAACGCCTGACAGATGTAACTCGCGACACTGGCATACATGAAACCTGCGTAGAGCGGAACACCAAACACTTTCGAAACAGCGTCTTCCGGATAACTCCACGAGCCGACGTGGACTTTAAACAGCTCAAGTCCTAATCCGATGACGTGAAAAATAAGAATCAGCTTGAACTCTTCTTTCGTTTCATAACGAGTCACGAGTAAGGCGACTTGGACGAACAGACACCACAGTAACAGGATGTCATAACGGGCAATCGGTTCACTCGGCAAATAACGTGATAAGGCGAGTGCAGCAAAGATGGCTACTGGAAAGATACAACAGAGCGCTTCAAGATATGTAAAACGGATGAGATGGCGGATCAATCGCATCGACGTCCCTCCTCTTCTTTCTTTAAGTATACGAGACGTTCGCCGTACCTCCCTCCTTCTCAAGTTGGACATTCGACAATTTGTTGCTTCTGCTTTAGTCCACGAACGTGATACAGTTAACGAATACGTATCTTATTGAATCGAGGTGACACGCAACGATGTTTAAACGTTTCCATACGTCCTGGTTGCTGCGCGCAACGTTGAAGTGGTTCTTATTTTTAAGCGGTCTCTTTTTACTCGCCGTCGGTTCCTCCATCATGATCACCGCTAACCTCGGTGTCTCGACTTGGGATGTCCTGCATCTCGGTCTTCAAAACAAAACACCTTTGTCAGTCGGGACGGTCATTCTTCTCGTCGGTCTGCTGCTCGTCCTCGTCAAATACTTACTCGACCGGATTCGACCGCAAGTCGGGACACTCGTCAATGCAATTTTCGTCGGTGTCTTCATGAACCTCGTACTTGGTTCTCATTTGCTTCCATCGTTCTCAACTGTCTGGCTAAACGCTGTATGGCTCATCTTCGGTATTTTCATCATCGGCATGGGGGCAGGGCTATACGTCGCCGTCGGATACGGCGCCGGTCCACGTGACGGATTGACCTTGACGTTAGCGGATCGTTTCGGAACCTCAATCCGGATGATGCGGACAATCATGGAGATAACGGCATGTGGTCTCGGTTGGTTACTCGGTGGCCCCGTCTTTTTCGGGACCATCCTCTCGATCTTTTTGATTGGACCGTTTCTTCAATTTTGGTTAGTCTATTTCCGGCGGATGATTGCCGCAATCGATGCTGGGGTCGTTCGACCGAACGAACAAAAAATCAGCTGAGCCGCCTGACTCGATATCGTTTCGAAAGAAATGGTATCTTTTTTTCGTGGATGAAGCAGATTAGTTGCACCTAGAAAAAATACACGTTATATTCGTTTACATATCAATCTTTGATACGTCAAAGGTTTCTTGGAACGAAGGGAAGGATGTGATGATTTGAGTATTTCTTGTACGGAAAAAGGACGCCTCATTTATGCGCTCGTCTCGGTCAATAAGACGATTGCGCAAAAATTTGATTTATGTACAGATGGCTTCAGTCAGACTCGGATGGACTTACTAGCCCAACTCGAGGTCGGAAAGACGATTAGTCAAAAAGAATTGCAGCAACGCGTCAATGTCGACAACGCTGCTGTGACGCGACATTTAAAACATCTCGAAACGAACGGAATGATTCAACGTGTCCGTTCTGAGAGCGATAACCGTGTCATCCTCGTCTCATTAACTGCAGAGGGTGCCACGCGTATCACACAATTGCGCCAGCAAAAAGATGACTTCTTGGAAAGTCTGTTAACCGGCTTTACTGAAGAAGAACAAGATCAACTCGCACAAATGATTCAGCGCATTGAAGATAACGCGTTAACATTACCTAAAACTACTGCACGATAAAAAAGGAGAGCTTACTCATGACAACACAAACATCTACTGACTTTATGGAAATCGTAAAAGGCCGTCGTTCAATCCGCAACTACGACACGGACGTAAAAATCTCAAAAGAAGAAATGACACAAATTCTTGAAGAAGCAACACTCGCACCGTCTTCAGTCAACATGCAACCATGGCGTTTCCTCGTCATCGACAGCGAAGAAGGAAAAGCGACGCTCGCTCCACTCGCGAAGTTCAACCAAGTCCAAGTCGAGACATCATCTGCTGTCATCGCTGTCTTCGGTGACATGAACGCCATCGATCAACTCGAAAACATTTACGATACGGCCGTCGCACAAGGACTTATGCCGCAAGAAGTCCGCGATCGTCAAGTTCCGGCAATCAAAGGTATGTATGAAAACGTTCCTGCTAGTGCACTTAAAGACAGCATCTTGATCGACTCAGGTCTTGCTTCCATGCAATTGATGCTCGTCGCTCGCGCACACGGTTACGATACGAACCCGATCGGTGGATACGAAAAAGATCAAATCGCTGAAGCTTTCGGCATGGATAAAGATCGTTATGTACCAGTCATGCTCCTTTCAATCGGGAAAGCTGTTGATGCAGGATACCCATCAGTCCGTCTTCCAATCAACGATATCGCAGACTGGAAATAAGTTCGATTCGCTTCATCAAAAAATAGAGAACACAACAAGGGAGATTGAATACTATGACAACTCAAACAACTACTGACTTTATGGAAATCGTAAAAGGCCGTCGCTCAATCCGCAACTACGACACGGACGTAAAAATCTCAAAAGAAGAAATGACACAAATTCTTGAAGAAGCAACACTCGCACCATCTTCCGTCAACATGCAACCATGGCGTTTCCTCGTCATCGACAGCGAAGAAGGAAAAGCGACACTCGCTCCACTCGCGAAGTTCAACCAAGTCCAAGTCGAGACATCATCTGCTGTCATCGCTGTGTTCGGCGACATGAATGCGGTCGATAGCATCGATACAATCTACGACATGGCTGTTGAAAAAGGGCTTATGCCGCAAGAAGTCCGCGATCGCCAAGTTCCGGCAATCAAAGGATTCTACCGCCCAGAAGATACAGACACACTTCGTGACAGCATCTTGATCGACTCCGGTCTTGTTTCGATGCAATTGATGCTCGTCGCCCGTGCGCACGGTTACGATACAAACCCAATCGGTGGATACGAAAAAGATCAAATCGCTGAAGCTTTCGGCATGGATAAAGATCGTTACCTCCCTGTCATGCTCCTTTCAATCGGGAAAGCCGTTGACGCAGGATATCCATCAGTCCGTCTTCCAATCAACGACATCACAGATTGGAAATAAGCAATCCGCACGACGAAGAGAGCACCTCGTTTTAACGGGGTGCTTCGACTGTAGACAAAGTTCTATCGGGAGATAAAAGCGTCTTTTTTCGTTGCTTTCCTCGGGCGAGGCGTGACAGGGAAGCGCAAACGGATTGCCTCTCGATATAACATGTTCACGCTTCATAAGCGTTTGTCTTCACGCTGAGCACCTCGTTTTACGGGGTGCTTTTTGCTATATCTCCTGTCCCTTCTTTGCATTTAAATTCAGTTCCAGTCAATCCTTTTGTATACTGAACGAAAAAGGAGCGGATGCAGGTGTATGACGTAACGATCATCGGCGCAGGTGTCGCCGGAATTTTTCTGGCACACGAACTCGTACAGGACGGACAATCCGTCTTAGTGATTGACGCCGGAAAACCGTTAGCCGAAAGAACCGTGACAGACGCTTACCTCGGCTTTGGCGGACTCGGTAAATCAGAAGGAAAATACAATTATTCAACAGAGTTCGGGGGCGAACTGGAACAAAAGTTAGGTCCGGAAGCGACACTTCGCTTAATGCAACAAGTCGATGCTGTCCTGTGTCAGTACGGAGCACTGGAGGTCCCTTTGTATTCCACTCATAATGCGTCATTTGCGGCGCGTGCTGAAGACGCTGGTTTACATACAATCGAGACGTCCGTCCGTCATCTCGGAACTTCACTTACGAAACAGGTGCTCGCCCGACTGGAGGACATGTTGATGCAGACGGTCACGTTCCGCTTTTCGACGCAAGTCGAACAGATACAGAAACAAGCGGATACTACATTCACACTCAAAACAGCGTCAGAGACGTTCTCGAGCCGACGAGTCGTGCTTGCGACCGGACGTTCCGGAACGGACTGGATGCGCCAGCAGCTAAAGCAGCTCGGTCTGGTGCAAACGAAAACACGACTCGACCTCGGGATTCGGATTGAAATGGATGAAGCGCCTTTTCGGACTGTATTACAGGACACGTTCGAAACGAAGCTGGCATACGCATCTGACGCTGGAACGGCCGTCACCTACTGCATGAATCCGACCGGTCGGATCATCCGCAAATATCAAGAAGGTCTCGTCATGCCGGACGGACAAAATTTCCGCGAACAGACGACGGGGACGGCAAATTTAAACTTCACGTTGTTTTTACCACGCTATTTCGATACGTTGACCGCAGCGAATCAATTTGCGACTTCAGTCATCGGACAAATCAACCAGGGGTCGGACCGGATTGTCGTCCAACGTCTCGGTGACTTGCTTGCCGGTGTAGCTTCTACAGCAACCGGAATCGCTCACAATCAAGTCGTCCCGACGCTCGAAGCAACACCAGGAAACCTGCTCGACGAGGTCCCGGACACAGATCTCACCGTGTTACTCGGATTTTTCGAGCGGCTCGAACGTTTGCTCGAAACTCCGCTCTCCCCTGATACATTGCTTTACGGAATGGACGGGAAGTTTTACGCTCCGGTCCTCGCGACCTCCCGCGACTTCGAAACAGACATCACGGGACTGTATGCAATCGGGGATTGTTCCGGCGCGACCCATTCGCTTTCGCAAGCAGCGGCGAGCGGTCTCCACCTCGGACAAGTCTTACAGCAAAAAACAGCCGTTTCGGGAGAGTAAGCTCTCTCAAAACGGCTGTTTTTCATTCAGTTCTTATTTTTTAAACGCTTCATATACTTTCAGTTGTTTCCCTTTGACCTTCGTCGTCTTCATCGCGCGTAAGACGAGTGGCCCTTTACCGTTCAGAATCTCGACATACGTTACCGTATCTTGAATCGTAATGATCCCGATATCCTGAGCAGTCACCCCTTCGACTTTCGCAATCGTTCCGACAAAATCAACGGCCCGAAGTTTCTTTTTCTTCCCGCCATTGAAATAGAGCTTCATGATGTCAGCGTTCAGTTGTTGTGTTTTTGATGTGCGGACATCCGTCGTCGTGATTTTCTCTTCGAACGCATCTGCCGTCCGAATCAATTCACGTTCCGTCGGTGCTTGACGTTTTTCGATTGCTTCGCCACGGTACTGTTCGACTTCACGAAGACGGCGCATATCCGCTTCCGTCACGAGGCTGATTGCTTTCCCCATTGCGCCCGCACGCCCTGTCCGACCCGTCCGGTGCACATAACTTTCTTTTTCGACCGGCATGTCGTACTGGATGACGTGGGTGATGTTTTCGATGTCAATTCCACGTGCTGCGACGTCTGTCGCGACCAAGTAACGGAATTCGCCTGCACGGAATGCCTTCATGACCGCAAGGCGCTCGTCCTGTTCCATCCCGCCGTGAATTTTCTCGACCGGATACTCCATCGCCGTCAGTCCTTGGGCGACAAAATCGACATGTTCTTTCGTCCGGCAGAAAATCATACAACGGTCCGGATTTTCGACGACCGTGACGTCTTTCAAGATTGCGAATTTCGTCTTATCGGTTACAGAAATATAACTGTGATCGATTTGAGCGATTTCGGTTGCATTTGTCGTGATTTCGACCTCTTTCGGCGACTGCATGTAACGTTCGCTCAGCTTGTGAATGTCTTGCGGGAACGTCGCTGAGAACAACATCGTCGTCCGTTGTGTCGGCAGTTGTTTTAAAATCGTATCGACTTGCTCGAGGAAGCCCATGTTCAGCATCTCATCCGCTTCATCCAGGACAAGGTATTTGACCTTTTCAAGCGAAAGTGTCCCTCGCTCGAGGTGATCGAGCACACGACCTGGTGTTCCGACGACGATATGGGTCTTCTGTTTTAATTCCGTGACCTGACCACGGAACGGCTGTTTCCCGAAAACGGCTGTCGCTTTAATCCGCTTGTAACGCCCGATGTTCATCACGTCTTCCGTGACTTGCAGCGCCAGTTCACGCGTCGGTGTCAAAATTAGCGCTTGTGGTTTATTTTCTTCCCACTCGACGAGTTCACAGAGTGGAATGCCGAACGATGCCGTTTTCCCGCTTCCTGTGCGTGATTTGACGATGATATCTTTTTCAGACAAGGCGACCGGAATGACGGCTTGTTGGACATCCGTCGGAGTATGGTAACCAAGTTGTTCAATCGCTTTTAAAATTGGTGAACTGAGTTGAAAATCAGTGAATGGTTTTTTTGGCATGTGAATCCCTCATTTATTATATAGTTTCGAATTGACCGTACATCTCATGACCTCTCATTATGCGCTACTTTCCGCAGGACGTCAAAAGAGCTTCCCGTCAGAGTGACAGGAAGCTCCACTTGCTTATTTTGCTGCGACTTTATCTTTTTTGATTTGTTTACTACGTAACTGTCCACATGCTGCATCGATGTCTGTCCCGTGCTCGAGACGAACACCACAGTTGAGACCGTTCTTTTTCAACGTATCGTAGAATGTCGAGATATCTTCTGACGTACTCCGTTGATATTGACCATGCTCATCAACCGGGTTGTACGGAATCAAGTTGACATACGTCAAGTGACGTTTGTCTTCGAATAATTTCGCAAGTTCGATTGCTTGTGCTTTTTGGTCATTGACTCCACGAAGTAAGATGTACTCAATCGTAATTTTACGATTCGTCGTCTTCACGTAATAATCGATGGCAGGCATCAATTTTTCGAGTGGAATCGCACGGTTGATTTTCATGATTTGTGTGCGCAACTCGTTGTTTGGTGCGTGCAATGAAATCGCCAAGTTCACTTGAAGTTTTAAATCTGCGAATTTGTAGATTTTATCAGCAAGACCACTTGTCGAAACAGTGATGTGACGTGCACCGATCGCAAGACCGTTGTGATCTTTGATGACGTTCAAGAAGTCGACCATGTTGTCGAAGTTATCAAACGGCTCACCGATACCCATGACGACGACGTGGCTGACACGTTCTTCTTTACCGACAGCATCGAGGTGATGTTGGACGTTCATGATTTGTTCGACGATTTCACCAGCTGACAAATCGCGGCTCTTCTTAATCAATCCACTCGCGCAGAAGCTGCAGCCGATGTTACAACCGACTTGTGTCGTCACACAGACAGAGAGTCCGTATTTGTGACGCATGAGGACTGTTTCAATCAAACTGCCGTCATACAACTTGAAGAGGAACTTGATTGTTCCGTCCGCTGATTCTTGTTTAACTGATTCTGTCATCGAGCCAATCGCAAAACTCTGATCTAACAACTCAAGGCAATCCTTGTTGACATTCGTCATTTCAGCGAAAGTAGTGACACGTTTACGATAAAGCCAATCCCAAACCTGCTTCGCACGGAACGGCTTGTGACCTTGATGCGATAACCAGTCTGTCATCTGCTCAATTGTTAATCCATAAATGGATGGTTTATTCATTAGTGAGACCTCATTTCTTTTTCCAGAACTATAACATTCCTTTATCTTAGTAAAAATCGGGCACTTACGCAACGTTCAAATCCTAAATGTTCACTTTCTGTAGATTTCGAAAGGCTGTTTCGCTTTGTTTTGTCAAAAAAATGCCTCAAATCGATAAATTCCGTTTTCGAAAACTGATAAAAGCAAAACTACTGAACATCAGACAGATTAGCACAAGTAGAAGGATGTGCAACAGTAAATGTTCTGTCCCCGCCAGCAATCGTCCCGTATCAAACAAACTGAAGATCGATCCATAACGCATCCAGTCCGTTTTTTCACTTAAGCCCGCTCCAATCGTCAAGACAATCGAGAAGACGAGGACACCGGCAGCGACGGAAAAGGCACGACGCTCATCGTCAAAGAGTGTCGTGATAAACAACGTGAAACCAGCAACCGCATACAGCAAAAACAAAGCATTGACTTGCAGTCGCAATAAAGTCATACCATCAATCGAGATACCAGACATCGTCCAGTCCGCCATCAGTAAAACGAGCCCATTCAATAGAATGAGACAGGTACTCGCAATCAGCATGACGATGAGCGCTGCTGCCGTATATTGAATCCGCGTGATCGGGGATGCTAGATATAAAATCAATTCGCCATTGTCGATCGGACGGGCAAGTAACCGTGCCGCGAGGGACAACATATAAAACGTCGCAATAACTTGAAAAATCAAGCCGTAATAATTGCCGGCTAAGAGATCGAGCAGATTATTGAACGTCACCTTGTCATATTGGAATGCCTGTAACAATTCTTTTGGGAGAGCTTCGAGTTTTGCCTCGAGCAGACCGGTCTTCATCATCGATGGATACAAGGCGGCGAGCAACAATAAGTACAAACTGGTACCAAGTGAATAGGCAACGATCGGTTTGACGTTCTGCTTGAGTAAAGACCAGACGACCACGCTCATGATTCGTCACCCTCCCCGTAATAGTGCAAAAAGACATGCTCCAAATCATCAGCCGTCGTCTGAATCGAACGAATATCGTACGCAGTCAGAAGACGGAGAACTTGACTCAGTGTCAATTGGTCACTCGTCAAGATGTGGTCTCCCGTAAAGTCTCCCGGCAAACTGATTTCTCCCGGCAGATAACCGACGAGTCGTTTCACTTCTTTTGTTTCAACCCAGCAATCAAATCCACCAATCGTCGCATGACCGGAGTCAGCAGCAATCAAGCCCATCAATTGACGAAGTGCCGTTGATTTCCCTGCCCCATTCGGACCAATGAAACCAAAGACCATTCCTGGCTCGACAGAAAAACTGACATCGAATATTCCTTTACCCGACGCGAACGCTTTCGTGACATGTTCGAGATGAATCACTTCAACCGCCTCATTTCTTTTTTAGGAAATGGCTACAGTTAGTTATACCCGTTCTGTCATCGTGTCGGACGTAGCGAATCGATAAATCACAAACCGTTCATCATGATTTTTTTCGAATAAATCGCGTAACCGGACTTCCTCGATTTGTTCGAACGCCGTCTGGTTCTCTAAAAAATACCGGTATTCATCTGCCGGATAATAAAGAATCAAATCGATGGTCCGGGGCGCCTGCTCGACCGACTGTAAGATGTGGTTGACGACCTTGATAAAAATTTGAACGGAAAAAGGGTTAAAAAAATAAAACTTTGTCGCTTCTACCGGAATCGGATAACTTTCTGCATAGACATGTTCAAATTGAAGACTCCCGCGCCGTTTTTTAACTCTTTTTAAGTAATTCATCTGATTCGTCAGTGCATCCTCATAAAACTGACCGTTCATCTCGATTCCGATGACAGAACAGTCAAACCGATCGTGGAGATAAAAGTTCAAGCGTCCCTTCCCGCACCCAAAATCAATCACCGTATCCTCAGGATGAAACGGATAGACCGCGCATAGCTCATCCAGGGCTGCATATGGGGTCGGTTCATAACGGTTATAGTGACTGAAGGCATTGTAGAGGTGCTGGACATCAATCGTTTTAATGTGGAGCCGCGTTTCATATTCTTGTTCATTCATAGTTCAACTTCCTTCTTTCAAGCATTGTTTTCTCCATCGTACTATACTAAAGAGGTACGTAATTCGATAAAAGGGGATGTTTTTATGATCGTCGTAACGAACCGGATTAAAGTCAAAAAAGGGATGGCTGCTGCACTAGCACCTCGCTTCACACGCCCGAGTGGTCTCGACTCGATGGACGGATTCATTCGTGTCGAAGTTCTATTAACGCAAAATATCGAAGAACATGACGAAATGAACGTCAACATGTACTGGGAAGACATGAAGCACTTCGAAGCATGGCGGAACAGTGATGACTTCAAGGAATCGCATAAGCGTCCTGCGCAGCAAGAAGGCGAGGCACAGGAGTCACCGATGCTCGGCAGTGAAATCATCACCTATGAAGTCGCTTCTGTAAAAGAAAGTACACGTTAATCGATACGACTTAAATCCCCGAATCCTTAAATCGATTCGGGGATTTAATTTTTCAAACGTTATTTTGCAATTAACCTCGCACAATATTTAACAAGGGTTAAATTGTATATCGTTCCATTTATTGTTATTATATGTCCAATACTAGAGAGAGAGGACATATTATGATTGATTCCTTAACGATTTTTGAACAAGTCATTCGAGATTTGCCTGTCGACCGGTCGTTGACACGAGAAGATATTTGTACAGAAGATTTTTTATTGCAAACGGAACATGAGTTATCGGTCTATTATTCCCCAATCGGTGACTACATCAATCCTTTCGCAAAAGTCATTATCGTCGGAATTACGCCAGGACTTGAACAGATGCGAATCGCGTTCGAAGAGATGGCCGATGCCTTACACCATGGTGTTTCGTTAGAGGAAGCGGCAAAAATCGCCAATTATTCAGCTAGCTTTTCCGGTGTGATGCGTCGAAATCTCGTAACGATGCTGGACGAACTTGATTTTGCGACAATGCTGTCGATTCCGACGACCGCTACTTTATTTAATGAACACCAGGAATTACTCCATGCGACCTCCATCTTAAAACATCCTGTTTTCTATCGCGGGAAAAACTACAGTGGTCATCAACCGAAGATAGATCGTATCCCTTTACTCCGACACTATGCGTATGAACACTTCGCAGCAGAATTGAATCAATTAAACGAACCTGCCCTGATTATTCCGCTCGGCCGAATCGTTGAGGCGACGGTTCGGACCTTACTTCATCAAGGACGGATTCGAAAACATTTTCTTTTATCGGGTTTTCCTCATCCCTCTGGTGCCAATGGCCATCGTAAACGTCAATTCGAAGACAACCGTTCCTACCTCAACCAACAATTGATTCACTACTTCACGCGTTCGGATTAAATCAAAAAAAGAGTCCCTGTCGTACCAGCTTCGCGCTGAGACGTCAGGGACTTCTTATCGACCGATATGCACAGATGTGAACACGAATTTGTCATACCGGTGCCGCGAAAATGAATATTCAAATGGTTTTCCGTTCCCTAAAAAAACGACTTGTTCCACTTCGATGACAGGATCGGTTTCGAGATTTCCAAGATATTTTTGATCCCATTCATTCGGTTTATCTGCACGGATCATTTTGTGCGAGCTCGTAATCGTATAACCAAGTTCTTCTTGAATATAGCGGTAAATCGATTGATCGAGAATCGCCTTCGTTAAACCTGTAATCAAGGAGGAAGGCATAAATGTATGCTCAATCACGTAAGCCTCTCCTTCGACGTAGCGGACACGTCTAATTTCATAGACTGGATCCGTTTGCTCAATCATCAAATGTCGTGCGACTTCCTTCTCCGGAAAGCGCACCTCAAATTGAAGTACTTCGCTTTTAACAGCCCGTTCCCCAAGCAATTTGGTCAATCCTTGCGATTCTTTGTTCAGAACGTTAATACGTCCTTGTGAAAAATTCGATGGTAAAATAAACGTCCCTTGTCCCCGTTGTCGGTAAATAATTCCTTCTAAGACGAGAATCTCAAGTGCTCTCTTCATCGTCATCCGGCTGACTTCGAATTCTTCTGCTAAGTTGATTTCGTCCGGCATCGCCTGATCGACATCATATCCCCCATTTAGGATTCGTTTGCGAAGTTCATCAGCAATTTTCTCATATTTCGGTTGTTTCTTTATAGACATGACTTCACCCCATGTATAGACATATAAAAATAATATAACAAAAAAAGATGATCAGGACTAGACATCCTAATCATCTTTTCAATTATTTCGTAAATCCTTGCTCTTCAATCAATTGTTTGAACCAATGGCCGCTTTTCTTGACCGTTCGTTTTTGGGTCGCGAGATCGAGTCCGACAAAACCGTAACGGTTTTTATAGGCATTGCTCCAAGACCAGTTATCCATGAACGTCCATAAGTGATAACCTTTGACGTTTGATCCTTCCTTCAGCGCACGATGCATCCATTGCAAGTGAGAGGCGATGAAATCGATGCGATAATCGTCCTGAACACTGCCGTCCTCGTCCCGGTAACGTTCCTCCCCTTCTACACCCATTCCATTTTCAGAAACAAAACACTTGATGTTCCCGTAATTCTCTCGCAGGTTCGTCAAAATATCGTAAATTCCCTTTTCGTAGATTTCCCAGCCACGATATGGATTCATTTTTCTTCCCGGCATCTCGTAATAATCGAACAGATGCTCCGGCATGAAAGGTGCATCTGGATGCGGAAGGTGCTCTTTTACTTTGATGCGTCGTGGTTGATAGTAATTAATTCCGAGTAAATCAACGGTATTTTTCGCGATGAGTTCCAGGTCACCTTGAACGACCTCGGGCAAAGCACCTTGTTGTTCCAATAAATCGACCAATTCGGCCGGGAACGTTCCGAGTACGGAAGGATCCAAGAAGGAACGATTGAACAATACGTCGGCTACTTGGGCCGCTTTCACATCCCCAGCATTTTGGCTTCGAGGATAAGATGGCGTTAAATTCAAGATGATGCCAATTTCACCCGTCTGCTCTGTTTCTTTATAGGCCTGTATTGCAAGTGCACTCGATAAAATCGAATGATAGGCCACTTGAACGGCACGCTTGAAATCAACAACGTTAGGGTAGTGGAAGTCGTATAAATAGCCACCTTCTACCGGGACGATTGGCTCATTATGCGTAAACCATTTACTGACACGATCTCCGAATAGTGAAAAGCACGTTTTAGCATATTCTGTATAGGCGGTGACGACGGCACGACTTTCCCAGCCACCGATGTTTTGCAGTGCAAGCGGCATATCAAAGTGATATAGATTTACGAACGGTTCGATGTCCGCTGCAATCAATTCGTCAATCACACGATTATAGAAATCAATGGCAATCGGATTCATTTCCCCCTGCCCCTCAGGAAAAAGACGTGACCAGGAAATCGAGATTCGAAACGAGTTGTGTCCGAGTTCTTTCATCAACGCAATATCTTCTTCATAACGATAATAAAAATCAGAGGCTACCGTTGCATTTACACCATCGAAAAAGCGATTCGGTTCTTGTTCGTACCAATGATCCCAAATGTTCGGTCCTTTTCCACCCTCAAATGCTGCCCCTTCCGTTTGTGTCGCTGAAGCTGCTGTTCCCCACCAAAAATCTGCAGGGAACGTATACTTTTGTTCTTTTGCCGTCGTAACTTCCGTTTGATTCATCTCATCCACGTCCTATCTCTATTTTTGAATTCAACCTACATGTTGATTTTCATCTCCGGCAACATTCGCTTCTTCTCGTTCTTTTTTCATATTCAAGCGGTCAATGAAGACTAGGAATGGGAACCACACTGCCATGATAATGGCGAAGTTGACGAGTTGTAACAATCCGCCCGCCAGTGAATTCGTTGCCATCATGCCACTGATAAACATCGGCACCGTCCAAGGCACAGCAACTCCTGTTGGCGGCGGAACGATTCCTGTCGACATCGCAAAATAAGTAACGGTTACGGTAATCAACGGTGCAAAAATCCAGGGAATCATGATGAGGGGGTTCATGACGATTGGTAACCCGAAAATGATTGGTTCATTGACGTTAAAGATTCCGGGTCCGATCGATAACTTACCGATTTGCTTCAACTGTTTTGAGCGCATGAAAAGGAGGATTGCGACGACGACAGCCAGTGTCGAACCGGAACCACCAATTCCAACTGTATAAATTTCAATGAATTGTTTACTGATGATATTCGGGAGTTCTCCATTCGCCGTATAGGCGTTTAAGTTTTCAAGTGACAAAGTGTTCCAGATCGGATCCATGACCGAATTGACGATAACTTGACCATGCAGGCCGAAAAACCAAAACAATTGAACAAAAAAGATGGCGATTAATGTCGGAACCAAACCGTTCCCAAGATTCACGAGTGGTTTTTGAACTAAATTAAAGATTAAATCGTGGAGATTCGTGTCTAAAAGCGAGGTGATAGCGATGTTAATGCCAAGGAAAATGGAAAGTGTCAAAAGTGCAGGCACAAGAGCTGAAAATGACTTAGCCACAGCAGTCGGCACACCAGCCGGCATTTTAATCGTCCAGTTTTTTTGAACGACAAATCGATAAATTTCTCCTGCTAAGAACCCTGTCATCATTGCAAGGAACATGCCTTTTGCACCGAGACGGTCAAGTGGAATGACATTTCCGACAGGATCAGCAACATTTTCGACTGCTACAAAGAAAGGTGTTAAAAGTAAAAAAGAAACAAGGGCGATTACACCACCAAAAACAGCTTCTACATCATAGCTTTTCGAAAGATAATATCCGATACCGAAGACGACGAATAGTGACATGATTCCCATCGTCGCCGAGGGGGCGTTTCCTAATGAAGTTTTAAAAGCATCCAATACTCCAGGCGACATAAATTTATCTAAGAATGGTAAATTCGCAATAACAACGATTAATGAACCGAACATCGTAATCGGAAAAGCGAGCATGAACGCGTCACGTAACGTCTGAAGATAGCGGCTATTGTTTAAATATGCCGCAATCGGCATCAGAAAACGACTCAACAAATCGAACCACTTACTATTACCAGCCATTTCAATCCCTCCTCTTATTTTTGAGAAAATTTATGTTCCATCATTTCAACTAATCCTGACGTCAAATCAAGCATCGTTTGTGTCGACATCAAATGATCTTCTGCATGCAAAAGCAGTAAAGACAATGTCGTCGGCTCACCGCTCGCTTCTTTTTGGACTTGACCGAAATGAATCTGGTGCGCTTCTTGCAACTGTTCTCGGGCATCTGTTAATAACCGCTCAAATGCCTCAAATGATTCTTCCTTGTACACTTCGATTGCTTCACGAATCGTACTTCGCGCATTTCCACTATGCAAAATCATCATGAATGCTACTTGTTCCATCGTCTGTTCATTTGTTTTCATTTCTTCACCCCATCAACTTAACGGCTTGTTCATAGGCCGCTTTTCCGTCGGCCATTCCGTACGCTATCATATCGATGACTTCTACTGGTTTATCTGTCGCTTGTTGAAATTTTGATAATAAAAAGCGCATTTGTGGACCAATCAATACAACATCTGCTCCATCCATTTCTTTTAAAGCCTGGTCTTGACCGACTGCCCAAATTGTCGCCTCTTCACCAAGTGATTGGGCATGTTCCTGCATCTTAGTGACGAGAATACTCGTCGACATTCCTGAACTACACGCCAACATGATTTTTTTCATTTCAACCATTCCTCCCGCGTTTTGGAATCGCTTACAACTTTGATTATACGGATTTTACTACCCATGTCTATACTTGATTTTTATTTTGTTTATTTTTATTTTTAAAAAGTGTAGTGTTGTAATCGAAAACAACTTGGAGGAGGAACAATCATGGAAGAACTGATTCGTTTTGAGCCGATTTTACAGGAGCGGATATGGGGTGGATGTAAGCTTGGTGCATATGGATTTGATACGTTAGGCAAACAAAACATCGGTGAAGCTTGGACCTTGGCTGATCACCCAAACGGGCAAACCAAGGTGAATGCCGGACGTTTTTCCGGTGATGCACTACGGGATTTATGGTCAAATCACCCTGAAATTTTCGGGATGGACACAACGGAAGCTTTTCCTTTACTCATTAAGTGGATTGACGCTGCGGATGATTTATCCGTTCAAGTCCATCCTGACGATCATGATGCCTGTCGCCTAGAAGGACAGCCTTACGGGAAAAATGAATGCTGGTATATCGTCGATTGTCCGGCAGACGCCACCATTATTTATGGGCATGACTTCAAAACAAAAGCTGATTTGTTGCGCGCTGTCCGTGAAGACGATTTAACTTCCGGCTTAATTGATTTGCCTGTTTCACCCGGCGATTTTTTTTACGTTCCAGCAGGTACTGTTCATGCTTTAACCGAAGGGTGTCTTGTCATCGAAATCCAGCAGAACTCTGATACCACGTACCGGTTGTACGATTACGATCGAATTGACCATTCGACCAACAAACCGCGTCAACTCCACCTTAAAGAAGCACTCGAAGTCATTCAATTTCCTCATTTCCAGTACGAGGAGCCTTATGTACCGACCTCTTTTTGTTCAAGACTACTGACAACCAACGCCTATTTTTTTGTCGAGGAATGGGCCATCCATGACATGATTACGATTGCACCACGAACTTCCTTCCAAGTCATCACTATCATCAGTGGCACGCTGATCATCAACCAATTGCGTTATACCGCCGGAGACACGGTTCTGATTCCGGCAAAAGTAACTTGTACCGTTTCTGGAAAGGGGAAACTTCTATTGACTGGTCCAAATCCAACACCGAAACAACGACTTCACATCGGAATTGATCTTGGTGGGACTCACACGCGTGTTGCCGCAATCAATCAGCACCATGTCGTAAAACAATATCGATTTTTGACAGAGGCGGCTGCTGGCCCGGACTATACAATTAATCATTTAAGACAAGCCATCCAAAAGCTACTTGAAGAATTTGAAGTCGAACGAATTGGTATCGCAGCGCCTGGTCCGCTTGATGCAGCAACGGGTCGGCTATTGTCACCTCCGAACCTGCCGGGTTGGGACGATGTAAATTTGGTTCGCCCGTTAGAAGAGTTCTTCAACATCCCGGTTTCCCTTGAAAATGATGCAAATGCCGCCGCGCTCGGCGAAGCATTGTTCGGGGCAGGACAAGACTATACATCCATCTATTACATGACAGTCAGTACAGGAATCGGTGGTGGATATGTCTATCAAAAGACGTTGATTCGAGGCGCACACGGATATGCTGGTGAAATCGGAAATACGATCATCGATGCTTCTGGACCGGAACATCACGTCTTGAACAAAGGCTCACTCGAAGGATTAGCAAGCGGTACGGCTCTTCAGACGCGGGCTGATTCATTAAATGAATCTTCTCTTGCACAACTTCTTGGCAATACACAGGAAAGGCTTCGTTTCGTAAATCATTTAGCAACAGGCGTAGCGAACATCATTCACACACTTGATCCGGAAGCCGTCATCATCGGTGGCGGTGTTACGGCTTCCGCCGATTTATTTTGGGAAGAGCTCTTACAAGCCGTCAATGCCCGTCTCTACCCGACGTTACGTCAAAAAACAATCATTCGCTTAGCTGCATTGGAAGGAAATGCCGGTGTCATCGGTGCTGCCCATTTAAATCGGATGAACGCCGAATAACTTCATTGTTCCTTTTGAACAGACTTTACTACTTTTTTTAAAAACAGACTTGAAACTTTTTTCTGAAATATGATAAGGTTTTCTTATTAAAAGAATATGACTATTCTATCGATGAGGTAGAGGCGCGGTCTTAATGAGTATTTGATCTGAGGATGACAACGAGGACGATCAAGGAAAGGTAATGCTGCCGAAGTATCGTCAAGTGTCTGACTTGATGGTACTGGTCGAATTGGGAAATACCCGTTCGATTGCCATACGTGTTTTGTATGGAGCGCTCCAATTCGGCTAAGAAAGACGCATCCAGCAAGGGTGTCGGCTTTGTTGCCGGTGCCCTTGCTTTTTTATATGCAATGGGTCTCATCTTCTAAAAAAAGAGGAGGAACCACACAATGGTCAATTATTCAGATTCAATCGTTGCGCTCATTCCAGCTGTCATTGCAATCGCACTTGCAATCGTGACGCGCAAAGTCGTTATTTCACTTGGTGTCGGTATTTTGATTGGTGCTTTATTGCTGCATAGCTTTAATCCAATCGATACGGTCGTCTATCTCGGCAAAAACATCTTTAGTCTATTTTGGGCGGATGGGGCGTTAAATGAATGGAACGTCTTATTACTCATCTTCTTACTATTACTCGGTGTTCTATCGACGCTTATCCAAACATCGGGCGGTGCACATGCCTTCGGTGAATGGGCAACAACACACGTCAAGACAGCGCGCGGCGCTCGCCTCGCAGCATTTGGTTTAGGTATTTTAATCTTCATCGATGATTACTTCAACAGTCTTGCTGTCGGGAATGTCAGTCGTCCGTTAACGGACCGTCGTGGCGTCTCGCGGGCAAAACTTGCGTATATTATTGACTCGACGGCTGCTCCAGTCTGTGTCATCAGCCCGCTTTCAAGTTGGGGAGCGTTCATCATCTCGATCATCGCTGGTATCTTAACGACACATTCGATTACGGAGTATTCCGCATTCAGTGCTTTCATGATGATCGTGCCACTCAACTTCTATGCGATTTTCGCTCTATTGCTGACGCTTTACATCGCGTACACAGGGATTGCGGTCGGACCGATGCGGACGCATGAACTTCGTGCATTAAAAGGTGAACTTTTCGATGCAAGTAAAGGAACACCGATGGGGATGGCAGAGGAAGTCAAAGAACACGAAGGTGGAAAAGTACGTGACCTCGTCGTTCCGATTATCGTTCTCGTCATTGCAACAGTTTCCGCATTACTCTTTACCGGTGCTCAGGCACTCGCTGCTGACAATCGTGCATTTACGTTGATTGGTGCATTTGAAGCGACAGACGTAACACGTTCACTCGTTGCTGGTGTCGTCATCAGTTTAGTCGTTGCTTTCCTGATGTTGATTGGTCGGAAAATCCCGGCGCGCGAATACGGACACAGCATCTGGGCTGGGATGAAATCCATGTGGCCTGCTGTCGTCATCTTATTATTCGCTTGGACAATCATCGCTGTTATCGGTGACATGAAAACAGGTGAGTACTTAGCAAGCTTCGTCAGTAAGTCGATTTCTGCTTCGTACCTCCCCTTCTTATTGTTCTTGATTGCAAGCTTAATGGCATTCTCGACAGGTACAAGTTGGGGAACATTCGGTATCATGCTGCCGATCGGTGCTGACCTCATCATGGCGGTCGAACCGAATCTCTTACTTCCGACGCTCGCTGCCGTTCTTGCCGGATCCGTCTTCGGAGACCACTGTTCACCAATTTCCGATACGACGATTCTCAGTTCGACAGGTGCCGGTTCGCATCATATCGATCACGTCACGACACAACTTCCGTATGCGTTGGTTGGTGCAGCGACATCGGCAGTCGGCTACCTTGTGCTCGGTTTAACCGATTCATCAATCATCGGCTTCATCGGTGCACTTATCGCCTTCTTACTCGCACTCGTCGTCCTGAATGTCGTCTCGAAACGCGGCAAAGTACCAACTGAACTTCGCGCTGAATAATAAAAAAATAACGCTCAGCTTAGCCGAGACGAGAAAAAAAGAAGGGATTGCCATCTACGATGATGTGCAATCCCTTCTTTTAAGTTGTAGACAACATGGTATGAAGAAATAAAAAGCGTCTTGTTTCGTTGCTTTTTAGGTAATACCGTGAGAGAAATACAGGAAAGCACGAACGAATTGCAATTCGATATCGCATGTTCACGCTTCATAAGCGTTTGTCTACACGCTGAAGCGATCATTCTTACACCATCAAGGCACACACTTCATTTGCAAACGCAACTGGATCTTCGATTGGCAAGCCTTCCATGAGCAACGCTTGTTGGTACATTAATTTCGTATAGCGTTCAAATTTCGGACGGTCTTCTTTAAAGGCCGTTTCAATGGCTTGGAAGACGTCATGCGACGTGTTCAACTCTAAAATTTTCACGGCTGAAACATCTTGGTTGTTCGGCATCGATTTAAGAATTTTCTCCATTTCAATCGAAACGGCACCATCCGTCGCGAAGCAGACCGGATGTGATTTTAAGCGTGAAGAAGCTTTGACTTCTTTGACTTGCCCAGCAAGCACTTCTTGCATCGCTGTAAACATCTCGACTTGTGTTTCGGTCGTTTCTGCTTGATCCGCTTGCTCGATGCCAAGATCACTGCTCGTAACCGATTTAAATTCTTTTCCTTCATAGTTGAGCAACATTTGAATCGCGAACTCATCGATTTCTTCCGTAAAGTACAGAATGTCGAACCCTTTGTCTTTGACAAGCTCCGACTGTGGCAACTTATCTAAACGGTCCGTACTTTCCCCTGAAGCATAGTAAATGTATTTTTGATCTTCCGGCATCGCCGCGACGTATTCAGCGAGCGTGACCAGCTTCTTCTCTTTTGCCGAGTGGAACAGGACAAGATCTTTGACCGTCTCTTTATGCATGCCGTAATCATTGTAGATTCCAAACTTCAATTGACGACCAAAGGCTTGATAAAAGGCTTCATACTTCTCGCGATCGTCACGAAGCAGTCCTTCAAGTTGCGTCTTAATCTTACTTTGAATGTTTTTTGCAATCAATTTGAGTTGGCGGTCGTGCTGCAACAACTCACGTGAAATATTGAGTGACAAGTCTTCCGAGTCGACCATCCCTTTGACGAAGCTAAAGTGGTCCGGCAAGAGGTCACTGCATTTTTCCATGATCAAGACGCCGTTCGCATACAGTTCAAGACCTTTCTCGAACTCTTTCGAATAATAGTCGAAGGACGGTTGCTCCGGAATGAATAAAATCGATTGATAACGGACGGCACCATCTGCACTGATATGGATGTGCTTGACTGGTGTATCAAATCCATATCGTTTTTCTTGATAGAAGTTCGTGTAATCCTCGTCCGTCAACTCCCGTTTATTTTTCCGCCAAATCGGCACCATGCTGTTGATTGTCTTGACGACCTTCACTTCTTCCATCTCGTCCGATCCTTCAATCGGTTGACGTTCCGTCTCTTCCATCTCAATCGGATAGCGGATGAAGTCGGAATACTTTTTGACGATCGTCCGCAAACGATGCGTATCTAAATACTCATCATAATTTTCATCTTCTTCGTTCGCTTTGATGTGCAGCGTGATTTCCGTCCCGACTGTAGCTTTTTCGACTTCTTCAATCGTATAACCGTCGACACCGTGCGACTCCCACTTGTACGCTGTTTCGCTACCGAATGGTTTCGTGATGACCGTGACCACATCCGCGACCATGAATGCCGAATAAAAGCCGACACCGAACTGTCCGATGATGTCGTGTCCGTCTTGCGCGGCATTCTCCGCCTTAAAGGCAAGTGACCCACTCTTCGCGATTGTTCCGAGATTCGCTTCGAGCTCCTCTTTTGTCATCCCGATTCCCGTATCACGAATGACGAGCTGTCGTGTCGTTTGATTCGGTTCAATCGTAATCTTATAGGCATCCTTTTCGAACGTCAGCGTCTCGTCCGTCAATGCTTTGTAATAAATCTTGTCTATCGCGTCACTAGCGTTCGAAATCAACTCACGTAAAAAGATTTCCTTATGTGTATAGATGGAATGAATCATCATTTCGAGTAAACGTTTCGACTCTGCCTTGAACTGTTTCGTTTCCATTTCCGATACCCCCTAGTTCTTTTTTAGCACTCTAACAACAAGAGTGCTAATACAAATCTATTATTACGGATTGGAAAAATAGTGTCAATCCCCTTCTTCGAGTCGGCTGCGGATATATTTTCCGATTTTACGTAAGCTTTCCGCCGACCCGTATGTGCCATGACTGACACCATGGCAGTCCGGCCGATTCCCGAGTCCGATGAACTGCTCACTCGGTTTAAAGTGAAGACCGATGATTGGAACGGAAAATTGTTCCGAAGACCCGAGTTCGACGACGGCATCCGGATACCCCGGGACCGGCTCGGGTGCTTGCCATGTAGCCGTCTGATCGATTGTCCGGTAACGTTCCGTATGTTCCCGTCCGAGAAGAATAATTCCGCGTAACGAAAAAAGACGAATCAATTTCAAAAGGAACGTCTGACCAAATACGGTTTCTTCCAGTTCATGTCGCTGAGCAATCGTTCCCATGTAACGTTTCGTCGGAAATGGAAAAAAATCCGCATGGATGACCGGCTCTCCGGTTCCGTAAAAAGAAGCTTCGAATCCATTCAGAAAACCTTCCAATTTTCCTCCCCCCTCCCGTCCGAACCACGATTTATAAATGTCCGGCTGTTTGAAATAACGATTATAGGAATCAATCATTTGATTAAATCGTTGGTCCGTCCGGTACTCCGTAAGCGGCGCATCGACTTCTCTTAGGACGAATGGTCCTGTCGTCTCATAGCGTAACGTGCCATCCCGGTTCAAAAACTGGCCTGCCGACGGATTCGTCGCAATCGTAAGCCAGCTACGCTCGCTTACGTCACCAAACCATAAGACCGGTGTCGTCCGGTCAATCAACTCATCCTTAAATACATCTTTCTCTAACTCGATTTGGTACAGAATCGCTTCATCGAGTAATTTTTTTGCATATTCACGTTGTTCGGATGTCAGCGTTCTCATTCCTTTCCTGTCGGGTTTTCACTTTTCATCTGTTCCCGTTCTCATGGATTGCTAGACAGTTCAGTAGGTTTATCCTCCAAAGTCAAGGGAATGATTCATAAGGTGAACAACATTCGGAGCAAGAGTACTTAGAAGGAGGAAATTACACATGGGTCGATTAGAGAATAAAGTAGCAGTTATTACAGGTTCAGCTACAGGAATTGGTCAAGCAACGGCACTCGTCTTTGCCGAACAAGGGGCGAAAGTCGTCTGTGCTGACGTCAATCTTGAAAAAGCACAGGAGACGGTCGAAAAAATCAAACAGGCTGGTGGACAAGCGGAAGCGATTCACGTCGACGTCACGCAAGTCGATAGTGTCGAACAGCTCGCGACACAGCTGAAAGACACGTACGGAACGATTGACGTTCTGTTCAACAATGCCGGGATTGATCAGCAAGGCGGAAAAGTCCATGAATATCCGATTGAACTGTTTGACCAAATCATCGCGGTCGACTTACGTGGTACATTCTTGACGAGTAAATTCTTGATTCCTTTAATGCTTGAGAAGGGCGGATCGATCATCAATACGTCATCGATGTCAGGTCGCGCTGCCGACTTAAACCGCTCAGGTTACAACGCAGCAAAAGGTGGAATCACGAACTTTACACGGGCGATGGCAATCGATTATGCGCGTGAGGGCATTCGTGTCAACTCGCTCTCACCAGGTACGATCGAAACACCACTCATCGACACGCTCGTCGGTGGAAAAGACGAAGACCAAGGAAAACAATTCCGTGATGCCAATGCATGGATCACACCAATGGGTCGTCTCGGGAAACCACGTGAGATGGCAACGGTTGCCCTCTTCCTCGCTTCCGACGACAGCTCTTACGTGACAGGTGAAGACATCACAGCAGACGGCGGGATCATGGCCTACACATGGCCTGGCGAGATGTTGATTGATGATAAATGGAAGACGGATGCTGAATAACGATCCATTTGACGCATGAAACATCGCAACATCTAAATAAAGAGGAGGACGATTTCGAATCGTCCTCCTCTTTTTCGTATGTCCTTCGACTTATTAAATCAACAATCTGCGCCTTTTGACCACAGTCCTTTGACGCATCCTCTTAAAAACGGACCATTTGATTCTAAGAAATACCGCGATTTTAAATTTTCTCCTCGCTTGTTTATCTCTCGGATAGCTTTTTTTCGGGGAATACTCTAGTGAATGTAAATCAAGGAGGAATCAGCATGACGCAACAACAACAAATCGAATCACTGCAACACTGCCTGCAAATTCCGAGTGTCAATCCGCTCGACGGGGAACGAGACGTCGCGACTTTTGTCTATGACTACTTGACCACTCACGAAATCGAAACCGAATGGATTGAGGTCGCGCCAAAACGAATCTGTCTCGTCGCGACCCTTCCGGCAAGCGAGGTAGCCACCGAACCAAAAACAATCGGTTTCTCGGGTCATCTTGATACCGTACCTGTCCAAACGACCGGTTGGACAAAACAACCTTTTGGTGGTGAAATCAGCGACGGACGGATTTACGGTCGCGGGGCATCCGATATGAAGTCTGGTGTGATGGCAATGGTCAATGCGATGATTGAGTTAAAGGACTGTGCGGACCGCCCGAATCATCTCAAACTACTTATTACATCTGATGAAGAAAATGGTATGACAGGCGCGAAGTATTTGACGGAACGTGGTGACGCCGACGATTTAGATGCGCTGTTGATCACGGAGCCGACAAGCGGAATGATTGGGTATGCTCAAAAAGGTGTCGTCGGAATCGAAGTGACGTGCGTCGGTAAAGGGGCTCATAGTTCCGCGCCGCAACTCGGAAAAAATGCCATCGATGATCTGTATCGTGTCATTCAGGAAGTGAAGTCGGACCGTTTCACGATCACCGACAATCGCCACCCGCAACTCGGTCCTGTCGTCGCCTCGATCACGTCGATCCAAGGCGGAGAAGGTCCGAATGTCATCCCGAGTAACGCTTCCTTTTACATGGACATCCGGACGATTCCCGGATTCGGACGCCTCGAGATTTTAGAAGCTTTTGCGCAGATCGAACAACGGCTGCGTAAGGAAGATCCGACGTTCGCGATGACCCTGCGTGTCATCAAAGAGATTCCTTCATGTGAGACGGATGCGAATGCACCGTTCCTCGAAACGGTTGCACGACACATGGAAACCATCACGGGTCATCCGGCGCGGCGCGTTGCGATTCCGGGTGGGACGGACGGAGCCATGTTCAGCCAAGCCAACCGGACCTTCCCGATTGCCGTCGCTTCGTTCCACGACTTCCGTTTCGCCCATCAAGTCGATGAATCGATTCCCTTGTCGGAGTATTTCCAGACGATTGCGTTATGTAAGCAACTCGCACTTGAACCCCTAGCCTGAACGAAAAAAACCGCTCAAGCCTTCTCTTTCGAAGACTCGAGCGGTTTTTACGTATAGACTCCGATACTCGCAAGCGCTTGTCCGAGATAACTCTGATCACTTTGCAACGCTATTGTCTGTTGACCCTTCCATCCGATTTCAATCGTGACGTGACCGAGACGATGATAGGTCAACGTCATGTGAAAATCTGCTTGCGTATAGGTCGCAGATCCACGAAGTTGCTCATGGACCGTTAAAAAATCATGCGCAAAGGAATCATACTCAGCGAACGACATATTTAATCGATGACTGGTCTGGTTGTCCGATTGCGATAGGACGACATCAATTTCCAGTATTTCTTCCAGACGATTGACCCGTAAAATACGCCATTCGACCTTCCCTTCATAACCAATAAAGTAAATACTATGGACCTTCATCACGCTCACCTCGATTCTTATTGAGTGGATCGACATAAAATCGGGAAAAGAAGAACTAAAATCATAAATATCAATAGGTGTTTTCAGAAAGGAGCCGCCATATGACTTACAAACAAAAAACGCAACCCAACACAAACAGTGTGACTGAATTTTTAAATCAAATCGAATCCCCTGCAAGGCGCGCAGATTGTCAGGTATTACTTCAGCTATTTGAAAAAACGACGAACGCTCCACCTGTCATGTGGGGAGAATCAATGATCGGATTTGGTCACTATCATTATAAATACGCCTCCGGACATGAAGGAGATGCCTTTCTCGTCGGTTTTTCACCTCGCAAAGCAAACATTAGTCTTTATTTCGCTCCCGGGGCTGATCGTGAGGCATTGCTCGCCAAGTTAGGTAAACACAAAAGTGGAAAGGCATGCGTCTATATCAATACGGTAGCAGATGTCGATCTGGCTGTCATCGAATCCCTTATCGTCGAGTCTATGACTTTTTTACGTACTACGTATCCTGATTAAGAAAAACAATCCGCTCTTCTTTCTTAAGCAATTGAAAGAAGAGCGGATTGTTTAGTGACCGCTATCGATTGTATCGATGTGACGGATGTGCTTAAGATTGACCCCGATGATGACGACAGAGAGTAAGACAAATCCGCTCCCGACGTAAAACGGCAAGTTTGCGTTAAAGATTTCAGCCAATTTACCGGCCATGAATGGCGCGATGGCTGCCCCAAGGAAACGTAAAAAGCTGTATGCAGCAGATGCGGTCGAACGTTCGACCGGTGCCGCGTCCATGACGGCTGTCGTAATGAGTGTGTTGTTATTACCAAGTACCGCCCCGGCAAGAATCACACAGACGATGACGACAGCTGGTGTTTCCGTAAAGATCCCCATCAATAGTAAGAGAACGGCGAACAGTAACAGCATCAACACCATCGCTTTAATCGTCCCGAGCCATTGTTTTAATTTCGGTGCCGTCAAGACAGACGTGATGGCGAGCAACATCCCCCATCCCAGGAAGACGAACCCGAGACCTTGTGCCGGCAGTTTCATGACGAACGGCGCATAGGCCATGATTGTAAAGAAACCGACGTTATAGAAGGCCGCGACAATCCCGAGTGTCAAGAGCGACCGGTGTTTCATCGCTTGGAAAGGCGCGAGCAAGGAAATTTTTTGCCGTGGTGCCGTCGTTGTTGCGACCGGTTTCGGCATCAAGAACAACAGGACAAGGAAGGCGATGACCATGATTGTCGCGACACCCATGAATGGTGCACGCCATGTGATCGAACCGAGTGTCCCTCCGAGAAGCGGCCCAATTGAAATCCCGAGACCGACAGCTGCTTCATATAAGATGATTGCTTTTGCTGTCCCGCCTGACGAAAGGGAGACGATGGCCGCAAGTGCCGTTGCGACGAACAAGGCATTTCCAAGCCCCCAGCCGCCACGTAAGGCGACAAGCGTCCAAATGCTATCGGCTTGCGCTGCAAATCCAGCGACGAGCGCGATGACGGCAATTCCTAACATCAATGTTCCCTTTTGACCGATCCGTGATGAAATCGCACCTGTGATCAGCATCGCGAATGCCATGACGGCATTATAACTTGTAAATAAGAGCGTGACTTCACTTTTTGAGGCTTCTAAATTATCGGCGATCGTTGGTAAAACCGGGTTGACGAGCCCCATCCCCATGAATGCCGTGATACTCGCAAAAAATACTGCCCACACGGCAATCGGTTGGTGGAATAATCCATGCTTGCTTTCTTCTAACACCGTTTCCGGCGCAAGCGTCGTTGTTTTATTGGCAAGTGCCATATTGTCCCTTCTTTCTCTTATAAGAACCGTTTAAAGGAGTGACGGATGACGTCGCCCCGACTGATGATTCCGACAAGCTTTCCTTGTTTTAAAATCGGTAATTTTTTAATCCGTTTCGAACCGAGCGTCGCTGCGATTTCTTCCATCTCCGTTTCAACATCTGCCGTGACGACTTTCCGGCGTGCCATCTCCATGACCGGACGGTTCAGAATGTGACGCACCCGCGCGTCATAATCTTCTTCATCCCCTTTGATGACATCTACATATAAAAACGTATCGACGATGATGTCTTTGTGCTTTCCAATCGCCCGCATGATGTCACCATCACTGATGTACCCAACGACTTCGCTCTCGTCATTGATGACGGGAACACCGCTGATTCCGGATTGGATGAAACGTTCGACGACATGGCGGATGACGTCTGTTTCGTGGACTGTGATCACTTCTTGTTTCATCGATTCATAAGCTTTCATCGGAATTCTCCTTTTGTGTGTGTTCTGAATAAATAAGTTGTATGATGCAATTAAATAACAGAAATGATTGTATAATACAACTAATGGACTGTCAAGTTTCCTGACCTCTCATTGACAGGGGCTAAGTCCTTGCGTAATGATGGGAAACATGAAGCACTTAGGAAAAGAGGGGATTAACATGTCTGATCAGGCACTCGAAGTGATTGAACTAGAACTTGCGATTCTGATTCGTCGTTTGACGACAGCGACGGCCGATAACCGAAATTTAGATCGCGCGTCGTATTTGTTACTGCGTCAACTGTCCGAGTCTGGTCCAGTCGGGGTGAAGACATTGGCACGCGAATTGCAACTTGACGTCTCTACCGTCAGCCGGCAAGCGGCAGCGCTCGATCAAAAGAAATTGGTCGAAAAAGTACGCGATGAAGCAGATGGCCGTGCCTTCTTCTATCACATCACTTCATTCGGACAGGAAGAATTGACGATTTACCGGACGGCACGCCTCGCGAGCATCGAACGCTTACTGACAGACTGGTCAGGCGATGATACGGAAGCATTTGGACGCCTGCTCCAACAATTTAATCGTGAACTACGGGAACGTTAATTAAAAAGCTTCATCTCTTCTTTTTTAGGAGATGAAGCTTTTTCTATGCAATAAAAAACGTCTCACACCGCATTGGCATGAGACGTCTTATTTTTATTTCTTCGCGAAGAGATCGGCTGTCTTAAGTGCCATCCGAACCGCTTTACGGTTCAATGTACCTTCTTGATGTTTAACCATCTTCGTCTGCTTGTTGAGTTTACCTTGTAATGTTTTAATCTTTTTATCTTTATCTTTATCGCGTTTTTGGATCGCAGCGATTTTTTTCTCTTCTTCCGGGAAGAATGATTCAAAACGAGCGATTGCTTCTTCCATGCTGATTCCTGTGATCGGTTTAACCGCTGGGAGAAGTTCTGTTTTCGCCATTTCACGGTCAAACGGCACGTTCTCTGGGTAGTTCGTGTCTTGGTAGATGTGCTCCAATTCGTTTGTGTTCAAGAAATCGACGAAGTTGTCGAAGTTTTTCGCTTGAATCCGAGCCGGGCTTTGGAAGTCAGCTGTTTCGACGATGTCTGAAAGACGTGTGTCTGCCGTGATATCGTTCGCCCAGATGTGCGTCAATTGGTGGTAATCCGTCAATTCACGCATCCGTGCATCTTTCGGAATCAAAATACTTGGTGTTCCAGCGAGCGTCGCTGTGATGTTTCCGTGGAGACGCGCACCAAAGCTCAAGTCAGCTTCTTTGAGGAAGTCGAACCAAGTTTGAGCGTTCAAGAAGAAACGAACACGGTCGTTCATATATGTCGGGTCAGACATTTTAACCGGGTAGTTCGTGACAGAAAGGTCCGCGATCGGATGCGTTCCTGTGTACGTCAATTTCAATTCTTTCATCCATTGCGGGATGAAGTAGTGATTTGGATACTCTTCCATTCCACGTGTGATGAAATCAAGGACGTTTTTCGGCGAAAGACGTGACGAGTTAACACTGATCATCGAATCTTTCGTGATGTTTGTCTCACGGATGTGAAGATCACGACCAAACGCATACATCGATGGGCAACCGATGACTTTGTGATCGATGCCTTCACGGAAACCGAGGCGTGTCAGGTATTTCGATGTGATTTCACCACGAAGTCCGATGATGCTTGAACGTTCGAGGACTGCGCTGACGAATGCTTTAACATCCTCGTCGAACGGGAATCCGCCTTTTAAGTCCGGCTCGAATGGTGCGCGTAGACCAACACCGATGACGACGACCGGAATTTTCAATTTCTTAATCAAACGTGTGTACTTACGAAGTGATGGTGCGAACTCTTGACGGAATGCATCCGCAAGTGGAATGACGTAAAGATCGAAGTTTTCGTTGATCTCGTCTGCACGCTCTTCATCGTAGTAGTAATAGTCAGGTGTGATCGTCGTTCCTTCTGTCATCAATGTACGGAAGATACTGTACTGATAGATCAAGTTCCCGACGTTCCCTCCGATTGAGTTTTCTTTCATCATGTACTCAGCGTCGAACTGCTCAAACGGTGTCATACCGGCGCGAATGATAATACGTTTCATGTAAATTAAATCCCCTCTCACATCTGTTGTTCAGTTTTATATCCAAATGGTACTACACAATATATTGATGGTTTTTTCAATCTTACTAAGAATAGATGAATTCTAGTAAGGAAGTCAATGCTATGTCCGCGAGATTCAGCTAAAGTTCAGCTAGAACGTTTGTGCTCTCCAGTCTACTCTCTCCGCTTAATTTTACCAGTATAGTAAACAGCGTACTAATTCCTTATTCGGAAACTCCACTCCGCAATCGTTCATATATCTTTAAATTCGTATGAATCATCCGTAACGTCGGGTGCACCGCTGGCTCCGCTCCTTCTATTAAACTGCCAAACAGATGGTCTGCTTCGACCATGCCTTGTTTTTCCATGTCCCGTTGCAACGACGACTTCATATCCGGTGCCATTTGGTGAATCCGTTTTTCCTGCTCCTGTTCGATATGTTGCACGAACGTTGCCCCTTGACTTTCCATGGCTTGTTTTGCTTCTTGTAAGACATTCCGGATGACACGATCCCCGGCTGCGTCGTCGCGAATCGGACCGATCGGTGCCCGAAATAGCGAAGTCACTCCGGAAAAAGTCGTAATGAAGAGATACTTTTGCCACATATCTTGCATGATGTGGTCTGATGCTTTAATCGATGCTTTCGTCCCTGCAAGTGCTTCCTTCACCTCAAACAAGCGATCCGTCCAGTCCCCTGTTCTTGGACCAAACACGAGTTGATGGGCAGGACTCGTCTGAATGACGCGTCCATTCGTGTCAAGCGTCGATTCAATGAAGCATAAGCCTCCGAGGACACGCGTCTCGCCAAATTTAGCGACGAGTTGTTCGATATGCCGCATCCCGTTCAAGACAGGTAACACATATGTATCAGGTCCGACGAACCCTTCGAGATCCCCGATGACATGCTCCAGGTGGTACGCTTTCGTCGACACGATGACTAGGTCAAACGTCTCTTTTGTTCCAACTTGGATTAAACGCGGCGTCAACGACACGTCTCCGTGCGGACTGTCAATCTCAAGACCTGTTCGCTCTAACTCCTTTGCCCGACGCTCACGGACAAGAAACGTCACGTCTTCCCCTTTTTCTGCTAGGCGTCCCCCGAAGTACCCTCCGACAGCTCCTGCACCCACGACTAAAATCTTCATCATATATCCTCCTTTGTCTTAAAGATCAACATGTTTTTCTCAGAAAATTGTTTTCTACATCCTATCATACTGAAGGTAATGCGAATGTAAACCAAACGAAATAAAGCGTTTTCATTAAAGCGCTTGCATTTTATATTCAGTCGTTTATACTACTTGTATACAAGTATACTCATAAAACAAAGCAGGTGATTTTTATGTCTGATTTTTTATACCCGATTAAATGGTTATCAAAAGCATCAACTGGAGATCGTGTCGCCCACGAACTCCGGATGCGTATCATTTCCGGAAAGATTGAGCAAGGGACCGTCCTTTCTGAAAATAAATTAGCGACGGATTTTTCCGTCAGTCGCTCGCCCGTTCGCGACGCTCTAAAAGTTCTCGCTGCTGAACGGATCATCCGGCTTGAGCGGATGGGTGCCGTCGTCGTTGGTTTGTCGGAAAAAGACATCCGCGAGATTTATGACGTCCGCCTGTTAATCGAAACGTTCGTCTTCGAACGGATCGTCCGGATGGACCGTCAAGAACTCGTCCGTGAACTGAGCAAGATCCTTGAGATGATGAAAGTCGCGATCAAGTTTAATGATGCCGACGAATTTTCGTATCAAGATGTTTTGTTCCACGAGACGATCATCCGGTCGATTGATCACAGTTATGTCAGCATGATTTGGCAAAACTTAAAACCGGTCATGGAAAGCTTCATCCTCTTATCGATGCGGACTCGCTTCGAAGGACAGATGGAGGATTTCGACCGGATCATCGCCAATCACGCACTTTATATCGAAGCCATCGAAACAGGAGACCGTGAACGGATGGTCACGTCTCTACACCAGAACTTCGACGATGTCCAAGAAGTCGAAGATTTATGGCAATCGCAACAGATGATGACGAAAGGAGTCGAACCACATGACTGAATACATGCTAGGAATCGATATCGGGACGACGAGCACGAAAGCCGTCCTCTTTACGACAAAAGGAGAAGTCGTCGGCCAGACGAACGTCGGTTATCCGCTCCATACACCAAACCGTTCGACTGCTGAACAGGATCCGGAAGAAATTTTCCACGCCGTCCTCGAAACAATCCGGCTGCTGACGAGGCAGTATCCGGACCAAAAACCGAAATTCGTCGCTTTCAGTAGTGCAATGCACAGCTTGATTGCCATCGATGAGGAGGACCAGCCTTTGACTGCCTGCATCACCTGGGCGGACAGTCGGAGCGAAGCCTGGTCGAACCGGATTAAGGAAGAGTACGGAAATGATGTCTACCACCGGACCGGTACACCGATTCACCCGATGTCCCCTCTCGCGAAAATCTTTTGGCTCGTCGAAGACCGGCCGGAGATTGCCGAGCGGACGAAAAAATACATCGGAATCAAGGAATTCGTCTTCCAGCGTCTGTTCGGACGTTACGTGATTGATCATTCGCTCGCATCGGCGACAGGATTGTTCAATATCCACGACATGAAGTGGGACTCGAAAGCCTTAGAGATCGCCGGCATCGATGCTTCAAAATTGTCGGAACCTGTCTCGACGACGACACAGTATTCGGACATTAATCCTGAATATGCAAAACAAATCGGACTTGATCCGGCAACACCTTTCATGATCGGTGCCAGTGACGGGGTCCTGTCAAACCTCGGTGTCAACGCCATCCGTAAGGGCGAGATTGCCATCACGATCGGGACGAGCGGTGCGATCCGGACTATCATTGACCGGCCGCAGACGGACGAAAAGGGACGGACATTCTGTTACGCACTGACTGAAAAGCACTGGGTCATCGGTGGTCCGGTCAACAATGGCGGGATGGTCTTACGCTGGATTCGTGATGAGCTCGCATCGGCTGAAGTCGAAACAGCGAAACGACTCGGGATTGATCCGTATGCGGTGTTGACGAAAATCGCTGAACGGGTCCGTCCGGGTTCAGACGGACTGTTGTTCCATCCGTATCTATCGGGCGAACGGGCACCTCTTTGGAATCCGGACGTCAGTGGCTCATTCTTCGGATTGACGTTGTCACATAAAAAAGAACATATGATTCGTGCCGCGTTAGAAGGTGTCATCTACAACCTGTACACTGTCTTCCTGGCATTGATTGAATGTATGGATGGTCCTGTCACACGGATTCAAGCAACCGGGGGGTTCGCGCGATCTGAAGTGTGGCGTCAGATGATGGCCGACATCTTTGAGTCGGAAGTCGTCATTCCAGAAAGTTTTGAAAGTTCATGTCTCGGGGCTTGTATTCTCGGATTGTATGCGACTGGGGAAGTCGATTCATTCGAAGTAGCTGCTGAGATGATTGGGGAAACACATCGTCATGTACCGAATGAAGAAGCGATGCACGAATACCGTCAATTGCTACCGATCTTCATCAGCTTGGCACGGACGCTTTCAGCCGACCATCGGCGGATCGCAGAGTATCAACGTAGCTTGATTCAGCAAGAAAACTAATTTATCTTTTGGGGGAAGTCACATGCCGTTAGTCATCGTTGCCATTGGGATCATCACATTACTCGTTTTAATCATGGGGTTGAAATTAAACACGTTTGTTTCATTAATCATCGTCTCGTTCGTCGTCGCTATACTACTTGGAATGCCGCTCGACCAAATCGTCACGACGATTGAAGCCGGTCTCGGCGGAACACTCGGTCACCTTGCGCTGATCTTCGGACTCGGTGCAATGCTCGGGAAATTAATTGCTGACGCCGGTGGTGCACAGCGGATCGCGATGACACTCGTCGCGAAATTCGGGGAAAAGAACATTCAATGGGCAGTCGTCGTCGCTTCATTCATCATCGGGATCGCGTTATTCTTCGAAGTCGGACTTGTTCTATTAATTCCAATCGTCTTTGCGATTTCACGTCAGCTTCGCGTCTCGATTCTCTATCTCGGGATTCCGATGGTCGCAGCACTTTCTGTTACACACGGCTTTTTACCACCTCACCCCGGTCCAACTGTCATCGCGGGTGAATACGGGGCAGATTTAGGGCAAGTCTTACTTTACGGTTTCTTAGTCGCTGTTCCGACGGTCATCATCGCCGGACCGCTCTTTACGAAAGTCGCAAAACGTCTTGTGCCGGAATCATTCAAAAAAACAGGTAACATCGCCTCACTCGGCGAACAAAAAGAATTTGATTTAAGTGAAACACCTGGATTCGGAATCAGTGTGTTCACAGCAATGCTACCTGTACTCTTAATGTCGATCGCCACGATTTTGACATTGCTACAAAAAACGCTCGGCTGGGACGGCAATGCGGTTCTTTCTGCCATCCAGTTCATCGGGAATGCTTCCACAGCAATGTTGATTTCGTTACTCGTCGCAGTCTATACGATGGGACTTGCACGTAATATCCCAATCAAGACCGTCATGGATTCATGTACGACAGCGATCACACAAATCGGAATGATGTTACTCATCATCGGTGGTGGCGGTGCCTTCAAACAAGTCTTAATCGATGGAGGCGTCGGTAAATATGTCGCTGAACTCTTTGCTGACACAACACTTTCACCGATTTTACTCGCGTGGTTGATTGCCGCGATCTTACGGATTTCACTCGGTTCGGCGACGGTCGCTTCACTGACGACAGCTGGACTCGTCATCCCGCTCCTCGGTCAATCAGACGTCAACCTCGCCCTCGTCGTGCTTGCGACTGGTGCTGGTAGCTTAATCGCTTCGCACGTCAACGATGCCGGGTTCTGGATGTTCAAAGAATACTTTGGTTTAACTATGAAAGAAACTTTCGCGACGTGGACGCTGCTTGAGACAATCATTTCCGTCTTCGGACTTGGATTCGTCCTCCTCCTCAGTCTCGTCGTCTAAAAAAAGGAGTCGTTACACTATGCTAAATTCAATCGGAGTCATCGGCCTTGGTGTCATGGGACGCAACATCGCCATGAACATGGCGAGCCATGATGAAAACGTCGCTATCTATAACTACACGCCAGACTTAACGGAACAACTCGTCGCGAACCGCGAAGGGTTACCGCTTCATCCGTACTATGACGTCGAAGCCTTCGTCCGCTCACTCGAGCGTCCACGCAAGATTTTCGTCATGGTCACGGCGGGAAGTGCCATCGATTCAGTCATCGGTTCGCTTATCCCGCACCTTGAGACGGGCGATATCATCATGGACGGTGGGAACTCCCACTTCCTCGATACGGAACGTCGCTTTGATCAACTAAACGAGCAGGGCATCGAGTACATCGGTGTCGGTGTCTCGGGTGGTGAAGTCGGAGCCCGGACCGGTCCTGCCATCATGCCGGGCGGAACAAAAGAAGCGTACGATCAAGTTGCGCCGATTTTGACAAAAATTGCAGCACAAGTGAACGGCGACCCATGTTGTGTCTACATCGGACCTAAAGGGGCCGGACACTTCGTCAAGATGGTCCATAACGGAATCGAGTACGCTGACATGCAGTTGATTGCAGAAGCTTACAGCTTCCTCCGTGTCCGTCTCGGACTCGATGTCGAAGAAATTGCGGACATCTTCTCCTCATGGAACGACGGCGAGTTAAAAAGTTATCTGATTGAAATCACGGCTGAGATTTTACGGAAAAAAGATGACGAGACGGGTCTTCCCTTGATCGACGTCATTCTCGATCAAGCCGGTCAAAAAGGAACGGGCAAATGGACGAGCTTGCAGTCCATTGATAATGGGATCGCTTCCTCTATCATTACGGAGGCACTCTTCGCCCGTTATCTCTCTGCCGTCAAAGAAGAACGTGTCGCTGCCGCCTCTGTCCTCGGTGGACCGGAAGCCCGTGCAGCGCTCGACAAAGACGTTTGGATCGAACGCATCCGCCAAGCACTCTACATGGGTAAAATCGCGGCTTACGCACAAGGCTTCACCCAGTACCGGACTTCATCCGAACTGTATGACTGGAACTTACGTCTTGAAGAGATTGCCTTGATTTTCCGTGGCGGTTGTATCATCCGCGCTGAGTTCCTCAATGTCATCAGCGAGGCTTTTGCAACGGACGCATCACTCGACAACTTAATGCTCGCACCGTACTTCGCAGACAAGGTACAGGCGTATCAAACGTCGCTCCGCCAAGTCGTCGCAGAAGGTGCGCTCACAGGTCTTGCGTCACCGTGTCTCAGCACGTCACTGACGTATTACGACAGTTACCGGACAGCGAATTCAAATGCCAACATCCTGCAAGCACAACGTGATTATTTCGGAGCTCATACGTATGCCCGGACCGATCGCGAAGGAATGTTCCATACTGAATGGCAATGACTTATACAGCTCCATCTCCCTGTTTCATTCAGGGAGATAGAGCTCTTTTTTTGTTCACAATTCATTTCTTGAAATAAGAATTTACAGGTTAAACCTTGACAAAAGAGACGCTTTATATGAAATTAGTATTAGATTAGAATTATTCTAGTGTGATAAGTACAGTTATTCTTAACGACTAGAACAGATTCTTAAATAGAACCCAACAGGAGGATTTTTATCATGTCTTTAATCGGAAGTGAAGTAAAACCATTTAGTGCATCAGCATTCCACAACGGAGAGTTCGTCGATCTTACAGACGCTAACCTTCGTGGAAAATGGAGTGTCGTTTGTTTCTACCCAGCAGACTTTACATTCGTTTGCCCGACTGAGCTCGAAGATCTTCAAAACCAATACGCAGCACTCAAAGCGCTTGACGTTGAAGTGTACTCCGTTTCAACAGATACGCACTTTACACATAAAGCTTGGCACGAAACTTCAGAAACAATCGGTAAAATCGAGTACGTCATGATTGGTGACCCGTCACACGTCATCTCACGTAACTTCGAAGTCTTAAACGAACAAGATGGACTTGCTGATCGCGGGACGTTCATCATCGATCCGGACGGCGTCATCCAGACTGTTGAAATCAACGCTGGTGGAATCGGCCGTGATGCAAGTACACTCGTCAACAAAATCAAAGCAGCACAATACGTGCGCAACAACCCAGGTGAAGTTTGCCCGGCGAAATGGGAAGAGGGTTCTGCAACACTCACACCTAGCCTTGACCTCGTAGGGAAAATTTAAGGAGCGGATTTGAGATGGCTTTAGCAGCAGATATTAAAGCACAACTCGCTCAATACCTCGATTTGTTAGAAGGAGACATCGTCCTCGCCGTCAGCGCCGGGACGGACTCCGTCTCACTCGAGATGAGCGAACTCGTCGAAGAAATCGCGAGTATGTCACCACGCATCAGCATCGAACAGGCGACGCTCGCCCGGACACCGAGCTTCAGCGTCAACCGCGCTGGTGAAATAAGTGGAATTACGTTCGCCGGGATTCCGCTCGGTCACGAGTTCACGTCACTCGTCTTGGCTTTGCTCCAAGTCAGTGGTCGTGCGCCGAAGATCGATGCGCCTGTCATCGAACAAATTAAAGGCATCAAAGAGACGTATCACTTCGAGTCGTACATCAGCCTCAGCTGTCACAACTGCCCGGATGTCGTCCAAGCCTTGAACGTCATGAGCGTCCTCAACCCGAACATCAGTCACACGATGATTGACGGTGGAGCGTTCAAAGAAGAAGTCGAGCAAAAAGAAATCATGGCTGTCCCGACGGTCTTCGTCAACGGCGAAGCATTCGGGAACGGACGGATGTCACTCGAAGAGATTCTTGCGAAGCTCGGTACGGGTACAGATGCAGCCGATTTCGCTGACAAAGATCCGTACGACGTCCTCGTCGTCGGTGGCGGTCCTGCCGGTTCAAGTGCCGCGATTTACGCAGCACGTAAAGGCATCCGGACCGGGATTGTCGCAGAACGTTTCGGCGGACAAGTCATGGATACGATGAGCATCGAAAACTTCATCAGCATGAAGTACACGGAAGGTCCGAAACTCGTCGCGAGTCTTGAAGAACACGTCAAGGAGTATGGCATCGATGTCATGAACCTGCAACGGGCAACACGTCTCGAGAAAAAAGACCTCGTTGAGCTGGAACTTGAGAATGGTGCGGTCCTCAAAACGAAAACGTTGATTTTGTCGACAGGTGCACGCTGGCGTAACGTCGGTGTCCCAGGCGAACTTGAGTTCAAGAACAAAGGTGTCGCGTACTGCCCACATTGTGATGGTCCACTCTTCGAAGGAAAACGCGTTGCGGTCATCGGCGGCGGTAATTCCGGTGTTGAAGCGGCAATCGACCTCGCAGGTCTCGTCAAACACGTCACGGTCCTTGAGTTCGCACCTGAACTGAAGGCAGATGCAGTTTTACAACAACGTCTCGCAAGTCTTCCGAACGTCACGGTCGTCGCAAACGCCCAGACGAAGGAAATCACGGGGACGGATAAAGTAAACGGCATCACCTATGTCGAGCGTGAAACAGGCGTTGAACAACACGTTGAGCTGGAAGGCGTCTTCGTCCAAATCGGTCTCGTGCCGAACACGGACTGGCTCGGTGATACGGTGGAACGCAACAAATTCGGTGAAATCCTCGTCGACCGTCATGGTGCGACGAATGTCCCTGGTGTGTTCGCAGCAGGTGACTGTACCGACAGTGTGTATAAACAAATCATCATCTCGATGGGCTCAGGCGCGACAGCTGCACTTGGTGCCTTCGATCATATGATTCGCAATTAATCGTTTAAACGTCTTGCTTCGGCAAGGCGTTTTTTTAATTTAAATACTATGTTTTCATCGATGTACGATTCTTATTTCCATTGCTTTCCTCGGGCATTGCTCCTTGCCTAGCGGACAATGAGTAGGGTCTCGCCTGCCTCTGGCAAGTCGCGTTAATAACGCACTTCAGACTGTAGACAAAGTGATATCGGGAGATCAAGCGTCTTTTTTTCATTGCTTTCCTCGGGCGAGGCGCAAGCCGTTGCTCCTTGGTCCTAGCGGACAATGAGCAGGGTCTTGCCTGCCTCTGAAAGTGCGTTAAAAACGCACTTTTCCCCGCAGGAGTCAACGAAACGTGACACTTTTTAGGTAATACCGTGAGGGAAATCCAGGCATGCAGACGGCTTAGAGCGCAATCCGTCTCGAATCGCTTTTAAAGCGAAAAGCAATCGATCGCGACCCTGCAGCTTTGCTGTAGCGGCGTGACCGATTGCCGCTTTGAAGACGAGGCGAGACAGGGGAGCGCGACCCTGCAGCTTTGCTGTAGCGGCGTGACCGATTGCCGCTTTGAAGACGAGGCGAGACAGGGGAGCGCGAACAGATTGCCTCTCGTTATCGCATGTTCACGCTTCATAAGCGTTTGTCTACACGCTGAGTGCGTTAATAACGCACTGTTCCCGTAGGAATCAATGGAAAATAAATCTTTTCCGAGACCATTTGGCTGAAGCACTATGTGAAACACAGATCTTTTAACGCGTATCCTGAATGGTATTGCTCCAACGCGAAAAACAAGCAGAAGCGAATTTGAACGAATACATACGCCGTCTTCCCTCTTCAGTATAAAAAGCAACGGTTCAACTGACCCCTATAAATTGTTCGATATTGACACTTTTAGCTAGTCCAGTATTTTGATAGATTTAAGCTATTCAAAATCTATCATAAAGAAGGTCTGACTCATGCAAAACGCAACACCGTATTCAAGCACTCGTACCCGGCAACTCGTCATCACGTCGATGTCGATTGCACTTGTTTTTGTCGCAACATTCTTTATTAATATTAAATTGCCAATCGCAGCGAACGGCGGACTTGTCCATATGGGGACGGCCATGTTGTTCATTATCGCCCTCTTGTTCGGACCGCGAACTGCCATGATCGCCGGAGCAGTCGGAATGGGACTCTTCGATATCGTATCAGGCTGGACACTTTGGGCTCCGTTCTCGTTCGTCGGACGTGGTCTGCAAGGTTTCGTTGTCGGTTATATTGCCTGGACATATGGTCGTAAAGCAACGAATGTCAGCGTCAACGTACTCGCAATGATTGCTTCTGTTCCATTTATGCTTGGCGTTTACTATATCTGTGAAGGGATTCTTTATAGTAACTGGATCGCTCCTGTTGCTTCAATCCCAGGTAACCTCGTTCAAAACGTCGTCGGAATCCTCGTTGCGATTCCGGTCAGCGCAGCTTTAAAGAAAACAGCATTTTTCCGCCAGCGCGGATAATCCATATGAAAAAGCCCTGTCTCCTAACGATTTGAACTGAACCCTAAATGGTGGACACTTGATAAAAGACCCCATTCGGGGTTTTTTGTGTTCAGAGATATCGATATACTATATCTATTCAATTCATACGGGAGGACTATTTATGAACAGACGTACCTTTAATCCAGATCAAATCAGACAACTTGAAGCGAATCCCCACG
>NZ_JACSMM010000030.1:0-203 GCF_018618655.1 Exiguobacterium sp. s95 | reverse complement strand
CATTTTGGTATTCTAAGAACACACGTCTAATGACATGGTTATAAAAATTTGATGTCTTGTTGATGTCTTCAGTTTTCAAGGTGCGAGTGTCTCTATCGAGACTAGAGAGACGAGCTCTCAAAACTGAACGATGGGCATGTCCCTTACGGGACGTTTTCCTTAGAAAGGAGGTGATCCAGCCGCACCTTCCGATACGGCTACCT
>NZ_JACSMM010000029.1:0-224 GCF_018618655.1 Exiguobacterium sp. s95 | reverse complement strand
GACAAAGTGCCATCGGGAGATCAAGCGTCTTTTTTCGTTGCTTTCCTCGGGCGAGGCGCAAGCCGTTGCTCCTTCGTCCTAACGGACAACGAGCAGGGTCTTGCCTGCCTCTGAAAGTGCGTTAAACACGCACTTTTCCCCGCAGGAGTCAACGAAACGTGACGCTTTTTAGGTAACACTATGACGGAAAGCCAGTCATGCAGACGGTTTAGGGCGCAATCCGT
>NZ_JACSMM010000028.1:0-357 GCF_018618655.1 Exiguobacterium sp. s95 | reverse complement strand
CGAGATCGTCAAAAACCACGACGTCATCGGCATCGAGACCTTGCAAGTGAAGAACATGCAGAAGAATCGCAAGTTGAGCAAGTCCATCTCGGATGTCAGTTGGTCGGAGTTCTTCCGCATGCTCGGATACAAGGCGGCATGGTACGGGAAGACCGTCGTGAAAGTCGGCAAGACCTTCGCCTCTAGTCAACTGTGTTCCAGTTGCGGACATCAACACAAAGACGTGAAACATCTTGGCTTGCGTGAATGGACATGCCCGAGTTGCGGCATCCACCACGACCGTGATGTGAACGCAGGACTGAACCTCAAACAAGAAGCTGAACGCCTCTTAGCTTCTTCAACCGTCGGGACGACGGG
>NZ_JACSMM010000027.1:0-380 GCF_018618655.1 Exiguobacterium sp. s95 | reverse complement strand
GCTTGTGCTTCGATGTGATTTTTCGTCCAAGCTTGCTCGAACTGATCTGCACCGGCTTCACCGTAAATTGATTTGATTGCGGCTTTGAAGTCAGCTGTGTGCATGTCTTCCGCCCAGTTTGCAGCATCGTAGTCTTTCGCTTGATCGACACCTGCCGTCATACTGAGGTTCGCAAGAGCGACGTGTTCAGCAGCAAGGCTGTTGAGTGTTGACCGGAGGTCAGCCGCTTTCGTATCAGCTTTCGAGTTATCGAACTTCTCAGGCATCTGTGTTGTGATCGCGACTGAGAGAGCTTTCGAGATGTCATACATGCGGCTGTATCCTTCACGGAACGTGTTGTACGATCCTTCATAGTCGCCTGCTGCATACTCTTGGAATGT
>NZ_JACSMM010000026.1:0-380 GCF_018618655.1 Exiguobacterium sp. s95 | reverse complement strand
ACATTCCAAGAGTATGCAGCAGGCGACTATGAAGGATCGTACAACACGTTCCGTGAAGGATACAGCCGCATGTATGACATCTCGAAAGCACTCTCAGTCGCTATCACGACACAGATGCCTGAGAAATTCGATAACTCGAAAGCTGATACGAAAGCCGCTGACCTCCGGTCAACGCTCAACAGCCTCGCTGCTGAACACGTCGCTCTTGCGAACCTCAGCATGACGGCAGGCGTCGATCAAGCGAAAGACTACGATGCTGCAAACTGGGCGGAAGACATGCACACAGCTGATTTCAAAGCCGCAATCAAATCAATTTACGGTGAAGCCGGTGCAGATCAGTTCGAGCAAGCTTGGACGAAAAATCACATCGAAGCACAAGC
>NZ_JACSMM010000025.1:0-402 GCF_018618655.1 Exiguobacterium sp. s95 | reverse complement strand
TCGTCTCCCTGCTCGTCGAGCAGGAGAGCAACGAAATGCCGAAGACGGGCTCATCCGTCGGCGTCGATGTCGGATTGAAGCACTTCGCCGTCCTGTCGGACGGCACGGTATACAAGAACGACCGTTACTTCCGTTCGCTTGAGCAAAAGCTGGCGCGCGAGCAACGCAAGCTTTCTCGTCGTCAACGGTTGGCCTTGGACAAGAAAGTAACACTTTCCGAGGCGAAGAACTACCAGAAGCAGAAGCGAAAGGTCGCCCGCATCCACGAGAAGATCGCCAACAAGCGAACCGATTTCCTGCACAAGGTGTCGACCGAGATCGTCAAAAACCACGACGTCATCGGCATCGAGACCTTGCAAGTGAAGAACATGCAGAAGAATCGCAAGTTGAGCAAGTCCATCT
>NZ_JACSMM010000024.1:0-412 GCF_018618655.1 Exiguobacterium sp. s95 | reverse complement strand
CATTTTGGTATTCTAAGAACACACGTCTAATGACATGGTTATAAAAATTTGATGTCTTGTTGATGTCTTCAGTTTTCAAGGTGCGAGTGCCTTCTCCATGAAAATGGACAAGACAAATGGAGCCTAGCGGGATCGAACCGCTGACCTCCTGCGTGCAAGGCAGGCGCTCTCCCAGCTGAGCTAAGGCCCCAGGATATGAACTTAAAATTGAATGGTGGGCCTAAGTGGACTCGAACCACCGACCTCACGCTTATCAGGCGTGCGCTCTAACCAGCTGAGCTATAGGCCCATTCAAATATGGGATGATTCAGTTGAGAGATCGGACTCTCAAAACTGAACGATGGGCATGTCCCTTACGGGACGTTTTCCTTAGAAAGGAGGTGATCCAGCCGCACCTTCCGATACGGCTACC
>NZ_JACSMM010000023.1:0-518 GCF_018618655.1 Exiguobacterium sp. s95 | reverse complement strand
ACGACGATTCCAGCTGCACCGAGTGCAAGACCGAAGAGTGCGAGTGCACCTGTTGTTGCGTTGTTGCTTGTGTCGCTCATGCCGCCGTTACCTGTGTTCGGCATTGAACCTGGTGTACCGTCCATGAATTTCTCAGGAGATTGCATGACGATCGCGTTACCGAGGTTTTCACCGACACCGTACATGTAAGCATATGACTCGCGGAACGTATCGACTGATCCTTTGTAGTCGCCTTCCGTGTACTGCATGAACGTGTCTTGGACATATGTTTCATGGCCAGCGACTGCTTCTTGTGCTGCTTTCGTCGGAAGGTTTTCTTCCGTTGCTGCTCCGAGGAACGCACCGAAGTCGTTCGAGAACATTTTAAGCATGTCTTGAGCGTCAGCCATCATTTTTTTGTCATCGTTAATGGCTGCTGTGACGAGGTTTGCTTGTGCTTCGATGTGATTTTTCGTCCAAGCTTGCTCGAACTGATCTGCACCGGCTTCACCGTAAATTGATTTGATTGCGGCTTTGAA
>NZ_JACSMM010000022.1:0-533 GCF_018618655.1 Exiguobacterium sp. s95 | reverse complement strand
ATGATGCATGAGGACAAAGCAAAAAACGTCACGGTCAAAACGAAAGCAGCAGATCTTCGTGCGACACTCGACCAATTGCTTTCTGAGCACTTCGTGCTTGCCGTCATGGACATGAAAAAACAATATGACGGTTCAAAAGATGCTGAGTATTATGAAGCAGCACTCAAACAGAACGCACTCGACATGACACCGGCAATCGCTTCAGTCTATGGCGACGAAGGCGCGAAACAATTCGAAAAAATCTTCGTCGATCACAACAAATACACAACGGACCTCGTCAAAGCCGTCAAAGCGGATGACCAGGAAGGCATCAACGCTTCGAAAGCCGAGACAGAAGAATTCGTCCAGGATCTCTCGACATTCCTCGACGCTGCGACAGAAGGCGAACTTCCGAAGGAAGCAGCTGAAGAAGTCCTTCGTGCTCACGAAGCGGACGTCTATAAAACATTCCAAGAGTATGCAGCAGGCGACTATGAAGGATCGTACAACACGTTCCGTGAAGGATACAGCCGCATGTATGACATCTCGAAAGC
>NZ_JACSMM010000021.1:0-803 GCF_018618655.1 Exiguobacterium sp. s95 | reverse complement strand
AAGTCACGTTGACGAAGCTTGCGCTTCATTCATTGTTTGTATCCGAAGATACGTTTTTTGCCTCATCGTTCAGTTTTCAAAGTTCGTCAAAGATAAAATTTGGTGGAGCCTAGCGGGATCGAACCGCTGACCTCCTGCGTGCAAGGCAGGCGCTCTCCCAGCTGAGCTAAGGCCCCATTAAAGGGATTAAATTGAAGATGGTCGGGAAGACAGGATTCGAACCTGCGACCCCTTGGTCCCAAACCAAGTGCTCTACCAAGCTGAGCTACTTCCCGAAAAAGTGCACCCTGAGAGATTCGAACTCCCGACCCCTTGATTCGTAGTCAAGTACTCTATCCAGCTGAGCTAAGGGTGCGGGGTATAATGGATCAAACAGTTATTAAAATTAAAAATGGTACCGAGGGCCGGAATCGAACCGGCACGGGGAAACCCCCGCAGGATTTTAAGTCCTGTGCGTCTACCAGTTCCGCCACCCCGGCAGGGTTTTAAAGGTAGAACCTAAATTCTAAATCAGAATCTTCGGTGATATTTAAATGAAAATGGTGCCGGCAACAGGAGTCGAACCCGCGACCTACTGATTACAAGTCAGTTGCTCTACCAGCTGAGCTACACCGGCAAGTGTAAATAAAAATGGTGGAGGATGACGGGATCGAACCGCCGACCCTCTGCTTGTAAGGCAGATGCTCTCCCAGCTGAGCTAATCCTCCATATGTACGCCTGGCAGCGTCCTATCCTCACAGGGGGAAGCCCCCAACTACTTTCGGCGTTCAAGTGCTTAACTTCCGTGTTCGGCATGGGAACGG
>NZ_JACSMM010000003.1:0-305048 GCF_018618655.1 Exiguobacterium sp. s95 | reverse complement strand
CGTGGGGATTCGCTTCAAGTTGTCTGATTTGATCTGGATTAAAGGTACGTCTGTTCATAAATAGTCCTCCCGTATGAATTGAATAGATACAGTATATCGATATCTCTGAACACAAAAAACCCCGAATGGGGTCTTTTATCAAGTGTCCACCATTTAGGGTTCAGTTCAATGTACAAAAGCGAGTGGCTTTTTTAATTGATTTCGACCGTGACGAGACATAAATCATCGGCCTCATCACTTTGATCGGGCTGAATCAAGTGGTGAATGTTTGGTCCTTGTTGTTCGATCAACTGACGGATCGCACTGATCCCTTCGTCAATCCCTTTGCTATACAGCTCCATGAAACCATCCGTATAGAGGTAGATACATCCAGGAGACGTCAAGTCGATTGTCCGACTCGTATATTGTGAGTCCTCAAACATCCCGACTGGCAATCCTGTGTTCTCGAGGGCGATGATTTGATCCCCCATCCGTAACAAACCAGGTGGGTGTCCCGCATTCGCATAACTAAGTTTCATCTCATCCAAGTCGATGTACAAATAAACGGCAGTAAAATAAATTTCCGTTTCATCCCCTGGGAAAAGGCGGCTCATCTGACGGTTCAGTTCTTCAAGTACTTTTGCCGGATCACCGATGCGATGCACGAGTTCAAACAAGATCGAGCTCATCCCCATCGTAATCAACGCTGACGAGACACCATGGCCCATGACGTCAAACAAGATGATGCCATATTTATTTTGCGAGATGCGGTACCAGGCATACATATCTCCCGCTAGTTTTTTAGAAGGAATATAGGTTGCCATGATTCGAATGTCTTCATCTTCGATATTTGCACTCAAAACACTTTGCTGGAGCTTTTGAGCAAGATCAAAATCTTCTTGTAAGACTTTTTCATATCGTTTCCGTGCATCTATCGCTTGTTTTAATGACATCGCATTTCGAACACGAGCAAGCAATTCCGTTTTTCGAATTGGCTTTGTCGTATAGTCTGATGCTCCCGCATCCAGTCCATCCGCGATGTCCTCTTCATTGGAACGACCGGACACGATGACGATTGGCAGTTCATCTAAACCAAATCGTTTTCGGATCAACCGTGTTGTATCAATCCCACTAATGCCGGGCATCTCTACATCCAGTAATACGACATCTAAGTTGTCGATAAAGGCCGGGTCCTCCATCAATTCAATCGCTTCTTCCCCACTCATCGCTTTTACGACATCGTATCCTTCATTTTCAAGCAGTCGCTCCAAAATCATTAAATTCGTAAATTCGTCATCTACGACTAATATACTCATACCGTCACCTCGTTCCTAAACATGTTAATCTGAACATAGTTTATCACATCATGACCACTTTCGTTTAGACGAACGGACAGTTTTCCGTCATACTAAAAGAGAAGAATGAAAGGAGGAATGGATCATGTGGCTCTATGTTGTTTCCATTCTAATCATCGTGTTTGTCTTAGTTGCTTCAATCATCGTCATTTCAAAAGGCTACGGATATAAAGGCAATCAAGACGATATCGAAATTGACTACGATGAAATCAACCGTAAACTGACTGAAAAGCAGGATGAAGAGAAGCAAAACTAAACAACTTTGACCGTCTGAGACCATTTTAACATCGGTGGTCTTTTTTTGTTGCATGAAAAGTGCATGTTTTCCTTTTTTATGACGAGGGTACATATCTATCATGGTCAACTATTATCTTAAGGGAGTGTCTATTCATGGAACCTAATCTACAAAATGATCCACATGCTGCTCAACAAGAACATCCAAATCGTCAATTCGATCAAGAAGCTTCGTCAGGTCGTCGTGTCAATTTACTTACGGGGATGTTGCTAGGAGCTGTCGTCGGCGGATTGCTTACAATGCTGAGCTCAACGAATCGACAAAACACAAAACAAGGACTTAGCGGCGCAAAAGATTCCGTTTCATCATTAGCATCTACTATTAAAGAAGATCCGTCAGGAAAAGCTTCACAAGTCATCGAACAAGTAAAAAGCGCTTCAGGAATCATTCAAGAAGTCGCTGGTGACGTCCAAAATGTGTATGACAAGGTTAACAATGAACTTGATACCGTCAAATCGGATGCTTCTTCTGTAAAAGATACTGCAACGGAAGCTAAGGGTGACCTGTCTTCAATTAGTGAAAAAGTGGTCGAAGCAAAAGACGTGGCGCTTGGAAAAGAAGAAGCCCCACAAAACAATCAATCAGACAATTCACAGCAAAATAAATAAACCGTTTTATCAAAAACCATCATGCTTGTGGCATGGTGGTTTCTTTTAACGTTGTCACAACAATCCATTACTCAAAAAATTTCACGATGATTGCGACACGTTCACGCATACCATATCGCAATACACCAGATAACGGTGTTTTTGCAGGAATCGCATCACTATTCAATCCTACTTTCTTCGCTTCGGTACGAGCACGATACAAATGAAAATCTGACGTCACGATCGAGACTTGATTTTCACCTTTTGGTAATAACGATTTTGAAAAACGTAAATTTTCAGTGGTCGACGTCGATTTGTCTTCGAGCACAAGACGTTTTTCAGAGATTCCTTCGTCAATCATGCCACGGCGCATCGCTTCTGCTTCTGAAATCGCTTCACCCTGCCCCTGCCCACCGCTCAAGATAAAAGTCGTTCGCGGATATTTTTTTCCGTATGCAGCTGCAGCCTGAATCCGGTTTTCCAATATCAGTGACGGTGTTTCCCCTCTGACACCTGCACCGAGGACGATGACAAACGAGTGTTTCCCGTTCGCTGCGGGACGTTTCCCTTCTGCGACAAATAAACCGATACTAAACCAGAAAATGACGAGTCCACCTACGATTCCGGCCACTACAAGCCGATATCTTTTCAAAACTTGTTTGATCCGTTCCATGAGTCATATGATTCCTTTCAGACTGCTATTTTCGATTACATCCGTTTCTACGATGTTTTTCTAAGAAAAGTTTCAATCACAAAACAGGGGCGACTCAAAAATGGGGATGTCTCCCGATTAAAAGGAATCCGAACTTTTTCATGCATACCTCCGGCAAGCACTAAACTATCTTGAACAATAGAAATGACCGATGGTCCCGTGAATCGCGGGAGCAACGGTCATTTGATTAAATGGAGGACGGAAACGTCCGTCACACGGATTGATGTTGGTCCGACTTCTGATTCAGACCCCTTTTGCTAGATTAATTTCCCCAAATTGCTGTCGCATATTCTGGATGATCAATGAATGGATTGCGGTTTTTTTGCCATTTTTCAAAAATGATGTCATTGCGTTTCTTTTCAAATGCATCGACCGGGTCAAGTTTGTTCCACGCTTTTAACGTCGATAATTTTCCGTGAAGTGGGTTTGAGCCATTGTTGACGTTTTCTGACGTCTCTAAGTCGATTTCGCCGCCACCTTCATAACGAACCGCCATATAGAAAATCATCCGCGCGATATCACCTTTGACGCGAGTCGGTGGTTCCCATGAATCACCATCTCGGTTACAATCGCATCCGCTATATTTCGTTCCGCCATTGTCAAAATCAAGGTTCCCACGAGCACTATTGACGACGACGTCTGACGGACGTAAGTGATGCAAGTCTGTCCCTGGTCCCATGCTTGTTCCGAAGTCTCCATGCGATTTTGCCCAGACATGCTCTCGGTTCCATTGACCGACATTCCCACCGTTGCTATTTTTTGAAATGGACTTCCCCGTGTACAATTCGATCACGTTGTTCACATTACCTGGATCTTGATCGGTTTCTTTTAATGCTGTCCAAACCGTGTCATACGAGACTTCCGTATGATTATCGATGATGTCATGCAGTGATGCTTTTAATGCCGCACCCGTTTTCCCCGCTGCCGGCTGATAATAGGCATCGATTGTTGATTGTGACGTTACCGCCTGTGGTCCCGCTACTACCTTTGTTGAATCTGTTTTGGCGATGACCGGCGTGAAGGCAAGTGATCCTAACGCGAGTGTCGCAACAAGTGCCCCACTGATTTTCGACTTCCAGTTCATGCTTTTTCCCCCTCAGGTTAAGTATGGACATGCAATGTCAAACCGTATTACACTCCCATTTTCACATCACTTGTCTTTCTTATGGAAGATGGACGAAAGACCTCTTCTTTTTAGAGGAATCCAGAAATCAGAGTTAGCACAATTGTTCAACGGTTAGAAGGTCCTGTTTTTTAGTGAATCACGAATCAATAAACGATGAATTATTATTTAGAAGAACTATTCTAGAGGCAAAAGTCATGATTATAAAGGATACATAAATAAGGTATGAGGATGATACTCCCCACGTTTCAACTTGCTATAATAATTAATGCAAGCGTTTTCATAATTTGATAGAGGAGGCTTTTTGATGAAACATAAAAGCTTGATTGTCGCATCTCTTGCAAGCGTGACGTTTTTAGTGCCACTTGCGCAACCGATTGCAGTAGGGGCAACAGCAGACAACGGGACGATGATGCAATACTTTGAATGGTATTTACCAAACGACGGGAACCACTGGAACCGTCTAGGAAACGACGCTTCTAAGCTTGATCAACTCGGAATTACATCTGTTTGGATTCCTCCTGCCTACAAAGGAACGACTCAAAATGATGTCGGCTACGGTGCCTACGATCTATATGACCTCGGTGAGTTTAATCAAAAAGGAACAGTCCGGACGAAGTACGGCACGAAAACGCAATTGAAATCCGCCATCGGGCAATTGCACACGGCTGGAATCGATGTGTATGGTGATGTCGTCATGAACCACAAGGGTGGTGCTGACTTTACGGAATCCGTCACGGCCGTCGAAGTCAATCCGGGTAACCGTAATCAAGAAGTCTCTGGCGACTATCAAATCCAGGCCTGGACCGGGTTCAACTTCGCGGCGCGGAGCAACGCCTATTCAAACTTCAAATGGAAATGGTATCACTTCGACGGAACGGATTGGGATCAATCCCGCTCAAAAAGTGCCATCTATAAATTCCGAGGAACAGGTAAGTCGTGGGACTCGAATGTATCTTCTGAAAATGGAAACTATGATTACTTGATGTATGCAGACATTGATTTCGATCACCCGGAAGTGCAGCAGGAAATGAAAAACTGGGGGAAATGGTACGTCAATGAACTCGGGCTCGATGGATTCCGTCTTGATGCCGTCAAACACATCAAACATACGTATCTCGCAGATTGGTTGACGAATGTTCGTCAGACGACGGGTAAGGAATTATTCACAGTCGCCGAGTACTGGCAGAACGATCTCGGGACACTTAAAAACTATTTAAGTCAGACGAACTATAAACAATCGGTCTTTGACGCTCCACTTCATTACAAATTCGAACAAGCGAGTAAAGGCGGCGGCTTTTATGACATGCGCACAATTTTTAACGGCACACTCGTCCAAGATAATCCGACGCTTGCCGTCACACTCGTTGAAAACCATGATTCTCAACCTGGTCAATCGCTCGAATCGACCGTTCAATCCTGGTTCAAGCCCCTTGCTTACGCGATGATTTTAACGCGGGAACAAGGGTATCCATCTGTCTTTTACGGGGACTACTACGGAACAAAAGGCTCATCGAACCGCGAAATCCCTGCCCTCGCGTCAAAAATCGATCCGATTCTAAAAGCACGGAAGGACTTCGCGTTCGGGAAACAAAATGATTACCTCGATAACCAAGACATCATCGGTTGGACACGGGAAGGCGTCAGTGACCGCTCAAAATCAGGGCTTGCGACAATCCTGTCTGACGGCCCTGGTGGGAGCAAGTGGATGTATGTCGGTACGCAAAATAAAGGCGAAGTCTGGACAGACATCACCGGTAACAATTCAGCTTCCGTCACGATCAATGCAGACGGGTATGGTCAATTTTTCGTCAATGGTGGTTCTGTCTCGATCTACCGCCAACAATAATTCGTCCTATTTAAAAGCCCCCATCCGGTACCGTTTCCTTTTCAGGAAGGTTCGTGGATGGGGGCTTCTTTTCATTCAGCGAGACCGACACTTTCGCGAATCGATTCTTCCTGTTCAATCGCTTCAAGCAGGAAATGGGCGACATCGGCCCGATTGATTTGTTTCGCTTGGTCGGGTACACCGTCAGCTGTTTGGCGGTACATCCCGGTTAACGGACCATTCATCAAACGGAGTGGTCGTGCGACCGTATAGTCGACGTCTGCCTGTTTCAACAAGTCAATTGCTTGCCGGTGATCACGTAATGGATTCTTTAAGATTTGCTGTGCGAGTAATCCTTGTGCACCCGGTAATTCCTTATCAACACCTGCTGATGCGACGTAACCAATCCGCGTTACACCACTGACTTTCATCGCATTGATGATCCGGACGAGACTTCGTTCTAAAAATCCACTGTAGGCAAGGCTTTCTGTCCCTAACGCCGTCAAGACAGCATCTTGTCCGACAAGCGCCGCATTGACATCCTCTTGGTTCAAGACGTCCCCCGTGACGACATGAAGTCGTTCATCTTTTAGTTCCAACTTATCCGGATTACGGACGAACGCCGTCACCTCATGGTCATGCGCAATCGCCTGTTTGACGAGTTCTTGTCCGGTTTGACCCGTAGCCCCAAAAATAATCAATTTCATGCATAACATCCTTTCCCTTTCAAGATCCACTGTTTGAATGATACCCTTACCGCTTGAAAATGAATCGTCTTCCCTCACCCTTATTTTCAGAAAATTATTTTTATTTATTAACAGTGTATGCTAAAATCTCCCTAAGTACATATGGATATTTTTTCCTTAATTAAAAGAACGACCATCTTTTTTCTTCGATAAAGACAGGAAGTCAGTCTATTCTGCTTTATGCTTTGGAAACTCGTACAGTCACGTCGCGTGAAAAAACGGCGCCCTTCTTTTGGAGGTGTGACGGATGATGTTCCACTATCTCAATACGGACGATGAGGTTCTACGCTTCGAACAACAATTATCACGCTACTCATCACCTTAACCTTGGAGGGATTTCCTATGAAGCTACAACAGTTAAAAGACCAACTCAATTCGATTTATCTCGGCAAACCAGACGTCATCGATCTCTGTCTGACGGCACTCATCGCCGAAGGTCACATCCTGCTTGAAGATGTACCGGGGACCGGGAAAACGATGCTTGCGAAAGCACTCGCCCAAAGCTTCGAGAGTGCCTTCTCCCGGATTCAGTTCACGGCGGATTTGCTTCCGTCCGACGTCATCGGTTCAGACTTCTTCAACTTAAAGACGCAGGAGTTCGAGAATAAACGCGGACCGTTGTTTGCAAACGTCGTCTTGATCGATGAGATCAACCGCGCCGTCCCGCGGACACAATCGGCATTGCTTGAAGCGATGGAAGAACGTCAAGTCTCGATTGGCGGAACAACGTATCAGATGCCGGCACCATTCTTCGTCATCGCAACTCAAAATCCGATCGAGTCAGCAGGAACATTCCCGCTACCGGACGCCCAACTCGACCGGTTCATGGTCGCGATCGAAGTCGGTTATCCGGATTTTGAGAACGAACGCCGCTTGCTGTCTGAGATTTTGACGAACGTCCGCCGATCAGCCGTCGGGATTGCGTCAGGAGGGGACTTGATTTCATGGCAGGAAGAAGCACGACGTGTCCATGCGTCGCAAGACGTGCTCGATTATCTGCTGCATATCGTTCAGGCGACACGGAATCATGAACTCGTTGAAGTCGGTGTCAGTCCACGTGGTGCGATTGCCCTGCTTCGCGCGTCCCAAAGCTATGCTTTCTTGAATCAACGCGACTTCATCATTCCGGAGGACATCAAACACCTTGCAAAACATGTCTTGGCCCACCGCCTGACATTGACACTTGAAGGGGGCATCAAGACGACAAAGGCCCAAGTCTTGTACCATCTCCTTGATGCCATTCCAGTTCCTGTCGAGATTGGGTGACGCGGATGAAAATCGAACGTTCCGTCCCCTTTTGGCTCGAACAAAAATTATTTCCCGTCTATTGCATATTGACATTTTTATTCTTATTCCTCCCCGTCGTCTCGGGACTCGGGTTTCTCTTTGCCGCACTCGCGACGATTCATGTCGTCGTCAACCGGACAGAACGGCAACTCCGCCGGGAAGTCGCTTTAGAATGGAAACACTATGAACGATTGATGTTCAACCAAGAACAAACGGACCTCCAGCTGCAACTTTTCGGACTCGAACTTTTTTCGTCACTCGGCCTTAAGGCCTCCCTCCGTCTCCATGCTGCTGACGGGATTGTTTTCACGACGAGTGACGCGCTCCATCCCCACACGTATGATACCGAACTGGTGTTGACGGAAGAATTGTTTACGATCCCAATCCAGACCGTCAAACGTGGTCCGACGGCACTCGACGAAATCATCTTAACGATTCGTCTGCCCTGGCGGATGGGCGTTTACTTATTTTCATTCGACAGTTATCCGCAGTTCACGGTGCTGCCTTCGTTAACGGCACAAGCGACACCTTTCCTGCTGAACCGCTTACGGATTGGTGATCGTCCGGACCGCTATTCACCATTAAAAAACAAATTGGTCCAGCTTGGATCAAAAGCGTATACGACGGAACCGTCGAAGGACATCGATTGGTACGCGACAGCAAAAACCGGCCGTCTGCAAGCAAAAGTCTATGAGACGAGTAATCAGGACACATTCACCATCGCCCTCAATTTGTCGGGTCCAAGTGGATACGGCTTACATAATCAATCGGAACGCTTCATCGAACAAGCTTCGTTCTTAATCAGTGAGTTGATTAAGGAGGGCTGTAAAGTTGAATTGTTCCTGAACCGTCTCAACGAAGCGAACCACATGACCCACTTGGCGTTAGGTGAAGGACAACCGCACTTGAAGCACGTCCTTGTCCACCTGTCGACGTTATCCGACCGGGATTCCTATATCGCAACAAAACAGTTCGAACGGTATGTCGTGCGTCGAAAACATCTTAACAGTCAGCTGATCCTGGTTGGGAACGACCGGATCCAGGCGATTGGCTGACGATCAAAGAAGGAGGTTTTATCATGGTTTCCCTAGTCATTCGAAAGTCGCTTCAGTTCATCGTATCGTTGGTCGTTTTACTGTGCATCAGCGCCTTACCGGCATTGATCGTCCAGTTACGTCCGAACTTTTCGAATTACACCGATGCGCTCAAACAACAAGTCCTGTTTTTGACTGGTGTCGAACCGATTCTTTATTACAATGTGACCGCACAACAGCTTCGTCCGTTGTTGCCGGACTTACAACCGTTCATCCAGGAGACGCTGCTGATCTTCAGTAGTGCCCTTGTCTGTTCGTTTATCGCCGCACTTGTCTACGCGTTTTTCTTTTATCGCGCGCGTCTGCGGACACGTAACCTGTTGAAGCAGACGACGCGTGTACTCGAGATGGTGCCGGATTTATTTTGGGTGATTTTTTCACAGTACATCATCATCGTTCTTTTTAAGACGACCGGTTTCGATCAAATCGAAGTCGCCGGCGGTTTTGCTGATTCGATCCGTTTCCTTCCGATTCTGACGCTGTCGCTGACGACCCTCTTCTTCTTCATCAAATGGTTGACGGGGCAGATCCAAGAAGAGGAAGGAGCCAGCTATATCGAACTTGCCCGCGCCAAAGGGACACACGCGAATCATTTATTTTGGTCACACTTGATTCCGAACTTGTTTTATCGGTTCTATCTGTTTTTCCGCGCCAACGTCATCACGATTTTATCGAGTCTCGTCGTCATCGAATACACATTCAATGTCCAAGGTCTGTTTCGGTTCGTAATCATGAATCCGCAACTTCCTGTCCTGCTCGTGACGCTCCTCTTGATTTACTTACCGTTCTTTTTGATTGACTTGATTGCTGAGCTTTGTATTCCAAAAGCTTGGAAAGGTGGTGCTGTATGAGACGTGTCTTATTGCGTGATCCGTTCTTTTGGGGCTGTATCCTGATTTTTGCGACGCTCCTCCTACTTAGTGTCGGACATACCATATTTCGTGACGGACAAGTCGACCAAATCTCGAACCGGTACGCGGCGGATGGGACGTTCCTCGCGACATCTCCACTTGAACCATCGCGTGAGCAGTGGTTCGGAACGGACCGGGCGGGCAACGATTTATTCCAAATCATGATTGCCGGTGCCAAGTGGACGATCGGGATTTGCTTTGCCGTCGCCTTCGGACGCATCCTGCTCGCTCTGTTGATCGGCGTGCCGCTCGCCTTTAGGGGTAAAAGATTAAATACGGCAATTCGTACCGTTCTTGACGGCTTTTTAATTTTACCGATTTCCTTACTGGCCTATTTCATTTTGTTGACAGGCTTATTTTTTGCAAGTCCAGAAGACATTCCGTCCTTGTCTTCCCGTGTCCTCTTTGAGACAGGCGTACTGATTTTACTCGGGTTACCTGCCTTACTGATGTATTTAGTCAGTGAAACGCGTCACTTGTTGACGCAAGAGTTCATGGTCGTCGCCCGAACACTCGGTGGCAGTCCCCATTACCAATTTAGAAAGCACATTTGGCCGCATCTTTTACCGACGCTTGCCATTGTTTTCATGCAACAGTTCGTCCAAACGTTGATGGTCTTGATTCACCTGTCCTTGTTCGGGTTATTTTTCGGCGGGACACTTTCACGCTTTGCGAACGATGTTTCACCGACGATTTTTGAATGGTCTTCCCAGTTCGGTTTCTACTTCCTTCAGTTTTCAGCCGTTTCCTGGATCAATCACCTGTTCCTGATCCCGGCAATCAGCATCGCTGCGCTCGTCTTCCTCGGGAACTTGCTGACGAGTCGTCTCGAGCGTGCCTATCGCTTACGACGTGAACAGCTAATCTTCACGGAACCGGTCGCACAGGCAGAAGCCGCTACGACACGTTTGACGAATCCGTTTGATTCTGTCTCACCATCAATTACGAAATAATTATGTAAAATATACTTAGCGCCGTCGTATTCTTTTATATGACGGCGCTAAGTATGTCTTAATTTCTTTTAAACTACTTAATCCCTCTAAAAAAACAAGCGTTTGGTCTTTTGCGGGTATAGAAAGAGAGAAGGGACGTGAAAATGATGATTGAAGTCAAGAACTACTCTCAACGCTTCGGAAAAACCGACGTGTTGACAGATGTCAATTTTTTAATTGGTCAAAGTGAAATCGTCGGGCTGATTGGACCAAGCGGTTCCGGTAAAACAACATTAATCAAGTCGCTGATTGGCCTCCAAACCCCGTCAAGCGGAACCGTCACTGTACTCGGGTCACAGCAGCCGTCGTTACGTCAGGCAGAAAAAATCGGCTATATGGCGCAAGCCGATGCTTTGTATGAGGATTTGACGGCACGTGGCAATTTACGCTATTTCGGCAAGCTGTACGGTTTAAAAAAAGACCGCCTCCGCGCCCGGATCGAATCCGTCCTCCAGTTCGTCGACTTAAAGCAGGATGCCGACCGCCCGACCCATCAATTTTCCGGTGGGATGAAGCGCCGCCTCAGTCTTGCGATCGCCTTGATTCATGAACCGACTTTGCTTCTGCTTGATGAACCGACCGTCGGAATTGATCCCGCCCTCAAGAAAACGTTCTGGCACGAGTTCGACCAACTGCGGAAGTCTGGCGTCACAATCCTCGTCACGACACACGTCATGGATGAAGCCGAGCGGTGCGATCGTTTATTATTGATTCAACATGGGCGATTGATCGACGCCGGTACGCCCGCGGAATTAATTCAACGATTCGGCTCAATCGATGAAGCTTTCATCCGAAAGGAGCAAGTCTGATGCAGACACTGACCGTAGCAGAACGTGTCATCTCGCAAATTTTTCGGGACAAACGGACCATTGCGATGATGTTCCTCGCCCCCCTATTCGTTCTCTTTTTATTATCATCAATCCTCGGTTCGAGTTCGGATGAAGTCACGATCGGCACCGTCGACCTACCCGAAACGTTTGACGAGGTTCTCGCATCGAAAACGGCGACGACGACCTATCCGAGTTATGCGGACGGAAAACAGGCGATGGAAGATCAACACATCGAGGCATTGATCACGTACCGTGATGATGCCCCGGAGATTTTGATTGAAGGCGGCGACGTCTCTAAAAATGCCCACGCCATCCAGGTCATCCGCGAAACGTTAACGGCAATCGAGATGAAGCAGGCGACGACAGCGAATGCACAGTTACGCGAAACCGTTAATCAACTGCAACAACGGCTCGAACAATTGACGAATCAAAAATTGACCGTTCCCCCTACCGCCTCACGATCAATGACGGAACCAGATATCCGCTTTTTATATGGAGATAAAGATGCAGAACTGTTTGATCAAATTGCACCTGCCTTGATGGGATTTTTCATCTTTTTATTTGTCTTCATCATCGCCGGGGTCAGCTTTCTACGTGAGCGGTCCAGCGGGACACTCGAACGGACACTCGCTACTCCGCTCAAACGGTCGAGCATCGTCTTCGGATACTTCGTTGGCTTTTTCTTGTTCGTCACGATTCAAACTGTCCTTATTCAACTATTCATCGTTAATATCTTGAACGTGACACAACAAGGCAACTATTTTCTGTTACTCTTCGTCAATTTATTGACGGCAAGCGTCGCCCTGTCACTCGGACTCCTGCTGTCGAGTTTCGCACGGACGGAATTCCAATTGATTCAGTTCATCCCGCTCGCAATCGTCCCGCAAATCTTTTTCAGCGGTCTATTTGATTTGACGGATGCCCCGACCTGGGTCGAAGTCATCAATCGGCTGATGCCGTTGACCTATGCCGCCGATGCCCTGCAAAACATCATGATTCGCGGGTACGGTTTCCGTGAAATTTGGCTCGACCTTGTGGTCCTTGCCGGATTTATGCTTGTCTTCGTCCTCCTGAACATGCGTGCCTTACGGAAACAGCGGCCGGTGTAAGGGCACTTCGTACAAAGGGAATTGACAATCCATTATTTTCCTTATATACTTTAGTCAAAATTGACTGAAATGAGGCCGTCCAATGTAAATTCATCTAAACTCCTAACCACTAACTAAATATGATTGATGTGGAGGTTTTTTAGATGAACCGTTTTACGACTTTACTGGTCAGCCAGTGGATGGCGAATGCGGGGGACGCGCTCTACATCGTCGCCCTCATCGCTACCTTGTATCAACAAACAGGACAGGCGAGCACAGCTGCGCTCTTTCCGATTGCCGTAACGGCAGGCATGACGGTCAGCGGCTTCTTTTTCGCCCGCCTTGCGAAGCAGATGCCCCATGCAACGCTTTTGTTGCTCAGCCAGCTCATGAAGACCCTCTCGCTCGTCTTGATCGTCCTGCTTGATTTACCACTCGTGGCGTTGCTCCTTCTCGTGGTTTGGATTGCCTTTCTCGACGGCTTTGCCCGACCGATTGAAAGTGCCTTTATTCCGCAAATCACGACCGATTTCCAAAAAGCAAACAGCATCGTCCAAGGAACGAATCAAGTCGTCCAACTGATCATGTGGCCGCTCGGCGCGATTTTAGTCAGTACAGGGTCGCCCCAGTCCGTCTTATTCGTCTCATTGCTGCTTTTTCTTGTTGCAAGTATCGGAACGGCGTTATTTCGTTATCAAGTGCGCTCCCTTCAAGGGTCTGTGGAAGAAGCGGACGAGGAACCGACGTTTCGTTCAAGTTTGCAGTATACCCGGACTAACATACCTGCCCGTTTGAATACGGCATTGCTTGGCATCGATGCTTTCGCGAGTACCGCCTGGATTTCTGCGTTATTCCTCGTCTACATCGCTACGCACCTGCATGTATCGGACAGTTGGTGGGGCATCTTGAATGCATTTTATCTTCTCAGCATGATTGTCGGGAGTTACCAGATGCTCCGACGCCGAAAGCAACGTTCACTGCTACAGTTCAGTGTGTTGCTCTCGATTGCCGCGACGCTTCTGTTTGGTCTCGCTCCGCATGTTGTAGTCGCCTTGATTGCTTGCGTCGTCCAGGGCTACGCCAGTCAACTCCGGGCGATAGAATTAAATACACGGCTTCAAGCAGATACCCCAATCGCACGGTTACCTTACGTTTACAGTGTTCAACAGACCGTCTATACAATCAGCTTTTGTCTCGGGAGTCTCCTGTTCGGTCTTCTCGCCGATTGGCTGAGTATCGAAGTCGTCTATCTCATCGCGAGTATAATCGCGTTGTTAATGATTCGTCCGGCCCGGCAATTACGCAAGCAAGTAGAAACCGAACGGACGCAACAGATTTCTTAAGCAACGGTTCGTTATACAGAAGTGGAGCTGAAGGGATGTGTTGGAGATTCCTTGGTTTTTCCCAAACGTTTTTCTGCACACAATGAAACGCCGCTGATTCCGTTTTTCATACGGAATCAGCGGCGTTTTCGATATCTTCCATGACGACGAACACCATGTTTTAAGCAGGCCTTCCCATGTAGCCGTCAAATCGACGATGGCGTCATTCCCATCGTTTGCTTAACCGCGCAACGTATAACCAAAGGACGAACGACACGAGACACAGATACACATACGCTATGTCTAAACTCGCCCGCTTACTGATGAATCCGAACCCGAGACCGACGATGATGATCAGCACGCTCTCTAGCCAGGAAGCAATGGAAACGATTGTTGCCCGCTCTTTTGCTGACGCATAAGTTTGCAAGAGACTGCTCGTCATCGGCTCCGACAGACCGTATAACAGAAACATCACGAACAGGAAGATGAGACTCACCGCTTCCGTGAAGGAAAAGCTGATGACACTTACGAAAAAGACGACTAATATCCCGTTCAACTTTACCTTCAACGAACCCTTCTTCAATGCGGGCAACAGGTTGCCAACGCCTTGCGCTACCATAATTAAAATGAACACGAGACCAAATCCAGTCATGGGAATGCCACGATCACGCATTGACAATTGCCAAAATTCTTCGATGAAATTAATCGTCGTCCCGAATAGGACACTAAATAGAAAAATCCGGATCAACATGGGGCGTGTTCTCAGTTCTCGCCAAACGAGACGAAGTGGACGGGCTGTCGATTCTTCAACCACGAGTCGCGTTTCATGTAACGTCAGGCTAACCAGTGTCGCACTCATTAAACTGATGAGCGAAATCTTGTAATGAAATTCAAACGCAGTGGACTGCGTCAACCAACTGCCGGTGAGGGCAGCAAGTCCAGCTGTCATGAGGCTGACTGCATTCAGTCGACCAACTGTCCGTTCGAATCGCTCGACTCGACCGACTTGTTCAAGCGTCTCAAATAAGAAGGCTTCTTCTGTCCCGCTGATCGCAGCAGCCCCGACCCCTGCGAGTACCATCGCACCTAAAAAAGCAGTCAACGTATACGCGTTTAATAGAATCGCGAAGGATAGACATTCTGCCATCATCCCGAAGACGAGAAACCACTTTCGCCCGAAGCGATCGGTGGCTCGTCCGAACGGCAACTCAAGCGACAATTGAGTCAAAGCGAAGACAATTTCTGCGTAAATCACATCGAGAACACTCATTCCACGCGCTTCCCAAAACAACCGCTCAATCACATAAGCAGGTACGAAAGCTGTTGCAAAACGCATCATATATAATTTACGGACGTTCGCTTGAATCGCCGTTTAACAAGGAGGGCGGATTATACGCATCAGTCAACATCCTCTCTTATTTTTTTAAAAAAACCGTTAGTTTCCATTTCCCGATTTCAAGCAAGTTAATCCCATGTCCGTGATTATATCGTAGATAGACAAACCCCCTACGCCGTATAGACGCAGAGGGTGTCCTTCATTCAAAATCAGTTATTTCCAGTGTTGGTGAGAGTGCTGTCGGATTTTCTTGAATGATGGGCAATTCGACTGTAAAGCTTGAGCCGGCGCCTTCTGTCGAATCGACGTGAATCATGCCTTCATGGGCACGAACGATTTCTTGACAGATTGCAAGTCCAAGTCCTGTTCCACCAATTTTTCGGCTATCGGAATTATCGACCCGGTAAAACTTGCTGAATAACTCTGGCAAGGCGTGACGGGGAATACCGATTCCTTCATCTTGAATCCGAATCCGCAATAAGTCATCGGCAGGTTCGATTCCAATCGTAATCGCGCCGCCATCCGGTGAATACTTGATGGCGTTGTTGATTAAATTACCGAACAGTTGTCGCATTTTTTGTTCATCGGCTTGAATCATTTCGACTGCTGCGTCATCCGTCTCGAGCAAGACAGTATGAGTTTGAGACGAACCGACTTGGAACTCAGCGATTTCACGAATCATCGCTACGACGTCAAGCTCTTTAAAATGATAGTGTTGCTGACTGGATTCCATCCGTTGTACGTCGAGGAAGTCATTGACGAGTCCCGTCAATCGCTCAGTCTCGGCATGAATCGTTTCGAGATAGCGTTGTTGGCGGTTAGGTGTCAACTCTTTTGCTAACATCAGTTCCGTGTAGCCAAAAATCGAAGCGAGTGGTGTCCGCAACTCATGCGACACCGTCGAGACGAATTCCGACTTCATCCGGTCGACTTCTGTTTCGACCGTGACGTCACGCAAGACGAGCATCGTCCCACGGAAACGTCCACCGTAATGAATTCCTTCTGCATAGAGCGTGACGAAACGCTCCTCTTTATTAAGTGATAGCGAAAGACTTTCCGTCGGTACTTGATGACTGCAGACTTGATTCATGTATTCAAGGAATGCCTCGTGTTGATCGACTTGAACCGCCAATTCTTCAATTTTGACATCGAGCGTCATCAAACCCTCGTCATTGAACTGATCGTGCGCTGGATGATGGAACAACGCAAGCAATGGACGATTGGCAAAAATCCGGTCTTCTTCGATATACATGACTGCCTCACGAATCGAGTGTAGCAGTTTCGATGTTTTTTCACGTTCCCGCTCAATTTCATCGAATACACGCATCCGTAGTAAGGACAAGGCGAGCTGACGAGAGAACGACCAAATTTCAGCCGTTTGGTCTTCATTGAATTGATCACGGTAACGGACAAGATAGATGCTTGCAATCATCATGTTCGTCGATGGGTCCATGACGGGTACGACCGTTTCATACATGCTATAAGGGTACGGCAACGGATGATCACTCGTCACTTGTTTCGTTGAACGTACGGCTTTTTTATGCATGCGCGCTCGCTCAAGTAGAGAAAGTGATGACGTCAAAAGTTTCCGTTCTTGATCGACCGTCATGCCGTAAGAGACGATATCCGTATACTCGTCCTCGTCAAGAAAAACAATCGCTCCGAACTCGGCATCTGTAATCGAGATTAATTTTTCGATGATGGCAGGATAAGCTGTTAACGTCTCGCGTGAAGCGAGCGTTTCTGTCAATTCATTCCGGTACCGCAGATGCGTCTCATTGCGTAACGTCACATCAAGCGCTTCTTCGAGTTCTTCTTGTTGTGTTTGAAGCTCCTCTTGTTGGGCAACTAACTCTTCTTGTTGACTTTGTAATTCATCGTTACTTGAGACGAGTTGCGATTTTTGATTTGAAATCGACGCAGCCATTAAATTAAATGTCGTCGTCAACTCGCCAATCTCGTCTTTTGCATTTAAGACCTCAATGGGTGAAGCATCTTCACCTTTTGCTAATCGACTGCTCTCTCGGTTCAATTGACGCAATTGACGTGTAATTTTCGCGACAAATGGTCGAACGAATAACACGATGATGAATAAAAGAACCGCTAAGTTAATTAAGCCGAGAACTTGAGATGAGTTAACTTGTGTCCCTAGTCGATTTTGGGCAGCGAGTTCCTTCTCATTTAATGAATTACGATAATCCGTAAAGACGGTCTCCATGTCAACGATACTCGAACTCATGTCCGCAGCACTTTTCGTATCGATGTTAAATTTCCGATCCTCATCCAGGTTCGGTGTTTGCGTGACTTTACCGAGCGTCGCCATTTGTAAGAACGGTTCTTCGACTTCACCGTCTTTTTTAGCATCAACATAATTAATCAGGCTCGGCATGACGCGCGTCGTGTAGGCGTCATACAGCTCCCGTGCATCATTCGCGTATTGCTCTTCTTCTGCAAATGCCGCATTTTTTTCGAACCACGTCGTTTGTTGATCGATATTTTGTTGTTTCGTTTTAATTTCCTCTAACATTTCATCGTCTCCAAGTAAGACGAATCCCCGCATCTCATATTGAAGACTTTGCCACGATTCATATAAATTCGTCGCATTGGTCCGGTGTTCGTTTAACGTCGCTAGTTCTTGTTTAGCTTCTTGCACCTGCTGTTTCGTATAGAAATATACACCTGCTGATGTCAGCAATAACATTGCTAAAATAATATAGAAAGCGGACATGATTTGGCGTCCGATTGTTCGATTAAGCCATGTTCTCATAAACGATCGATCCTCCCCCTTCTCCTCTAGTTGAATAATACGTATAGGAGATACCTGTCCTTTCTATTGTAAAGGTTTTTTATACTTTTCCATTAAATATGCTCATTTTTTTTTACTTTTCATCTAATTTTAATAAAAATAGTTGTATGTTACAAAAACATGACAAAAAGGTTCGGATTCACTCCTTTTTCGTCAGAAAAAATGCCCCGCCACATACTCGTGACCGGACATTCTTGTTCATGCATGATGCGAATGGTGTGTCGAATGATGATGGATAGGTGCTTCATCTGCCAAGATTTCGCCGTCGAACAGACCAAGCCTTGCATACTGTGCCGTGATGTCTTGTTTCGTCATCTCGGTGATTTGATCTGTCGTGCTGATCAACGTTGAGATTCCTTTCACCAACCGGACCGGTTCTAAATTTGTTTTCTCGACCGGAAACGTCGACAAGGAGCGGAGATAGGCGACGTAGGCTTGTGCCCCTTCTTCCGTCGGTGTAACGAGCTCAGAAGCGTGATGGCGCAAATGATTCGTCAAACTGCTTGTCGAGACGCCTTTCGTGACGGCACTGATCAAGGCAAAAGCCATAAAAGACAAGATTACGATAAAAAAGATGACCATGAAGACCGGCATGTCTGAAAAGAAACTTTCTCCTTCGACGTAAGCCATCGTTCCTCCCGCTTTCAGCAGCGACAGGAACGGACCCGAAATACTACCTGACATGAAGATTTCCCCCTATTTCGTTTGATATCTGTTCATACGCAAACGACGCACAAAAGGTTTCTAGTTCTTTCCATCTCCAAGTAAAACTTCCGCATTAAACCAGTCTTCGACAAACAATGACCCGGCCGGTCCATCAATCTGATAGGAATACAAAACGGAAAAATCGCCTTCTGTCATCATCGGTAAGGTCAGTTCCCGTAAGACCGCTTTGACTTCTTCTGTCATCCTCGTCTCATACTGAACAAATCCGTCTTCCCGCGTTTGCTGTTCTTTCAAATATGGCAACAACAGTGCTTTGCCAAATGATTGGGGGTCATCGATGACTTCAGCCACTACACCGAATAGTTCTTCCGCTTCAAAAATCAAATCATCGGCTTGTCCGATCGTCACTTCATCGGGAAACCAAACCGTCAATTTTGTTCCTTCCTTCAAAAACCGTTCGAATATCGGAATGAACGCCCTGTTCTCCATTAAATCGTAATGCATCATGACTCTCCTTTCATAAACTCGAATTTTAATTGATCGCGCTCTAGATACAACATCGCCTTGAATGTCCGGCCATTTTTCTTCATCTCGAGCGGTTTTGTTTTTTGAGTCGTTAAGATTTTTTTGACTTCCGCCTGTGTCACGCGCGCTCCGAGGATTGTTTTCGGTAATGTAAAACCGCAGTTCGTTTTTTGATACCCGCTGCAGCCATAAAACTTCCCACGATCAAGCACTTCCGCCTGACAGAGCGGACATGGTCCGACCGGGCGGTTCGTTGCGGCGGCGTGACGCGTTTTTGATTTAACTTGCGACGGATCGACGTGCAGTTGCTCGACACGCGACTTCGCATCATCGACGAGGTGTTGCGACAGTTTTTTCGCTTGTTCGACGAACTGGGCAGCGGATGCTTCCCCTTTACCGATTTGGTCAAGCCGACTTTCCCACTTTGCCGTCATCTCAGGTGATGCCAAGATGCTCCCGCTGACCGCCTCGATTAAAATCCGACCTTTTGCTGTCGGATGGATCTCTTTTTTCTTCAGCTGGATGTAATCGCGTCGCTTTAATCCGTCGATGATTCCGGCACGCGTCGCCTCCGTACCAAGTCCCTCGATTTCTTTCATGATCGCCTGTAATTCATTTTCAAGGACTTTCCCCGCTGTCTTCATGCCGAGGATTAATGTTCCTTCCGTATAGCGTTTCGGTGGCTCCGTTTGTTTTTCAAGTAACTTTGCCCCTTTAATCGGGACGTGTTGTCCGTGTTCGACTGCCGGCAGTTCGACTTCCTTCGCCTCAATTTGCAAGACTTCTTTGAAACCGCGCGCAATCGTCCGGCTACCTTTTGTCAAGAAACGATCCTGCTCCCTCGTCGTGATGATGTCTGTTTTTTCAGCGCGCGCGGGGGGTGCAAAAGCTGCTAAAAACCGCCGGACGATTAAATCGTACACTTGTGCATCACGCCCCGATAACTTCGCGACCGCTCCCGCTTCTTCTGTCGGGATGATTGCATAGTGATCACTGACTTTCGCAGAATTGACATACCGTTTATCGTGTGTGGGATCTTTCGTCAAAATTTCCTTCAGTCCACCGTATTCCGGTTGCTTCAACAGTCGATTCAAAATCGTCGGGAACTGACCCGCTTCTTCCTTTGAGACGAACGATGAATCCGTCCGGGGATAACTGATCCAACCGCGAATGTAGAGTTTTTGAGCGATATCAAGTGTTTCTTTTGCGCCAAGTCCGAACCGTCGACTCGCTTCCGTTTGCAACAACGATAAACTGAACCAGAACGGCGGTTTCTCGATTTGTTCCGTCTTCGTGATGGACGCAACGATTCCTTCCCCCTTCGTCCGTGCCTTGATTGCTTCCGCGAGTGCCCGATCGGTCAGCTTCGTCTGTTTTTTTTGATCGATGTATTTTCCTTTATACAGCGAAAAGTCAGCCTCGACTTCAAAATAGGTTTCCGGCTTGAACTGTTCGATTTGTTTCTCACGTTCGACGATCAAGGCAAGTGTCGGTGTCTGGACACGCCCAAGCGAAAAGACATCGGCAATGCCTTTTTTCTTCAGTAACGTCGTATAGGCACGCGATGCATTCATCCCGATCAGCCAATCGGCGCAAGCGCGGCTCATCGCCTCATGAAAAATATTTTCCGTTGCTTTTCCGTCCAGTAGATTCGCAAATCCATGATCGACGGCTTGCGGCGTCAAACTTGAAATCCACAGTCGCTCGATCGGTTTTGCATTGTTAGCCAGGCGAAGAATTAATCGGACGATTGCCTCTCCCTCTCGCTCGGCATCAGATGCTATAATGATGGAAGTCGTCGTCCGCTCGTTCAACAGTTTTTTTATGACTTGAAACGCTTTGCTTTTCCCTTTAGCGAGCCGGTAATCGAACCGTTCCGGAATGATTGGCAGATGGTCATAGTTCCAGCGTTTCCATTTAGCATCATAATGGGCCGGTTCCTGTAATTCACAAAGGTGACCGACGGCGTAAGCCAGTTTCGCCCCACTCGGGAAACGCTCACACGGTTTGATTTCGATGTATCCGTCCCGCTTGACCGATGGATACGGCGCTGCGAGCTTTTCAGCCTGTTTTGGTTTTTCCGCAATGATCAATTGCATTGTTACACCCTCATTTCCTAACTACAGACACGTGGAGGTACTCATGCCGTATTTTACTTTGTTCATGGCGTTATTCTTTATTTCGACATCGGCTATTTTCGTGAAATGGGCAGACACGCCAATCGAGGCCGTCGCTTTTTTCCGAATGTTATTCTCGACGTTTCTTTTACTACCGCTCATTCAAGTTAAAGAATTGTTCAGCCTCAGTTCCTCAACGATCCGCCACATGATTTTAAGTGGCGTCCTGTTAGCCGGGCACTTTTGGTTATGGTTTCTCTCTCTTGATTATACGACAGTTGCCAGCTCAACGCTCTTCGTAACCGCCAGTCCCATCTTCGTCTTAGTCGGGAACGCCGTCTTCTTTAAGCAACACCCGTCGCGAAAAGCGTTGTTTTTCGTCGGCGTCGCCCTGATTGGCGGCGGACTGGTCGCATACGGTGATATCGCCGTCGGAACACGTGCCTTGATTGGTGACGGGCTGGCCCTACTCGCGACGATTTTAGTCGCCGGATACTGGTTGCTCGGGCAACACGTCCGGACAAGTGTCTCGACGAATACATATTCCTTTGCCGTCTATGCCGTCGCGTCCGTCGTTTTGCTGCTGTTCTCACTGATTCAGTCCGTCGATCTCGTCTCGGCGTTTCAAACGGATTGGTTGATTTATGTATTGCTCGCCATCTTCCCGACGTTGCTCGGGCATAACTTGTTCAACTGGGCGCTGTCCCGTGTCAGTGCGAGCATCGTCAGCATCACGATTCTCGGTGAAGCGGTCTGGGGAATGATTTTCGGGTACTTCTTATTCCAGGAATCGCTGACTTGGATTCAAATCACGGGTGCCGCGCTACTCCTTGTCGGCATCGGTCTGTTCTTACGCCGGAATGAAAAAGACATCCGGGCGCAACTCGTCGCACGTGAAACGGCGACTTCTGTTACTGAATAAGCAAACCGCTGAATGTCCTCCTCTCACCTGCGAGTCGGACGTTCAGCGGTTTTTTTAGTTTGGTTTATCGTCCGGACGAACTTTTGGTAAGCGGAACGTCATCGCGAACGCGACGAGCGCACACAATACACCGCCGATGAAGACGAGCCGTAACCCGTCTGCTAAGGCCAGTTCCGCCGCCGTATGGACGGCATCTCCATACCGGTTCGCCGTCGTCGCTTGGAAAAATGGATCAATTGAATAACCGGATAATATTTTCGAATCGTTAAACGCTTGAATGATTGATAGATTAAAAATCGTCCCGAAGATGGCGACACCAAGCGTTTGTCCCGTCGTACTCAAAAAGGAGTTGACGGCCGTCGCTGAACCACGGAGCGAGCGACCGACTGATGTTTGCAAGACAACGATGAAGACCGGTTGCGATAAACCGAACCCGATTCCAATCAAGGAAACCGCAAGATAGAGGAACACATCACTCGTCTCACGTGAGATGAAGACTAAAATCAGCATCCCGACGACGAGTAACCCCATTCCGGTCATCGTTCGATAACGGGGTGACGCCGTCCCAATCGATCGGCCACCGATGATTGCCGTAATCGTCCAAAATAACGAGAGCGGCATCAACATGAAGCCGGCTTCAGTCGGACTTTTTCCGAGGACGCCCTGTGCGAAAATCGGGATATAGGCTGACATCGAGACAAGCACCCAGGCGGAGAAGAACACTGCCAGATTGATCACGGCAATGACCGGATGTTTGATAACAGCCGGCGGTAAGAGTGGATCACTCGCTTTTTTCTCGGCTTGATAGAAAAAGAATAATAAAACCGCACTGATCAAAAAACTACCGATGACCGTCGGACGTAAAAATTGTTCCGCTTCACTTCCTGATAACAGACCGTATAGTAACGCACTCATCCCGACCGCAAACAAGAGAGCTCCCCGATAATCGATTTTTCGCGACGTCTCCTTCACGGTTTCCTTGTAGAAGACGACAATCATGATGAACGACACAAGCGCAAACGGAACGTTCAACAGGAAAATATACCGCCAGGATAACGATTCGACTAAAAATCCACCGAGGAGTGGTCCAGCAACGCCGGATATCCCCCAAACGGCACTCAAGATTCCCTGAATTTTTCCACGTTCTTCATATGTATATAAATCGCCGATGATCGTCATGGCAATCGGCAGAACCGCTCCTGCTCCGATTCCTTGGACCGCGCGGAAAATGATTAGTGTCTCCATCGACTGCGCAAGCCCACACGCTAACGAAGCGAGTGTAAAAACGCCAATTCCAAATAACAAGACGCGTTTCCGACCGTATAAATCAGCCATCTTCCCGTAAATCGGCGTCGATACTGCCATAAATAAGAGAAATCCTGCAAAAATCCAACTGACGAGCTTCGCCCCATTTAATTCACTTGCCATGACGGGTGTTGCCGTCGCGACAATCGTTCCTTCGATTGCCGCTAAAAAAGTTGCTAACAACAGCGCAATCGTGACATTTTTTCTCATGCTTCCGCACTTCCTTTCTCTTTCTTATCATACCGGTTCTGCCCCTTGTTTCGAAAGTAAATGCTTACTCGGCAGGATTCAAGGGAACAATAGGGAATGGTACAATTAGAAAATGATTCAATTATGTGAATGGAGGATTTTGTTATGTTACGAAAAACAGCTTTAATTACAGGGGCTTCTGGCGGAATCGGACTTGATCTTGCCGTGCTCGCAGCGCGCGACGGGTTTGATTGTGTCTTGATCGCCCGAAACGAAAAAAAATTAACGGAACTTAAAAATGTTCTTGAAAAACGTTATCAAATCAAAGCCTATACGTTCGCAGCAGATTTATCACAGGCCGACAGCGTCTCACGTGTTCTGACGTACCTCGATGAACAAGAATTGACTGTTGATTTGTTATTCAACAACGCTGGTTTTGCGACATCCGGCCGTTTCGCGGAAATCGATCCATCGGAAGACATCGACTCGATTCATGTGAATGTCGTCGCTTTAACGGAACTGACGAAACGTTTGTTACCAGGTATGGTCGATCGTGGCTTCGGACGTATCTTGAACGTCGCTTCCGTCGCTGCTTTCATGCCGGGTCCATACATGAGCGTCTATTACGCAACAAAAGCCTACGTCCTGTCCTTCTCTGAAGCACTCGCTTCTGAACTTGATGGTTCAGGTGTTACGGTCTCATGCCTCTGCCCGGGACCGACGGATACAAACTTCTTTAATCGGGCGAACATCACCTTGCCTTTCCAAAGCATGCCGTCACACCTCGTCGCCTTCGCAGGTTACCGCGGTACGCTTAAAGGGAAACGTGTAATCGTTCCAGGCGCGAGCAATCAGGCAATGGTTTCACTGGCTAAATTCTTACCTCGCCGTCTCTTGACAGAATTAACAGGTCGCATCCAGGATCCTGCTCGTCAAGATCAAGACACAACGGAAGAAGATCTCGCGTACTCCAATTAATCGATGCTTTCCTAAAACAAGTCCCGCTAGCTCGGCTAGCGGGACTTGTTTTATAGAGGAGACTTTTTTAAAAGGTTTAGTGTATTTGTTTTTTTCGCTCAAACCGACTCACAAATTGTGTCCGGAGCGTCTTCGGTAACGAAGTATAGCGGTACAGATAACGAAACGTGACGGCACTCGTCACCATGAGCATATACCCCGTCGCTAATACGAGTAACCACGCAACACATCCTAAAAAGAGACCCGCTTCAAAGTAAAGTTGTGACATCAATGCTCCTTCAGCGGACGTGATGAGCATCGCTGCCGGAAAAATTGCTGCAGCCAGTAAATAAAAGCCCGCATAGCGTCCACGAACAGTGTGTTTTAACAACAGAATACTGCCAAACAGTAAACAACAACTCGACATAAGTAACAATAAGACGACATATGGTAGTGACACGGATGAACTAAGCATCTTTTTTCACTCCAATCGAATCAGGTTAATGTTCTTTACCCGCCTTTCGGTCGATTGAGTGCAAAATCCGTAAAAAAGTCGGATGAAGTAATAAAATAAAGCAAACATTTCCGATTCCATGTACTAAATCAAATACCCCGCCTGTGACGACAAGTGTCAAAAAAGCTTCTCGTGAAAATGCTGTAAAAATTAAAAAGCCGAGGTTGCTGATCCAGCCATACAAAAATCCGGCGAGGAGCCCGTAACAGGCTAACAGCCATTTCGATTTCAATAGCGGTACGAGTCCGACGAGACTGATTGCCATGTAAGCAAGCGCTTGAAATAAAACGAACGGTCCGCTCCCTAAGAATAAACTCGACAGGACGACGACCAACAAACCCGCGACTGCACCGACGACCGGACTGACGTAGACGGCAAGTAACAGAACGAGTGCCGTGGCCGGTTGAATGTTCGGCAGACTCGAAAAAAGAATCCGTCCGACAATCGCCGCCGCAGTGACGAGCGCGATGAAGCGTAACATCGCTTCTGACAGCGATCGACGCTCAAAACGGATAAACAGAATCAAAATGGACAGACAAGCGAGGAGAATCAGTCCCATCCATATAACCTACTTTGTTCTAAAAAAGTAGCCGCCGGACCATCAAACGCAATTTCACCTTGAACGAGATAAAGGACACGTGTCGCGTGACGGATTAAAAAGTCGTCATGCGTCGCCATCACGACTAACTTCATTGGTTGTTCGACGAGTGTTTCGACGAATCGCTGCCGTTGTGCGTCCGTTAATCCTGCTGTCGGTTCGTCAAAATAATAAGCATCGTCGCTCCAGTCAAGCCGTTCCAACAATCGTTGTTTTTGTGAAGCGAACGTGCCCGGTCGACTGTCAACTTGAGGCGCAAGGGCCGGATGCGCAGGCAAGTAATTCTTTCGCCCGCGTCGTTTCACTTTTCCATACAAGGGACGCTCGACGCCGAGTAGGAGCCGTAGCAACGTCGACTTCCCACTCCCGTTGGCACCGACGAGCACCACTCGTTCCCCTGCCGCTAAACTGAGGCGGGATACGTCTAACGCATAGCGCGTCTGCATCGGATAACGATGTTCGACGGCCCACATCTCATCATAGATGTCTCCTTGAGTTGCTTGCTCGAACACAATCTGTTCTAAATCCGCTTGATCAGTGACTGAATAATAGATACGACATGTAAAACGACGTTCCATCTCACTCAGCAAATCGACCAATCGCCGTTTTCGCACGTGATCTAAAAACAGGAAGGGATTGTCTAAGAAAAGACTTGGCGGTAACGAAGCGAGCGCATATCCAACTGAAACGAGTTGCTGCTCTCCGGATGATAACTCACTTACCTCTCGCTCAAAGAACGGTTCTAGTCCGAGGAGTGTCGTAAGTTCTCCCGCGACAAACAGACTTGTTGTCGCTAGTAAATCACGGACTCGCCCATGTAGCAGTCGTTCCGGATAGATGATGGGCTGTCCCGCTTCGGCCGCGAGACGCTCAAGCTGTCCGGTCGCTTTGCTGTCGTTTGAAATAATCGTTGGCATCACGAAAAGCTCCTTTCGAACAGAGTAAAATCATCGGCAATACGACTGCACCAACATAAGCATACGAGGTCAACAACAGACTGCTGACACTAAGCAAAATCACACCCGTCCGAATGTCACGCAGCGTTAGTTTTCGAAGTCTGCTCGGTACGGCGTCAATCGGTAATAAATGATACATCGCCATTCGTTCTAACTGCTCCGATAATGAATGATGCCGATGGCTCATCTTCACTTCCGGCCATGTCCGGAGCAAAGACGGAATTAGTGCAAGCACGAGCCCGGTTAGTCGCGTCAGTCGTGGTAACATCCGAAACAAAGGTCCCATCTGTTCGAGACGAACAAGCGTGAACACGAGTTGACTTGACGTGATAAATAAGGTGATTTGTACGCTGACCGCCAGAATCCCAATCACATCAATCGATGCGCCATAGAGAAGTGGAACCATCATCATCAATGTATAGAGTAGCGGTAACATGAGATAACGAAAGACCTCGAACTGACGAATGGTAATGAAAAAGATGAGATGGACGAGCGCGAGCATTCCTATATGATCCTGCAAGACGAACGGGACCGATAGCATCACCATCAAAAAAAGAGCAACATTCAATGGATGAAGTCGCTCCCGTTCTGTCTTACTGAAAATAAGCCATTGCATCTTTTTCAAATCGCCATTCAAGGCGATCTCCGTCTTGAAGTTCGTAACTTCCCGCTCCGACCTCACCCGGTTTTTCATTGACGCCGAATACCCAGCCGCTGCTTGCTCCAGCTGACTTTTCTCGAACTCCCTCGACGGCTGTGACATAAGCCATCTCACCTTTTCCTGTTTTGACGACATCTAACTTCGTTTCTTCGAGCGCATCCAGCGCCGTCTCTTCTTGATCAAAACACATTGCTTCCTCAAACAACGTCTTGTCCTTTGCATGGTTGACGACCGAGACGTCAACCTTCACGTCGCAGGCCTCTGTTTTCGAACTCTTAGGCTCCGCTTCCTCAGAACACCCTGCTAAGATAAGTAAACTTCCCGCTAATATCCACTGTTTCATCGAACGACTCCCTTTCGCCTTGATGTCTCAAAGCTGTAATTGTACAACAAAATCTTTTTCTCACGAAGGGATTGTCCGTCCGCCCGCAAATAGGTCAAGCGAATTGCGTTCGCGAGGACGTCTTCTCCTGTATTGACATAAGGGATCAACTCCCCTTGATCATCAATTAATAACACGGTCGCATCTTGTAGACTAAACGTTTCATAAAGACCATCCATATCCATCTCGACATACGGTGTCTTTGATTCATGTAATATTTGTTTAATCGACAGCTGGCGTAACGTATCAAACGAACGAGACGCATCAATCAGTTTCTGGTAATACGATTCGAGCGATCGTTCCAGCACTTCTTCACGTGGTCGATACGTGATTGTGCCTGTGATTTCTTGATAGGAAATGTCATAGCGGACGAACCGCTTCGGGCTTTTAGCAATCACTTCGAACGTCGCATTCCGCAAATTGCCACCCTGGTCAAATAATAGTTCGCTTTGCTCGAGCCGTAACGACTCATCTCCGACCCGCTTCTCAATTTGGTTCAACAAGTGATTGAACGACTGATCCGTAATCATCACTCGCCCAATCTGTTGTGTTTCTTCACGGACTGTAAACGTATCAAACGGACCGGCGAATAATTGCAATAAAAAAAATAAAAATCCGAACAAGGCCATATACCGTTTGTAGCGTGAGTTTTTTTGCGGATGAAGCACGATTAAAAATAGAATGATTCCAAGTGGTAACTGAATATCATAGACTGGAAATGAAACGGAACCTAAGCAGGCATAAAAGACAAGTTTCATGTAGAGATAACGTTCTTTTTCCGTCCTTTTTTCTAGTAAGAATGCGAGTAGGACGGCTGCTAATAAAAAGAGTGCCCACCGAATCAATACGTCCATCACTTACGCCTTCACTTGGACGGATTGATGATCCACCATGAGATACGATTCAGGGAATACTTCCCGTGCTTCACGTTCTAAGTGATCCTCTTGCTCGACATAACGGGCTGAGACATGTGTCAATAATAATTTTTTCGCTTCCGCTTGTTTTGCAATTCCCGCCGCCTGACGTGCTGTCGAGTGTCCGAAACGTCCCGCATGTTCTGTTTCGGTATCGGCGAACGTCGCCTCATGAATCAACACATCGACTCCCCGCGCTAAGCGGATGCTCGCTTCGCAAGGTGTCGTATCGCCTAAGACGGCCAACTTCACGCCTGGTTTCGGTTGCCCTAAAAAATCTGATGACTCGTAAAGCGTTCCCTCAAACTCGAACGAATCGCTTTGTTTAATTTGTTTATAGAGTGGACCGGACGGAATACCGTGCTCCTTTAAGCGATCGACGAGCAACATCCCTTTTTCTTGATGCCCTTCGATCCGGTACCCATACGCTAAAAAACGATGCTCAAGTGCGGCGACCGTAATCGTAAAACCTTCATGTTCGTACGTTTGACCCGCTTCGACTTCAATCACGTCTAGCGGATAGCGTAAATATGTCCCTGTGACACGAAGTGTCGCATCGAGCCATTCCTGTAACCCCTTCGGTCCATAAATCGTCAATCGTGTCGTTCCTTCAAGCGCTGCCCGCGTACTGATGAAACCGGGCAAACCAAAAATATGATCCCCGTGAAGATGAGTGATGAAAATCGTGCTGACTTTTCGTGGTTTAATCGGACTGTATAAGATTTGGTGTTGCGTCGCCTCACCACAATCAAACAACCACGTCATCTTCGGGTGCATCAAGGCGATTGACGACACGTTGCGTTGTTTTGAAGGCATACCTGCTCCTGTACCTAAAAAATAAAATTCCATCTTTTTCCCCTTTTCGTAAAATTAGCATTTTTCATACACAAAATACATCTTTCACACAATGAATCATGGTAAACTGTACCCATACTGATTCGAAAGGTGGGTTTTTCCATGACCAAAATCGAACGGACCTATGCACGAATCGTACACGAAGCCCGGATGCTGAACGAGAACTATCGGCAAAAGTACGGCAAGTCGATTCAGATTCAAGAAATCGCGACGACCTTATTATGTACTGAAGAATTTGTTCTTGAGTCAATGGAGTTCGTCGAACGTCCTCAATTAACTTAATCGTAAACGAACAAAGAGTGTACCGCAATATAGCGGTACACTCTTTTCATTATCTTCTCACTTATTTGTGATGTAATCGACGAGCGTAACACATAGTTCTGCCGTCTTGACGAGTTCTTCGATCGGCATTCTTTCATTCGTCGTATGGATGTCTTCGTATCCGACTGCTAAGTTGACTGTCGGAATACCGAAACCAGCGATGACGTTCGCATCTGAACCGCCACCTGAATGAAGTAAACGTGGTGTCCGCCCAAGTTGCGCAATTGCAGCTTTCGCAACTTCGACGACTTGATCTCCGTCTTCGAACTTGAAGCCAGGATACATGACTTTGACTTCGACTTCAGCACGTCCGCCGAGTTCAGCGGCTGCTTCTTCAAAGGCAGCTTTCATTTTTTCTGTCTGGGCTTCCATCTTCGGTGCAACGAGTGAACGTGCTTCTGCGAAGATTTCTACATAATCGCAGACGATGTTCGTCGATGGACCACCACCACTGAATCGGCCGACATTTGCTGTCGTCTCTTCATCAATTCGACCAAGCGGCATTTTCGCGATGGCTTTTGCAGCAATCGTAATGGCAGAGACACCTTTTTCAGGCGCAACCCCAGCATGTGCCGTTTTGCCATAGATTTTAGCATTCACTTTCGCTTGTGTCGGGGCAGCCGTGATGATATCGCCCACTTTACCGTCTGAATCAAGGGCAAACCCATAGTCTGCATCGATTTTTGATGGATCGAGGACCATCGCCCCGACAAGACCTGATTCTTCGCCAACTGTGATGACGAATTGAATCTGTCCGTGCGGTTGCTTCGTTTCATTCAAGACGTGGACCAGCTCGATGATTGATGCAAGACCCGCTTTATCATCTGCCCCGAGGATTGTCGTACCATCCGTTTTGACATACCCATCCTCGATGATCGGTTTAATCCCTTGTCCCGGGAATACCGTATCCATATGTGACGTGAAATAAATTTTATCGACCCCGTCTTTTGTTGCTGGAAGTGTGACGATTAAGTTATTTCCTTTATGTTCCGTTTTCGATGATGCATCATCTTCAAAGACGTCACATCCGAGTTCTGTGAACGTTTTTTTCAAATGGGCACAAATTTGTGCCTCTTCTTTTGATTCTGAATCGATTTGGACTAACTCTAAAAATGTATCAAGTACACGTTTCTCATTGACCATGCTAGATTCCTCCTCATGTAAGTACTATTCGACTAGCGCTTTTTCAGTATACCATCAACTGACTGATTTGCACTTCAGAAGGGTTGTTTGTACAATAACAGTAATTACGTTTGCATTTTAGAAAGGAGTTGCACCTGTCATGTCACGCCCATCCAAACAACAACGTCTCATCAAGTGGACGACGATTGCGATCTTAGCAATCTTCTTACTTGGTACTTTTGCCTCGACGATGTTTTATTTCTTCTGATCTCGCGACGAAACGCTGCTTTAATTGTAAATATTGCTCCGTTTCTTGCAACATGTGCAACAGCGCGGACCGGACTTCGAACTCTTCACGTGTCGTCGGTAACGGCGAAGCACGGAAGGTCGCGAGTAAGTCCGCCAGTTCTTGTAAAAATAAACTTGCGTCGGCCTCCGGACGGACATTGTCACCAATCGTCCGAAACAGGTCGGCGACTTTTTTGCCTTCTTCGACGATTAACACCAAATCATCAACATTACGGACGATTCCGCGGAGCAGTTCGAACTGTTGCTCCCGCATCCGGAAATAGCTGTAGTCCTCGTCATCATTTCGACGACCGATGGCATTGCCCATCCGTTTTAACGAAGCGTCCTTTCCTTCCCGCAACAAGCGTTCCGTTTCTTCGAGCGTCAGCGAATGATGATTGATCCGCCCCGTCTCGATCGCCGCGGCGACTTCAAAGAACAAAGCAGCAATCCGTTTATCGATTTGCTGACGGCGCTCCGTGATGACACGGTCAAGGCTCGGCATATACATATTGACGAGTAATCCGACACCGACGCCAATCAAAATCAAGTAGACTTCATTTAAAAAAATCGCAAGGTTGAGTTGTCGTGCCGTGTAAAGATGCGTCAAGATGACGACACTCGTAATAAAACCGTCCTGTAGACGGAGGCGTTGCGTCAACGGAAGGAATATAATGAAATAAAGTGCTAAAGCAACTGGCCGATAACCGATGATTTCGAAAATCAGGAAACCGATTCCGATGGCAAGAATCGACGCCATGATGCGTTCGTACGATGAACGAATTGATTTTTTCCGCGTCGCTTGAATACTCAAGATGGCGATGATGGCGGCGAAAACATAGTAGTCGAGTTGCATCTGCTCTGCAATCCACATCGCAAGTGCGGCTGCGACGGCCGTTTTTAAAGTCCGATATCCAATGAACATCGAGTTCCCCCCTATTCTTTGTTAGACTACCTATCCTTTACCCAAGTTGTCTATCGATTTTTTGAAGGACGTGATTTTTTGAGTACACGCACGATTCGTCCCGGCCGTCCCGCAAAAAAAGCGGGATCCCTGAAAGGACTGTTATTTTTCTTTTTGCTCGGGATCGTTCTATTCTATTTGTTGAAGGACGATCCACCGTCCGTCTTAAAACCGGCTGCTCCGTACATCGCTGAAAAATATCAAGAAGGTCAAGTCGCGACGGAACAAGAATTCGATACGTTCAGCGAAGCGAAAACCTACCTTGGTGACGACCGTGGTGCCGTTAAACGAACCGAGGATGACCGTTATCTCTACTTGACTGGTCCCGGTATCGGGATCGTCGACGAAGGTGGTACGCTCAACATCTATCAAGACGAATCGTTAAAAAAACGGTTGACATATGTCGCGTCCGGTAGCCGTTTAACACTGCGCGACTTCGGTCCAGACGTCAGTCGGATTGAAATTGCCGGTGTCCGCGGCTTCGTTGCGTCGGATCGGTTGACCTTGTATCCCCTTGAACGATCGACGAACCGATCGTTTTACGAACGAACGGGTGATACGTTACGTCACTACATCGTCGCGAACGCCGGACTCGGCGGCTGGATTACCGTCGGACGTGCCCCAAAAGACATTTCGAAGCGGACGACCGACTATGTCGAAGTGACGACATTGACGAAAGATTTACGGAAACCGACTCCTTTGTCCGCAAAAGAGCTTGATGCCTTCATCAAAAACAATGCGCCCGATAGTCCGTTGATCGGTACTGGGAAGACGTTCAAAAAAGTCGAGCGTGATTTTGATATCAATGCCGCCTATTTCCTCGCTCATGCGATTCATGAATCAAATTACGGTCGGTCGACGATTGCCCGTGAAAAATTCAATCTGTTTGGCGTCAATGCGACGGATATTGCACCTGGTCAAAATGCAACGGCTTATAAATCGCTTGACGACTCGATTCGAAAAACGGGTCAGTTTATCGCCCGCGACTACCTCGCGACGGATGGTAAGTACCACCGTGGACCGTTCCTCGGAAATAAAGCAAAAGGAATGAACGTTTTTTATGCATCGGATCCTTACTGGAGCGAAAAAATCGCTGGTATCCTGTACAAAATGGACGCCTTCTAATTCCGAGATATGATACACTAATGGGCGAGACATTAACCATTGAGGAGTGATTCAGCATGGAAAAAGTATTGATTTTTGGTCATAAAAATCCGGATACGGATACGATTACGTCAGCAATCGCGTACGCTGAACTGAAGAAAGCATTAGGTGTGAATGCCGAAGCGATACGTTTAGGCGAAATCAATGATGAAACACAATTCGCACTCGATCAATTTAAAATCGCTGCACCGCGTCTTGTTACGGCAGTCGCTGCCGAAGCATCACACGTCATTCTCGTCGACCACAACGAACGTCAACAAAGTGCCGACGACATCGCTGACGTCACGGTCACAGAAGTCATCGATCACCACCGGATTGCGAACTTTGAGACATCAGATCCGATCTACTACCGCGCTGAGCCCGTCGGTTGTACGGCAACGATTTTGAACAAACTTTATAAAGAACATGGTGTCGCGATCAAACCGGAAATCGCAGGTTTGATGTTATCGGCAATCGTTTCCGATTCATTGTTGTTCAAGTCACCGACATGTACGGAAGAAGACATCGTCGCTGCACGTGAACTTGCAGAAATCGCCGGTGTCGATGCAAACGTCTACGGTTTGAACATGCTCAAAGCAGGTGCTGACTTATCGAAAAAATCAATCACAGAATTGATTTCACTTGACGCAAAAGAGTTTTCGATGGGCGCACACAAAGTCGAGATTGCTCAGGTCAATACGGTCGATACAGCTGAAGTGTTACTTCGTCAAGCTGAGCTTGAAGAGCAAATCAATACGATCATTCTCGAAAAAGAACTCGATCTGTTCGTGTTCCTCGTGACTGACATCTTAACAAATAATTCAGTTGCGCTCGTACTCGGACAACAAGCACCACTCGTCGAACAAGCTTATGGAATTGAAGCAACCAACCACCTCGTTTACCTCGAAGGTGTCGTTTCACGGAAGAAACAAGTTGTTCCAATCCTGACAGATACTGCCGTTAGTTCAAAATAATCGACTACAAAAAAGAAGGAGTTCACTCCTTCTTTTTTGTATACTAATAATGAATGGTTGTTCATTCAGACTAAAGGGGGAAAAGTTAATGGCACAAACGATCATGGTGACAGGCGGTACGAGCGGTATGGGGAAAGCAATGGCACTCGCCTTAAAAGAAGCCGGCTGGAACGTCGTCGTCACAGGACGTGACTTGGAACGGTTACAACAAACGGATCATGAACTAAAGCAGATTGAGGGGGAGCATCTGACCATTCAAATGGATGTTCGTGATACCGATGCCTGTATCGCGGCTGTCAATCAAGCACGGGAAACGTTCGGTCGCTTAGAGGCACTCGTGAACAATGCGGCCGGAAATTTCATCTGTCCGACGGATGAGCTGTCTCCGAACGGATGGAAGACGGTCATCGACATTGTCCTCAATGGGACATTCAATTGTTCACACGCGCTTGTCAAAGGCTGGCAAGAAGATGACGTCAAAGGTGGACAGATTTTAAACATCGTCGCTTCTTACGCGTGGCAAGCTGGAGCCGGTGTCGCTCCGAGTGCTGCCGCAAAAGCCGGAGTCTTGAATTTGACGCGGACGCTTGCCGTCGAGTGGGGGTATAAGTATCATGCCCGCATCAATGCGATCAGTCCGGGGCCGATCGAACGGACGGGTGGTGCCGATAAACTGGCGATGTCACCGGAACACGCGGAACGAATTCGTCGCAATGTACCACTCGGACGGTTCGGGACACCGGAAGAAATCGCTGGACTCGCCGTCTGGATGGTCTCCGATCAAGCAAGCTACTTAAATGGAGAATGCATCGCACTGGACGGCGGTCACTGGCTGAACAAACAACCGTTCTGACTATCACAATCACCTTCCAAAGCGGGAGGTGATTTTTTCATTTCGTTTCTCCTCTAAAAATTAACTATGTTTATAAATCATTATCGAAAGGAAAAAAAGAACAATGGAATAAGGGAGGAATCAGTTATGTGGATGGCTTTAGGTTGGGGCGCACTCGCCGGGGGCGCAGTCGTCATCGGAGCATTGATTGGTTTATTTTTACCGATGAAGCAACGGTACATCGGATATGTCATGTCATTCGGTACGGGGATCTTGATTGGGGCAGCGACGTTCGAACTGCTCGACGAAGCCTTGAATAAATCAACGACGTTCATCGTCGCTATCTCGTTCATCGTCGGTTCTCTCGTCTTTACAGGATTTGATTTTTTTGTTTCTTCGCGAGGTGCGAGTAAACGGAAACGTTCAGGCGGCGGAAACGAAGGGACCGGCACCGCCATCTTTTTCGGAACGATTTTAGATGCGATTCCGGAATCGATCATGATTGGGGCAAGCTTATTGTCGGGGAATGTCAGTGCGGCACTCGTTGCGGCGATTTTCGTCAGCAATATTCCGGAAGGTCTCTCGAGTACGACCGGACTTCAAAAAGACGGATTTTCGAAGAAAAAAATCTTAATCATGTGGGGTGTCGTCTGGTTGATTTCTGCCCTCGCCTCGCTCGCCGGCTATTCCGTGCTTGCTAACCTACCCGATATGCAATTTGCGATGATCGGCGCCTTCGCAAGCGGTGGCATCATCGCGATGCTCGCTTCGACGATGATGCCGGAGGCGCATGAGGAAGGTGGCACGATCGTCGGACTACTCGCCTCACTCGGTCTCATCACTGCCATCATCCTTAGCTGAAGCTCGGTGATTTTAAAAGAGCTTGACGATAAGGACCGAGCTAGAAAGTGCCGGTGAATCCGCATCATTTACGGATTCACCGGCACTTTTTGCGCACAGGACGGAACTATCGGAACAGAGAGCGCGGACGGATTGAGTCTTGAATCAACTCTTGTGTTCGTTTTTCACAACTCCCACTCCGTCTGAAAACGTTCCAAAAATTCAACCATGAACGCATGCCGTTCCTCTGCGATGCCTTTTGCCGTTTCGGTATTCATCAAATCCTTTAACAAAAGTAACTTCTCATAAAAATGATTGATTGTGCTCGAAGGACTCGTCCGGTCTCCCGGCTTGCGTGGTCTTAAACCGGGTACATGCATCGGTGCTTGGGTCAATGCTCCATACTGGAAGGTCCGGGCGACCCCGATGGCACCGATTGCATCTAACCGATCTGCGTCCTGGACGATTTTCCCTTCCAGCGTCTCAAGTGGTGGACGGTCCCCCCCTTTAAATGACATCCCATCAATGATTTGAAGGATTTTCTGTTTCCGAGTGTCTGAGACTTTCCCGGATAAAAACGCATCGACGGAAGAAAGTGTTCCGCCGAGTTTCTCGTCCGCGACATCATGCAGGAGTGCCGCCAGTTCAATCGTCAGCAAATCCCCGCCTTCCGTCGCAGCAATCTGTAAAGCCATCTTCCGGACCCGTTCGATATGGGCATAGTCATGTCCTGAAAAATCCGTCGCGTGAAAGGCACGGACGAACTGTTCCGTTTCGTTAATCATAAAAATCCTCCCACTCCGTCTGCAACAATCCGTAAAGCAACATGTCATGCCGCTTACCATCCCGTTTTAAAAATTGCCGGTACGTACCTTCGTGGACGAAGCCGAGTCGTTCGTATAATGCAATCGCACGCTCATTATAGGCAAAGACCGTCAACTGGATCCGCTCGAGGTTGAGCTCATAAAAGGCGTATCGCAGTAATAGCTGTAATGCTTTTCGCCCATACCCTTTCCCGGTTTCACTTGGGTCGATTCCAATCATCAACCAAGCCGTCCCGTTCGACCATAAGATATCTTCGAGGGAGACGATACCAATCAGACGCTCGGCATCCGTCCGACGAACGGCGAACCGAAACGTCTCATGGGCATCACTCGCAAGCATCCCGTTGATTTTTTCATCTGACAAGAAGCGATATGGTGTCGCACTCAAGTTTCGTGCAAACGTCGCATCGTCAAGAAAGCCCCGATAGACGTCCGTATCTGCCGCTTGGAAACGTGTCAGCCGGATGCCTTTCCCCTCTAGTAACTTCACTTCATTCATCCTCCTCAAAAAACGCCACCCCTTTGATGAAAGAGATGGCGGTTATGTGTTATAAGACTTTTTCCAAGAATTTTTTCGCACGATCCGTTTTTGGATGATCAAACAACTCGACCGGTGTTCCTTCTTCCATCAAAATGCCTTCGTCGAGGAACAGGACACGGTCGGCGACTTCTTTTGCAAAACCCATCTCGTGCGTGACGATGACCATCGTCATCCCACTTTCCGCGAGTTGCTTCATGACATCGAGGACTTCATTGACCATTTCCGGGTCGAGTGCTGATGTTGGTTCATCGAACAACATGACGTTCGGCTCCATCGCGAGGGCACGCGCGATCGCAACACGTTGCTTTTGACCACCGGATAGCTGGTTCGGGAAATTATCCCGTTTTTCAGCGAGACCCACGCGTTCAAGTAATACTTCGCCACGTTTGATTGCGTCCTCTTTTGATAAACCGAGGACATTGATTGGGGCATAAATTAAGTTATCGAGCACTGACTTATGAGGGAACAGGTTAAACTGTTGAAACACCATCCCGATGTTTTGACGCGCTTTCGCGATATTCGCTTTCGGTTTTGTCAATTCGAAGCCGTCGACATTAATCATTCCACCTGTCGGTTGCTCCAAAAGGTTGATACAACGTAAGAACGTCGACTTCCCTGAACCCGACGGTCCGATAACTGCGACGACTTCCCCACGGCCGACTGTCGTCGTGATGCCTTTTAATACTTCTAACTTTCCGAACTGTTTGTACAGATCGGTGACTTGAATCATAGGTTCCATCTGATTACCCACTCTTTCTCATAGCTTTTTCGACTTGTTGACCAATCAAGGACAATCCCATGACAAGGACGAAATAGACGAGTCCCGCAAATAACAAGGGTTCGAAGTACAATGCTTTTTCTCCACCGACGACTTGCGCTCGGCGCATAATATCGAGAACACCGACTGTCGAGACGAGTGCCGACTCTTTTGTTAACGTAATCATTTCATTCATGATGGCTGGTAAAATGTTTTTGAACGCTTGCGGTAAGATGATTGACCGCAATTGTTTCATGTATGGGATACCGAGTGCATCCGCTGCTTCCCATTGTCCACGATCGACTGCTTGAATTCCTGCCCGGATGATTTCCGAGATGTAAGCACCCGAGTTTAATGAAAAGGCGATGACAGCGGATTGATAGCCTGTCGTGACGTAACCTGTCAGTTGCGGTAAACCGAAGTGAATGATTGCCAGTTGCAAAATCAAGGGTGTTCCACGAAAGACTGCCGTATACGCGTGTCCAATGAAGCGAATGAATTTGCTTTTCGTAATTTTAAGGGCTGCCACGATGATTCCGATCAACATCCCTGCGACGGCAGCGACGAGCACGACTTGGAACAGAACTGGAATCCCTTGCAGAATATATGGGATTGAATCTTGAATCTTTGTAAAGTCTATCATAACCAAACTCCTAACGTCGCGCAAAAGGGATGGGTTTACCCCCACCCCTATGTGCTTCTCTTATTTTGCTTCTTTTTGGAACCATTCTTCTGCAAGTTTGTCGATTTCACCCGCATCGATCATCTTTTTCAACTCTTTGTTGAACTCGTCACGCATCTTGTCGCCTTTTTTGAAAGCGGCGGCTGAACCCGTCGGTCCGTCTTCTTTAATTTCATACGTTTTTAACGATTCGTCTTGATCCATGTATTTGACCGCTACAGCATCTTCGATGATGAGCGCATCAATCCGACCCGTATTGAGTTCTTGAATGATTTCCGGAATTTTATTCAACGAGACGGCTTCGCTGTCTTTATAACGATCTTTTGCAATGCCTTCTTGAATCGATCCAAGTTGGACGCCGATTTTTTTACCTTTCAGTTCATCTTCCGAACTAATCGCTTCGTCTTTTGTCATGACGAGGTTCTTTGATTCGAAGTAAACATCTGTGAAATCAGCGTTTTTCTTCCGCTCGTCTGTCGGTGTCATTCCTGCCATGACAAAATCAACCCGACCTGAGCTGAGTGCTCCGAGTAAGCTACCGAACTCCATGTCTTCAATTTTCAAATCATAACCGAGGTTTTTTGTAACTTCTTTTGCGATTGCGACATCAAATCCAACGATGTCGTCCCCTTTCGCCGTATCGATGTATTCAAACGGGAAGTAATCTGCTGACGTTCCCATCGTTAATACTTTACTGTCATCACTTGAACCGCCTGATGAATCATCTGATGCACCACATGCTGCCATCGTAAGTGCGAGAATGCCTGCCATTGCCGTTGCTACTAATTTTTTCATGAATAAATTCCCCTTCCAACGCTCAATTGTCAGAACTTTAACAATAGTATGACTTATGTTTTTTTCTAATTCAATACTAAATAGCTCTGATCCGATTTATTACTTTTAGGATATACGAATATTTATTCATTGTAAAGTATAATTATCTCGTAATAATGCATAAATCGATTCTTTTTATACAAAACATGAGTAAATAACCACTTTTGAATCCGCTTACATTTTTATTGCTATCCTCGGATTTTAATCATGGGTACTTTTTAACTCGAAAAAGGGGATGCTATTGATTCGATTCGTCTTTCTTTTTTCATTGCTCTTTCAATAAGTCGGCCTCTGCTTCAGGGGGACTGCTAAAAAAACATCTCTTTCGCGCACACTCACTTTCACGACAAATTAAAACCGTGTTTCAATTAAGAAACACGGCTCTAGACTGTAGTCAAAGTGCCATTGGGCGATAAAAGCGTTTTTTTCGTTGCTTTCCTCGGACGAGGCGCAAGCCGTTGCTCCTTGGTCCTAATGGACAACGAGCAGGGTCTTGCCTGCCTCTGAAAGTGCGTTAAAAACGCACTTTTTCCCGTAGGAGTCAACGAAACGTGACGCTCTTTAGGAAATACCGTGAAGGAAATCCAGACATGCAGACGGTTTAGAGCGCAATCTGTCTTGAATCGCTTTAGAACCGCGAAAAGCGAATGGATCGCACCTAGATGTCGCATGTTCACTCTTCATAAGCGTTTGTATACATGCTGGAGCCGTGTTTCAATTAAGAAACACGGCTCCAGTTGATTCACTTATGCGTAAATTTCAATCAATGACTCTAATTTTTCAACAACTTCTTCTGCAGTAAACGATTCGATGTCGAAACGTTCAACCATCGAAAGAATGTTGCCATCTTGCATCAAAGCGAATGATGGTGATGAAGGTGGATACCCTTCAAAGTACTCGCGTGCCCGGTCCGTTGCTTCACGGTCTTGTCCCGCAAACACCGTTACGAAATGATCTGGCTTCACGCCTTCCATTCGATTGACGTAAGCAGCTGCCGGGCGAGCAATCCCACCTGCACATCCACATACTGAGTTGACAAGGACAAGTGTCAATCCTTCACGCTTCATCGCGTCATCGACGCTTTCAGCTGTCGTTAATTCTTCAAAACCAGCAGCTGCCGCTTCTTTACGTGCTGTCTGGACGACGTCTTCAAAATACATTTGGAAATCCATCGGTCTAATTCCTCCCTTATTCGTTCTCTTCCTTATTGTACGAGTTTAGATGAAATCTGTCCAAGTCTGCCGCTTAATTCTTGCGCCAAATATGGTTTCGCATGTAGTAGATCACGGAAGGCGACGTAACGGTCAATTTTTTCTTCCGACGGCTGACGGTCATTTTTATACGCACGAATCAAGACATTTTTTGGTGTATGCTCTAAATCAATGAATTCAAGCAATTGTGTCTCGTAACCGACGAGCGTCAAGATTTCGGCACGGATCGAATCCGTCGCAAGCGAAGCGAACTTCTCTTGAATCAGCCCGTGTTGCAACATGACGTCGAGTGGTGAACAGTCGAGTTGACGATTGAGTTCTTTTTGACAACACGGGACACTTAAGATGACAGACGCATTCCAATCAACGGCGCGGGCAAGTGCAACATCCGTTGCGACGTCACAGGCATGAAGCGTCACCATTAAGTCAACCTCTGTATCTTCGTTATAATCATGGACGTCCCCGACACGAAACTCGAGATTCGTATAGTCGAGATCGCGCGCAATCGCTGTACATTCTTCGATGACTTCTTTTTTGAGATCAAGTCCGGTCACTTTCAAGTCGAAGCCTTTGACGACACTTAAATAATGATACAAGGCAAACGTCAAGTACGATTTTCCACAACCGAAATCAAGAATCCGTAACGTTCGGTCTGTCGGTAACGCGGAAATACTATCTTCGACGAACTCCAGGAACCGATTGATTTGTTTAAATTTATCGTACTTTTGCCGTTTGACTTGTCCGTCTTCCGTCATGACACCGAGTCGGACTAAAAACGGAACGACGACACCATCTTCAAGGAGATGACTTTTTTTACGGTTATGTGACAGTTCTGCTTGCAGGGGTGACTGTTGCGTTGTTTTTAACGATACTTTCATTTTTTTGGATAACTGGAACTGAACTTCTTCCGTCTCGAAACGGAATAAAAATTGACGGAATTCCTCCATCAATCCGTCGAGTCGTTCTAAAAATTCATCAACCGACAAATTTTCGTGTTTAATTATCCGTTCATATTGAAACTCTAACTGGATTGCATACGTATCTTTCAATAGAATCGGTTTTAGTTTGATTCTTCGAAGATCATTCGACTTTTGGCGCGGACCACTAATCGTTGCATGCACGAGAGCAGCAGCCTCGAGCTTTTGAGTGAGTAATTCTTTTACTTGGTGTAATTCCACTGTAGTCCCGTCCTTTTCTGATTGTTCTTTCGAAACTGTAGCAAATTCCACCCTATTCGACAAGTAAGGTAGCTTCATCATTAAAGGAGGAACGAACGATGTTCAAAAAACTTTTATCACAAATCGGAATCGGTGCCGCCACAGTCGATACACGACTCGACAGCGAACGCTGTGAGCCAGGCGGACAGATTCACGGAACCGTCCATATTAAAGGCGGCAATGTCGACCAAGAAATCGATCGGATTTATTTAGCGTTTAATACACAATATAAAGAAGAAGTCAGGGACAGCACGACATTTACGACGTTCACACTCGATCGTTTTTCGCTAAACGAAGCCGCCTTTACGATTGAAGCAGGTGTCGAACGCGAAATTCCGTTTACGCTTCAAGTACCATTCAATACGCCGCTCTCGGTCAGTCAATCGAAGTCATGGATTGAAACGGGTCTCGATATCGCCCAGGCGGTCGATCCGTCAGACCGGGACGCCATCATCGTCCAAGCCAATGACCTCCAATCCGTTATCTTAGAAGCGATGGAAGAACTTGGTTTCCGACTCAAGAAAGCGGACACGGAAAAACTTCCCGGGCGTTACCGGAAGGATTTACCGATCGCCCAGGAACTCGAGTATTCGGCACGCAATACGTACTTCGCCCATAAACTCGATGAAGTCGAACTCATCATGCTCCAAGACCGTACCGGCATCGACATCGTCTTGCAAATCGACCGTCGTGCCCACGACTTAGGTTCGCTCTTCAGTGAGATGGCGGGTGCGGATGAGACGATGACGAAGCTATCCTTATCGAACCACGATTTGATGGACCGAAACGCCGTCAAACAACAATTAAACGATTTGATTGAACGGTACAGCTGATTTCCTTACCAGAATTTTCATCATGCCTGTAATCCACCAACAAAAAAAACTGAGCGATTGCCATGACTTTCTTTACGAAAGCTGAAAATTGCTCAGGTTTTGTGCAGTCTGCCGTCTGATCGCGCTGATCAACAGCGGCTAAAGCTGTACTTATCGTTTCGTTACTTTTGGTTGACGCGTAACTTGTGTAAAGAGACGTTCAAACGTTTCTTCCGTCCAGCCCATTTCCCAAAACATCAATTCGTAATAACAGCTTCTGACGAAATGGTGTTTCATCCGTTCCCGTTCTGCTTCAGTCGCTTGCGCCGCCAAAGCATCCAGCCGGTCGACCTGTTCAAAGACGACCCGTTCGAACCATTCCGAGCTGTATGTTGCAATCCACTGTTGATAAATCGGTGACGCCGGTGACTTCGTCAACAGTTGTTGTCCGACTTCATAATAAAGCCAGTAACACGGTAAAATCGCTGCAATCGTTTCCCCGAGTGTCCCCTCGCTCGCATGATGCATATGTGAGACATAGGCATACGCAGTCGGTGCCGGTTCGAACGCTGCTAAATCCGCTTCCGTAATAGCGAGCGGTTCAAAAAACGATTGATGGAGTGATAGCTCAGCCGCATAGGTCGATGTCGCATGTTCCGCGAGTTCCGCGATCATCGCAAAATCCGTTGCCTTTGAGGCGGCCCGGGCTTGAATTTTTGCGAAATGTTTTAAGTAATACGCATCCTGCATGACATAATGTCGAAATTTTTCGAGCGGTAACGTCCCGTCACCAATGCCTGTGACGAATGGATGGGAAAAACTGCTGTCCCAATATGTTTTTGCGGCTTGCCGAATTTCTTGACTGAATTTCAACCTAATTCCCCCTTTTGTTGAATCAAAAAACGCCACACCCTACGAACAGGGCATGACGTGAAGAGACAACAAGAGAGATATTCACGCCACTTCCCTCCGTAAGTCCAAACTTAATCAGGTTCAAAGGGTCCGAACGTCTTCGTCGTCTCAGTCGGCCTACCGACTCCCCTAGTGGTCATTATTTAATTCCTCTTCACTATATCATTTTTTCAGTCACATGATCAGGATTTTATAATGAAATGTAGTATAGGATTAGGGACACGAGGTGGGCGGTTCATTCCGCCTCAAGACCGATTCCGTTCTGGAAGACGTCACTTACAATGAAATTAGCACCTGATACTACCTACTATACTCGGAGGATTTATACTATGAATAAAGCAACAAAAATCATGACCACGACGCTTTTAGCGACAAGTTTACTTCTACCGACTGCTGCTTCAGCAGAGCAAGTCGTCGATAAAACAATCATCACGCTTGGTGAATCGCTCGGGGCAAAGGATAAAGCCTGGGTACTCGCCCGATTGAATGCGCCGGAAGGCATTACGCCCGTCATCGCCACGGCAGCGGATGAAGAAAAATATTTAGGGAAAAACGTTCCCCAATCGCAACTCGGCGGCAATATGTACTCTTCCGCAAAAATCGAACTCGCTGAAAAAGGCGACGGTTTATCTGTCGCGACCGAAAACATTACCTGGGTAACAAAAGACATGTACTTGAACGCGCTCGTCACTGCAGGCGTAACGGACGCCGACATCACAATCACTTCCCCTTATAAAGTCACCGGGACCTCTGCTTTGACGGGGATCATGAAAGCATACGATCAAACGTCGGCTGAGACCGGCATTAAATTGACGGATGAACGAAAAGATTTAGCCCAACAAGAGTTATCGGTCACTTCCGATGTCGGAAAAACGGTCGGGACGGACAAAGTCGCCGAACTGATGAATGAAATCAAAGCAGAGATCGCCAAACAAAAGCCGAAAACCAAAGTCGATATCGAGAATGTCATCATCCAAGTCATTCAAAATAACAACATCCAGTTGTCGGACGCCCAAATGGAGCGGTTGACGTCATTGTTCAGTCAAATGGAGAAAGCTGACTTGAACTGGGGACAAATCGAGACCGGATTAAAGGGTGCCGGGCAAGATATCCACGCGTTCGCGACCTCCGAAGAAACGAAAGGATTTTTTGCAAAACTGTTTGACGGCTTAAGTAAGTTCTTTAACTCGATTTCCGGACTGTTCAAGTAACTGAAAACGATTTCATTTTCAGTTCAAAACATGGTAAACTAACTTTATCGAAACGAAAAGGTGGTGTAAAAGATGGGTTTTGCTGCGTGTAAGCAATGGTTGATGGAACAACTTTATCTGTTGCGCGCGATTTTTCATGAAATGGCGTTCTAAAGGACGAGTCTGCCCTTTTCTTAGGAACATCCATCTGAAAAATAAAGCAAAGCGCACCTTTTACGGTAAACGGAGAGCGCTATTTGCGTTCTCCGTTTTTTGATGCGCATGAAAGGAAGTTACTGATCATGATTTGCGACATCCAACACCTGACAAAACAATTTGGGGGAGCATCCGTCTTAACCGATGTCTCGCTCTATCTTAAACAAGCTGACCGCATCGGATTGATCGGTCGAAACGGAACCGGAAAAACCACGTTACTGCGTTTAATCGCGCAACTCGAAACAGCGGACAGCGGAACCCTTTATCTCAAAAAAGGACTTTCCATCGGTTATTTGGCTCAAATTCCACAGTTCGCAGAAGAATTGACGGGCCTTGATGTTCTCTGGACCGCATTTGCCCAAATCGTCGCCTTACGGACGACGATGCATCAGCTTGAACAACAAATGGCAAGTGCTGACCACCTGGACGATGTGCTAAATGAGTATACGCGTGTGACCGAACAATTCGAACAACAGGACGGTTACCTGCTCGACTCGAAAATCCAGCGCATGATTAACGGACTCCACCTCGATGCCTTGCTGACACGTCCCTTTTCTCAATTAAGTGGTGGCGAACAAACGAAAATCTGCCTCGGCCGGATGCTGCTGGTGGAACCAGACTTGTTGATTCTCGACGAACCGACGAATCACCTCGATCTCGCAGCAATCGAATGGCTCGAACAATTTTTAAACAGTTATCCGGGCGCTGTCATCATCGTCTCGCATGATCGCGTGTTTCTTGACGCAAGTGTCAACTTGATCGCTGAACTTGAAGATGGTGAACTGACAATCTACCCAGGAAATTATTCGGCGTACACGGTCGCGAAAGAACGCCTGCTCCTCGAACAATTCCACGCCTACACGGAACAACAAAAGAAAATCAAACAGATGAAGGATGCGATTCGGCGCTTGCGCCAGTGGGCAAATGAAGCCTCTCCGCCAAGCGAAAAACTGTTCCGAAAAGCAAAAGCCATGGAACGGGCACTCGAACGGATTGAGCGACTCAAACGGCCGCTCCTGGAAAAAGCGGTGCCTGACATCCGCTTTTCGTCGCAAGGGCAACTCAGTCAAATCGTTTACCGTCTTGAGGATGTCACGCTTTCCGTCGCCGGCCGGAAGTTGTTCGCGTCGCTCGATTTCGAAGCCGCGGCACGTGACCGGATTGGAATCGTCGGTGCGAACGGAAGTGGGAAAACGACGTTATTACGTGTCTTACTTGGACAACTCCAGCCGACGAACGGACGTGTCACGCGTGGTCCGTCAAATCAGGTCGGATTTTTATCGCAACACGTCGATATGCCGGGTGAAGAGCGACTGATCGATTACTTCCGCTCACACGTTTCGGCGGACGAAGGAACAGCTCGCTCCCTGTTGGCCCGTTTCCTCTTTTTCGGTCCACGTGTCTTCTTACCGATTACTGCGTTAAGCGGCGGGGAAAAGATGCGCTTGATGCTCGCGATTCTTGTCCATTCGCCGCTTAATGTCCTGATTCTTGACGAACCGACGAATCACCTCGACATTGAATCCCGCGAGGCGCTTGAAGAAGCACTCGAGCACTTTGACGGAACGCTGATTGCCGTATCGCACGACCGTTATTTCTTGAACCGACTCTTCTCGAAAACCTATTGGCTAGATGACACGACAGAAATCTTTCACGGTTCTTACCAATATGCTGCCGAAAAACGACATGCCCGGTCAATCGTCGAATCAGCGGCACCCACGCCCCGCGCTACCCGGACGCCGGTAGCCGGGAAACATCCGGCTTTAAATGCAGGCGAACTCGAACAGCAGATTCAACAGCTAGAGGATGAGGTGGCTTTACTCGATACATCACTCGCGGCGACACATGATTATGAAGTCCTCACGACATTATTCTCAGAACGAGAACAGCTCGTTAGTCAAATTGATGACTTCTATGAAAAATTGTTGGCAGTCGATCACTAATCAAAAAACGCATCATTTCACCACCGCTGCTTCATTAAGTGCGGTGGTTTTTTAAATTAAAAATGCTTTGATGACGATCTGTTTTTCTGAACCCGAAAAAATATATTTTAAATATTTTAAAAGAAAGTTTCGAAAAAAAGCTTGCAAGTTGTCTGAAAATTCGTATAATTCAACTTATAGCTATTATCAGTTTTTAGCAAAAACACTTTGGGAGGAACTATCACATGGATGCATTTCAACAAGCTGTACAATCGGGCGTCGATTTCGCCAACAACATCTTATGGTCTTATATCTTAATCGCCGCTTTAATCGGAGTCGGCATCTACTTCACCATTAAAACGAAGTTCATCCAATTCCGTTACTTGAAAGAGATGTTCCGTGTCACACTCGATAAAAATGAAAAGACAACAGATGATGAAGGTCAGAGTATTACATCCCTTCAATCATTCTTCATCGGTGCCGCGACTCGAATCGGTACAGGGAATTTGGCCGGTGTTACGATCGCTGTTACACTTGGTGGACCCGGAGCGGTCTTCTGGATGTGGATGGTCGCCCTCCTTGGTGGAGCAACAGCCCTTATTGAAAGTACGCTTGCTCAAGTGTATAAAGTACGTGATACAGGCAATAACGCTTACCGCGGTGGTCCTGCTTACTACATCGCAAAAGGATTGAACAACCGCGTCCTCGGAATCATTTTTGCAATCTTAATCGCCGTCACATTTGGTCTTATTTTTAACTCGGTTCAATCGAACACGATTGCCGCTGCTTTTGACAACGCCTTTGGAATCGACAAAATGATCGTCGGTGGGATCTTAGTCGTTCTTACAGGTCTCGTCATCTTCGGTGGTGTCCACCGTGTCGCGAAAGTTTCAGCAATCGTTGTACCAATCATGGCGTCACTCTACTTGATTGCTGCCATCTTTGTTGTCATCACGAACATCACTGAACTTCCAGGGGTTTTCGCAATGATCTTTAAGAGTGCATTCGGTATCGACCAGGCTGTTGGTGGATCTGTCGGTGCTGCAATCTCGCTCGGTGTTAAACGTGGTCTCTTCTCGAACGAAGCCGGTATGGGTTCTGCTCCGAACGCTGCTGCTGCCGCTGAAGTTTCTCACCCAGCAAAACAAGGATTCTTACAAACACTTGGTGTTTTCCTTGATACGTTGATCGTCTGTACAGCAACAGCGACAATCATCTTACTCAGTGACAGCTACGCTGCCGGTAATGGTGAAGGTATCGCCATGTTACAAAATGCGCTTTCTGAGCAACTCGGTGCCGTCGCACCAGCCTTTATCGCAATCAGTGTCTTCTTGTTCGCTTTCAGTTCAATTGTCGGTAGCTACTACTACGGTGAAACGAACATTGAATTCATCAAGAAAAGTAAATCAACTGTCTTTGGCTTCCGAATTGCTACGATGGCATTCGTCTTCATCGGATCGCTCCTCAGCCTCGGAATGGTTTGGAGTTTCGCCGACCTCTTCATGGCCGGTATGACATTAATCAACTTAACAGCCATCTCGCTCTTAGGTGGAGTCGCAATCAAAGTCATCAATGACTACCAAAACCAACGTAAGCAAGGTCTTGATCCTGTCTTCTCTGCTAAAGCATTAGGTATCGAAAATACCGAATGTTGGGACGATGAAGAAGAAGCGCGTCCAGCTGCTGGTGAAGCACCACCTGTCGCACGACGGTAAACATTTCTTTTCTACTAAAAACCTTGGAGGCGCGTGTAATCGCCTCCAAGGTTTTTTTGCTGCGCTAGGATTATCTTGGTCGTGAGTTGGGAAAATAGGAACAGAGAGTCACTAAGGAGGAATTGAATGTGTCGAAGGCCATGTTAATTATTAATCCCTCATCCGGGAAAGAATTAGGTAAAAAATACGCAGAATTTGCAGAAGGTACACTCGCTCAGCGCTTTGCAACGGTCGATGTCCGGTTCACTGAAAAAGAACTCGACGCAACAGAATTTGCACGTACTGCTTCGACTGAGCAGTATGACGCCGTCATCGCAATGGGCGGTGACGGAACGGTCAATGAAGTCATCACGGGAATCGCAGAACAAGACCACCGTCCGACGCTCGGCATCGTTCCACTCGGGACGGTCAACGATTTAGCACGTGCGCTCCATATTCCGACGGATGCCCGCGACGCGATCAACGTTCTCGAAGATGCTCCGATTCGTCCTTTTGACATCGGTAAGTATGGATCACACTATTTCATGAACGTGATTGCGATTGGGCTGATTGCCGATGCCGTCGAAGAAGTGAGTGTCGAACAGAAGACATCACTCGGTTCTATCGCATATTTCATTGAAGGATTAAAAGCCTTCAAGGATCATAGTCCCTACCCGCTCCAGTTAACAGCCAGAGAAAAATCTTTCGACGGCGAAACACCGTTACTTATCGTTTCGTTGACGAATTCCGTCGGCGGTTTCGAATCATTTGCGCAAGAGGCGCGTGTCGATGACGGATTACTTCATGTTTTTCTTGTAAAACAACTTGGTATTTTAGACGCCTTACAAGCGCTACCTAAACTATTGAAAGGTGATTTATCTGAAGCAGATCAAGTCGAGTACTTTACAACGAAGGAAGTCAAAATCGAATCTTCGGAAACACTTCCGATTAATGCTGATGGCGATACGGCAGGCAAACTTCCGATTACGGTCCAAGTTCTTGGTCAGCACTTAAACGTCATCGCTCCCACGTCCTAAGTACTATCCTTTATGAAAATAAGCCCACCAAGCTGCATAGAATCGGTGGGCTTTTTAGCATGGACAAAATAAACCAAAAATGACCATTACAATATATGTTATAGAGTGATAACTTTGAAACAAAACTGAAATATTTCCCCTTTATTTCCGATGCTATAATCATTCTATCAAGAAAACATTTTCTACCTTAACTACATAGAACCTTCACCTTACAATATTGAAAGACTTAGTTTTACTGACGTCCGTCGCCTTTTCCCAATTAGGAGGAACTCACATATGAAGCGTATGTTAACAACAATGACAATGACAGCACTAATGGTTTCAGGCTTCGCTACGACAGGCATCGAAAAAGTCGAAGCAGCAACTACATATAAAGTAAAAGTAATGGCTGACGGTCTCCGTGTTCGAACGGGTCCTTCGACTGCCTATAAAGCAGTCGGAACCGTCAATAAAGGAAAAACATACAAGTACCTCGGCGTATCCGGATCATGGACGAAAATTTCATACTCAGGTTCTTCCCGTTATGTCGCTTCCAAGTATGTCAAAAAGTATAAAGTCACAACAACGACGGCAACAAAAGCATCGAGTGGCTTTTCGCGACCGACAAGTGGTCCAATCACACAAGGATACGGTGCAGCGAGCGGCGTTTACGGTTATACGTTCCATAACGGAATCGATATCGGCGCTGCAACAGGAACGCCCGTCTATGCTTCTGCTGCCGGTAAAGTCATCACGTCCCGTAATTACGGTGCTTATGGCAATTACGTTATGATGACGCACACAATCAATGGACTTGCTTACACGACGGTCTACGCTCACTTGAACAGTCGCTCGGTATATGCCGGTCAAACGATTGCAAAAGGAGCAAAAATCGGGACGGTCGGTGCAACCGGAAACGCCTTCGGCGCCCATCTTCACTTTGAACTACACCGTGGTTCATACGTCTACAGTGCGTCATCTGCTGCAAGCAGTATCAATCCATTAAACTACTTCAATTAACTCAACCACCACTGACTTAAATTCGTCAGTGGTTTTTTTGTGCCTTACGTTTCTCGTGCGTCAAGGGTGTCTTAGGTGAAAGTTAGACAAAACAATGGTACGGTGATTAAATAAATGCTTTTAAGGAGGGATTCACCTTGAAATCACGCTCACTTTTGCTTGCCGCAACAAGTGCTGCGAGCATCGGAATTCTTGTCGGCTGTCAAGATCAGCCGACAGCAGAAGAACGACTCGCTTCCTATTCAAAGCTTTGGGAAAAACAAGACTATGACAAGATGTATGCCGATTATGTCAGTCAAACGACACAAAAAGAGTACGGAGAAAGTCAGTTCATCGAACGAACGAAAAAATTGAACGATACGCTTGAAATCAAAAATATTTCCATTACACCGGGAAAAGCACCCGACACAGATGATGAGAAGAAACAACTATTGCCTGTCACCGTCAAATTCGATACGGTCGCGGGACCTGTATCGTTCAAGAAAGAGGTCCCGCTCGTCTACGAGACAAACAAAGACACAGACAATTGGTACGTCGACTGGGATCCTTCCTTCCTGTTCGAAGACTTTGAACAAGCGGATCAAATCAAATTGAACACGCTTACCGCAAAACGCGGTGATTTAATTGACCGGAATGAAAAACCGCTCGCGACGACCGGTCAAGGCTTTGAAGTCGGTGTGACAGCTGGCCAGCTGGATGACACGACCAAAAAGAAAGTCGCTTCTCTCCTCGACCGGTCGACGAATTCGATTGACGACGCTCTATCGGCATCTTGGGTCAAGGACGGTCAGTTCGTTCCGTTAAAAATATTTGATCCGTCTGACGAAGCAACCGTTAAGCGCTTGACGGCACTTAAAGGGGTCAGCGCCAAGGAAACAGAAGTGCGGACTTACCCATACGGTGAAGCGACGTCCCACTTAATCGGCTATGTTGGATCGGCGACCGCTGAAGACGTCGAACAATCGAACAATAAAATCCAAGCTGGTGAACAGGTTGGTAAACGCGGACTTGAACAGGTTTTCGATGATGAACTTCGTGGCCAGTCCGGAACGAGCATCGAAATCGTGAAGTCGGACCAGGACGAACCGGTAACCGTCGCCGAGACGAAGGTCAAAGACGGGAAAGACATTACGCTGACGATCGATGGTGCGCTCCAACAATCGACGTACGAGACGATGAACGGTGAACCGGGTGTCGCAACTGCACTTGATCCAAGGACCGGTGAAACACGGACCCTCGTCAGCTCCCCCGGTTTTGATCCGAGTGAGTTCACACTCGGCATCTCGCAAGACCGACTCGACACATTGACGAATGATTCAGATCAACCGTTACTCAATCGTTTTACGAGTGCCTTTGCACCCGGATCGACACAAAAACCGTTGACGGCTTCCATCGGTCTAAACGCCGGAAAGTTAAATCCCGATAAAGCCTATTCGATTGACGGCTTAAAGTGGAAAAAGGATGGCTTCAATGTCACCCGGATCCACGAGACACCGGACCCTGTCGATTTACACAATGCGCTAGTCTACTCGGATAATATTTATTTCGCGCAATCGACACTTGAAGTAGGTGCTGACACCTTTACGAATGGACTGGAGGCACTCGGTTACGGTGAAAAAATTCCGTTCGCCTATCCGATGCGGGCTTCACAGATTTCAAACGACGGGACCATTTCATCTGACGGTCAATTAATGGATACATCGTACGGACAAGGTCAGATGTTGACGAACATCGTCCACCTCGCTTCGATGTACGAAATCTTTTTGACGGACGGAATCATCTATCAGCCAACGTTACGGGCGGATGAAAAAACAAAACAGATCTGGAAACAGGATTTAATCTCTAAGAACGACGCCTCGATGATCCGGAAAGACTTGTATGATGTCGTCCATGCCGGATATGACTTACCTGCCGACATACAGGAAGTCGCCGTTGCCGGTAAGACGGGAACGGCTGAACTTAAGCAAGCTGGAGAAACAAAGGGGAAGGAAAATGGCTTTTTCGTTGGTTATGACAACGATGACCCGACGCTACTCGTCGCGATGATGATTGAATCGGTCGAGCAGGAAGACCGGGGCAGTCCGTATGTTTCCGGTCTCGTCGCCGAAGTCTTGAAAGAGGCCAAGTAAAGCGATTGGTCAAGGGTGCGATTTCAGCTGATGTTTGCTGCAGGGTCGCCCGTCACCGCTTTTTATGAAGAAACGTAAAATGGCCGATGATTCCGTAAAAAGTGGAATCATCGGCCATTTGATTGATGTCGGTCTGACGGATGCGTCAGATCTTTTTTAGTTAGACGTGAAGATCGGGTAACCGGGCTGCCATCAATTGCTCAATCGCTGATGTATCTTCTTGTTGTAACAACTCAACGATTTTACTACCGACGATGACACCTGCGACCGAAGCCCCTAACTGTTTGACGTGTGCCGGCGTACTGATTCCAAACCCGGCGAGGACCGGAACAGGACTCAGTTCCGCGACATTTGCAAGATGCGCTTCGAGCGACTCGCCGAACGTCGTCTGCCCTCCTGTCGTCCCGTTGACGGTGACGGCATAGAGGAACCCTTCACTTTGATTCGCGATTTTTTGAATCCGTTCGATCGGACTCGTCAGTGAAACGAGTTGGACGAGGGCGATGTCTTGTTTGTCATGCTTCGCAAAAAACTGCGCACTCTGTTCGAGTGGTAAGTCCGGAATGATTAAGCCATCGACCCCGACTTCACGACAGGTCGCAAGAAAGGCATCGATGCCAAAGCGGAAAATCGGATTCAAGTAGGTCATGACGACGATCGGGACCGTCGTTTCTTGACGGGCGACCCGAATCGCCTCGAGGACGTCGTGTAAGCTGACTTCGTGTGCAAGCGCGCGAAGACCGGCTTCTTGAATGACCGGACCGTCCGCAACAGGGTCCGAGAACGGGACACCGACTTCGATTGCTGTGGCCCCACTCCGTTCGAGGAATGCCAAAATGTCCGGCAGACGGTCGATTCCGCCGTCACCTCCCATGACATACGGGATAAACGCTTTTTCACCGCGGTCATTGACTGTTCGGATTGCTTGTTCTAATCGCATCACGCTTCCCCCTTTAAGGCCGATCTGACCGTCATGACATCTTTATCACCGCGACCGGATAAACAGATGACGAGAATCTCGTCTTCCGACATGTCTTTCGCAAGCTTCGTCGCATAGGCGACGGCATGTGCTGTTTCGAGCGCCGGAATGATGCCTTCTTTTTGGCATAACAACTGGAGCGCATCGAGTGCTTCTTGATCGGTGACGGCTTCATACTGGACACGACCGATGTCTTTTAAGAGACTATGTTCCGGTCCGACGCCTGGATAATCGAGCCCGGCTGAAATCGAATGGGCTTCCGTGACTTGACCGTGTGCATCCTGTAGCAAGTACATCATCGACCCGTGTAAGACACCGACTTCACCTTTCGTCATCGTCGCTGCGTGTTTGTCCGTCTCAATCCCGTCTCCTGCTGCTTCAATTCCGTACAGCGCAACCGTTTCATCATCGATGAACGGATGGAACATACCAATCGCGTTACTCCCGCCACCGACACAAGCGACGATCGCGTCCGGCAAGACACCCTCTTTTTCAAGGATTTGCGCCCGCGTCTCTTTCCCGATGACGGATTGGAAATCACGGACGAGCTCCGGGAACGGATGCGGTCCGAGAACCGATCCCATCAAATAGTGTGTATCCTCAACATGTTTGACCCAGTAACGTAACGCTTCATTGACGGCATCCTTCAGGGTCCGACTGCCCTGTGTGACCGGGATGACCTTCGCCCCAAGCAGTTCCATCCGGAAGACGTTCAATTCTTGACGCCGGACATCCTCTTCCCCCATGAAGATGACACATTCTAAATCAAGTAGGGCACAGACGGTCGCCGTGGCAACACCGTGTTGTCCGGCACCGGTCTCGGCGACGATTTTTCGTTTCCCCATCCGCTCTGCGAGTAGAGCTTGTCCAATCGTATTATTGATTTTATGAGCGCCCGTATGGTTCAGGTCTTCCCGTTTCAAGTAAATCTTCGCGCCACCGATTTCCCGCGTCAAGTGTTCCGCGAAGTAGAGTGGCGTCTCACGCCCGACGTAATTTTTTAAGAGATCGTTCATCCGTTCATAAAACGCCGGGTCCTCTTTGACTTCGGCATAGGCCTGTTCCAGTTCAAGGACGGCTTGCATCAATGTTTCCGGAATGTAGCGTCCACCATAAACCCCATATTGACCAAGTGCATCTGGTTGTGAATAACCCATCGTGCTCATCTCCCCTTTACGGCATGTGCGAATGCCAGCATTTTTTGTTGATCTTTTTGAAACTCCGTTTCGATTCCGCTCGAGACATCCACTGCGAACGGTTGATAGCGCGCGATTGCTGCTGCGACGTTCGATGGTGTCAAACCACCTGCGACGAACATCGGTCGTGTACTTGTTAAATCCGTCGACCAATCGAACGGTTGTCCGCTTCCAGCTTGGGGCGCGTCATAGAGAATGTAATCCGCTTCCGTATCGATTGAAGTGGCGCCCGCGACGAGTGCCTGAATGATCGGAACTTTCGTTTGTGTACGAATCGCTTCGTCCACCATACCGTGAATTTGAATCAAATCCAGTCCAACCGTTTCAATCGCCGCTTCGACTTCTTGTAAGGTCGGCGAGACGAACACACCGACGACTTGGACCGTTGCCGGAACCAATTGCCGCAATTTAGCTGCTTGTTCGAGCGTGACCTGACGTTTACTCGGCGCGAACACGAAACCGATGTAGTCGGCGAGTCGGCTCGCGACCACCACATCATCGGCGCGCCGTAACCCGCAAAATTTAATGCGTGTCATAGACCGGTCCGTTGACTGCTTGGATGAAGGCGGTGGGATCCTCTGCGCGCATCAGCGTTTCACCGACTAAAATGCCGTCTGCCCCGTCCTGATGGAGCTGACGTGCCTGCTCGACCGTCTGAATCCCGCTTTCACTGATATACCGGACGCCCGGGCGCTTCGTCTGCAACAGCCGTGTCGATGTCGCTAAGTCGACGGCGAACTTTTTTAAGTTTCGGTTGTTGATGCCGATGATGCGTGCACCGAGCTGTTCTGCTTGCTTCAGTTCCGCTTCATCATGGACTTCCACTAAAACTTCGAGACCGTTTGCGTAGGCATAGTGATACAAGTCTTCCAGTGTCGCTTCGTCAAGTGCCGCGACGATCAACAGGATTAAGCTCGCTCCATGCGCTTTCGCAAGGTCGATTTGAATCCGGTCAATCATAAAATCTTTACACAGGATGGGCACATCGACTGCATTTGCGACTGCCTCAAGGTCTGCCATGCTTCCTTTGAAATACGTCGTATCCGTCAAAACCGAGATGACCGTTGCCCCGCTTGCTGCATACCGTTTTGCTTGAGCGACAGGGTCGACGTCGAGCGAGATGTCGCCTTTTGAAGGAGATGCCCGTTTAATTTCCGCGATGACCGACAGGTCGTCTTGGCCGAGTCGTTCGTGAATCGAACGGTGTAACGGTGACCGTTCGATTTGCTTGACTCCTGCCACCTTGAGTTCAGCTACTTCGCGTTTCTTCGTTTCAATGATGCGGTCTAAAATATTCATCCGATTGCCTCCTGTCGTTTCGTCTGTTGCAATTGTCGCAGTTTTTCTCGTGCTTGTCCGGAATCGATACTGACGATCGCACAATCGATTCCTTCCCGAATCGTTTTGACCCGTCCTTCCGCGAACAGGGCGATGCCGGCGTTGAGTAAGACCGTATCCCGGTAGGGTCCCGCTTCCCCGTCAAGGACACGTAGTAAGATGTCGGCATTTTCTTGTGCCGACCCGCCACGGATTGCTTCGAGTGGGGCGACGGTCAATCCGACTTCTTCCGGGTGAAGACTGAAGCGAATCAGTTCTCCGTCGTCGAGTAACACAAGTTGGTTCGTTCCGGCGAGAGACGCTTCATCCATTCCATTCGCTCCGTGTAAGACGATTGCCCGTTTGCGTCCGAGACGGTGTAACGTCAACGCCATCGTCTCGAGTAAATCTTCCCGGTAAATCCCGAGCAATTGTGTTTTTAAAGAGACCGGGTTCGTTAACGGACCAATCAAGTTGAAGATCGTCGGGATCCGTAAATCGCTCCGGACCTTCATGATTTGTTTGACACGCGGGTGCATCCGCTGAGCGAATAAGAACGCAATCCCGTTTTCTTCGAGTCGGTTTGCGAGTTGCTCGGGTGTTTCATCCAGTTTAACACCTAATGCCTCGAGGACATCGGTACTGCCCGTTTTACTCGAGATACTCCGGTTACCGTGCTTGGCGACTTTCGAGCCTGCACCTGCGAGAACGAAGGCGGCTGTCGTACTGATGTTGAATGACTGTGAGCCATCGCCACCCGTCCCACAGTTGTCGATGAAGTCCGTTCCTGTGACGGGAATGTCGAGTGCGACTTCCCGCATGATTGAGGCGAGTCCCGCCAGTTCATCCGCTGTTTCGCCTTTTGCTTTTAAGGCGACGAGGAAGGCGGCGATTTCGCTGTCCGTCACGTTCGGTTCAAACAGTTGTCGTGCTGCTTGTTGCATCTCTTCGTATCGTAAATGCTTCGCAGCTGCTAGTTTCGTTAATATCTCTTTCATGTCTTGTCACTCCCCTGTCAGTTCAATGAATCGTTTAACGATTTGTTTTCCGTCGATCGTTCCGACCGACTCTGGGTGAAACTGAATCCCGTACGTCGGGTGTTCGATATGTTCAAATGCCATGATCGTCCCGTCTACTGTTTCCGCCGTAATGCGTAACACGTCGGGTGCGGTCTGCCGGTCGACAATCAGTGAATGATACCGCATGACTTCGAATTGTTCTGCGAGTCCCTTAAATAAGTTCCCGTTCTGTCGAATCATCGATGTCTTGCCGTGCATGATGTCCGTTGCCTGGACGACTTGTCCCCCGAAGGCTTGTCCGATTGCTTGGTGACCAAGACAGACGCCAAGGATTGGAATCGAACCGGACAGTTGTTTGATGACATCTAGACAAATCCCGGCATCATTCGGATTACCTGGTCCCGGCGATAAAATGATTCCGTCCGGTTGCAAGTCTTGAATGCCTTCGATTGTCATCGCATCGTTACGGACGACTTGTACGGCGGTATGTTCCGCCGCATATTGATACAGGTTATAGGTAAAGGAATCATAGTTATCAATCAATAAAATCATTTCCAAACCTCCAGTAACGACTTCGCTTTATGCAATGTCTCTTCATATTCGAGCGTCGGGTCCGAGTCATAGACGATTCCGGCACCGGCTTGGACATAGGCCGTACCGTCCTTGATGACCATCGTCCGGATTGCGAGTGCAAAATCAAGATTTCCACTGACATCGAAGTAACCGACGGCGCCCGCATACACTTCCCGCTTCAACGTTTCATACTGTTCAATCAATTGCATCGCCCGAATTTTCGGCGCCCCGGAGACCGTTCCAGCGGGTAAACAAGAAATCAAGGCGTCGGCTCCTGTCTGCCCGTTCGCTAACGTCCCTTCGACGACGGAGACAAGATGCATCACGTTTTTGAAACGTTCGATTTCCATGTAGCGCGATACGTTAATGCTTCCGACCTGACAGACCTTGCCGAGATCGTTGCGGCCAAGATCGACGAGCATCCGATGTTCGGCACGCTCCTTCTCGTCTGCAACGAGCTCAGCTGCCAACCGTTCGTCTTCTTGTTTCGTTTGTCCTCTGCGCCGTGTCCCGGCGATCGGATTCGTCGTCACGCGTCTTCCCTTGACCTGAACGAGACTTTCCGGCGATGCCCCAAGGACAATCAACTCGCCGAGGTCGATATAAAAGAGATAAGGGCTCGGGTTGTCTTGCCGTAACTTCCGGTAGAAGTGAAACGGATCCCCCGCGAAGGTCGCATCGAGTCGTTGCGATAACACCAGTTGGAAGACGTCTCCTTGCCGAATATGTTGTTTCGCTTGTTCCACGAGCTGGATAAAATCTTCCTTCTCCATCTGCGGCTGATATGAAATGTTTTCAAGGGGACGTTCCAGTAAGGTTTGCTCCCCTGTCCGTTCGAGTTGTTGCTTTCTTTGTTCTAACCGCTCCATCATTTCACTGCGGTCCGTCACACCACCGAGTGACGTATGGACCAAGTGGACGCGATGTTCAAGATGATCGTATAAAATGATTTCATCATAGACGGCGAGTAACGCATCCGGTAGGTTCCGGTCAATCTTTGGCATCACTCCGATGTTTTCATAGGCGCGAATCGTGTCATAGCCGACGTAACCGATCGCCCCACTTAAAAAGGGTAAGTCCAGTTCACTTGTTGGTCGTGTGATGTAGTGTTGCAGTAAATGGACCGGATCGCCGATCGTCGTAACCGATTCGTCCGTCTTTAAATCATGCCGCGTGACTTGATTCCCCTCTGCCCGTAGCAAAGCGACTGGGTCGACCCCGATGATTGAGTAACGTGCATTCCCGGACTGGGTCGAACTTTCGAGTAAACACTTTCGATTCCCGTCGATCCGTCGAAAAATCGAAATTGGTGTCAGCTCGTCCCCGTTCATCTCAAGTCGTTCGATTACTAATTCTTCTGTCTGAATCATCCTGATTTCGCCTCCTGGTATAAAAAAAGTCCTCCACATAGCAATTGCTACATGGAGGACGATTAACTCGCGGTGCCACCTCGATTGGAACGGTTGTTGCGTTCCCACTTTTCCGGTGCTTCCTCATTTCAAGGACACCGTAGCCTGCGATAACGGGGGCTTCCGTCATGACCTACTGTAAATTCAGCCATGCTCTCATGAGACCATTCATTAAACCTCCCTGTGCCGAAATCCCACCTTTCTCCGGCTCTCTGAAACAGTGATGTGTTTAACTACTTAACTCATTCATCGATTTTTTTATGTTGTTGTATACGAAAAGGGTCTTCCTGTCCATTCATGTGATCATTCACATGAAGGACGGGAAAACCCGCGGTACCACCTTCGTTGACTATCCAATAGTCCCCTCGAACGAACCGGCGCACCTGATTCGTCGTCCTCGATAACGGGAGGTCACCGTCAGAGCCTACTTCAAGTTCGGTCTGATGCTCAAAAGCCCATTCACCTGTTTCCCGATACTGATTCGCACCACCCATCAGCTCTCTTCAATCGTTTCACGGGCTACTCTTCTTCGTCGTAGCGTTATGTTGTTCAATTGTTTATTATATTACGTCGCTTCGGGCGACCTGTCAACTATTTAGTATAAAGCGAGTTGATCCGGGTCAATCGATTCGAGCGCCTGCTTGACGGTCTGCAGGAATTGACCGGCCACTAACCCGTCAAGTACACGGTGATCAATCGACATACATAAGTTGACCATGTCACGTGCTGCGAACATGCCGTTGACCCAAACCGGGCGCTTGACGATTGATTCGACGGATAAAATCGCCGCTTGCGGGAAGTTCAAGATCGGTGCCGATTGGATCGAACCGAACGAACCCGTGTTATTGACGGTAAACGTACCACCTTGCATCTCGCTTGACGATAACTTACCGGCCTGCGCCCGTTTACCGAAGTCATCGATTGCCCGAGCGAGTCCTTTAATGCTCAGTTCATCCGCATGTTTGACGACCGGGACGAATAACGCTTCTTGCGTCGCGACGGCGAGTGATAAGTTGATTGCCCGTTTTTGAATGATTTTATCGCCTGCCCACTGCGAGTTCATGATTGGGTGTTTCTTCAGTCCTTCGACTGTCGCTTTCATGAAGAACGGTAAAAACGTCAATTTGACGCCTTCTTGTTTGAAGAACTGATCTTTATGACGATTCCGTGCTTCGACCAGATTCGTCACGTCGACTTCAACCATCAACCAGGCGTGCGGTGCTTCTTGTTTCGAGCGCACCATGTTACTCGCGATCGCTTGACGGACACCTGCCGTCGGAATTTCAATATCGCCGTCTTCCGTCGTACTCATCGTCGGTTTTGGCGCAGACTTCGGTGCCGGTGCCTCGACTGCCGCTTCCGCTTTTGTCGGTACGGTCTCAATCGTTGGTGCCTCGACAACATCCGGTTGATTGACCTGACCGGATTCAACGAGTTTCAGCAAGTCTTTGCGTGTAATCCGACCACCCGCTCCCGTCCCGTTGACGTGATCGAGATTGATGCCGTGTTCTGCTGATAACTTCAGCACAGCTGGTGAATAGCGTTTTTTCATCGACTGATCCGTTTCTACCGTCTGCTCTTTTACAGCCGGGATTTCTTCTTCGGTCGCTGCGACTTCCGTCGATCCACCACTGACTTGTAACGTGACGATTGCTTCCCCGACTTGGAGCGTGTCCCCTTCTTCAGCGAGCAGCTTGTCGATGACACCATCAAACGATGATGGTACTTCGGCTGTCACTTTATCGGTGATGACTTCAGCAATCGGATCATATTTTTTGACAGTGTCTCCTGGTTTGACGAGCCATAACGAAATCGTTCCTTCCGTCACGCTCTCACCAAGTTGTGGCATCGTTAATGTTTCTGTCTTCATTGACGGGTCCCCCTCAGTACGCGTAGAGCGTCCGGATTTTATCTTCAATTTTTTCGCTTGAGATATTAAAGAATTTCTCCATCGTCGGTGCATATGGCATCGCCGGTACATCGGGTCCGCACAATCGTTCGACTGGTGCATCAAGATCGAACAACGCTTCTTCCGCGATAATCGCCGAGACTTCACTCATGACACTGCCTTCTTTATTGTCTTCCGTCACGAGCAAGACTTTACCCGTTTTTTGTGCCGCTGCGACGACTGCCGCCCGGTCAATCGGATAGACCGTCCGAAGATCAAGGATATGGACGTCGATGCCGTCTTTTTCAAGACGTACTGCTGCGTCAAGCGCCATTTGGACACAAAGTCCGTATGAGATGACGGTGACGTCTTCTCCGTCCCGTTTGACATCGGCCTTCCCGATTTCAACCGTGTAATCTTCTTCCGGAACTTCACCTTTTAACAACCGGTAGCCCCGTTTATGTTCAAAGAACAGCACAGGATCATTCGAGCGAATCGCAGCCTTCAATAACCCTTTGGCATCGTATGGGTTTGACGGAATGACGATTTTTAGACCCGGCGTCGAATTGAACATCGCTTCGACCGATTGTGAATGGTACAACGCACCATGAATGCCGCCGCCAAAGGGTGCGCGGATGACGATTGGACAAATCCAGTCATTGTTCGAACGGTACCGGATTTTTGCCGCTTCACTGACGATTTGGTTGACGGCCGGCATGATGAAGTCGGCGAACTGCATCTCAGCAATCGGACGCATGCCATACATGGCGGCTCCGATTCCAACACCTGCAATCGCACTCTCAGCGAGTGGTGCATCGATGACACGTTCTTCCCCGAACTGCTCGAGCAATCCTTGTGTCGCCCGGAATACTCCACCACGGACACCGACGTCTTCTCCTAAGATAAAGACGGAATCATCCCGTTCCATTTCTTCTTTGATTGCGCTATTGATGGCTTCAATTAAACTTAATGTCGTCATTTCGTTTCCTCCTCGTCGTACACGTAACGAAGTGCGTTTTCCGGTAAGTCATACGCCGCTGCTTCTGCATAAGCCGTCGCTTCTTCGACTTCACGTTCGAGCGTCGTCTCGATTTCTGTCGCTGACTCCTCCGTCAAGACACCCATATCAATCAATTTCGCACGGAAAATCTTGATGCCGTCACGTGTTTTCAGTTCTGCCAGTTCTTCTGCCGAACGGTATGATTTGTCATCATCGTCTGACGAGTGGGGGACAAGACGTTCAACTTCGACTTCGATTAACGTCGGACCTTCCCCACGAATGCCACGGTCACGTGCTTCCTTGACTGCTTTATAGACGGCGAGTGGATCAATCCCGTCAATCGTCACACCCGGCATGCCATAGCCGATTGCGCGGTCTGCGACATGTTTCGCTGACAATTGTTTCGAGAGGGGTGTTGAAATCGCATATTTATTGTTCTCACAGAATAGAATGACCGGTAATTTATGAATCCCGGCAAAGTTTGCTCCTTCGTGGAAATCCCCTTGGTTCGATGATCCTTCACCAAACGAAACGTACGCAACAAGTGGTTCCTTACGCATTTTCGCAGCCAGGGCGATCCCGACCGCATGCGGGACTTGTGTCGTGACAGGACTCGATCCCGTGACGATGTTTAAAGCACGTGAGCCATAGTGTCCCGGCATTTGACGTCCACCTGAGTTTGGATCTTCCGCTTTCGCGAACGCAGACAACATGATGTCACGCGATGTTTGACCAAAATGAAGGACGACCCCTAAATCACGGTAGTACGGTAAAATATAATCCGTTCCTTTTTCGAGTGCGAATGCCGCACCGACTTGCGCCGCCTCTTGCCCCTGGCAAGAAACGAGGAACGGAATCTTACCTGCCCGGTTCAATTTCCACATCCGCTCATCGATTTTTCGTGCCCGTACCATCGTCTCGAACATCTGGATTGCATCCTGCTCCGTCAGTCCGAGCTCAACGAGTTCTTTAAATTCTATTTTTTCCATCTGTTATTCCTCCTTATGCGTGAACCGCTAATCCGTCAACTGCTAATGCTGCTTCACCGAATGCTTCTGACAGGGCCGGGTGCGGGTGAACGAGCTGCCCGACTTCCCATGCCGTCGCATTCAAGACAAGCGCCAGCCCGCCTTCGCTAATCAGTTCCGTTGCTTTTGGTCCGACGATATGGACACCGACTAAATCGTCCGTTTCGGCATCAGAGACCAGCTTGATGAACCCGGCGGCTTCACCTTCGATGCGTGCCTTACCGAGTCCGTTAAACGAAAACATCCCCGTTTTGATGTCCATGCCGGCATTTTTTGCTTCTGCTTCCGTCAGACCGACCGAAGCAGCTTCCGGTACACTGTAGATACAGCGTGGGACAAACGCGTAATTGAGTGGCGTCGTCGATCCATTGACGATTGCTTCGACCGCTTTTGCGCCTTCAGCAGATGCAACGTGTGCCAGTTGCAGACGTCCGATGACATCGCCAATCGCATAGATATGATTGTCTTTTGTCCGGAAATCATCATCGACTTGAATAAACCCATTTTCGACGATGATGTTCGTATTCTCAAGCCCAATCCCTTCGACGTTCGCCATCCGTCCGATCGCGACAAGCAACTTGTCCGCCGCAAGCGTCGTGATGTCACCATTTCGATCGACGTCGATCGTCACACCGGACTCCGTCATCTTGAAGCTGTCACTTTGCGCAGCCGCGCTCGTCAAAATCTTGACCCCGCGTTTTTTCAACTGACGAGCGACTTCACGACTGACCGCCTGATCTTCAGTCGGTAAAATCCGGTCGCTGAACTCGACGACCGTGACATTGACATCAAAGTCCGTCAACATCGATGCCCACTCGATTCCGATGACCCCCCCGCCGATGATGACGATCGAGTCAGGTAACGCATTCATGTCGAGTGCTTCATCCGAGCTGAGGACATATTCGGAATCAAACGACAGACCGGCTAGCGGACGCGGACGTGATCCTGTCGCGACAATCAATTGGCGCGGTAAAATCAATTCCCCTTCCCCTTCTTCCGGTTCGACACTGATTGTCCCCGGCATCGGTGAAAAGATGCTTGGTCCAAGAATCGATCCCCGACCATGGAAGACTTCGATCTTGCCTTTTTTCATCAAATGTTGAATCCCGGATTCCAGTCCATCGATGATGTCTTGTTTCCGTTGTTTGACCTGTTCGAATCGTAAAAACGACTCCGGTACGTCGACGCCATATGTAGCGGCGTGTTTGACTGTCTGATAGACCGCTGCTGATTTCAAGAGTGCCTTTGAAGGGATACAACCACGGTGTAAACAGGTTCCCCCGAGTTTTCCTTGTTCTACGATTGCAACCGTCTTGCCGGCTTGTGCAGCGCGAATTGCTGCGACATAACCGCCCGGTCCGCCACCTAAGACAACGACGTCGAATTCTCTAGCCATGTTGGTTCGCCTCCATATTCCTTAACTTCTTCTTCTCCACGTAAAACGCGTATTACACCTTCCGCAAGTGCACGTAACTCATCTTCACCCGGAATCCGGATCACTTGTCCGAGGTGTGCGACGCGTTCTTCGATTGCACTCGTCAACCGGTCGCTGTATGCTAAGCCACCTGTTAAAATGATGGCATCGATTTGACCATATAAGACTGCACTTTGGGCAGCAATTTCTTTTGCAATCCGGTAAGCCATCGCGTCGTACAGTAAGGCAGCCTTCTCGTCCCCGGCATCGATTCGACGTTCAATTTCGATTGCGTCAAATGTCCCTAGGTGCGCGACAAGTCCGCCTGACCCTACGACCAGACGCTTCATTTCCTCGAGTTTATACTTGGTACTATAACATAGTTCTATTAGTTGACCAACAGGAAGGGACCCACTTCGTTCCGGCGAAAATGAGCCTTCCCCGTCAAGACCATTATTGACATCGATGACCCGTCCGTCGAGATGTGCACCGACGGTAATCCCGCCCCCCATGTGTGCAACGATCAGACGCATTTCCTCATACGGCATCTCCGCTTGTTTCGCATATCGTTTCGCGACTGCTTTTTGATTCAAGGCATGAAAAATGCTTTTGCGTTCAAGTTCAGGTAATCCCGTAAGTCGGGCAATCGGCTCAAGTTCATCTACGACGACCGGATCGACGATGAACGATGGAATCGATAACGTGCGAGCGATTTCGTCTGCTAGTAGACCTCCGAGATTCGATGCATGGACCCCAAAAATGCCACTCAATAAATCTTCACGCATTTCCTGGTTGACGGCATACGTCCCACTGACGAGCGGACGAAGCAGGCCGCCGCGTCCAACAACCGCAGTAAGCGCTTTCAATTCAATCTTTTCTTGTGCCAATACATCCAACACCACTTGACGCCGTATTTCCAGCTGAGCGTGAAGCGGTCCTCCGACCGCTTCAGCTGGGTGGCGTAACGTCTTCGCAAACAACTGCTCCGTTCCTTCGAAGATTCCAATCTTCGTCGAAGTCGAGCCTGGATTGATCGTTAAAATACGTTCGCTCATCTGAATCCTCCTCTTATCCGCGTGACCCTAAGATATTTTTATCACGACGTAAGAATTGACTGCGTGCACTGCGCATCGTCGCAATCCGCTCTTCTGCCATTTTTTCAGCTGCACGATACGTCGGCAAGTGGTCACGTTTTGAAATCTCGATGACTTTTGCGACAGCGTCATACACAAGTTCAACTTTTTTCATTGCCCGGTCACGGTTGTATCCATCCAGTTCGTCCGCGACGTTGATGACACCACCTGCATTGATGACGAAGTCTGGCGCGTACAGAATACCGCGTTCTTCGAGCATGTCACCGTGGCGATCTTCTTTCAGCTGGTTGTTTGCCGCACCGGCGATGACTTTGACTTTCAGTTGAGGAATCGTTTCGTCGTTCAATGTTGCCCCAAGCGCACATGGTGCGAAGATATCGGCGTCAACGCTGTAAATTTCATCTGGTCCGACAATTAAAGCACCGAATGCTTCTTCCGCACGACGTAAGGCATCTTGATTGATGTCCGTGACGATTAATTTTGCTCCTTCTTCATGGAGATGACGGCAAAGATTGAATGCCACGTTCCCGACACCTTGGATGGCAATTGTTTTTCCACCAAGCGAATCTGTTCCGTAGACTTCTTTGGCTGCTGCTTTCATCCCACGGTAAACACCGTACGCTGTGACCGGTGACGGGTTTCCGCTTGAACCGAAGGCTGGACTGACACCTGTCACGAAATCTGTTTCCATGTGAATGTAATCCATGTCAGCGACCGTCGTATTGACATCCTCCGCTGTGATGTAACGCCCGTTCAATGACTGGACATAACGGCCGAACGCACGGAATAATGCTTCTGATTTTTGAGTTTTTGCATCACCGATGATGACGGCTTTCCCGCCACCGAGGTTGAGGCCCGCTGCTGCATTTTTATACGTCATCCCTTTTGATAAACGAAGAGCATCAACTAATGCTTCCTCGTCAGATGCATAGTTCCACATACGAAGACCGCCAAGCGCTGGACCGAGCGTCGTATCGTGGATGGCGATGATGGCTTTTAACCCCGAAACTTTATCATGACAGAACACGACTTGTTCATAATCTTCCATTTCCATTGTTTCAAAGATACTAAAGCGTGTTTCTACATTTGTTTCAACCATTTTAAGTTCCTCCTCAGATTGTTTGTTTGATTTTTTTCGTTTGTTGCGCATTAAGTAAAGCAAAGGCTAATGAATAGAGTTTCGCTTCTGCCGTATCTGCCCGACTTGTCAATACGACGGGTGCTTTCGCTCCAACTAAAATGGCCGCGACTGAAGCATGTGCAAAATACATCAGTGATTTATAAATGACGTTCCCGACTTCAATTTGTGGCACGACAAGAAGATCTGCTGCCCCCGCAACGTCACCTGTCAGTCCTTTTTGTTTGGCTGCGTCTAGATTGACGGCGTTATCAAGCGCGAGTGGTCCATCGACAAGGCAATCCTTGATTTGACCGCGGCGGTTCATCTGTGTCAATAAGGCGGCGTCGATCGTCGCCTGCATTGTCGGATTAACGACCTCGACTGCTGCGAGGACGGCTACTTTCGGAAGTATATAGCCGATTGCGCGAAGTGCCGATACCCCGTTTTCAATGATGTGGACCTTATCTTCAAGCGTCGGTGCGATATGGATTGCAGCATCCGTCAAACCAATTGCCGATTCGCGACCTGCTACTTCAAACAATGCGACATGAGATAAGACGTTCCCCGAACGTAATCCCATCTCTTTGTTCAGAACGGCTTTCATGAACGTTGCTGTCGGAACAAGTCCTTTCATCAAGACGCTCGCATCCCCTTTACGTACAGCGTAAGCTGCACGTTCTGCTGCCTCTTGAGCAGTCGCAGTGTGTGTGATCACAAATTGCGACTCTGACAATCCACGCGCATGGATCATCTGTTGAATCCGGGTCGCATCCCCAAATAAATGAAAGCGAGCTAAATCATGTTCAATCGCAAGTGCGACGGCGTCCATGACTTCTTCGTCATCCGCGGAAGCAATCGCAACGATTGAATCCTCAAGCTGAGCAGCTTGTTTTAGCATTTGATCAAACTTCACTTTGTTTCCCCCTAACCTGTCATTCAATTATTTAATAGCAATTTTCGTGCCATAATGAAAACGCTATCTTTCCGGCATGAACCCTTTCTTAATTTTGCATTTAATTGCATTTAATGCAATATGTTGCACGCAAAAAACTGCAAATTATTGATAAATATTAAATCGCTCCACTTTATAATACAAAGCACGCAAGGAAATGCCGAGTTGTTTTGCGGCTTCTGTTTTATTGCCATCAAAAGCCTCGAGAGCTTCGCGAATCAAACGTTCCTCGACATAAGACATCTCGTCAGACAGATGCTTAATTTCTTTTTTAGGACGTTCAACTTGTTTTTTAGCGACCGGATAATCGAGCTGGAGGTGGCCTTTTCGTAAAACATCTTCCGTCTTGTCCGTAAAGATCAACGCACGACCGATGACATTCTCAAGCTCACGGACATTTCCTTTCCACTCCTGCTTTCGAATCACTTCCAGTGCATCTTCCGAAATCCGGGCGACGGACCGGCCATAACTTTGATTTAACTTCCGTAGCAAGTGCGTTGATAGCGGCAAAAGATCATCCGGGCGTTCACGCAAGGCTGGTATGTGAATCGGAAGTCGATTGATCCGGTAGTAAAGATCTTCGCGAAACTCACCGGTAATGATTTTTTGCTCCAGGTTCGCATTTGTCGCTGCAATGATTCTTACATCGACCGGTACCGATTTCGTCCCACCGACGCGAACGACTTCATTTTCTTGTAAGACCCGTAATAACTTCACTTGTACATCGAGCGGCAGTTCTCCAATTTCATCAAGAAAAAGTGATCCGCCATGCGCCTCTTCAAAATAACCACGCTTTCCACCACGGCGCGCTCCCGAGAACGCTCCTTCTTCATAACCAAACAGCTCACTCTCTAACAGACTTGGAGCGATTGCTGCACAGTTAACACGGACAAGCTGTTCGTATCGCCGCTCACTCGCAGCGTGAATCGCATGCGCAAACAATTCTTTGCCTGTTCCTGACTCTCCCCGAATCAAGACATTAACCGGCATCGTTGCAGCAAGCTTTGCTTGATCGACGACGAAACGCATCGCTTCACTTTCAGCGATGATATCGTCAAAGGTATATTTCGCCTCGAGTGTCCGAATTTTTTGACGTGCCGCCTTCAATTCTTTCGCGAGCGCCTTCATTTCAGAAATATCACGAATGACACCAACCGACCCCCGAACTTGCCCATCCACGACGACCGGTTCCGCATTGACGATGATATCACGTCGATCGTGACCAATCTTCATCCGCGCATCACGAACACTTTCACCCGTCTCAAGGACGCGCAGGTGAACCGACTCCTGCATCCCGATGTCAGCGCTTGCTGGTTTACCGATGACGTCCTGTCCACTGTACCCCGTCATTCGTGTATAGGCCGGATTGATTAACATCGTTTGACCGTCTTGATCGGCAACCGAAATTGCCTCACTTGTACAATGGATGATGGCTTCAAGCATTCGTTCTTTTTCCGTCAGCCGTTCAATCAGAACACGTACGAATTCCCCCGGCAGAACGGCTGCTTCGGGAAAGAATTGAATCAACTGTTCGAATACGCCACGTTTTCCCGTCGCATCGATGATGAAGTCGACCGTCGTTCCTTCAAAGGCCGTCCAAGATGTCTCAACACGAATTTCTCCGCGTCTTGCCAGCTGAAGACCTGGTGCTTGTTCATTTGAATCAACGACTCCGATGACCGTCAAGAGCGGTGAACGTTGGAAGGCATGTAGCACTTCCGTCCCGCCTTGTCCGGCACCAACAATCAGAAGATGGTGCATCGTTATTCCCCCTTTGAAACTGCTTACATCTTTATCCTACCTATAATAAAACAAGAGGGCAAACCCGATTCGCAGTCTTACCTGATTTTTGATACAATACGCTTGGAAAGGGGTCACTTCTATGCGAATCATCGGACTACTAACTTTATTGATTCCTGGCATCATTGGAGCCATCGGAATCAAACTTATGCGTGACAGTGTCTTTTTAATTGCCCAGTTCCCGTTTGCATACCTTGGGGACTCGGCCTATGTATATGTTTTACAGGGGGTTGTCGGACTCGCCTTAGCGATGGGTGGGATTGGTTTTGTCGCAGGGTATGTTTTTTATCGTGATAAGAAACGTGGAAAAGTCTCCGAACGGTATCAAAAAAAGTGAACACAGAAAAAGGTCCCCATCTCTTGAACTCATTTCAAGCGCGGGACCTTTTACTCATATAAAGTTGGATTCACGTACGGATGAACTCCTCTCATAGTAGAACTATTCGTGTACTTCAATACCATAGGTTGTCCTCTTAATGAAGAGGTTGAAAGAAATCAGATCTGGCTATCGAGCGATCGATAGAATGGTGATACTACTCCATTATCTGACTGTACTTGGACCTAGGTGAAGCTTAATGTCATCCGCTTCGAGCAGTAACACTTTCGGTTGCTAACAATCACTGCTAGACAACACTCCTTTTCACGAACTGTACTTGTATCTCGGACATTTACGTTACCTTCCACTTTCCCCTTGCTTTGAAATCATGGAAGTCCCTATCACTTCGAGATTCTCATCTAGAAATGATACGAAAGGTCTTGATAAAACATCTATCAAGAGAATGTTGTCCATCATTCTTGAGCTATTTACAGGTAGCGTCCTGAGATGAGGCTTGTAGAATGGGTTCTCCGGAAACCGATTCGACTCGACGTTCATCTGACGTCTTTCCAAATGATTTGGTACCTTTATTATAACAAACATTTCAGTTTATGCAATGTTTTTTTATTGAATATTCTAATAAATATAAATAATTTCTTTTATTACTTCGTCACTCGCGCCTCTCACATCTCCCCCTCTTCGTTCTCACGGACGAGCTATCAGCTTTACAAGGTACTCTTTCTAGCAAAAATCATTTTGATCCACAGTAAAGACCACTCGATCTCACGGATCGAGTGGTCAATTTCAAGACGGTTTCATATAATTTGAGACGTACGAGATGAACTCGGAATTTTTCGGACTCTTTTCTTGTTCAATCCGGCCTGTGAACAGGGTATGATCACTCATCCCTTCTTTCCAGGCCGATTTGATGGCATGGCGCATCGCCCGTTCCACACGGGAAGATGTCGTTTTATGGGTGCGGGCAATCGTCGGATATAACTCTTTTGTGATTAATCCGAGCAGCTCTTCACGTTCTAAAACGAGCCCAACCGCATCTTTTAAATAAGTAAATCCTTTAATATGCGGCGCAATCCCGACTTCTCGTAAAACGGTCGCTATTTTCGAATCCATCGTTTCCGGTTGAATCGTTGGATTATTGTTCGTCACAAGGCGAATTTTGTTGACTAACTGATTCATGCTGAACGGTTTCAGCAAGAAATAAGCAGCACCTAACGTCACTGCCTGTTGTGATACCTCATCTTTACCGAAGGCACTCAACATGATGACAGCCGGATTATTTTTTTGTTTCATCAATTCTTCGAGGACCCCTAATCCATCCAGGTGCGGCATGATGATGTCTAGCAACAACACATCGGTCTCGACTTCTTTTAATTTCTCAAGACACTTCTCCCCATCATATGCGACACATACGACTTCCATATCCTCTTGAGTAGCGAGATGCTGGCGAATCAATTCGACCATCTCTCGGTTGTCATCTGCGATCCCGACTCTAATCAATCCTTACACCCCATTTTTAAGCGATTCCTTCATACTCATTGCTTGGTCCATCAATTCTTCCGCATGACGAAGCGTCAAGTCCGTCATATGTGTTCCGGAAATCATCCGTCCAAGCTCATTTCCACGGTCTGCTTCCGTCAAGACGTTGACCTGTGTCGTCGTCCGGTCCGTCTCTTCGACTTTACGAATATAGAGATGCTGATCCGCCATCGAGGCGACTTGCGGCAAGTGTGTAATACAGAGCACTTGTCCTTCAATCGATAAACGATAGATTTTCTCCGCCATTGCTTGCGCGACCCGTCCCGATACCCCCGTATCGACTTCATCAAAAATAATTGATGCGACGCCGAGCGAACGCGAGAAGATTGACTTGAGTCCGAGCATGATCCGAGATAGCTCCCCTCCGGAAGCGACTTTCCCGAGCGATTTAAACGGTTCACCCGCATTGGTCATGATATAAAATTCAATTTGATCGATTCCATTTTTTCGTAAGGCCGGCGTTTTTCCATCTTGCATGAACCGAATTTCGAACCGTGCTTTTTCCATGTAGAGTTCACGCAGTTCTAAATGAATCGCCTCGCCAAGCAACTGTGCCGCTTTTCGGCGTGCCTTCGATAGCTTATTGCCAATCTCAAACAGCTCACTTTCAAGCAACTCGACTTCTGCCTTTAGCTTTTCAATGCGTTCATCACGATTCGTCATCGTATCAAGCTCAATCCCAATTTTTTCACCATAGGCGATGACTTCCTCGATTGTCGCACCATATTTCCGCTTCAGCTGTTGGAAAACAGATAAACGCTGTTCAATTTCGTCTAACCGGTTCGAATCAAACTCTAATGTCTCAAGTTGATCACGAATCGCGTACCCGACTTCTTCAAGACCGTAAAAAGCGCTCGCGATGGCATCACTTTGATTCGCGAACTGATCATCGATGCTCGATGCTTGTTGCAGCTCCCGCATCGCATCCCCAACTGAATCAATCCCGCGCATTTCATCATGAAGCGCATCGTAGGCGGCTTTTAACGAATCGTGCAACTTTTCGAAGTTCGCGAGTCGGTTCCGTTCACTCAACAGTTCATCTTCTTCTCCTTGACGAAGGTTCGCACTCGTGATTTCTTCTGTCTGAAATGATAATAAATCAATCCGTTGTGCAAGTTCCTGCTCACTCTGTGCCAGTGATTGTAATGCCATCCGTTTTTCCTCGTACAGCCCGAACTTTTTTTGATACTCGTGCAGACGCGAGGAAATCGTCTCATGACCAAAATCATCAAGAATCGATTGGTGGTACATATTTTCCATCAAGTGTTGGTGTTCATGTTGACCATGGAGGTCCACGAGCACACGACCGAACTCACGTAAAATCGTCAGCGTGACGAGCTTATTATTGACACGACAAACACTTTTACCAGAAGCAAATAAGTCTCGGCGTAAAATGATGGATCCATCTTCGACGTCGATGCCATATTCCTCAGCTAATGTGTAGACCATATGCCCGTCCTCAATCATGAACAGTCCTTCGAGTTCCGCCTTATCTTCGCCGTAACGAACAAATTCAGCAGAACCCCGTCCGCCAATCAATAAACCGATTGCATCGAGGACGATGGATTTACCAGCACCCGTTTCTCCAGTCAAGACAGTCATTCCTTTTTTGAAATGAATCTGCAGCTGGTCAATGATCGCGAATTGTTTGATCGATAATTCAGCTAACATCTTGTCAACTCCTTAAAGCATCCCTAAAATTCGTTCCGTCACTTCTTTTGCTGTATCTTCACTTCGAGCAATCATTAAAATCGTATCATCGCCACAAACCGTCCCGAGCAGTTCCGACCAGCCTAAGTGATCGAGTAGGACACCGATTGCATTGGCGTTACCCGGTAAGACATGCATGACAATCAAATTTTGAGCAAAATCAATCGAAATAAAGCTATCACCTAGTAAACGGCGTAATTTCCCTAATGGATTAAAACGCTGATCGGCAGGCAAACTATACTTATAACGGCCATCGTTTAACGGCACCTTTACAAGATGTAGCTCCTTAATGTCTCGCGATACAGTCGCTTGCGTCACTTTGTATCCAGCATTCCGAAGTTCTTCGACCAATTCATCTTGAGTCTCGATTTCAGATTGCGTAATGATTTCCCGAATCTTAATCAACCGTTGCCCCTTTGTCATCCTTGCACCTCGCTATATTCTTCGCTGTTACTATTGTAATCCAATAAATCATGAAAAGTCCACGTTTGCCATTTTTCGTACGGGTCGAAAAAAGAAGCAGACTCCAACATGACGAAGTCTGCTTCCATGATAGTTTTCTTTTTTTACAACGCTTGATGTGCCAGACGAACCGTATCCGCTGGGTCAACGATTGTTTCCATGCCGGGTGTTGTCAGCTGCGCATGTAAGAGAAACTCGATATTTCCTTCACCACCTGTAATCGGTGAAAAATCAAGTTGCTTCACATGGAACCCTTCACGAATGAAGAATTCGACCATCTCATCAAGAACTCGTCCGTGAACACGTTCATCCCGAACGATTCCTTTTTTCCCGACATCGTCCCGTCCCGCTTCAAACTGTGGTTTGACGAGGGCAATGACGTCGCCCTCCTCAGCTAAAATCGTTTTCAGTGGTGGAATGATGAGACGAAGTGAAATAAAGGAGACATCGATTGTCGCGAAACTTGGCTGAACGGGAAACATGTCTCGTGTCGCATGACGGAAATTCGTTTTCTCCATCGCCGTCACACGAGGATCTGACCGAAGTTTCCAATCGAGTTGATTTGATCCAACATCAAGGGCGTACATATGTGCCGCACCATTTTGAAGGGCACAGTCCGTAAAACCACCTGTTGATGAACCGATATCGAGCCCTGTCCGGTCCGTCACGTCGATGTCAAAGACCTCAAGTGCCTTCTCCATCTTAAAACCACCGCGCCCGACGTATGGCATCACTTGTCCTTTAACGGCCAAGTCGATGTCGGACTTCACTTTTTCTCCTGCCTTCTCTAATCGTTCCGTTCCACTGAAGACGAGCCCGGCCATGATCGTCCGCTTCGCTTTTTCACGTGTTTCGCATAAACCGCGCTCGACGAGTAACACGTCGAGGCGGATTTTTTTAACATTTTCCATTAATCGTTACACACTCTGTTTCTTTCCTTGATTGACAAAAGCACGTACTTCTTCCGCGATTTGTCCAGGCAATAATCCGATTTCTTCAAGTAGCTCGTTGACGCCACCGTGCTCGATATACCAATCTGGAATACCGAATCGTTTGACGCGCGGGAACGCTTCCTGCTCATTCGCATGTTCAAGAACTGCAGAACCGAAGCCGCCTTTTAAGACTGCTTCCTCCAGCGTGACGAGTGGAATACCTTCCGCATACAGTGCATCCAACATCTTCCCGTCGAGTGGCTTGATTGTCCGCGCATTGATGACACGAACAGACAGTTCTCCCTCGAGCAGATCTGCGATTTTCAACGCATCTTGGACTTGTGGTCCGAATGCCATGATTGCAACATCCGTTCCTTCACGTTCGACTTCCCATGTATCGAGCGAAATTTCGTGTAACGTCTCATCCATCGTTACACCGATTCCTTCCCCTCTTGGGAAACGGACAGCAATTGGTCCTTCATACTTCACAGCCGAATAAAGTAAATGTTGCAGTTCGTTCTCGTCTTTCGCCATGACGATCCGGATATTCGGAACGTGGCGCATGAACGCGATATCGAAGACGCCTTGGTGTGTTTCTCCGTCTGCTCCGACAAGACCTGACCGGTCAATCGTAAACGTCACGTCAAGATTTTGACGCGCGACATCGTGGACAAGTTGATCGTAAGCTCGCTGGAAGAAGGTCGAATAAATGGAAACGACGGGTTTCATCCCTTGCGTCGCTTGACCCGCCGCGAACGTGACGGCATGTTGTTCCGCAATCCCGACATCAAACATTCGGTTTGGGAACTCCTTCTCAAAGCAATCGAGTTTTGAACCGACGCTCATTGCCGGTGTAATCAATGTTAATTTTTCATCATCTCGTGCCATCTTCGTCAACGTATTCGCGACCGTGAATGAATAACTCGGCGCTTTCGATTTACCTTTGATGACTTCACCAGACTCCATCTTGTATGGTCCGAGACCGTGCCAGGTTCCAACTCCATCATATTCAGCTGGGCGATACCCTTTTCCTTTTTTCGTGATGACATGAAGCAGGACAGGCCCTTGCTCTTTTTTGACGTAATTCAACTGTTCAATCAAATCCGTCAAGTCATGTCCATCGACTGGACCGTAGTAGTTAAAACCGAGTTCTTCAAAGAACATTCCTGGAACAAGTGCGCCTTTGACGGCTTCTTTTAGTTTTTCACTACCTTTTTCAAGACTTCCACCGATCAGCGGGATTTTCTTGATTAATGTCTCAAGTTCATCTTGCGCATAACGGACTTTACGTGAAGAACGAATACGACCTAACATCTGATGCATCGCACCGACGTTCGGTGCAATCGACATCTCGTTATCATTAAGGATGACGATGACATTTTGTTGTTCCGCACCGATGTGGTTTAAAGCTTCAAGTGCCATTCCACCAGTCAATGCACCATCTCCGATGATCGCAATCGCGCGGTCGTCATTTCCTTTTAACTCGTTTGAGACGGCAATACCCATCGCTGCCGACAACGAGGTCGAACTATGCCCAGTTTCCCAAACGTCATGAATGCTTTCATTTCGTTTCGGGAATCCGCATAATCCTTTGTGTTTGCGTAACGTATCAAACTGTCCCGCACGTCCCGTCAAGATTTTATGCACGTATGCCTGGTGACCGACATCCCAAACAAATTTATCGTTCGGACTATCAAATTCTCGGTGAAGTGCTAATGTCAATTCGACGACACCTAGATTCGGTGCTAAGTGACCACCCGTCGTAGCCAATTCTTCAATCAAAAAGCGTCGGATGTCGCCTGCGAACACATCGAGTTCTGAGACTGACATACGCTTTAAAAATGACGGATCCTGTATTTCTGTCAACTTCATACCTTACCGCCTCTTTTCCTTACATTCTTATATCGTTTGTACCCTACATTGTACTAGAACAATCTAATGAACGCCACATAACTGGCACATAAAAAAGACGACGCCAGGCGTCGTCGATCTCAATGGTCACGCTTGACGACGAAGTCGAGCAAGTCCTTAAGTGTCGTCGCTTCGACCGATAACGCATCAATCGCTTCCTCAGCAGCTTGTACTTGTGCCGCAAGAGCCGTCTTCGCACCCTCTAGACCAAGTAGTTTCGGATAGGTCGCTTTGTCGTTTCCTTCGTCACTCCCGACCGGCTTACCAATCTTTTCAGCATCTCCCGTTACATCTAAAATATCATCTTGAATTTGGAAGGCGATTCCAAGATGACGTCCGTAACGTTGTAAGTGGACTACATCATCTTCGTTTGCTCCAGCAAGAATTCCTCCTGCCTCAACAGCAAACACGAGTAATGCCCCCGTCTTGCGCCGATGAATCGATTCAAGAGCCTCGACGTCATCAATGCCACCACGTTCACCGAGCATATCGTCAAGCTGTCCACCGACCATCCCGGCCGCTCCAGCTGCCATGGCGAGACGCTCGAGCAACTGAACCTTGATGTCTGCCGACGCGTCCGTCTCGAGTAAACAGGTAAAGGCATTCGTCAACAACGCATCGCCTGCTAAAATCGCTGTTGCTTCGTCAAACTCGATATGGTTCGTCTTACGCCCACGACGCATGTCATCATCGTCCATTGCTGGTAAATCGTCATGGATTAAAGAATATGTATGAATCATCTCAAGCGCTGCTGCCGTCGCGTCCCCTTTTGTCCGCGAGACACCGTATGCATCAAGGACAGCATAAATCAACGCCGGGCGGACACGCTTTCCTCCAGCATCGAGTGAATAGCGCATCGAAGCACGTAATTGTTCTGGTGCATCGAGTCGGGTCATAAATGATTCGAGCGCACGCTCGACTTGAGCTTTCCATTCCATCAAGGCAATCATTGTGCTCCCCCTTTTTCACGTAACGTTCCATCTTGTTCCAAGATTAAATCGAGTTTCTTTTCAGCTGTCGATAGTTTCCCCTGGCAAAGAGCAGTCAGTTTTACACCTTCCTCATACAACGTCATCGCTTGCTCAAGTGGGGCTTCCCCTTCTTCAAGCAATTCGACGATTTCTTCTAAGCGTTCTAACGCCGCTTCAAATGATTGTTCCGTGTCCATCTCACTCATCCTCTCGTTTCGCTAGAATACTTCCGTCATGAAACTGAATCCGGAAGGCGTCATCCGTCACTTGTTTTACCGATCGAACGACCTCTCCGTTTTGTTCGACATACGTATAACCACGTAATAAGACACGGGTCGGACTAACCGAGTCAAGGCGTGCCACCATTTGGTGCAATCGCTCATGCTTCATCTTCATGTACGGGCGAATCCGTTCCAACTGTTTACGCATCCGCTCAACTTCACGCGACTGTTCTTCAAGACGCTCCCGAACCGGAATCCGTGCTAAACGGTTCGATAGGTCCAACACGCCTTGCTGTTTCGTTAAAATGAGTTGTTTTCCGATTCGATTCAAGTTCATATCGGCCCGGTCAAGGCGCTCCTGTTTTAATCCAAGCAAAATGCGGGGAGACTTTAATCCATAACTCATCGCAAGCCGGGTCACTTGTTCCCGTCGGCTCTTGACGAAATAGTCATAGTTTCGTGTCAAACGTCGACTCAGTTCACCGACTCGTTTTTCCAGTTCGGCCGCCTCTGGTGTTACGAGTTCGGCTGCAGCAGTCGGTGTCGCTGCCCGGACATCCGCGACGAAATCACTGATGGTAAAGTCCGTTTCATGACCGACTGCAGAAACAATCGGGATCTGCGACTCATAAATCGCCGTCACGACGTTCATTTCATTGAACGCCCAAAGTTCTTCGATCGAGCCGCCACCGCGACCAATGATTAACACGTCACACGCCTGACGCGCATTCATCTGTTCGATGGCACGAGTAATTTGCGGTGCCGCCTCTTTCCCTTGAACGAGCACTGGCGCGAAGACGATTGCCGCTTGCGGATACCGTCTCCGTAGTGTCGTCGCGATATCGTGAAGTGCCGCACCTTTTGGTGATGTGATGATTCCGACACGTTGCGGAAATGCTGGGAGCACTTTTTTTAACGCTGGATCGAACCACCCACGTTCTTCGAGTTGTTCTTTCAAACGGACGAAAGCTTCATACAGGGCGCCGACGCCATCTTCCGTCATCCGCTCGACGTAGAGTTGCATCTCGCCGGAAGCGAGATACACGGATAACCGCGCCGTCATGACGACACGCATCCCGTCTTTGATCGGTGATTTCAGGCGACTTGCGTCACGTGCGAACATGACCGCCTTCATCCGTGACTGGTCGTCCTTCAACGTAAAATAAAGGTGACCGGAAGAGTGTCGTTTAAAGTTCGACACTTCTCCCACCACCTGCACTTGCTGTAACAGCGAATCACTTTCAAGTTCACGTTTCACATACCCAACGAGCTCGGAAACTTGAAGTGGGTCATTCATCGTGCTGCCTCGATTGTATTATGGAGCAACATCGTGATCGTCATCGGACCGACACCGCCAGGAACGGGTGTGATCATCGAGGCGACCTCTTTGACCGAATCAAATTCGACGTCCCCGACAAGTTTACCATCAACACGGTTGACACCGACATCGATGACGACAGCATCCGGCTTGACCATATCTGCCGTAATCAATTTTGGGACACCAACAGCGACAATCAAGATATCCGCTTGACGCGTCACCTCAGAAAGGTTTGCCGTCTTCGAGTGGCAGTAGCTGACTGTCGCGGATTCATTTAAAAATAACATCCCGACCGGTTTGCCGACGATTTGACTCCGACCGACGACGACGACGTGGCTGCCTTGGATCGGAACATTCATTTCTTTGACGAGGTGCAGAATTCCATTTGGGGTACATGGTAAGAACGTTGGTTCACCGATCATCATTTTCCCGACTGAGACCGGATGGAACCCATCGACGTCTTTGTCCGGTGAAATAGCGAAGATGACTTTACTCTCGTCGATTTGTTCCGGCAGCGGCAGTTGAACGAGAATTCCGTGGACACTCGCGTCTGCGTTTAGTCGTTCAATCAACTGGAGTAACTCCGATTCTGATGTTTCTGCCGGTAAACGAATCAAATCCGACTCCATGCCAATTTCTTGTGCCGCTTTTTCTTTCCCGCGGACATACGATTGGCTTGCTGGGTCTTCACCGATTAATACAACGGTCAATTTCGGTTGAATACGTTGTTCTTTCAGACGTGCGACTTCTTCTTTCAGCTTCAAACGATACGATTTTGCGATTTCTTTCCCATCGATTACTACTGCCATGATTTGTCCACTCCCCCAAAAAATTCGTTTCACTCTGCACCTTGAAAAAGGTTATCTTTATCTACTTATGAATTTTCTTTGACTGCTTGTTGTGCGACCTTACCAAGCACACCATTGACGATTTTCGTTGCTTCTTCGTCTGCGAACGCTTTTGTTAATTCGATTGCTTCGTTGATTGTAACGCGGATTGGAATTTTCGGTTCGAACATCAATTCATAGACGGCAAGACGAAGAATCGTCCGTTCGATGTTACCAAGACGCTCAAATGACCAGTTGACGAGCGCTGCCCGTAAATGTTGATCAATCTCATCCTTGTTCGTCTCTACACCAACTACTAATTGCTCTACAAATGTATCATATTCTTTGCCTTCTACTGCGAATTCAATGGCCTCTTGTGCAGACAAGTCAGAAAGTTCCATTTGGAACAAAGATTGTACTGCGAGTTCGCGTGCCATGTGTCGTTTCATCATGATTTCACGTGCTCCTTTTTTTGTCGTTCTCAATCAATTAGTTTAGCACATTCCCCTTTTAAAAAACATAGTGAACGCCAAAAAGACGGGAGTAAAATCCATCGACTCCCGTCATCGTTCATTTTACGATTGCTGCTTTTAACTCACGTTCCGCAAACTTCGTCGTGAAGGTTCCCCGGCGGAATACAGGGTGCTGTAAGACCTTTTGATGGAACGGAATTGTCGTTTTGACACCCTCAATCCAAAATTCAGCCAAAGCACGCTCCATTTTCGCACAAGCTTCCTCGCGCGTCTCTGCATGGACAATCAATTTCGCAACCATCGAGTCATAGTACGGAGGAATCATGTAACCTGGATAAACGGCACTATCGATTCGGACACCCATACCACCTGGCGCGACGTATTGTGTGACGCGACCCGCATGTGGTCGGAAATCGTGATCTGGATCTTCTGCGTTAATCCGGCACTCGATTGAATGCCCACGGAACTCGATATCCTCTTGTTGAACTGCTAACGGGTGGTCGAGCGCGACTTGGAGTTGTGCTTGAACAAGATCAAATCCTGTAATCATTTCTGTCACCGGATGCTCGACTTGAATCCGAGTATTCATTTCCATAAAGAAAAATTCTTCTGTTTCTTCGACAAAAATGAATTCGATTGTTCCGGCACCCGTATAGTTGATGGCTTTTGCCGCTTTGACAGCTGCTTCTCCCATTTTCAACCGTGTCGCTGCGCTGACGGCTGGCGAAGGAGCTTCTTCAATCAACTTCTGCATCCGCCGTTGCACCGTACAATCTCGTTCTCCGAGGTGAATGACGTTCCCATGTCGATCGGCAAGCACTTGAACTTCGACGTGACGGAATTCTTCGATGAAACGCTCTAAATAAACATCGCTATTGCCAAATGCTTGTTTTGCCTCGCGACGTGTTTCTTCCAGTCCATCAATCAGTTCTTGTTTTGTCCGGGCAACACGAATCCCGCGCCCTCCGCCACCTGCCGTCGCTTTAATGATGACCGGATAACCGATTTCTTCAGCGAGACCAATTGCTTCTTGATCCGTCACCGTTCCGTCAGAGCCCGGCACGACCGGGACACCACATTCAATCATCGTTTTTTTCGCGACATCTTTAATGCCCATCTGGCGAATCGCTTGCGACGTCGGACCGACGAATTGAATACCACATGCTTCACACATCTCCGCGAAGTCAACGTTTTCAGCCAGGAATCCGTATCCCGGGTGAATCATCGTTACGTTTCGATTTGTCGCAACGGCGAGAATATTCGTCACATTCAAATAAGAAGACGTCGAACTGACATCGCCGATGCAATATGCTTCGTCTGCCATTCGGACATGAAGTGCTTCTCGATCCGCTGTCGAATAGACAGCAACCGTCTGGATCCCAAGTTCCTTAGCCGCACGAATAATCCGAACGGCGATTTCTCCACGGTTCGCGATTAGTAGTTTTTCCATTCCCATCACCCCGCTCAAGGACGAATCCGGAAGAGTGGCTGACCAAATTCAACAAGGTCTCCATCTGCGACGAGAATTTCGACGACAGTTCCGGCAATTTCCGAATTTAAGTTATTGAATAGTTTCATCGCTTCTAAAATGCAGACGACTTGACCCACTTCGATTTGATCGCCGACTTTGACGAAAGCAGGTTTTTCAGGATTTGCACGTGAATAAAACGTACCGACCATTAGCGCGTTAATTGTGACCGTATCATCCTTCTCTTCCATGACTTCAGGTACAACGGCCGGCTTTTGTGCTGTTTCCACTACTTTTTGCTGGACAGGTGCCGCTGCGACCGCGTCGTGCTGAGATACTACGACACCGTCCCCTTGTTTTTTAAGCTTTAATTTATACGTGTCTGTTTCTAGAGAAAGTTCATTTACGTTTGATTGATCAAGCATTTCTAACACTTGTTTCAACTGATCGATTTTCATCTTCTTTCCATCCCCCATCTAAACATTCATTCTTAATATTATACCAGGTGCTAATGCCTACTCAAATATTAAGTTTAACTGGTCATACCAGAGGATGCAAGTGCCGGCGAGTGAAAAAATACCCCTTGACTCGGAAACGAGTACGAAGGGGCATTGGCATATCTGTATTATCCGTTGTAGCGTCCTGTGAAATCACCTGTCCGCGTATCAACTGTTACTTTTTCTCCTGCTTCGATGAAAAGCGGCACATGGATGATGTGACCCGTTTCAACTGTCGCATTTTTCTTGACGTTAGAAGCTGTATCGCCTTTGACGCCTGGCTCTGCTTCAACAATCGTCATAACGATCGTGTTCGGAAGTTCGAGTCCGAGGATTTCGCCGTTGTAGACTGCGATTTGAACTTCCATGTTCTCAAGGAGATATGGAAGTGCTGCTTCAACTTGTGCTGTCGTCAATTCAAGCTGCTCATACGACTCCGTGTCCATGAAGACATACGTTTCACCCATTGGGTAGAGGTATTGCATTTTGTTACGCTCGATGTGGGCACGTTCGACGCGCTCGCCACCACGGAATGTCATCTCTTGGATGTTCCCGTTACGGATGTTACGCATTTTTGTCCGCACGAATGCTGCACCTTTACCAGGTTTTACGTGTTGGAACTCAAGGACTTGCCAAATCATTCCGTCTGAAGTTTTAATCGTCAAGCCTGTTTTTAAATCGTTTACTGATACCATACTGGTTCCTCCTAAATGTTCATCTTACTTAGAGTGTAATGAGTTCTTTCGATGAAGACGAAAGAATTTCGCGCCCTGATTCGGTAATCAAGACATCATCCTCAATTCGGCATCCACCAACTTGTGGCACATAGATTCCTGGTTCGACTGTCACGATCATCCCTGGTTCGAGCTTCGTTTCCGAACGGAACGAAAGTCCCGGTCCTTCATGCACCTCAAGACCAATGCCGTGACCAGTCGAGTGACCGAAGTATTCGCCATAACCAGCTTCTTTGATGATGTCACGTGTTAACGCGTCTGCTTCGATTCCAGTAATCCCTGGACGAAGTCCGTCTACACCCGCAAGTTGTGCTTGTAAGACCGTATCGTAGATTTTTTGTAACTCGGAATTAATTGGACCGACCGCAATCGTTCGCGTAATGTCAGAGACGTAACCGTTCAACAATGCACCAAAGTCGAGTGTTACGAGCTCACCCGTTTCAATCACTTTTTGGCTCGCGACACCGTGCGGTAACGCTGAGCGGTAACCAGATGCGACAATCGTATCGAATGAAGACGACGTCGCTCCATGCTTACGCATGAAGAATTCGAGTTCGTTCGACACTTCGAGTTCTGTTTTCCCCGGCTGGATGTACGTCAAAATGTGTTCAAAGGTAGCGTCTGCTAGTTTTACCGCTTCCTTAACCATCTTAATCTCTGATGAATCCTTAATCAAGCGTAGGTTTTCGACGATTCCGGTCGTTGGAATCAGTTCGATTGCAGAAGCTTCATCATATGCTTCGAATAAACCAAGTGTCATCGTATCTTTTTCGACCCCAACCGCTCGCACGCGTGCGCCTGCGATGAGTTCACCCATCGTCGCCGGAATCGACCGATCGATTTGAACGATTTCCATTCCTTTGACTTGATCAGCAGCTTGCTCCGTATAGCGGAAATCCGTCACGAAATAAGCATGTTCTGCCGTAACGAGACACGCGCCACTTGAACCGGTGAATCCTGAAATGTAGCGAATATTTTCTGACTTCGTCACGATAAGTCCTGGTAAGTCACGTTCTTTTAAAGCGGATTGTAATGCTTCAATACGATGTTGCATGTCTGTTTCCCCCTTTAAGTTATGTAGCGTCCGGATGAAGTAACGCTTCAGTAGCGAGTATATACCCCGTCATCCCAAGTCCACTGATGACACCACGACAGACCGGTGCGATGAGTGAGCGATGTCGAAACTCTTCTCGCGCATGAACATTCGATAGGTGCACTTCGATTGTCGGCACTTCAATCGCTGCGATCGCGTCACGTAAGGCGATACTCGTATGTGTGTATGCAGCTGCATTCAACACAATGCCATCATACCCCCGCGCTGCATGTAGAGAATCAATCAGCGTTCCTTCATGGTTCGATTGTTCAAACGTAAACTCAACTTCCGGAAAACGTTCCATCATCAACGTTTCTAAATCATTCAACGTCTTTGCACCGTATGTTTCCGGCTCACGCGTTCCAAGTAAATTCAAATTCGGTCCATTTAAAACCAATACGCGCACATCATCACCTCCATTCGTCCTTCTGATTGTATCATAAGACGTTTTCCGTCTCCTAAAGATTCACCCGTCATCAAGCAGTCCCCCATAGTTTTTTTGAATAGAATCTAGTAAACTGACGATACACGATATTTTATTTGAGATAGGATGCGTTTAAATATGAAAACCGCAAAAGCTCCCGTCGGTGGACAAGCCATCGTCGAAGGCGTAATGTTCCAAAATGCGACACATGCTGTTTCTGCAATTCGTCGAAATGATGCGACGATTGAGACATTTGAACAGAAAAAGCCGATTCGTCCACGGATTGCGATTGGTAAACGAATCCCGCTTCTCCGCGGACTGTTCGCTCTTGTCGAATCATCTGCGAATGGAGCAAGCCACATGAACTTCGCAAGTGATCGTTACGGCGTTAATCCCGGAGAGGAAGAACCCGAAGAAGCGAATCAAGGGCAATTGACAAAATGGCTCGGCGTCGCTTTACTTGGCGTTTTATCATTCTTTTTCGGAAAGTTACTGTTTACGCTGTTGCCGGCATTCTTAGCCTCACTATTCAGTTCTTTCCCAGCATTATCCGGCCACTTCGTCCAAAACGTCATCGAGGCGTTGATTAAGCTGACCCTACTGTTTGGATATTTGTACTTGATTTCATTGACACCACTCGTCAAACGATTGTTTCAATACCACGGGGCGGAACATAAAGTCATCAATTGTGTCGAATCCGGTCATCCACTGACCGTCGAAAACGTCAGAAGAAGTAGCCGCCTCCATTATCGTTGCGGTTCAAGCTTCCTGATCTTCACAGTCATCGTCGGTTTCTTCGTTTATTTAATCGTCCCGACCGATCCATTATGGGTTCGACTCGCCTTCCGAATCGCTTTACTTCCCGTTGTCATCGGTCTGTCTTTTGAAGTTCTTCAATTAACAAATAAAGCCCAAAATATCAAGGGATTACGTGTCATCGCCTTGCCAGGCCTATGGTTACAGTACTTGACGACAAAAGAACCAGACGATTCACAGATTGAGGTTGCGATTTATGCGTTTGAAGCACTCGAAAAACAGGAAGATAACATACATGAGAATGCACTGGGTTAATCGATAACAGGGGTGATAATATGATTAGACAACGGATCGGCTCTACATTCGCACTTATCGTGTTACTGTTTGCTTTCGTCGGCTTTGGATATAAGCTTATCAATGATCCTGGCGGTCTGTTTTCACAATTACTGTTCGTTGCAGTTGTGGCGGGAATCATTTTCTTGATCTTTAAGTTCATGACGCGCAATAGCGGCGCTGCAAGCGGCGGAAACGCACAATATCGAAAATCAGTCGCGCAATCGAAAAAATTGCACGGTAAACGAGATCAAGGTCCGCGTCGAACAGATTTTAAGAAAAAACAAATCAAAACGGCGACGAAATCTTCGACTTCGAACAAAGTACGCCCACTTCGCGATCGGTCGAAAGGTCCTAATTTGACCGTCATCGAAGGTAAAAAAGGTAAAAAGAAAAAACGTGCTTTTTAATATTAAAAAGAGAGAGCTGCTAAACGCAGCCCCCTTCTATCGTTCGACCGTCAGCGACTCGTGTCTGCTGACGGTTTTTTATTCTGTCTCGACCCAACCAATGTACGGCAAATTGCGATACTCTTCTGCACAATCAATGCCATAGCCGACGACGAAGTAATCCGGAATCTCAAATCCAACATAATCTGCCGTCAACTCGACTTCACGACGCGCAGGTTTATCAAGTAACGTACAAATCTTTAAGACACCCGGCTTATGCAATTTCATATGCTCGCACAAAAAGCTCAGTGTATGTCCCGTATCAATAATGTCCTCGACAACAACAACATACTTCCCTTCGACATCCAGGTCTAAATCTTTTTTCAATTGAACGCGTCCAGAAGAGACCGTCTTCGCACCATATGATGAACAGGCAACGGTATCGATTTGAACACTTCCTTTAATTTGCCGCATCAAGTCCGCTGCAAAAACCATCGACCCTTTCAACACGACGACAAGGACAATTTGACGCCCGGCCGCATCCCGTTCAATCTCGATTGCGAGTTCACTCACTTTTTTAGCTAAATCAGTTTCTGAAACCAATTTTTCTTTGATGACGATTTCCATAGTATCCGGGTGAATTTCCACCCGTCACCCCCTTCGGTCATTTTCATCGTCAGTATAGCATAATCCGTTCAATTCACGTACTTTTTTATTATTTTATAACCAAATGTTCGTTTATAAGGCGTTTAACGTAAAAAAACAAGCCCACTCAGTCTTCTGGGTGTGCTTGTTGATAATTATGAAGTTCTTCCTGTAAAGCCGGGCGTTCAGCGAAAAATTGAATCATCCCATTGATTTTATCAAGTGCTTCGATACTCAAGTGATGTTCAATTCCCTCGACATCTTTATAGATTAGTGACTCTTCTACGCCGACAAGGCGCAAGAAATCTTCTAACAGCGCATGCCGTTCGACAAGTCGTTTCCCAATCTTTCTACCTTTTGCAGTCAACATGAGACCACGATACTTTTCGTAGACGAGGTACTCTTCACGGTCTAACTTTTGCACCATCTTCGTTACAGAAGAAGGGTGTACGCCTAATAGTTCTGCGATATCCGATACACGGGCATATCCTTTTTCTTCGATCAAGATATAAATTTGCTCTAAATAATCTTCCATACTCGGAGTCGGCACGACATCACCTTCCAATCTTTCGCTTTAACGTTTCCAGTTCCATTCATCACTACGATACTTCTCGGCTAACTGTTCAATTTCCTGCCATTGCCGCTCATTGAATTCAAGCGGAACGAATTCCAATTGAAGCGCATCCTCAAAACCACGTGTAAACGCATCACGAACTTCCTCGAATGACACTTTCCGGCCCGCGAGTTCATTCAAGGCAACCGCTTTCCCTGCAAAGCGTGACTTCATCCGTTGACGCATCGTTTCATCTTCATAAAGGAAGCAGTCAAACAATTCACCTTCATCAACCGATAGAGGCACTGATCCATGCTGAAGCACAACGCCTTGATGACGAACTTGAGCACTCCCCGCGACTTTCCGTTTTCCGACTGCCAATTCATAGTAAGAGGCTGCATCAAAACAAACGGCCGATTTCGGCTTTCGTAACTCTTCCTTTTCTTCTTCCGTCATCGGAACTGAAAATTCAACGGGAATACCGAGGTGATGATAGCCTTTCCGGATTCCTTCCGTCAACAGGCGATAACTTTCGATTACAGTTCGTGGTAGTCCTTCTGTCGCCTCTTGAATGACGACACTATATGTGAGTTCATCCGCATGTAAAACCGCTCGACCACCAGTCATCCGTCGAACGATTGGGATACCGAGTTCTTCAATTCGCTTTCGATCGATATCACGTGTCGCACGCTGGAAATGACCGACACTGAGTCCGCGTGGTTCCCATGAGTAAAAACGAAGCGTAGGCGCAATCTCTCCTCGCCCGACAAAAGCAATCAATGCTTCATCAATTGCCATGTTCATTGCCGGCTCTAATGCTTCGGTCGTCAATACTTGCCATTTCTTTACCAAGCGAACACCCCCAAAACGTTTCCGTATAAGTGTATCAGACCCTTTCTATCCTGCGCAACGACGAGTCGATTGCCGAAATCGATTTCGTTTACTATAATGATAGAGATGTTATATGAACGAAGGGGTTGGAAGTTGAATATGGAAACAGGCACAATCATCACAATCGTCTTATGGGTGGCATTGATTGCTTATGTCGTCTGGCGTTTCATGCCAGTCAAAGGCATCACAAAACTCTCGCAAGAGGAATTCCGCGCGAACTACCGTAAGGCACAAATCGTCGACGTCCGGGAAACACAAGAATTTAAAGGCGGTCATATCGTTGGCGCGCGTAACATTCCGGTTAGCCAAATGAAGATGCGTTCGAAAGAGCTTCGTAAAGATATGCCGATCTACTTGTATTGCCAAGGCAGCATGCGCTCTTCACAAGCAGCTAAAGTCTTGAAAAAAGCCGGCTACACGAACTTGTACCAGCTTAAAGGCGGTTTCAAACAGTGGACTGGAAAAGTCAAACGTAGCTAATTCACTATTCAAGCGAAAAACCCTTCCTACGCCTCAGGCTCAGGAAGGGTTTTTCGCTTGTCGACTCATTGACGAGACGCTCTGATTAAAAAGGTCGTGAACGACAAAAATAGGCATAGAAATGACCGATGATCCAGTAAAAATGGAATCATCGGTCATTTAATTAATGTCGACCGGAAACGTCCGTCATAGGAATCGATCTTAGTCTGACTTACGAGTCAGTTCGTTTTCAGTAACCGTTATGCATGGACTTCCTGTTTCGGCTCATAACGCAACACCGGTTTACGCGCTGCCAACGTCTCGTCCATCCGTTTGACGACCGTTGTATGCGGTGCGTTCAGGACGACGTCTGGCGTTTCTTCGACTTCACGTGCGATTTGGAGCATCGCGTCACAGAACGCATCGAGTGTTTCTTTCGATTCCGTTTCCGTCGGCTCAATCATGATACACTCTTCGACATTCAACGGGAAATAGATTGTCGGTGGATGGTAACCGAAATCAAGCAGTCGTTTTGCGATATCAAGCGTCCGCACGCCAAGTGCCTTTTGGCGACGACCCGACAAGACGAACTCATGTTTACAATAGACATCATACGGTGCGTCATATGCGCCTTTGAGGCGTGCTAACATATAGTTTGCGTTCAAGACAGCTTCTTTCGAGACACGGGCGAGACCTTCTCCGCCCATCGTCCGAATGTAGCTGTAGGCGCGGACATTAATCCCGAAGTTTCCGTAGAATGGTTTGACACGTCCGATTGCATCTTTGCGATCATAATCAAGGATGAATCCTTCGTCTGTTTTTGCGACGATCGGTTTCGGTAAATAAGGGATTAAGTCTTGTTTGACACCGACCGGACCTGAACCAGGACCACCACCACCGTGAGGGCCGGTAAACGTTTTGTGGAGGTTCAAGTGAACAACATCGAAGCCCATATCGCCGGGACGTGCAATCCCCATGATGGCATTCGAGTTTGCTCCATCGTAATACAATTTCCCGCCTGCTTCATGGACTGCTTTTGCGATCTCGACGATATCCGATTCAAACAATCCGAGCGTGTTCGGGTTCGTCAACATTAAAGCCGCTGTATCGTCTCCCACTTTGCTCTTTAAGTCTTCTAAGTCAACAAGACCTCGTTCATCTGACAAGACCGTCACGGTATCAAATCCTGCGACAGACGCCGATGCCGGGTTCGTGCCGTGTGCCGAGTCTGGAACGAGTACTTTCGTCCGTTTGAAGTCGCCGCGCGCATGATGATAGGCTTTGATCAACATCAATCCAGTCCACTCTCCGTGTGCCCCTGCTGCTGGTTGAAGCGTCACTTCATCCATTCCCGTGATGACTGCTAACTTTTCTTGTAAGTCATACATCAAACCGAGCGCTCCTTGAATGCTCTCAACCGGTTGAAGCGGATGAATGTGGGCAAACCCGGGAAGTCGTGCCATATCTTCATTGATTTTAGGATTGTATTTCATCGTGCATGAACCGAGCGGATAGAACCCGGAATCCACACCGTGGTTTCGGTTTGAAAGTGCCGTGTAGTGACGGACAAGATCCAGTTCCGAAACTTCCGGTAACGCGACATCTTCTTTTCGTACAAAAGAAGCTGGCAACATGTCTTCGATTGCTTCTTCTTCGACCGTCGCGAGTGGTAACGCATATGCGACACGACCGGGTTTTGAGATTTCAAAAATCAATGTTTGTTCACTTGATTTATGCATGAGTTAATCCCCCTAACGCTGACACGAATTGATCGAGCTCTTCTTTCGTCCGTAATTCTGTTGCACAGACAAGCATTTCACGACTTCGTTTTGCGTCGTATGTGCCGAGCGGCAATCCACCGATAATTCCCGCTTTAAGCAATTGACGACTTGCTTCTTCCGCATCAATCGGTAATTCGACGACGAATTCATTAAAGCTCGGTCCATCATCGACGATGCGGAAGCCGGCTGCTTTCAATGATTTTTTCAAGGCATGTGCCGTTTGCAAGTTGCGGACCGCTAAATCACGAATCCCTTGTTTTCCGAACGCGCTCATCGCGATCGATGCCGCCAATGCGTTCAACGCTTGGTTGGAACAAATATTTGATGTCGCTTTATCACGACGAATGTGCTGTTCGCGAGCTTGGAGCGTCAAGACGAAACCGCGTTTGCCATCCTCATCCATTGTCTGACCGACGAGACGACCCGGAATTTTACGCATTAAGGCTTTTGTCGTCGTGAAGTAGCCACACGTCGGTCCACCAAAACTTTGGGGAATCCCGAACGGTTGGCAATCGCCAATCGTAATATCCGCACCGAGTTTCCCAGGTGCTTCAAGCAGTCCGAGGGCAAGCGGATTGGCCGAGACGATAAATAAACCGCCTTTTGCATGTGTTGCATCTGCTAACGCTTGTAAATCTTCGACGCGTCCATAAAAGTTCGGGTATTGGACGATGACACATGCGATATCATCAAGTCCGTCTAATTGTTCGATTGCCGTCTCGCCGTCCCGTAACGCAAGCGTCTCGACATCGAGCCCCGGCCCTTTCGCATACGTCCGAACGACATCATGTGCTTCCGGATGAACCCCATCCGACAAGACGATCGTCTTTTTCTTTTTATGGGCACAGGCAAGCATTGCCGCTTCCGCTAGTGCTGTAATGCCGTCGTACATCGATGAGTTCGCGACATCCATTCCTGTCAATTCACAAATCATCGTCTGAAACTCGAAAATCGCTTGCAGTTCCCCTTGTGAGATTTCAGGTTGATAGGGTGTATACGCCGTATAGAATTCTGAACGCAACAACATATGATTGACGACAGCCGGTGCATAGTGATCGTAAATGCCTGCACCGAGGAACGATGGATATTGCTTCGTATTCATATTTTGGTCAGCAAGCTTCGAGAGTGTCCGAATCAAATCTGTTTCCGGTAGCGGAATCCCGACTTCTTCTAACGTCCCTTGGTCGCGGACAGCGGCTGGAATATCTGCTAGTAAATCTTCAATCGAATTTGCACCAATCGTCTGTAACATCTCTTTTTCATCTTCTTGCGTCATCGGTAAATAACGAAAATCCATCTATAAGTCCCCCTTAGTTGGCTCGACGATAAAACGGTGTGTTCACACGTTTTGCGGCTAGTTTCTTTCCACGTACTTCCACTTCGAACTGGTCCTCTGTCGCATATTCTGCTGGCACGAGCGCCAAGGCAATGGCTTTACCGATTGTCGGCGGCAACGTCCCTGTCGTCACAAAACCAACAGTCTCTCCATTCAGTAAAACCGGAGCATCCTGACGGACAATCCCTTTATCGACGAGTTCAAGTCCAATCAAACGGCGTGGTGCGCCTTGTTCTTTTTGTTGTGCGAGCACATCTGACCCGATGAATTTTTTCGCTTGTGGTTTGACGGCAAACCCCATCCCTGCTTCGATCGGTGAAATCGTCGCCGATAACTCATGACCATAGAGTGGTAAACACGCTTCAAAACGTAAAGTATCACGCGCGCCAAGACCACATGGAACGACACCTGCTTCAAGTAGTGTCTTAAAGACATGTTCTGCATCTGCTGCCGGCATATATAACTCGAATCCATCTTCTCCCGTATAACCACTGCGCGAAACTAACATGTCGATGCCTGCCACTTTCCCGTAAACGAACCGGAAAAATTTAATTTCATTTAATGCGAGCTCCGTCATCGCCGACAGGACTTCTTCTGCTTTAGGACCTTGGACGGCAATCTGCCCATACGCATCCGATTGGTTTTCAAGTAACACGTTTCCTTCTAGATACGAACGAAGATGCGCTTCATCTTTCTCGATATTCGAGGCGTTGACGACTAGTAAATATTTTTCCTCTTCCAGTCGATATACAAGCAAGTCATCGACCGTCCCACCATCTTCTTGACATAAAACATTGTATTGAGCCTGTCCAATAGCGATCTTAGAGATATCATTCGACAGCGTCTTTTGAAGAAACGCTAATGCTTCAGGACCTGTCACTAACAATTCTCCCATATGAGATACATCGAACATCCCTACTTGTTCACGTACTGCAATGTGTTCTTCCTTGATTGATGAAAACAGAACCGGCATTTCAAACCCTGCAAAATCGACCATTTTCCCCATCGGTGCGATCGTTTCAAACAATGGCGTTCTCTTCAATGTCGTCTGACTCATACATATCCCCCTATTTACGAACATTTTATGTTCCTTTTCTCTTTAATGTTCAACTTTCATTTACATTCTATCAACTTCAAACCTATTTTTCTAGGTTTATTCGGAAATTGAACAAAACTAAAGAGAGAAAGGACGAAGTCCCTTCTCTCCTATTGTTTCACATTCGCTCAATGAAAGCCATTTCAAAATTGCTTGAGTCCAGCTGTATGTTGAACTTCTGTTGAAAGTCGTTGCCCTTCAACCATTAGTTGACGCGCCCCTTGCTCAACACGCTTCCCTTCACTCACAAGATGATCGACATTTCCTTTAATTTGATCAATCCGATTCGTCGTATGGTCGACGCCTGCCTGCAACGTTTGCTGACGGATCGTAAATCGCTCCAACAACTGTTTTACAAGCCGTAAGTCTTGTGAAATCTTCTTTTTATAAAGCACAAATCCATAAGCAACTAAGCCGAGGACCGCTACTACAATGATTCCAAGGTTAATCCAAATCATGACTTTTCCTCCAATACCGATTCTATTTCTGCCGTTAGCTCCCGAATCGATTTCATTCCCTCTAAACGAAGATCCGCACCGTCTGCATAGATAGGACGTCTGCGCATATACAAAGACTTCACAGTCTCGTACTTCCCCACTAAGGGACGATTTCGGTCCGACTCAATTCGTCTCCAAATCGAATCGAATGGTGTATCAATCCAGATTACCGTACCCGTTTCCTTCATCCATGTACGATTTTCGGGTCGTTCAATGATTCCACCACCTGTGATGACAATTTGAGATTGACTGTTTCGTAACAATTCGCTTTCGCGCGCTCGAAACCCTGCCTCACCATGTGCTGCAAAAAAATCAGCAATTGATTGACCATACTCTTGAACAAAACGTTCATCCAGTTCATCTACGTCATATCGTTCGCTTAACTTCCGACCAATCGCTGTTTTACCAGTTCCCATAAAGCCAATTACATAAACCTTATCCATCCGAAACGACCGCCTCGATTCTTTGTCCATTATCTAAGATTGCTTCCATTTTAAAGCCTTTATCCGTTCGGATACAAGTAACTCGTCCAATCTGATAACGGATCGTCTCATCTTGGCGACAGTCATGTGATGCCGCTCTGACAAGGGACTCGAGTTGAAGCGCCTCTTGCTCTAGCTTATACTGTTTGATGGTCTCATCCATCCGCATACAACCTAGTAGCATCATGGCACCAATTCCTATCAGAATCAATAAGGTTTGAATCAGGATGAACCCGGTTTCTTGCAGGCGTAAGTTCGAGACCGCTGATTGAGTTCGATTACGATTCGGGCACCGTCTTCTTTGATTCGATAATGCGTCACGTCGTGGGCATACGTCAGTTCGCCTCCAAACTCTTTTTTGAGCCGTATTTGATTTTGTACACGAACGAGCCGCCATTTAATCGGCTCCTCTCCTGGATCGACATCCCGCCCCCTCAGCTCTTCTCCTACTAATCCACACTCAATGCTGCGCCACATCAATCGTTCGACGGTATGAAAAAACAGGTCCTCTTCCATCCATTCTGTTTGGTTGGCGTTGCTAACGAGTTGTGTCATCGTCAATAATCCAAGGAGTAATAGAGGACTCAACCAAAGGACCATTGAAATTTCGAGGAGGGTCGTTCCGGATTCGGCTCGCAAGGCATAACGTTTCAAGACACCACTTCCCTTCCTCGACACGATACCCCGTCGAATCACCCGCCACTTGCTTCGATGCCATCTCGTCCAAGCGCCGTGTCTCAACAATTAACTGTGTTTTTTGTTTTTCGAAATTCAAGTAAGGATCAATCGCTAATACTAAGAACAAACTGATGGCGACAAGTGAGAGCATCACTTCAAGGAGAGTGAATCCACGCTCTTCCTCCGAGCAAACAACTCTTTTTACCTTTGACCGCATGCCATTTCACCTCATTTGTTGAATCAACATTTGATAATTTCCGAGGAGGAATTTTATTTCATATTCTTGTTTTGCTGAACGGCAGTACCAGGTCGAGGCATAGGTCGAATGATAACTTTTAAAGTAAATCACTCGCCCGGTCGTCGGGATGATACAACTATGACCAGGTTGAAACGTTCTCTGCCACAGGATTCGATCGTTCACCATGATAAAATATCCCGTTCCATCTGCACGCCATCGAAATTGAATGGTATTTTGATTATCCGTTTTGGAGTATTGCAGTAACCGTAACGTCTGAAAATCTTGCCGCATCATCGCAATGTCTTGTTCGAGTAAATAAATTGCCGGGCGCCGATCAATAACAGTCGGCAATAACAATAAGCACAACAGACCTGTAATCATTAAGACTCCACTCATTTCAATCAATGTAAACCCGTCACTTCGTAAGTTCGCCTGTTTTTGAATCATAGGTATACGTCTCCTGATCGCAGAGCAGTTCATTTGGTTTTTCAGCAGTACCACGGTTAATCGTCTGCAATGTTTCCGGATATTTTTTTTCTTTCGCATAATAAAGGTTGACCTCGGAACGAATGACACGGATGTTCGCTTCACAACTAACACCTTTCGCTTGATCTTTCCCGCTCGTCATCGTCGGAATTAATACGAGCAGCAATAGCGAAATAATTAATAAGACAGCAGCCATTTCAAGTAAAGTGAATCCACGTTCGTTTTTCAAGAATCGTCTCATAATCAAAACTCCTTCTTTCTTCAAAATGGAAGTTGTTGAATCGCCAGTTGGATCGGGTAGTACAAAATAAAAAATAAGCTGCCTGTCATGATCGTCAAGCCTCCATACAAGACCGGTTCAATCAACAGCAGTTTTTTCTCTAACTCTTCTTCAATCGATTCATGCAACAAACTGGCTTGTGCTAGCAATAATGGACCTAAGTCACCACTTTCTCGAGCAAGGTGAACGAGCCCAACGGTTTCAACATCAATGATTTGTTCTTGTAAGATGGCTTCAGATAACGAGGTGCCCGCTTGTTGATGTTGGTGAAGCATCGCGTACATTTGTTGTTTCTTTCCCGTCTGCCCCTGTTCAAGCGAGCGGAAAGCCTCTTCTAACGAGAAACCTGCGTCAATAAAGGAACCAATCTCAATCGTAAACAAGTAACTGTAATACAACTGAAGGAGTTTCTGAATGATTTTAAACTGTAATAGCCGTTTGACCGGAATCAGACGAAAGGTGAGAAGGAGGATTGAAAGTAACAGAATCGGAGTCGCTGCAAGGACGTACTTGGCTGAAGGATGTAAAATCAAGACTAAAAAGCGCGGAAGACTTTCTGGACTCGACATCTCGAGTAGGGAAGGAAACACGTAGAGGGCATAAAACATGAAAAGTAACATCAAGCTTGAGGCGAGGACGAGTGGATACCGCGCCATTTTCCAAAATTTCTTTTTCATTTGATTTTCTAACTCCAGCAAGCGAATGACCTGTTGTAAAATCATCAAGGGGCGTTCCGTTTGATCACCCACCTGAAGCAGACGTTGGAGCGAAGGGGACAAGGCGAGTGGTTCTAATGCGATGGATAACGGATTTCCGCTCTCTAACCGACGTTTGATTTCTTCAATGACCGGCAGAAGGATCGGCTCTTCGAATCGTTGTAAGATTTCTAACGTTTCTTTCGTCGAAATGCCTTTTGACAATAGTCGATGAAATCGGTTTAAAAAGCGACATTTGCTGTTCGTGTTAAGTTTTCTACTGTACAGTGGACATGCCCCTCCTCCCGGTAAAGATGAATGATTTTTTTACAGACCGCTAACTCCTCCCCTGAAATCCCTAGCGATTTTAAGCGTAACAACACTTCATTGACTGTTCCGGCATGTAAAGTAAATACGACGACGTGCCCACTAAGAGCAGCATTGATCGAGAGTCGTGCCGCTTCAGCAGTTCGAACTTCCCCAAAAGCAATCCAGTCCGGGTCTGCCCGAAGAATTTCCTCAAAACAACGTGTCGCGTCAAAACCGGCCTTTTCATTTAACTCAAGCTGTAAGACACCAGGCACCGTACATTCGACGGGGTCCTCGACAGAGATGATCCGCTTACCTTCCATCGATGCCATCAAGGAATAGAGCATCGTCGTCTTACCTGCCCCCGTCGTCCCAGAAATGATGATACAACCGTGACTTTGTTGTTGAAGCCATTCTAAATCCTCAATCGGATTGAGAAGCGTCGATGCAATCTCACTCGAGACAACCGCCCGGTAGAAGCGCCATGACATCGCGTCCCCGTGACGACTTGGTAAAATCGAGACCCGCATCCCGCTTTGGTCAACCGGATAGACACCACTTTGCGGAATCCGTTCATTTTGTTCTTTCAAGTTGGATTCATAGCGAATATGACTAACGATTGAACTGTATTGACTAAAAGGGATTGCTTCTTGTTCCTTTAATCCGTCGGCCGTCCTACAAATGACACGCGCCATCTGTTCATCTGGAACAAAATGCACATCGGTGACACCACCTTTTGCAAATCGCTGAATCAATTGACTGACAAGTTCTCTCAACATGACACCTCCTTACTTAAAAAAGTACAAAAAAAAAGAAGCCCGAACAACTCGGCTTCTTTAAGATACTTGGGCGATTAAGCGTGCTTTGCGCTTCGCTAGTGTTTCAAGACCTGGTTTATCATACCCGATTACGAGTTGTTTGCCATCAGTAATGATTGGACGACGTAACAGTTTCGGATTATCACTCATCAATCGGAGTAGTTCGCTTAATTTCATATCCTCTACATCAATCCCAAGATCTTTGAAAGCTTGGCTGCGTGTTGCGAGTAAACTTTCGATGCCGTCTGTCGATAATTTCAACAATTCCATCAATTCGTCCACTGTCGGAGCATTTCTGAACAGATGGCGTTCTTCTACATCAACATGTTCCTCTTTTAACCATGATTTCGTTTTACGACAAGATGTACAGCTCGGATACGTGAAAAATATCAACTCATTTGCCATTGTTGCTCCTCCTCTCAAAATATGCGCTTCTCATTACAGAAACTATACCACGGTTTTTTTACTTTGTACACCTTTTGTACAACTATTGTACAACTTTTTATTAAACTTCATCTTTTGTTCACAGTTATTCCTTAACAAACACTAGAACATGATGGACGGATGATTGTTTGCTTGGTAAAATAAGTACGTATATTGACTATCTGTCGGATTTAGGGGGTTATATGAATGGGGAGAATGTACCGCGTACTCGGATTTTGGACTGGAATCATTGCAGTCATGGCATTTATCGGCGCACTCGGCGGCGACGCGAGCTCAAGTGAGCATACGGATTCATTTTTAGTTATGGGCTTTGTCTTCTTGGCACAAACTGTCTTCTTTGCAGCATTAGGCTATCTTCGCCTAACTGAAAAAACGTATGTCTACATCTTTGCAGCTTACTTAACAGTATTCTTTATCGTCTTCACGTATTGGTCCAACTTCCAGATGTAAAATAAAAAAACGCCTTCTCTTCAATCGAAGAGAAGGCGTTTTTTTACACGTAATCAAAAGAACGGGTTGTTCTTAACTTCTTGACGCAATGTTGTCGTCGGACCATGTCCAGGGTAAAACGTCGTGTCATGCGGCAACTCAGCGATGATTCGATCAATCGAGCGCATCAACGTGTCTTGGTCGCCACCATGTAAGTCCGTCCGCCCAACACTCTGCTTAAACAACAAATCGCCGGCAAAGGCAACCCGTTCATTTTTGAAGTAGAACGTAACGCTACCAGGCGAATGCCCAGGCGTCTCGAGAACATGCATGTTAAAACTACCGATTGAGAGTGGTCCAGGCTCTAACCGATGCTCAGCCGGTTTGACTTTGACCGGCGGCACACCAAACTTCGACGATCCATTTAAATCGGGATTCGCCAACCATTTTGCTTCTTTTTGATGAAGATAGACTGGAGCCGATGTGAATCGTCTCAACATGTCAACGCCACCGATGTGATCAAAATGAGCGTGTGTTAAGAGGATTGCTTCGACTTGCGCGTTCCGCTGCTCGATTTCGTCAAAGAAACGCATATCTTCCGTTCCCGGATCAATGACGAGACATTTCCCATCTCGAAAAAGAAGGTATCCGTTTTCCGAGGCGATACCTGAAGTAATACTTACGATTTCCATATGATCAGACTCCTTTTAAACATCATTCTTTTCTACTATACACGAAATTGTCGAAACTTCCCTCTTCCCCCTCTCGACTTTAGGCGGATAGTCAGCTAAACTAAAAAGTGAGATTTAAGTGAAATCTTCGTGAACTTCATAACGTGATTTTTAAGGGGGAGTACGTCATGCATTTGGATCAACCAATCGGTTGGCTTTTCTTCATCGTAGCACTCGTCGGTGTTTGGGCCGTCGTCCGTTCACTTAAGAAACGCCAAATGTTTCCACTCGTATTTGCTGGACTGACTGTTGTACTATTCGGCTGGTTCGGTATTGCGACGCTGATTTTCGGTGGAATCCCATCGTAATCGTTGGATAAACATTAAAAAGGTGAGCTTTCTCGTCGAGAAGGCTCACCTTTTTTTGTCGTCATAAGTCTTGCGAAACGGATCGTACGAACAAAAGAAAGCCGAAATCCCTTAAGACGTAGAGGGATTTCGGCTATTTTAGTGTTTATCACGACTTATTTAGACTTTTGTAAGAAACGTAGCAAGTCACCGTAAATGACTTTGTCCGACAGACCGAGTTCTTTTTCAGACTGTTTGACTGCCTCTTTACAGATGGCTCCATTTTCTTCATCCGTCACTTCTTCACCTGTTTTCCGGTCATAACACGTTTCTTGTGTATAAACGGTTTTATCGGTAATGATAGACCCATCACGGAACAAGGCGTAATCTTTATGTTCTTTTGAGAACAAGTCTGTTCCGAATAAGACTTCATCCTTAAAGTCTTTTCCTAATAGGTGGAGCAACGTTGGTTTCATGTCGATTTGACTCGCCACTTCTTCGTGCTTCACACCTTTAGTTTGTCCTGGTAAGTGAATGACGAACGGAACACGTTGCAACTGAGCGACGTCATATGCCGTCAACTCATCTTTTTCGAGGAGTTCCGCCATCGCCGCGTTATGGTTCGTCGAGATTCCGTAATGGTCACCATACAACATGAAGATTGTATCGTCCCATGTACCATCCTCTTTCAGACCATCGATGAACTTACCGAGTGCCATGTCTTGGTATGCGAGGGCTTGGACATAATGATTCAATGTCGTCGAGCTCGTCTCAAGCGGTGGGACAAGTTCATCTTCCGGTTTCGGCATTTCGAACGGATAGTGGTTCGTCAATGTGATGAACTTCGAATAAAACGGACGTGGAAGATCTTTTAACATTGGTAACGACTGTTCAAAGAACTTGTCGTCGAGTAAACCCCACTCCGTTAAATCATCCGGGTTACCGAGATCATAATCGGTCTCCGAGAAGAAACGATCGACACCAAAACTATTGTAGACGATGTCACGATTCCAGAATGATTTATTGTTCGCATGGAACACGGCAGAATAATAGCCGTCTTCTTTTAACATCTCTGGTGTTGCCCGGAATTCATTTTCCCCATTCGTAAAGAACGCAGAACCACGCCCAAGTGGATAGATTGAATTCTCTAAGATGAATTCAGCATCCGATGTCTTCCCTTGTCCCGTATTATGGTAGAAGTTATCCCATGAATGTGACTCTTTAATTAATTTGTTTAAGTTCGGTGTGATTTCTTGGCCATTCGGCGCTTTCAGGCCAACCGCAAATGATTGGGCCGATTCGAATGACATCACGATGACGTTTTTACCTTCGTACTTGCCGAACATGACCGGGTTCGGCTCAGCATACTTCGACGCAACGAAGTTTTGAACTTCCGACAATTCAGAACTGTCCGCAAGAGCTTTTTGTGCTGATGTTTTTGATTGAATCAACGCGTCATACATATGGAAGTTAAACGTTCCGATATTTTTGACGAGTAGTTCGCGATCAAATGCCCGTGTCAATAGTTCCGGACGTTCCGTTTCCGCAAGTGCCAAGTTTCCAAGGAAGACAGCAGTTGCTGCGACGAACGCTAAAATCGCGCGTCCTCGTGACGCGACATTTTTAGACATGTCCATTTTCCGTAAGAAGAATGGAAGAATCAATAGATCGCCGACAATCAATAAGTCTGCCCATGTCAACAATGATGTAAGCGATGCTGAGACCGTCTCAGCATTTGATGTTTGGAACAAGACCGGTAACGTCAAGTAGTCATTGAAGAAGCGGAAGAAAATGATGTCCGCATAAAGAACGAGCGTCGCCAGGACGAGTATTCCGTAGATGAACCATTTTTGAACGTTACCACGGAAGAAGAAACTAAATCCAAACATGAAGAGCGCCGAACTGATTGGATTAATCAGTAAGATGAATGCTTGTGCTGAATTCGTAATCGGAACATCGAAAAACAGCGTGTATGCTACATACGTTTTTAACCAAATTAACAATGTCGCAATCCAAAAAAGTTTATGTTCTGTGTAGGTGCTTTTCACACCTTGGCCTACCTTTAGTCGCATGCGCGACCAAATGCCAGAGTCTTGCTGCATAAAAACCTGCCTCCTAATATACGTGTGTTCTTGACCTGGAACTTTTACACGTCAATCCATATTCTATTTATACCCGTATCACGTGAAAATTTTACGCTTACTTTTACAAAAATGCAACCTGAACAAAGCAGATACTTAACAATCACATACTTTCCTTACGTTTGTAAACAAAAAAAAGATTCGCAAAAGCGAACCTTTTTCTGAAATTTAATGAAATCATTTTTTCAAGAACATTTGTTTCGCAAGCCATGCACAACCGATGACACCTGCGTCATTCTCAAGTTCAGCAATTTTGAAAGTCGTCGACTCAAACACACGCGGTAACGCGAAGCGTTCAAATTGTTTTTTGAGCGGTACCATCAAAGCATCCCCTGCTTTTGAAACCCCACCACCGATAACGATCATTTCCGGATTGATGCTGTTCGCGAGATTCGAGATTGCTAATCCGAGATGGAACGTCACTTCCTCGATGACTTCCGTCGCAACCCGGTCGCCTTTCGTATAGGCATCGAAGACATCCTTCGCCGTCACGGCTTGAATATCGTTCAGAACCGTTTGCTGTCCTTTTCGTTTTTCGAGCCCGAGACGTGCCACACCTGTCGCAGAGGCGATCGTTTCAAGACATCCTTTTCGTCCACAACCGCACAGGACGCCGCCTTCTGCTAACATCGTGATATGCCCGATTTCTCCTGCCATCCCGACTGTCCCGTGAACGATTTGACCGTTCGTAATCAATCCACCACCGACGCCTGTCCCGAGTGTCACAGCAAGTAACTCCGTCGCTCCACTACCGGCACCTTTCCACATCTCACCAATTGCCGCTGCATTCGCATCATTTTCAATAACAGCCGGTAAACCCGTCAATCGTTCAAATTCACCAATCAACTCAAAGTTATTCCAACCGATGTTTACGGCACGTTCGACGACACCGGTATTAAAGTCGATGAAGCCTGGTGCACCGATTCCGGCACCAACGAAGTCTTCCGGACGTTTATTACTCTCTTTACATTTCTCAAAAAAAGATGTCGCGATGTCGCCTGGAATCTGTTCCCCATCATTCAGGATAACCGTCTCGATCTCCCATTTTTCAACGATGATGCCTTGTAAATCAAGAATTGCCATCTTGACTGTCGTTCCACCAATATCAATCCCGAGTAACCATTTCATCTGCATAGCTCCCTTATTCGTAAATGATTTCATCTCTATTAGTTTAGCTGAACGGCAATCTTGTGCAAAGGGTTGCACAAGATTTTTCTCTTACAAATGTCGTGATTTTTTGAATTCATGTGCCAAAATCACCTTCGCTGAATCATATTGCTTTTTTTCTAACACACCGGCTTGCTCGAGCTCATCGAGTTCGAGCATCATCATTGCTATATCCGACTCGCGATCGCCTAAATAGACGATCGTCCCGTACGTTTTCAATAACTGCTGCACATCATAAAGTGTTTTCATCATTCATTTTCTCCTTCACGAACACATTCAGTAAATCATACGTCGCTTGAAGTGACGCTTCATGCGTCCGTTCATACGAGTGACTCGATTCGATTCCTGGACCAAGCAGTCCATGACGGACGTCGTGCCCCGCACTGACGGCTGCTGAAGCGTCAGAACTGTAATAGGGATAGATATCGACCTTATACGGAATCGAATGGCTTTGGGCAAGACGTGTGAACTGATGACGTAATGCAAGGTCATACGGTCCTGAGCTATCTTTCGCACAGATTGATACCGTATATTCATCCGAGTGTTGTCCTTCTCCTAATGCGCCCATATCGACAGCGATGTATTCTGCGACGTCTTCAGAAAAACCGGCATTCCCACCAAATCCGACTTCTTCATAATTCGAAATCAGAATTTGCGTCGTATGCGGTAATGTCTCGTTTTTCCACTCCTTGATCAGTTCAAGCAACAGGGCGACGGATGCTTTATCGTCCAGATGACGTGATTTGACGAAACCTGTTTCGGTATGAATAAATCGCGGATCGAACGTCACGATGTCACCGACTTCGATCCCTGCTACCCGTGTTTCCTCTGCCGTCGTTGACCGGATGTCGAGTCTCACTTCGATGTTCGTCGCATTTCGCTCTTCCGTGTTCGTCACGCGTGACGTATGGACGCTTGAGTGATGGAACAAAATCGTTCCTGAGACGGTCTGTCCGTCCATTTTATGGACGAGACAATTTTCACCTTCGATTGCCGTCCACGCATAACCGCCAAGTTGTGATAACGTCAGTCGACCTGTCGGCAAAATTTCTTTGACCATCGCCCCGAGCGTATCGACGTGTGCTGTCAACAAACGAATCCGTGAAGACTGTCCGGGCAACGTAGCGATCAATGCTCCTTTTTCTAACTTTTTATACGTAATTCCTTCTGCTTTAAATCGATTTTCTACATATGTAAGAGCATGCGCGGTAAATCCAGTCGGACTTGGGATTTCTACTAATTCACGAATCGTCTCAATCACAGCTTTCATCTTGTTCGCTCCTCGTTTGACGTCCTTTTTAAGAAAGGACGGCTTATTTTAATGAAATCGTTTCCTTCTTATGATACCAAATATCTCTCTCCAGTCGAAAAAGAATGCACAATCAAAAAAAGCGACCACCTGCTATGAAAAAAAGCCATAGCAACAGTTGCGCTACGACTTTCATCCTTTAAATGACTTCTTAACTCTTTCATTTAGACGTATTTTTTCATCCAAATGTCATCTCGATACGTCCCATCCTCTAGTTTGACCGAATCAGGGTCTTCTGCATATACTTCGAAACCAAGTGATTCATAGAGTTTTTGAGCAGCTTCATTTCCTGACAAGACGGCTAGAATGACTTGTTCGACTTCCGGAATTTGTTTCGCCTCTTCAATCAAGGCCTCCATCAGGGCGCGCCCCGTGCCCCCACGATAATCCGGTGAGATATAGACACCAGAAATCATCGCCTTATGTGATTCCCGTGACAGTTCGTACGGTTTGACCTGACCAAATCCAAACAATGTATCTTCATCGAATATCCCGATCCAAACTTCATCCGACTCCGGATCTCCTTCTAGCCCCTCTTGAACTTCTTCGAGCGGCGTTTGTTGCTCATCGTCAAAAGAATGACCAAATGCATCCGGATGATTTTTTAGCCCTTCGAGGCGTAAGCGCCAATACTGTTCTGCATCTTCCTTTGTTAACGTTCGAAATGTATACATGACTATCGTTTCTCCCCTTTGTGAGTTTTCTAATGTTTCTTAAGACATGAAAAACTCTTCTATCCCTAACATAACCTTTTTCTAGTAAAATAAAACCTAGTTTTCAGATTTTTTATCGCGTCCTTTTTTCTAATCAAAAAATCGTACCCACTGAAACTCCGTTTGCCCGAGTTCAGTGGGTACGATTGACGCTTCCGATTTAACGTAAGACAGGTTCCATCGTTTGACGTAAAACTTCCGCCGAATGATGGAATTTTTTTAATTCCTCATCCGTCAGCGACACCTCGATGACTTCGCGCACACCTTGTCGGTTAATCACGGCAGGTACACCGATATGAATACCAGAAATCCCGTACTGTCCGTCAACGTGCGCTCCTACAGTCAACAAACAGTTCTCGTTCCCGAGAATCGCACGGACGATCCGAACGAGACCAAGTCCAATCGCATAGTATGTTGCACCTTTTCGTTCAATGATATGATAGGCTGCATCGCGTACATTGATATAGATTTGATCTAAATCTTTTTGAGAATAACGATCGTCTTCTGCAAGCAGTTCATCAATCGTTTTTCCATAGATTCTTGAGTTGCTCCAGGCAGCGAATTCCGTGTCGCCATGCTCACCTAAAATATAGGCGTGGGCGTTTCGTGAATCGATATTAAAGTATTCTCCTAACATTTGGCGCAAGCGTGCCGTATCGAGTACCGTTCCTGATCCGAAGACGCGTGACTTTGGTAAACCAGAATATTTCCATGCTAAATGTGCCATGATGTCAACGGGATTTGATGCAACGACGATGATGCCGTCAAATCCTGATTCCATGATTTGGCGCATCATTTCTTTCATGATTAAAGCATTTTTCGCAACGAGGTCAAGTCGTGTCTCACCCGGTTTTTGTGGTGCACCGGCCGTGATCACGATGACTTCGGCATCTTTACAATCCACGTAATCCCCTGCCCATATCCGCATCGGCGAAGAACTGAATGGCGTCCCGTGATTTAAATCCATCGCTTCCCCTTCAGCTTTTGCTTTATTCACATCAATGATGACAAGTTCTTCACAAAGTCCAGCTGTCGTCATTTGATACGCAAAACTTGATCCTACTGCCCCCGCACCAATTAACGCAACGCGTGTAACTTTAGCATGTAATTCCATCCGATATGTCCACCCTTCCAAACAAACTAAAAGTTTGTTAACTATATCACAATTAGATTGTAACATCTTTCACAAACTATAAAAGACTGTGTAAACGGTCACATTTTGTCTAATTTGTGTCAACAATATCCTAACATAAGGAAGTCAGGTACTTCACCTTCCATTACCACAATCGATACAACATGAAACCAATCAGCCCCGCTAGCGTACTGGACAAATAATTAACGGCGTCATTCCCTAGCCACTTCCACCCTCGGACATATTGTGTCGTAGTACCATGATGGATTTTTTTCTCGGTTTCTTTGCCACAAATCTGACAACGATACTTTCGTTGAACGGTAGCGCCTAACACCGTATCGAGAATACTGCCAAGGACACCTCCGGCCGCGACGATCAACCATTGCTTTACGGACAAATCGAATAGAATGTCACCCGCTGTCGCGATAAATAATGCACCGATGATTGTCGCGAGTGTCCCGAGTAAAGATACCCCGCCGCTCGTTCCTCGTAAGACCGGTTTAAACGTCCGGATTGAAATCGGTTCTTTTTTAGAAAGCGGACCAATCTCGGATGCCCATGTATCTGCATTCGAAGCAGCAATGACAATCAAGAAAACTAATAAAAAATCAAATTCATTTGTCAGTACAACGCCTATCGAAGCAAGCATAGCGGTTCCACCGTTGGCAAGTACTTGCCAACCATCTCGTGCACCATCCTTCTCGACGATTTGATCGACGGACTGCTTGCGTGCCTTACCGAGTTTTGATAACAGGCTAGAGCTACCGAAGAATAACAGTAACAGGACTAATCCTTCATAATCGAGCGCATAGACGACCGTGCTGCCGACAAGTATCGTCAACAATGCACCGCTTTTCGTTAATAATCCAAATTGATAGCCAGCATATCCGAGAGCTAAGCAGATGAATAGAAGAACAGTTAATGACATTGAATGACCTCATCTTCAGTGACAATTGTATCAACCGGGCGATCAAATGATTCTACTTCGAATCGTTCCACGACTTGAACGGCAAATGCAATCGAAAGCGTCGGACCTGAAAAATCAATCAACGCACGATCATAAAACCCACCACCCCATCCTAAGCGATAGCCATTACGCATATAGGCACGACCCGGTACGATACAAAGATCAATCGTCGGCAATGCAATTTCAAAAGCAGTTGCATCCGGTTCAAAAATCCCCATCGAATTCTCAATCAGTCGACTGCTTGGCGAATGTTCAAAAAATCTCATTTCTTGACCGATGACCTTCGGAATGACGACACGTTTTCCATCCGCCCATGCTTGTTGAATGACTCGATCCGTTGAACATTCGTTTCGAAACGAGAGGGTCACCGCAATTGATGTCGCACTCATCCATTCTGGCAATACAAATAACTGCTCTGCAATTCGTCGTTCCCGCTCCTGCCGGTTTTCCAACTCGTTCAGTCGCTCACCGATTACCCGTCGCGCTGCTTTTTTATTCATATAGTATTCCCCCATTCACAAAAAAAGCCATCACACAAGGTGACGGCTTCCATCTCAATTATTTTACTTCACGGTGAAGTGTGTGCTTACGGAGACGTGGGTTGTATTTCTTCAACTCAAGACGCTCTGGGTTGTTACGCTTGTTCTTTTTAGTGATATAAGTACGGTCACCAGTTTCAGTGCAAGCCAAAGTAATTTTAACGCGCATGGGATTCCCTCCTATCTAGCTCTCAATGTATCAAGTGTTTTTGCTTTACATAAGGTTAAGCATACTCAAGTATCGTACCAAGAAAGGAACGGAATTGCAACTGTTCATCCGTTCTTTTTCTGAATCGCCAATTGTTCGTATGGTTTTTCAAGGTTCACTTGGAATTCAAGCGGTTTTTGAGCAACATGATAATCATTTTCGATTCCTTGTCTCGCTTCTTCACGTTCTAAATAAATCAATTGTGAATGACGAAGTGCTTCGCCCTCTAATCGTTTAATCGCAACAACTAAACCACCGCTACTCGCTGGAGAACGTTCACTCTCAAGATTGTACACATTGCTGACAAGCGGCAACTGATTGATCTCAGCAAACGATTGAGCAGCCGACGCCGTCTCCATCGTAAAGTTATGGACAAGGCGGAATTCTAAGATTTTATGCAGGGCTTGCGCTTGACGCAACACGGCAAGATTTAATCCGGCCAACTGATTGTAAGTCTGAACGAGCGGTAGGCCCGTCATGCGGACGCCGTAAATATGAACGCCATCTTCAAATCGATAAGCCGTCTCATTTTCTGTGATGACATAGACATTTTCTCCCGCTCCTGCCAATCGCTTCGCAAACTCAGCAATTGGTCGGTTCGAATCTTGGTAATCTTTTGCGACGAGTAAAATCGCAGCATCGTTCCATGACGTTTCACGTTGCACCGCAACATAGTAGTCATGCGTCGTCAAATAGACGTCTGGTTCGATGTCTGTATCCGCTAAGAAGGGATATTCGGCATAACGCGTTTCAAGCCAGTCGGTCGTTAATTCTCCAGCGTCAAGTAACCGCTCCGTTTCTTCAAATCGCTTAATATGTTCACGGAATCGATTCGCCGCATATTGTGCCGTCGTCTGTCCATCGAGAATGAACGGCCAGTCGCTCGAAACCGCGAGCAAGTATTCACGAATCAATTGACGTTTTGCTTTGACCGTCAAACCATCTTGATGACGATTACGCGCCATGACACCGGCTAATCGTTTTTCAAGTTGATGCAAGTGACGAATCATCCAGTCGTTCCGTTCATTGATCCACACATCCGCATACCCTTTCCGGCCCCATGTCCCCATTGCGACGTGCACCGTCTCGATGTCGCCAAAATGACGCTCGAGGAACATTGTAGGTGAAATCGATTCGACCCCAACATCTTCAAGTCGTTCCATGGCTTTACCAAGGAAGTCCGGTCCCTCAAACCACCAATGTCCAAACAGTTCTGCATCGAATGGCGCCGTGACGAGGAAGGGTGGGAAATCTTGTCCACTGTGCTGGTCAAGATGCTCCGCCAATGCTTCCGCAAAGTCAGCTGCATGCTCATCCGTTTGTTTCCAAGCCCAGTCGCGGACATAAAAAGCCTTTTGATCGGACTCTCCTGTAACACGATGTAATTTTAAGCCCGTATCGTAGCGGAGTCCTTCAGGATGCATGAATTCTGCAATTTGGTCCCACTCCCGATCATAGGCAAGATCGCGGTAAAATTCACGATAGTTCGGGTGTCCCGGATAACCAATGACAGAACTCCAAATGCGTCCAGAAATGATTTGATCGCGCGGAAACAGTGCAACACCATGTGGCGAATAGACCGGTGCGCCGATGCCGTGTTTCGGAGCAGGATCAGCGTTTAAGATGGAATGTTCGTCTACGAATGTATAACGAATCCCCTCTTCGTACATGATTTTATCAAGACCTGGTGTGTAGGCACATTCCGGCATCCATAGCCCCGTCGGACGGAATCCATAATGACGTTCGAAACAGTTTAATCCAGTTTGAATCTCTGACCGGGCAGCTTGCTCTGATAACATATGCGGACTGAAACCATGCGTTGCCGTACAGGTCATCAATTCAAGGTAACCCGCTTCTTTATAATGACGGAAGGCATAGTTTAAATCGCGACCCCAATGTTCGAATGTATTTTTTAAGTCACGGTACCGTTCTTTGTAGAAAAGCAGGGCATCCCGTTCTTCCGCCACTAAATCGCGGTCAAGTTCTTGATCAATTAAGCGTAATGTATCATCTAAATGCTCTACATAACGTTCTTGAATCAGTGAATCCGCAAGCATTTCAATGACGGGTGGAGAAATACTAATCGTCCATCCGAGCGGACGCTCCAGACGATCAATTTCCCATAATAACGGAATATACGTTTCTGAAATCGCTTCGTACATCCAACGCTCTTCTAGACGATGAGCTTCCTGATGACGAATATAAGGTAAATGGGCATGTAAAACGAGTGAAAAATAGCCTTTGCGCATGTTTTCTCTTCCTCTCCTTCTTTCTATCTTTTAGCTCAACGAATTCGGTCGAAATAAGAATACGGTCGTAAAACTTCTACCCATTCCGGTTGCTCGACTTCTCCATTTTGCCAACGAGCGACGACTTCAGCGAATCGCCCTTCAACGACAGGTTCGTCACGCGGCGTCTCGACCGGCTTCGAACGTAGTACCGGAACAAAGTCACCATCAATCGTTTGAATTCCCCATTCGATGATGTATGTAGTGTTTGGGGATAACGGACGAACGAACCAAGAGTTCGTCATTTCCGGCAGTTCAAATTGATACGTCCGGTTCGCTTCACCTTTTTCATACTCGACTAACGTCACATCAATGATTCGAAGTTCTTTACGGAATGAATCGAACGCTGCATGGTAATGCGTCTCTAACATTTTACGAGATAACTCCGAGAGCTCCCAGTACACGTACAATGCCGTCGGCGATTGAACGATGGCATGCATGATGTCATCTTCATAGTGCGTCGCCATCCCGAATGCATCCCGTTCAAGCGATGGTATGGCGATGACAGCAGGAACGATTTCATTCGCAGCCACTTTCATCGATGGAGTGGCTTTCTGTTGTTTTTTAGGAGCTGCTGTTTTTTTGTCCGTTGGTTCTGAAAGTGATTTTCGGTACTTACTCCACGCATATTTCACTTTCCCTTCCGTCGACTCTAATTTCTCAGCGATTTGTTTTGTCGTCAGTCCTTGTTCTTTTAATTTTATGATTTTATCAAGCATTACCTATCACCTCTTTATCTTTATTCACTTCTTTCCTATTCTACAAACTTGTTTCAAATTCCTTTACGAAAAAAAGTAGGTCGAGGATTTTCCTCGTACCTACTCAAGTTAGTTATTTAAGTCGTAGTGTTTCCCTTTTTCGAGATAGATGAGGTGCTCCCCGACGTTCGTCAAATGGTCGCCCATCCGTTCGATGTAGCGACAGATGTTCGTAAACTGCATGATTTCATCGACAACAATCGGTTGCAATGACATATGGCGCATGTATTGGCGAAGCGCTTTATATGTCGTCTCATCAATGATGTTGTCGAGATCGGATAACGCTTTTGCTTTTTCGATATCGCCATCGCGATAGGCGACGATGGCTGTTTCCGTCATATCAAGCAATGTTTCAAACGCTTCTTTTAGAAGCGAGATGTCGATGACATAAGGAAATGTTTCGACACGTAAAACCGCTTTCGAGATGTTTCCGGCATAATCGGCAATCCGCTCTAAGTCTGTTGCGATTTTCATCGCTGTCACGAGTCGACGTAAATCCGTTGCCACTGGTTGTTGTTTCGCAATCAAAAGAATCGCATCATCATTGATTTCAAGTTCCAGCGCATCGAGTTCGTTATCATTTTCAATCACTGTACGCGCGATGTCGAGATCGTATTTTTCAAGTGCTTCTGCTGTCGTCGCAATCTGTTGCATCGTCTTGCGGGCAAGAAGAAAGACTTTTTGATCGAGTACTGCTAGATTTTCTCCAAAAATCGTACGGTGAGCTGCCATTGAAAGTTCCTCCTAATTATCCGAATCGTCCTGAAATATAATCCTCTGTCCGCTTATCACTCGGATTCGAGAAGATACGATCCGTTTGATCAAACTCCACTACTTCTCCGTTCAAGAAGAATGCCGTCTTATCCGAGACACGTGCTGCCTGTTGCATATTATGCGTCACGATGATGATCGAGTACTCTTTTTTCAACTCCTGGACGAGTTCCTCGACTTTGAGTGTCGAAATCGGGTCGAGTGCTGAAGTTGGCTCATCCATTAAGATGACATCCGGTTCGATTGCAAGGCACCGCGCGATACAAAGACGTTGTTGTTGCCCACCTGATAATCCGTAGGCATTTTCATTCAGACGATCTTTGACTTCATCCCAAATCGCCGCACCTCGCAAGCTACGTTCCACGATTTCATCTAAAATCTTTTTGTTTTTGACACCGTGGACACGTGGTCCGTACGCGATGTTATCGTAAATCGATTTCGGGAACGGGTTCGGTTGCTGAAAAACCATTCCGACGGACGTCCGTAATTCTTCCACTTCATATTCTTTATCGAAGATGTTCCGGCCGTTATATTCGATGACACCGTTCGTCCGTACGATTGGCACGAGCTCGACCATCCGGTTCAAGGTTTTGATGAATGTCGATTTCCCGCACCCAGACGGTCCGATGATTGCCGTGACTTCGTTTTGTTTAATATCTAAGTTGACATCTTTTAAGGCGTGGTCATCGCCGTACCATAAGTTTAAATTGTCGACACGGTATACACTGTCTTGCGCAGCTACTGGTTGATTCATAGTTGTTGCCCCTTCTTTCTCGGCTGTTTTTGTCGTCAGCTTCGTATCCATCATCTGTGTTCCTCCTTAAAAACGATTCAGCACACTCCTACGATTAATAACGTTTAGAAAAACGATTTCGAATCCAGATTGCAAGTGAGTTCATTGTCAATAAAATCACCATCAAGACAATGATTCCTGCTGCAGCAAGACCTTGGAAATCAGCTTGCGGACGGCTTGTCCAGTTATAAATTTGAATCGGCAACGCCGTAAACTCTGAAAAGATCCCTTCTGGTGCACGGGCGATGAAGATGGCTGCTCCGACCATGATAAGCGGTGCTGTTTCACCAATCGCACGTGAGACAGCTAAGATGATTCCCGTAATGACACCTGGAAGTGACGCCGGTAAAACGACTTTGAACGTCGTCTGCCATTTCGAGGCACCAAGTGCCAGTGAAGCATGACGCATCGCTTGCGGCACGGAACGAATCGCCTCTTGCGACGATACGATGACGACCGGTAAGCTCATTAACGCGAGCGTCAACGCTCCAGCGATCAATGTTGAACCGAAGCCCATATTCCGGACAAAGAATGTTAAACCGAGCAAACCGAAAACGATTGAAGGTACGCCTGCCAAGTTCGAGATGTTGACTTCGATGAACGATGTCATCCGCCCTTTTTTCGCGTATTCCTCTAAATAAATCGCAGCTCCGACACCCATGATGAAAATCATTGGAACGATTAAAAGCATTAGGAAGATCGTACCCATCAGTGCAGGATAGATTCCAGCGCGTTCTGGACGTCGTGATGGGCCATTCTGAAGGAAATCAAGCGATAACCATGCAGCACCATCACGGAGTACGCCGACAAGAAGAATACCAAGAACGACGAGACCAAATAGGAGACCAATCAAGAAAATCACTTTCGTCACATTGTTGACGACAAGACGCTGACTGATTGATTTTTTTACTGCAACTGGATCAATGAACTTTTTTTGTACAGGTTGTTTTTCTGGTAAGGCCATCTTAATACTCCTCTCTGAAACGACGCGTAATCCAGTTCGCGAGGAGGTTCATCACAAGTGTAAAGACGAACAACAGCGTACCAACAGCGTAGATACTATAATATTCAACGGTTCCATATCCCGCATCACCAAGCGCGACTTGAACGATATAAGCTGTCATCGTTTGGACAGGTTCAAGCGGATTGACGGTTGCAGTAGGATTTGATCCCCCGGCAATCGTCACAATCATTGTTTCACCAATCGCACGAGACATCCCTAGGACGATCGACGCGATGATACCTGAAAGTGCTGCCGGAACTACGACTTTTAAAGCCACTTCAAGGCGTGTCGAACCAAGTGCGAGTGCACCGTCACGGATTTTTTTCGGGACAGAACTCATCGCATCCTCAGAAATCGAGGCAATCATCGGGATGATCATGATTCCGACGACAATCCCTGGGCTGAGTGCGTTGTAAATCGCAAGACCGGGAATTAACTTTACGAGTAGAGGTGTAACGAACGTCAACGCGAAGAAACCGAAGACGATTGTCGGGACACCTGCTAAGACTTCAAGAATTGGTTTTAACACACGACGTGCGCGCTCTGACGCATACTCACTTAAATAAATAGCAGATGTGAGTCCGATCGGCACGGCAACTAGCATCGCAATCACGGTAATCTCAAGTGTTCCGACGACGAGCGGCCAGATTCCGTACTCTGGAACCGAGTTCAACGGGTACCAGCTCGTACTACCGAAAAATTCTTTGATTGAGACGACTTCAAAGAAATGTTCCGTTTCGATGACTAACGTGAGAATGATGCCAATGGTCGTAACGACCGAAGCAAACGCACATAAAAATAAGATGATTGGCATAATTCGTTCCATGATGTTTTTCATACTGAATTTTTGTTTTCGGTTCTGTTGAATCAGCTCGCGAACCGAGTTTTTTGATGATGAATTCATCCTTCTTCGCTCCCTACTTCATCATTCCTACATAAGAACGGGACTTAAAAAGGGAGAGATTCCCCCCTTTTTAAGTCACCCTCCTATTCGGATGTTTATTTCATTGCATCTTCGATTGCTTTTGCATTTTCGTCATAACGCTCTTGCTTCATTTTGACGTAACCGACTTCTTCCGCTAAATCACCGGCATTTTCATTCGTAAATTTCACGAAGTCAGCGACTTGTTTTTTATCAGTGAGTGATTTGTTGTTTACATACGTGTAGATTTCACGTGATAACGGATATGAAAGATCGTTGATTGTTTCTGGTGTTGGATCAACAGCATCTTTTCCTTCAGCCGATAACGGTACTTCTTTTAACTTATCTTTGTTTTCAGCATAGTACGCATAACCAAAGTAGCCGATTGCGCCTTTTGTTCCTTCGACACCTTTAACGAGGACGTTATCATCTTCAGAAAGCTGGACGTCTTTACGCATATCTTTTTCATCCATTACTTCCTCATTGAAGTAATCGAATGTACCTGAGTCTTTACCAGGGCTGAAGAATTTGATTGGTTCTGCTGGGTAAGATGAATCGACATCTTTCCATGTTTTGACGTTCGGATCCTGCCACATTTTATTGAGCTGGTCAATCGTCAATTCCTTGACCCATGTGTTTTCTTTACTTACTGCAACTGTTAATCCGTCAAGCGCTAGTGCCATTCGTGTATATTCAATTCCATTTTTTTCTGCTTCTGCTGCTTCTTCTTCTTTGATTTCACGTGAAGCGTTCGAAAGATCTGTTTCACCGACGACGAAGCGTTTAAATCCGCCACCTGTCCCAGACACACCGACCGTTACGTTTACATCTGGCTGTTCAATCGAATATTCTTCTCCGACTGCTTCCATGATTGGAAAAACTGTTGACGATCCATCAATTGCAATCTTTCCTGAAAGATCCGACGAACTCGAAGAGCTTCCTTCGTCATTTCCGCATGCTGCACCGACTACTGCGATTGAAGCTACTGTTGTGATAAGTGCTGTTTTTTTCATCCAAGACATGATTAAATTTCCTCCTCGAAGTATGTCGCTTATACCAATACGACTTTTTATCCGTTTCCCTTACAAGACTTATAATACGGATGAACTATTAAAACGAAATGAATCCAACGTAAAAGAATTGTAAAGGCTTGTTTTTTGCAGTTTACAATTCAAAATACATTATAAAAAAAGGTCAATCCAAATAAAAAAAACGAAGATGAGTTTCCTCACCTTCGCTCTTCTAGTTAATTTGGCTTAGTCTGCCACGGAATATCTTTTACAGTGAAGTACGCCTTCACTAAATCATGCCCAATTTTCGAGTTGACCGTTTCTTGCTCCATATATGGAAGGAATACGGCCCATGCAATCTCTGGATTATCGTATGGTGCCCAACCGACAAGGTTCGAGTTTAATGAACGAACCGGCTGACCACTGCTGTCACGTAATGCAATCCCGTCTTCACCATATACGCTTACCTGTGCCGTACCTGTCTTAGCCGCCGCATCGATTCCTGTCAGCGCAATTACTTTAGAAGTCCCGCGCTCTCCTTTGACGACTCGATGCAATCCTTCGCGGACGTGATCAATGTTGTCTTGGCTGACTTCGATTCGGTTCAAGTAATTTGTTTCGAAGCTATACTCGACTTGTTTTGTATCTTCTTCAATTGAATTCGATGCGAGCACTTCTTTTAAGAAATGCGGTTGAACACGATAGCCGCCGTTCGCGAGTGTGGAGATATACTGCGCGACTTGTAACGGAGTGAACGCGTCATATTGCCCGATGACACGGTCCATCAAGAGCGTGACGCGGTCCGGTGTCCCTTGCACACCTTTCGCTTCGTACGGTAAATCAATCCCAGTCGTCACGCCGAGCCCGAACTGGCTGTAATAGTTTTGCATGATGGCTGCAGCAGCATCGACGCTCGCCCCTGCAATCCCATTACTCGGATAATTTGCCATCCGCATTGCGATGTTGAACATATATACGTTTGACGAGCGTTCGAGCGCCGTCAAATCCGTAATCGGCCCCATGTTGACGTAAGAAGCCTTCTTCGTCCCACCGATTGTAATCGGCGCATCATTGATGACTTCATTTTGACGAATGACGCCTTCTTCAAGTCCCATTGCAACCGTCGCCCCTTTAATCGTCGATCCGATTTGGAGTGAGGTCAGAACATTATTGATTGCGACGTCACTGAATTTATTCGTCGCCGTATCGAGTTTTTGTCCCGACATCGCTAAAACTTCACCCGTTTGCGGGTTCATCACGACCGCATAACCTTCTTTAAGATAGCCGCTTCCCATGCCGCGACCCATCTTGATCGCTTGTTGGAGGATTTGATCGACCTGTTTGTTGTATTCCGCGTCAACCGTCAGAACGAGGTCTTTTCCAGACTCTCCTTCTTCGCGGTTCGGCTCACCGACTGGTTCGCCGTTAAACGTCTCATACACATCATATGCCGGTTTACCGCGTAGTAAATCTTCATATTGTTGTTCTAAAAACGATGTTCCGACCCGATCGTTTAAACTGTACCCTTTTGCCTTGTATTCCGCTTGTTGCTCAGCAGGAATCTTCGAGTACTTTCCGAAAATGTTCCGGAGCGTTCCTTCATATGGATAAGATCGTTCATAGAACGGTTCCACAGAAACACCTTTTAGGTCTTCGAGATTTTCGTCAATGATCGCCATCTCTTTTGCCGTCGCACCAAGCTTGACGAGTTGTGGATCAAGCGCATACCCGACTTCCATATTGTGTTTGATTGCGACGATTTCCATTGTTTTATCATCATAATCAATATCTTTCTCTGTAATTGTATCGAGCATGACTTGATTCTCTTCAGCAATCGATAACTTTTTTCGTTCTTCCAATGTCGGATACTTTTCTTTCATGACAGCATCAAAACGACGTTTCGACTCTTCTGTATTGGTCGCGATCCAGTAATCTTTTAAGTCACGTTCCGTTACCTTCCAATCATCTTTCGGTAAATTGATGATGGCAGCGAGACGTGAAGCTGTTTCAATCCGCTCATCGACCTTTGTATTTTGCGAGCGTCGGTAGACAATTGAATATTTTGAAATCGTATCGACGAGCAATCGTCCATCGCGGTCATAAATTTTCCCGCGTGGTACTTCATACTTTGAAGCGATCATCTCTGTTTTTTGAACTTCTCGTGAGATTTTTTCACCATTGACAATTTGGACGACACCAAGTCGGAAAATCAAAATCGCAAATAATAAAAAAACAACAAAGAACATTAAATTTAATCGAAGCGGCAAGTGGTTACGCCGTCTTCCTCTTACCGTGATTCGTTTCGCCATGGCGTACTCCCCTATCGTTCAAAAAGTCATCTTTGTTCATTATATAGAAGGAAACAATCCATAACAACCTATCCCATCATTTTCCGCATTAAAAAAAGAACCGTGCCCTCTTACCGGGGACACGGTTCTAGCATTTAAAAACGATTATTTTGCGTCAGCGTAAAGCTTGGCAACGTGATCCCAATCAATGACATTGAAGAATGCATTGATGTAATCCGGACGACGGTTTTGGTAGTTCAGGTAATATGCATGCTCCCAAACATCAAGTCCGAGAATTGGCGTTTTACCTTCCATGACTGGTGTATCTTGGTTCGGTGTCGAAACGACAGCAAGTTTGCCACCTTCGACGATGAGCCATGCCCAACCAGATCCAAAGCGTGTTGTAGCTGCTTTAGCGAAAGCATCTTTGAATGCATCGAATGAACCGAATGCTTCATCGATTGCTGAAGCGAGTTCGCCTGATGGTGCAGCACCGTCGTTCTTTTTAAGCAATTTCCAGAAGAATGAGTGGTTCCAATGACCGCCACCGTTGTTGCGAACTGCTGTTTGAATGTCAGCAGGAAGCGCATCAAGGTTTTGAAGCAACTCTTCTAATGATTTCCCTTCGTGTTCCGAGCCTTCGAGCGCCGCGTTGACGTTCGTGACGTAAGCATTATGGTGTTTCGAGTGGTGAATCTCCATCGTACGAGCATCGATATGTGGCTCAAGCGCATCATAAGCGTAGCCGAGTTCTGGTAATTCAAATTTTGACATTTTCATGTCCCCCTTTATCCTATTTTCGGAACTTCAATACCTTTTAAGACTAGCAAAAATGACGGGTATAACGCAAGTAATGACCCTTACATTTTATTGTTCATCGCGTGGTGCGAATACAGAGACACCACCACCCGGAACAGGGAAAACACCAAATCCTTCTTCATCGATGACGACAGGCTCATCTTGGTGATTTGTGTAATCGAACCATTCTTCACCAGCACGATCTTCTCCGACGAACATCCGTTTTTCACACATGTCTGCATTTGACAATAGTACGGCACAACCCGAGTTCGGGAACTCTTCGACTCCGTGACGGACCCAACCGACACAGTGTGGATCATCGAGATAATCTTCTTGTTTCCCGTATGCTTTATGGTAGCGGGCGTACAGCAATGCATCGATCATCTCTTTTTTACCTTCGACTGGATGTGGTCCTTGTACACCGTAATAATCGCCGTAAAAGACACACGGATAACCGTCTTTACGAAGGAGAACGGATGCGTAAGCATGTTGTTTAAACCAATCATCGACCCACGACTCAAGCGATTCGCCTGGTTGCGAATCATGGTTGTCAACGAATGTAACAGCATTCGTCGGGTGCGACTCAACAAGTGTATCTGCGAAGAGCATCGTCAAATCAAATTTTTTCCCCTGTTCTGATGCTTCGTGGAACTTATAATGAAGCGGAACATCGAATAAATCAATTGTATAGTCGACGCTATCTAAGAAGTGACGACAATCATCTAAGTCAGATTTCCAAAATTCACCGACCATATAAAAATCTTCTGGATTTTCACCCATCATTGATTTCGCGAATTCATTGACGAATTCGTAATTGATATGCTTGATTGCATCGAGTCGGAATCCTTGGCAATCGAGTGTATCCTTGAACCAATGCCCCCAGTCGATCATTTCCTTGCGGACTTCAGGATGATTGTAATCGATGTTCGCAAACATCAAGTAATCATAGTTCCCGAATTCGCTATCGACTTGGTTGTTCCAGTCTTTATTTTTTCCGGAAATTTTGAAGACGCCGGTTCTTTCTTCTCGCGCATCAAAATCCGTTCCGTTAAAGAATTCATGATTCCAAACAAAATCAGAATACTTCCCGTCACGTCCTGGGAAAGTAAATTTTGTCCATGCATCGATTTCGAATTCTTCTGAAATTTCTTTCGACCGATCTTCTGGGTTAACTTCGACGACATTAATCGTCTCCAGTTCATCTGCTGCCGCCTTATGGTTCATGACGACATCGGCATAAACAGCGATATCATTTTCATGTGCCACTTGAATTGCTTCAAGTAGTTCGTCTTTCGTCCCGTATTTCGTCCGAACCGTTCCTTTTTGATCGAACTCACCTAAATCATAAACATCGTATATCCCATACCCTGTGTCTTCATCTGATTGCCCCTTAGAAGCTGGTGGAATCCAAACAGATGTGATGCCTGCAGCACGAAGCTCCGGCGCTCTCTCTTTTAAACGTTGCCAATGCTTCCCATCATTTTCTACATGCCACTCGAAAAACTGCATCATTGTATGGTTACGTTCCATCTCTCTTCGCTCTCCCTCAATTACTATAGTATGAATATTATTACAATATCTTTAATATTCCCCAAGCGAACAAAAATAAACGCACACCCCTAAACAGGAGTGTGCGTTTCTTAAATGGACCCTGCAGGACTCGAACCTGCGACCGGACGGTTATGAGCCGTCAGCTCTAACCAGCTGAGCTAAGGGTCCTAAAGTAAATAGTAGCGGCGGAGGGAGTCGAACCCACGACCTCACGGGTATGAACCGTACGCTCTAGCCAGCTGAGCTACACCGCCATAATGAATTAAAACAACTACAATTAGATTAATGGAAAGCATCTAAAATGTCAATAAATTATTTCACAAAAATAAAGAGAGACTTCTTTACAGAAGTCCCTCCCGCTTATATTCATTTCATTCAAGCCGTTCCCGAACGTTGTTCGAGTACTAAATCTGTAATATTGACGGCGTGATCGCCAATCCGTTCGAGGTTCGATAACAGATCAACAAAAATCATACCCGCTTGACCTGTACACTCCCCGGCATTGACGCGTAAGACGTGGTGTTTACGGAATGAACGCTCGAGTGAATCGAGTTTCCCTTCTAATTCAAGGACTTGGCGTGCTAACGAAACATCATCACGTTCAACTGCTTTGATTGCCGTATCGACGATTTTTTGTGTTAGAACGTACATTTCATCCAACTCTTTTTTCGCTTTTGGCGTAAATTCAATCCGGTTGACGATTTGGAAGTCAACGAGTTCGATTACGTTTTCGACATGATCACCAATCCGTTCGAAGTCATTGACCGCATGCATTAAGAGCGAATGGTCATTCGATTCACGTTCAGAAAGATCGTTCGCCGCCACTTTGACAAGGTAGTTCGTGACTTCCGTGTTCAAATGGTTGATTGCATATTCAATCTGACCAGCGTCAGAAACATCTTTTTTATCATGGGATTGCGTGTAGCGATGTGCTTTACCGAGTGCTTCTTTCGAGAACTCACCCATCCGTAAGACTTCCATTTTTGCTTGGTTAAGCGCAAGTGAAGACGATTGATTCAAGATGTTTTGATCCAAATGACGTGGTTTTGAATCGACTGTCGTGTCTGTTCCCGGAACGACCTTTTTAACAAGCCATGCGATTTGTGCGATGAACCAACATTGAATCAATGTGTTGACGACATTGAACGTACCATGTGCAAAGGCAATTTGCATTTTCGGTTCAAGATTGAGTACACCTGTGATCCAAGCGATGAACGTCGAGAACAAAGGTAAGGCGACTAAGAAAATAATCGTACCGACGATATTGAAGATGACGTGTGCTGCTGCTGTCCGTTTTGCGGCAATCGATGCACCGAGTGCTGCGAGTACTGCCGTGATCGTTGTTCCGATATTATCCCCGAATAAAATCGGGAGGGCTGCTTTGATATCAATCATGCCACCAGAGTATAGCTCCTGCAAAATACCAATCGTCGCAGAGGACGACTGGACAAGGAACGTAAAGACCGTCCCGACGAACACACCGAGTAACGGATTATCTGACATCGAAATCGTCAGTTCACGGAACCACTCACTTGATTGAAGTGGTTTCATGCCGTCACCCATCAATGTCAAACCATAGAACAAGGCACCGAAACCGAAGAAGATTTGTCCGATGTATTGAATCCGTTCTTTATTGAAGAAGAAGATGAGAAACGCACCAAGCGCGATTGCAGGAAGGGCTGCTTCCTTGACGTTAAAGCCGATGATGAAGGCCGTGATCGTCGTTCCGATATTCGCCCCCATGACGACACCGATTGCTTGACGTAAATTCATCAGACCCGCGCTGACGAGTCCAACGACGATAACGGTCGTACCTGACGATGATTGAATCAAGACCGTGACGACAATACCGGCAAGAATTCCGAGTAATGGGTTCGATGTGTATTTGTCTAAAATGTAACGAAGTCGGTCCCCTGCTGTTTTTTGGAGCCCATCTCCCATATACTTAATACCGAATAGGAAAATACCGAGTCCACCAATAAAAGTGAAAATCATTTCCTGCAAATCATAATTCATCGTTTCATCTCCTCATATCTAAAAAAGTGGGATTGATTTTTTGTTAAGATTTTATTGTTTCAACCTCTCCTATTATGTAAAGGTCCGTTGAACTTGTAAATAGTTTTATCAACATTTGAATGTTAAGGTTTTATTAACCTGTACCAAAACAGAGAAAACCCTTTATTACAAGCGTTCCTACGCTCACTACACCACTGTTATGAAACAGAGAAAAGAGTGTTATCATGGTTTTTTTAAGACAATTTATTAATTATTTACAAACCACCTTAGTTCCAAACCGATCTTTTTTAAAGACTCGCCTTGCCGATGTCTCCCTTTATTTTTGTGGATTAGCGTGGATTTCATTTTGGACGACAGTCATCGATAGTATATTTATCATCAAAACGGTTCCATTCATCGTCTGGTTTATGCTCCATTTCATTTTCGTCGCCATCGCGCTTTTACTGTTTCTTCTATTGATGTCGTATTTGAATCGTTGGTTGATTGATTGGATACTCAAAAGACCATGGGCGTACCGGCAAGTTTTTCCGTATACGGTTGCTGCTAACTTATGGAGCTTTCCAGTCGGTGTCCTCTGTTATCAGCTCGGATTCACAGCACTTGGGGTGACGCTCCTATTAGTCGGTCACTTCATTTATTCTTTACTGCCCGTTTTCTCAGCGCGGAAGCGAAAAAAAAATACTCGTCCAAAGTCGTGATTCTGCCTTACTTCTTCGTCTCAGCTCCGTCTACCGGCGGATTGACAGTTGCTTATTTCTATTAAAGAATTGTAAATGTTCGAATTTCGTTCTTGTTTCTCGATTTTTAGGGAATAGTTCGATATGATAGAGAAGGTAAACTTACACAATATGGCGCTATGCCACAAAAGGAGATTTTCGATATGCCGAAAATGGTCCATCGCTCTAAGACTCGTCCCGTTCGTGTTGGGGACCTTGTCATTGGTGGAAATAATGAAGTCATCATTCAAAGTATGACAACAACAAAAACACACGACGTCGAAGCGACTGTCGCTGAAATCTTACGACTTGAAGAAGCCGGATGCCAAATCGTCCGCGTTGCTTGTCCAGAAGAACGTGACGCACTTGCGCTCGCTGAAATCAAAAGCCGAATCAACATTCCGCTTGTCGTCGACATTCATTTCAACTATAAACTTGCGCTCATGGCAATCGAAGCAGGCGTCGACAAAATCCGGATCAACCCGGGTAACATCGGTCGTCGCGAAAAAGTTGAAGCGGTCGTCACAGCTGCAAAAGCTAAAAATATTCCAATCCGGATTGGTGTCAACGCTGGTTCACTCGAGAAACACATTCTTGAGAAATACGGATACCCAACAGCACGTGGTATGGTCGAAAGTGCCTTACACCACATTAAGATTCTTGAAGACCTTGACTTCCATGACATCATTGTTTCGCTTAAAGCATCTGACGTTCAGCTTGCGCTTGAAGCTTATCAGTTAGCATCTGAATCATTTGACTACCCACTTCATGTCGGTATTACAGAGTCAGGTCCTTTACGTACTGGTTCATTAAAATCCGCTGCTGGTCTTGGTGCGATTCTTTCACGCGGTATCGGGAACACGGTCCGTGTCTCACTATCAGCTGATCCGGTCGAAGAAGTGAAAGTCGCAAAAGAAGTCTTGAAATCATTTGGTCTCGCAGCAAACGCAGCAACATTGATTTCTTGCCCAACATGCGGTCGGATTGAAATCGACTTGATGGCGATTGCGGCAGAAATCGAGGATTATATCGATAAGATTCAAGTCAACATCAAAGTTGCTGTACTCGGCTGTGCCGTCAACGGTCCTGGTGAAGCACGTGAAGCGGATATCGGAATTGCCGGAGCACGTAACGAAGGGCTTCTGTTCCGCCACGGAGAAATTATCCGTAAAGTACCTGAAGCGACGATGGTCGAAGAATTGAAAAAAGAAATCGATGCAATCGTTCTTGAAAAAGAAGCTGAAAAAGAAGCGGCGAAAGCCAACCAAGTTTAATTGTTGAAGAGCCCTCTTTTTAATTGAAGAGGGTTCTTTTCATATCCGTTTTTCGACTATGTTATACTAATGACAGAAATTTAAGGAACGCAGGTGATCCAATTGAAAATCGGCATCGATATCGATGGGACGATTACGCACCCGTCTTCATGTTTTAACTATATGAACAAGTATTTAGGAACTTCGATTGACTTCGAAATGGCATCCGAATATGAATTGCATACGTATACGGATATGGGACAAATCGAGTTTTGGGAATTCATGGTCAAGTCTGGTCATGAGCTCGGTATTTATCGAGAATCTACGCCTCAGGCATTTGTCCAAAAACATTTATGGGAATTACGTCAACATTTTGATTTGCACTACGTAACGGCACGCTCAGAAATCGTTCGACCGGTTACGGAAGAATGGATTGCGCGCCATGAGTTACCACTCGACTCGCTCATCATGACCGGGTCGCATGACAAGGTTCAAGTTGTACGTGATCTATCACTCGATTTATTCATGGAGGATCGATTAGAGAATGCGTTACAAATTGCGGAAGATACGTCAATTCCAGTTATTTTGTTCGATGCTCCTTACAATCGAAAAGCACTTCCAGAGAACATCATTCGTGTTTCTTCTTGGGATGAAGCCGTTCAAACGATTTATAAATTCGCTCCAATCCGTTAAAAAACAGCCTTATCCGGCTGTTTTTTTTCCATTTTTTATACATAATCCGTCTACGTTATCGTACAATTATCATGAATTCGTTACGTTTTGTCTCGAGTCATCTTCTATTAGCTGAAAGGATTTTTTTATGTTATCGACGTTGAATATTTTTTTCACGAACATATGCATTATATTTTTAATACTATCTGTCACATTTTATTTGATGCGAAATCGACTCCCGATCCAGTATGACTCCAAGCATTCAACGCGCTTGTATTTTGGTTTAGCAAATGGTTTAACCGGCATTTTACTGATGCATAACTCCATCTCAATCAATGGATCATTGATTGATTTACGACTGCTGCCGCTCGCTCTATCCGCTCTATACGGGGGGCCAGTCAGCATTGTGACGACAGGAATTATTTTACTGCTGTATCGTGTCCTCATCAGCGGGGGTGAATCCGTTAGTGCCTTACAAAATTCTCTAATGATGCTGACCGGATTTACCGTGCTTATCATCCTCTGTGCTCAACTCATCAAACATAAAGGGCGACTCTTCACTGTTATTGTGACAATAGGCTCTACCTTAGTTCTCTTACGCATGTTGCTCGGCCCTTCACATCCTCATGCATGGCAGACGATTTTTTTGCCTTATTTCTTAATCACAATTGGCGCCTCGATTCTTTTTTATCATCTTTCATATATGTTACAAGGACACTTCGTTCTTTACGCGTACCAGTCCTATTTGGCTTCGACCGATGAACTGACGCGCCTCGCGAACCGTCACGTTATCATGGAAAAAGTACAGGCTCTTGTAGAAGCGAAGGCACCTTGGGGTGTGATCATCTTCGATCTTGACCACTTTAAGGCAGTCAATGATCAATATGGTCATGCTGTCGGAGATGCTGTATTACGCCACTTCTCCGTTTTACTAACACAGGAGTGCCCGGATAGTATCACGGTCGGCCGCTATGGTGGCGAAGAGTTTATCGTCGTCATTCCGAATACATTTACGGTTTCACCGACGCGACTCGCAAGACAACTCGTTCAATCCGTCACCGATACACCGTTCGTCATGCAAGACCACGCCTTGACGATTACTGTTTCTGCCGGTGTCGCCTACGCGAAAAATCAGGCAGCCGGAATCGTTTTTAAACAAGCGGACACCGCGCTCTATGCTGCAAAAGACAACGGCCGTAACCAGTTCATGTTATACGATAAATAAGGAAGCATGGACTTAATCCATCGCTTCCTTATTTTTGCTTTCTAATAAAAGAATGATATCTGTTAGCGAAACTGGTTTTGCAAAAAAGTAACCTTGAAAAAGATGAATCCCAATATCTTTCGCAATTTGAACTTCTTCTCCTGTCTCTACCCCTTCGACGATACACTCGACATTCATCGAACGTGTCAATTGGAAAATCGATTCAAGGATGGACTGGCGTTTTGCTGATTCTTCAATTTGTTCAATGAACTGTTTCGGTATTTTTAATTGGCGCAAAGGTAACAACCGTTCCAATACATGGTAAGAGGCATGACCTGTTCCAAAGTCATCTAACGACACTGGAAAATCAAGTGTTTTTATCCGCCGTAATGCCCGAAGAATCGGCTGGCTCTCAAAATCGAGCGACTGACTTTCCGTAATCTCGATTTTGATTTGTTGCGGTTTAAGCGAATACTTAAGTAGCATCCGTTCAATAAAGGGCATGAACGATTCGTTCGTCAATTGGCGTGGTGACACATTCACTGATACCGTAAAATTCTCTGGCACAAGACCGATCAATCGTTTTCTTGTCTTACAGCCTTCTTCAAAAATCCATTCGCCTAGACGAATGATTAAGTCACTTTTTTCAGCAATCGGGATGAAGACGGATGGTTGATTCGCTTTAGACAACTCCGTTTTCCAGCGAACGAGTGCTTCAAGTCCAACAAAGGTCTGTTGATTCGAATCGTACTGTAGCTGATAGACTAAATAAAAATCTCGATTGACTTCAGCAAGTGATAAGGCGCGCGCAGCTTCGACACGTAATGTTTGTTCACAGCGCCATGTTTGATCGATACACATGACTTTTTTATCATTTTGAACGGATTCTTGTAGCGCAGAATTCACTTGTTGAACTCGTTTCATCCAACTTTTTTGCAACGTATCGCCGTCATCAATTACGATATACAGATTGACATAAATTTGATGGAGGTCGATCTGATAGGGCGCAGACATTTTTTGACTAAGTAACTCCATCTCATCATGACAGGAAACACCTTCAGGTTTTTCCATGACGACAGCAAGCGTCCCTCCTTCAATCCGCACAAGTGCTAAGTAAGGTGGAAGTAATGATTGGAGTCGTTCGATACATTCAAACAAGACACGAGCTTGTATGTCTTCTCCAAAATAGCGTGCCAATTCATAATAATTCTCAAGGTGAATACCGATGAGCAGTAAATGTTGACGGTTAGCATCATCAAAAAAATCTTCTAATCCACGCATATTCAATAATTCTGTTTGCGGATCACGTTTTGCGGCCTCATCAAGTTGATTAGCAAGCGAGTGCAATTGACTTAAATTTCGTATATGTAAATGATTGATGATTAGCGCAATGCAAATTCCAATCGTAACCATCCCGAGCCGTGCGACATGATCTGAAGAGTCGATTTCCACCAGAGTCGTCGTTGTATTGAACATGATAAACAGATTCGTCGCTAGTACGACGACAATCGTATACCACATCACAATCCGGTTGTACGAGATCAAGGCAATCATTAAAAATAAAAAACAACTTGCCCAAGCTGTGACGGCAGCATATGGTAACAAATTAATCGAGATGATCGGCACAATCAGTAACATGATGGAGAGGAGATGCGATTGATATTTTGACGCGATATGACTTCGACTAATGATAAACGTCGTTATCCCGATCACTAAAAGCAGTATGATGATCGTTGATCGATTAAGATACGCATTTTGTAATACATCATCCGTCGTCTCTAAAAAAATCAAAGCTCCTGCTGTCATCATGAACAACGCAAAATTTCCCATCCAGTGTTGTTGTGCGATAGTGGTATCAGTCGTCGTGCTAAGCGGCATACGTCTCCTCCTTTCATTTCCGATTGTCATTGAGGTAGTCATTTTTTTATTCGACATCGCTTGATGATACTCCTGTCTTACGTTATGTGTCAATTTTTTACTTAAAAAGACATGTTCTTCTGTTTTTACACAGCTGAACATGTCTGATTTGATTTAATATCCAAAAAAGCTGGTGATGATGGCGCTTGACTTCACTTGATTTTTATCGCGAATCTGTCCGACATAGATGACGTCCCCTGACAAGATATCGACGACACGAATTTGATAATCAGACGCGTTCATCTTGGAGACGAAATAAAACTGGTTGTCTGCAAATGCTTCGTTAATCGATTCCATCTTTTTCTCCGCCGCTTCAAGCTTGATTGCATCCTTTGTCACTTGCTTCGTTGCAGTGTCATAGACGGTCCATTGCAGTTCGTTTGTTTCTTCATTTTCATTATAAGCGATCAATCGTTCACCGTTACCCATCGCAATGAAGGATTGATTCGTTTTATTTAACTTCTCGATTGGTCGGACGTGTTTCCCGTCATCTTCAAGATACGTTTCCTGAATTTCCGAATCGTTATTTTCATCAATGAATTGTTGCACATAGATGACGCGATCCGGCCCGGCCGTTAAGTAGTTTCTGAATTCGTTCTTTTTGATTGCCGGTGAAGCGAGTCGGATTGGCTTGATTTTTTTCTGTTGATAGTCCACTTGCATCAATTGATTGGTCTCGTGATTTTTTCTGTACGCATCGACTTGGATATAAAGTGTCTTGTCCATCCGGTCGATGACGCGTACGCTGCCTGTGCCATACCCTGTCTTGACGGTAGACGGAAACGGGAGCGTCATTTCCGTCAGCCGTTTCGTCTGTTTATCCCACATCTTTAATTCCAGTTCTTGTTCAGCCGTACGGATCCCGTACAGGTAGTCGTCATCTTCACTGAGCGTTTCATCCGCCCGTAAAAAATCCTTGGCGTCTGTTTTTAGAATCGGGTTAAACTCTCTGTTCCCAAATATTCCTTCAAGATAATTGTCGCCATTTTTTTTGACTGTCCCATCTAACGATACATCGGAATAGACGTTTTTACCTTTCGCTGTCGACTGCAGAATCAGATGCAGTTTCGCAAGGTTCGTTCCCTTTACGTCTCCTGTTATGTGCTCGACAGTGTAGTCTGCCGTTTGAATTGTTGCCGTGTAACCGTAATAACTCGTCAAACTCACTAGACATATAACGAGTAACACCACTAAGTATTGAAAGCGTCGCATCATGTTCCCCCCTTAAACGGATAGTTTGTTTTGGACTAAGCGAATGCTTCTAAAGCCGACATAAAAGAAGCCGATTGATAATAAGACAAGATACAACGTCACGTATTCTACTCTTAACAATAAACCGGACAGTGGACCTTCTGTGATATACATCACGAGTCCGAATGGCAGGATTAAAATCATCGCTTCGGCTATCAGCTGGATCATCGCCCGTGATTTTCGGAACGACCGCTCAATCAGGACGATGAAAAACAACAGATTGATGACGGCACAGGACATCATCAATAAGATGAAGACATCCTCGATATTCATCGAATAAAACACTTGCAACAGACTCCCATCTTTAATAAGACCGGTTGGTAATTTATGTGATTCTGGTAACAACCAATCAAACAGACCGTAACTTGCGATAACCGTCAGCCACTGCAAACCGATTAAACTCACCGTCACGAGCAGGACCGTCGTCAGCTTCGCAAAGTAGATTGACACCCGACTGCCCGGTAAAAGTAAGAGTCGATAGATATGTTTTGATTCCCCAATCCATTCACGGTACCAAATTTGCAAGGCGAGTACTAAGATATATGCGACACCAATCATCATGATGTAATCAAAAATCGAGGTCGCTGCCGCAAAAGAAAATTTTCCATACGAATTGACCGCTTCGAGTTCGGAGGCTTGGTTCATCCGCATGAACGTCTCGATGCTTCGTTCGTATAACATCGTCTTGACGACGACTGACAGTAGTTCAAGCACGATTAATGCACCGACTACGATTAAATACAATTTACTGCTCCGTTTGATTTCTTCATTCGTTAACATCAAATACTTTTTCATCGCTGATACACCTCCCGCATCCGGTCTTGGACGGATTTCCCGTGAATTTCCCGCATTTCTTCCGTATCGTGTTCATCAATGATTTGTCCGTCCTGTAAAAAAATCACACGGTCAATCAAATGCTCGACTTCGACGATTTCATGCGTCGTCATCAAGATGCCGCGCCCTTCCATATAATGACTCGAAAAAATCCAGGCAATCTGTTCTTTCGTAAACAAATCAATCCCGGCAAACGGTTCGTCCAGCAACAGATACGGCCGATCGAGGGCAAAACCGAGTAATAAATTGACCTTTGCCTGATTTCCTTTTGAGAGCTCATTAATTTTATCCGTCGACAGCAGTTTGAACGTCGCCATCAATTCATCTGCCGTCTGCTCGTTCCAGTCCGGATAATAATCGTTCATGTATGTAAGCGTATCCCCGATGGTCATATAGCTCGGCATCGTCTGGACGTCCGGCACAAAAGCGATTTTTTCGCGCGACGTCGTCCCGTCGACGATGATACTGCCGGCGTCCATCGGAATCAGACCGACGATGCCTTTAAGAATCGTCGATTTCCCTTCCCCGTTTAAACCGATTAAACACGTTAACGTATCCGGTTTGACAGAAAACGATACACCGTTTAAGACGGGACGTTTTCGTCCAAAGCGTTTTTTTAGACCATGTACCTCAAGCATCGATTTTCCCCCGTTCTTTCGTTTCGTATAGGTGTTCGATTTTCATGACGACTTCATCAAGCGGGACTTGAATCGCCTGGATTGAATGCACAAACTGTTCGACTGCTTCATTTAACAATTCCGCCCGGACCTTCGAGACAACTTCCGGATCCATCGTAATTTTACTCGGGACATTTCGTTCAGTCGTAATCAAGTGTTGTTCCTCCATTTCCTTATATGCTTTTTGAGCAGTGTTCGGATTGATTCCTAGTTGAGCAGCGATTTCGCGTCGTGAAGGAATCTCCTGACCACGTTTCAACTCTTCCGTCGCGATTCGTTCTTTAAACCACCGGATGACTTGTAGGTAGACAGGACTCCGTTGATCGAATTGCATCGGCATGTTGCCACCTCCATCGTTATACTGTATTAAAACACTAATACACCTTATGACTGTATGATACTTGTAATACAGTCATAGGTCAATAAAAAAAATCACTTCTTTTTCGAAGTGATTTTAGGGTGTAAACAAACTTGAGGAGTCGGATGGGTATGAAGGCATGTCGCGCTTCCCTGTCTTGACTCGTCTTCAAAGCGGCAACATTCCGCACCGCTTCGCTTCACTGCAGGGTCGCGGAATGTTGCCTTTCGCTTTGGAAGCGGGTACGCGCTCTAAATCTTTGCATGACTTGTCTTTCACTGCGTCACAGTTTGAAAGGCTTCGTTTTCGTTGACTCCTATGGGAAAAGTACGTGTTTGTCCGTCTCGCCCGAAGAACGCAACGAAAAAGATAGACGCTTTTATCTCCCGCCATCACTTTGTCTACGCTAAGAAAAGGTTAGGTTCGTCGTGCCAATTCATCAATCAAATCCGTCGCAACGATACTACTTGGATGGATGCGTTGTTCGATCCGCTTAGAAGCCCGTGCATACCAAGCGACTCCCATGGCGATTAAATGCTCAACCGATCCTTGATCGTGGTAGTCACGTTGGGCGAGCAGACTGGTTATCAAGCCAAATAACGTATCGCCACTGCCGCCTTTTGCAAGTCCACTCGATGCCCCGGAAATGACGTATCCTCCCCCGTCCGGTTTAGCGACCAAAATGACATGCAATTTCAAAACAACCGTCACTTGATGGAGCATCGCATAGTCCGACGCTGCTCCAAATAAATCATCTTGAATGTCTGCGACCGCTTTGTTCGTCATTCGGGCAAACTCACCGATATGTGGGGTTACAACGATTGGGGCTCGCCGTTCTGGATACTCTTCGCGAATCAGTGCCGCCGCATCGAGGACAACGGGAATATCTTTAGTAAAAGCCAGTTCAATCCAGTCCGCTACTTTATCCGAAGTCAGTCCCGGTCCGATTCCGACAGCCGTCACTTGATCAAGCATCGCTTGAATCGTTTCCGTCGTCTGATTGAGCACCATCGCTTCCGGCGCGTTGATTAATAATCCAATTTTTGCTGAATCGACTGTTGCGACCTGTAACTTTCCGACACCGGTTCGTAAAGCCGCCCGTGCCGCGAGTTGAATCGAACCCGGCATCGTCTCGCTTCCGCCAATCAAAAGTGCCGTGCCATAGGTCCCTTTATGTCCATCGTGTTGCCGTTCAAACAAACTGTCGATCGGTTCCTCGAACAGTTCCCATTCCGCTGCGTTCGGTAATCCGATATCGACGAGCTCGACATCTCCATAAAACGGTGCGGTCTTCAGTAAAAAGGCGGACCGTTTATAGGCGTGGAGGCAAAACGTCTGCATCGCTTGAACCGCTTCCAAAGAAAAATCGGTTGCCGCATCAGACGGTACTCCGCTTGGTACATCGATCGCATAAACGATTGCTCCTTGCTGACGCTGTTCTTTCACCAAGTCAAAGGTTTTTTCCGTCACCTCATTGATTCGTTTCGGATCAAACCCTGTTCCGAAGAGCGCATCGATAATCACATCATATTGTCCACAAGGTGGCTCTGCGATGACACCAAATTTTTCAGCATACGTTTCATGGAGCCGTGCCGTCTCCGTCTTGGTTGGACCAAGCGGAGCTTGGACCGTCACGTCATAGTCGTCTCGAATCAGCTCACGGGCGATGACGTATCCATCCCCTCCATTGTTGCCTGTCCCACAAATGATTAAAATTCGGTCCGTCTTGGTATGCCGTTGCTTCATCTCGGCCGCGACATGTTGCCCGGCCCGTTCCATCAGCACTTCGACCGGCAGCCCCGACGTCCGTGCCCATTCATCAATTTGTCTTGCTTCATTTGCATCATAGATCATTCCAATCACCTCTGTTCGTCCTATTCCCGTTTTCCACCGAACTATGCAACAAAGGCAGTCGATCCTGAAACCAAAAAAGGGATTGCCCACTTAAGTATGGCAATCCCTTTTTCTTGATTGTTTTGTTCAAAATCAACTTGTTCCCCTTCATCCTCATATGATCCTCTAGAAGAAGTTATTCTGAGTCAGACAGATTGGCAATCGGCACACCGACCATAGATTTCAAACTTATGATCTTCAACCTCAAAACCAGACGCTTTGATTGGTGACATTAATTCCATCGGGCACACGTTCAGCGTTTGCGTCTTTCCACAAGCGCGACAAATTAAATGATGATGATGTTGTCCCGACTGACAAGCAGCACGATATTTCATTTCACCGTCGAGTTCCGTCGTTTCTAAAATATTGATTTCCGCAAAGTCGTTTAAGTTACGGTAAATCGTATCGTAACTTAGCGACGGATGAGAGGTTCGTAATTCTTCCGCGATTTCTCGAGCACTGACATACCGGTTCGCTTCAAAGAGATACGCCAGTAAATCAAGCCGCTTTGGCGTCGCTTTGAATCCGGAAGCTTTCATTTGTTCACGCGCTTGTTCGATCTGTTTCTGCATGCGTTTTTCCTCCAATCCAAAACCGTTCCACTAACATCACGATGATGAGTTCAGCAACAGCAAGCATGACAATCATTCCGCCAGGTGCTAAATCGAATTGATAGGCAAGAATCAACCCGGCGACCGTCGCGACTTCACCAAAGATGATCGCAAACAAAATCGTCGTCTTGAAACTTTTTGCAAAACGAAGCGCCGCTGCGACGGGTAATGTGATTAAACTAGAGACGAGTAAAATGCCGACGACGCGCATACTGATTGCAATGACGAGCGCTACGACAATCATAAATAAGATATGCACAAGACGTAAACGAATACCCGAGACACGCGCCTGTTCTTCATCAAAGGATAAAAAAAGTAATTCCTTATAAAAAGCGATGACGAACAAGATAACGATTCCCGTCACGATTAAAATGGTATAGACATCCGTCAATGTGACAGCCGAGACCGTTCCGAACAAAAAGGACACTAAGTCCATTGAAAATCCATTCGCCAAGCTGATAAAAATTGCCCCAAGTCCCATCCCGGTCGCCATGATGATCGGAATCGCAAGTTCTTGAAAATGTTTATATTTCGCGCGCAACCAGTCAATCGTCAACGCCGCGATGACGGCCGTCACAATCCCTAAGTAAAGAGGGTTCAAACTGGATAAACTTGCGACCATTCCTGAAATCAACAGACTGAGTGCAATTCCAGCAAGTGTGACGTGAGACAAGGCATCGGCGATGAGACTCATCCGGCGTACGACGACGAACGACCCAATCAACGGGGCCGTAAACCCAATCAAGACTGCTGCGACGAGTGCGTACTGTAAAAATTTTAATGTCATAAAGGCTTCAATCACTGGACGCCCTCCCCTTCATGGATAAGCACGCGTCCCGGTACCGGGTAAAGCGAACGAATCGTCTGCTCATCAAGTTCCCAGTATTCCTTAATACCACAGTTGCAACCAAGACGTCCGTCCACGAGATGAATGACGTCCGTGACGAGCTTACTGACAAAATGAATATCATGGGTGACGAGGACAAACGTCCGCTTCTTATCACGTCGTAGTTCTTCTAAAATTTCATAAAATTCTTTGACATACCGCTGGTCGACACCGACTGTCGGTTCATCGAGAATCATCAAGTCCGGATCATTGACGAGTGCACGCGCGATAAAGACGCGTTGTTGTTGCCCCCCCGATAAATCACCGACCTTCGAGTCGCGCCGCTCCCACATACCGACTGTCTCAAGCGCCGTTTTCACTTTTTCACGATCGTGTTTCGTTACACGGCGAAATAACCCTTTTTTCGCGTACAGCCCCATTTCGACGACTTCAGCGACCGTCACAGGAAAACCGGAGTTAAACGAAGCCGCCTTTTGCGAGACATAACTGATCCGCCACCAGTCATTGAAATTCGACTGATTTTGTCCGAACAGGCGAATCGATCCTTTCGGATTCAACAGCCCAAGCATACATTTAATTAACGTCGACTTCCCGGATCCATTTTCGCCAACGATGGCGAGAAATTGTCCTTGCTCAACTGTGAATGACACATTGTTCAATACACGGCGATCCGGGTAATCGTACGTTACTTGATTAATCTCAATAATCGGTTCATTCATTTGTCTTCACTCCTTCCGTTTTTTAAAACGGAATAATTACGTCTTATCAACTTTTCCATTATAGCCCCGCTCCCTGACTGACGCAACTGATGTAACTTTTTTAAACGTTATCGTTTTTTCAGTTAGTCACAAGGTACAATAAAGAAAGATACACTCCCGTTTCTCACCGTATCGTTTCGGGAACAGTTTACTATATGTGAAAGGAGTCGGGATATCTTTGAAAAACGAATTAGCAGTCATCGACATCGGATCGAACTCGATCCGTTACGTCATCTTCCACCCAATCGATTCAGGTCGCTACATCGAAAAAATTAACGTGAAGGTGGTCGCTCGACTATCCGCTCATATCGATCAAGACGGAGCACTCGATCAAGCGGGAATCGACATCTTATCTGACACACTCCAACGGTTTCATGAAATCGGTTTGACGCATAACGTCGAAGAAACGTTCTGCGTCGCGACAGCTGCCATTCGAAATGCCACGAATCGCCAGGAGATCGTTGAGACTGTTGACCAGACGACTCCATTTTCGATGCGTATCCTATCCGACGAGCAAGAAGCCTACTATGGCTATTTCGCCATCATTAACTCGACCTTCTTGACAGATGGTTATTCCGTCGATATCGGCGGCGGTTCGATGGAAGTGACGTTGATCGAAAATCGCGAGATGGTCGCCTATCACAGTTTTTCGTTCGGAGCCGTCACGTTGACACGCCAGTTCATCTCCGGTGAGACGATGACCTCAAGTGAACAAAAGAAATTGATTAAATTCTTAAAAGAGCAGTTCGCTGAAATTCCTTGGCTTAAAGAAAAAAAATTGCCGTTGATCGGTGTTGGTGGTTCTGCCCGAAACTTCGTCCGCATCCATCAGTCGACTCTCGATTATCCACTTCACGGGATCCATCAATATCAAGTCCGGACAAAAGAACTCGGAAAACTCGTTGACGAGCTTGAAGACAAGTCACCAAAACACCTTGGGAAAATTGAAGGGTTATCAAAAGATCGAGTCGATATCTTCCTACCTGCCCTGATTGCGATTCACGAACTCGCGTTACATATCGAGGCCGACCAATTCGTGATGAGTAACTATGGTTTGCGCGAAGGACTCGTCTATGAGTACGACTTACACGAAGGTAACCAACGCCGTGTTGAAAACGTCCGCGAAGAAAGTCTGTTTCAACTCGAAAGTGATTATAAAGTCAATCGCGATCGGATGAATTACCTCGGCACGCTCGCTAAATCACTATATCGTCAACTCGTCTCACTCGACATCATTCCGGAACGCGCCGCCGATTTACGATTACTTGATTCAGCGAGTCGTCTGCTTTACTGCGGACAGTATATCAATCCAGATACGCGGTCGAACCAGACCTTTTATTTATTGACGAATACGGACTTGAAAGGCATGACGCATAAAGATCGGCTTGCGCTCGCGCTCGTCAGCTCTTATTCATCGTCCAAACGGATGCAACAACTCTTGAAACCATTTAAAGATTGGTTTTCCGATAAATCAATCGAGCGGTTCGATTTGCTTGGATCACTTCTTAAGCTTGCCGATGCACTCGACGTGACGGAGCGTCGCGCCGTCGACAGTGTCGAACTGCACATTGAAAACGAGGCCCTGCTCCTGACGCTCGATACGGGTGATCATGATTATGGATTTGAAGTCGAAAAAGCCGAAAAACAAAAGAAACATCTCGAACGCGTCATCGACCAGTCGATTGAACTGCAAACGAAAGGAAGTCTTACTTCATGAAATTCGATTCTCCAGACTACTTTAATAATCGCGAAATCAGTTGGCTCCAGTTTAATGAACGTGTGCTCGGAGAAGTCTTAGATACACGAAATCCGTTGATGGAACGATTGAAGTTTTTAGGAATCTTCAGCTCCAACTTGGACGAATTTTATATGGTACGTGTCGGTGGATTAAAGGATGAGGTCCTGGCCGGGTTCAACAAGCCGGAAAACAAACAGCAGTTGACGCCGAAGCAGCAACTGCGCGCAATTGCCGCGAAAACAAAAGAGCTCGTCGAACAGCAATATGAGGCATTCAAGGAAATTAGTACTGCTTTAAAGAAAGAGTCGATTTTCTTTTTAAAGCACGAGGAATTAAACGAAGTTCAGTCCGAATATGTGAAGGCGTTTTTCCGTGATCAAGTTTTCCCTGTACTGACACCGGTCGCAGTCGATGCCTATCGCCCCTTTCCGATGTTATCATCGAAGTCGCTCAATATCGCGACTGCACTCGAAGCAGAGGATGGTTCAAAGCGGAACTTAGCGCTCGTCCAAGTCCCTGCCGTCTTACCGCGTTTCGTCGATTTACCGGTCGACGATGAAGAGACGACGGCCGTCATCTTACTCGAAGATGTCATTATCTCCTTCATCGATTCGCTCTTTAAAGGTTATCGTGTCCTGTCTGCGATGCCATTTCGCATCACGCGAAATGCCGACCTCCCGTTTCATGAAGAAGGGACACATGACATTTTAAAACTGATTGAAAAGGAATTAAAAAAACGCCGGTGGGGGGTAGGGATTCGTCTCGAGATTCAAAAAAATGCCATCAATACAGAACTACTCAACATGTTGCGCGACGTGCTCGACTTACAAGATCGCGATATTTTCGCCGTCGACGGTCCAATCGATTTAACGTTCGCTTTCGCCTTTTATAGTCAAATCGGTGTCGAGTACGACCACTTGATCTATCAAACGATCATGCCAGTCGAACCACCTGCGCTCGAACAATCGAAAAACTTATTCGATCAGATTTTACAACGCGATTATTTGTTACATCACCCGTACCATACGTTCGATCCAATCGTCCGTCTGATTGGTCAGGCAGCTAATGATCCGAACGTACTCGCAATCAAACAAACGCTTTACCGTGTCTCAGGGGATTCCCCTATCATTAAAGCTTTAAAGACAGCCGTCGAAAATGGGAAACAGGTTACCGTTCTCGTCGAGCTGAAAGCCCGGTTTGACGAAGCGAAGAACATCGAGTGGGCAAAACAACTTGAAAAAGTCGGTGCTCACGTCATCTATGGGTATAGTGACTTAAAGACGCACTCCAAAATCACCTTGATCGTCCGCCTTCAAGAAGGACGAATTCAACGCTTCGTCCATCTCGGGACGGGGAATTATAACGATTCAACGGCGAAACTCTATACCGACATCGGTCTATTGACCGTCCGCGAACAATTAGCGGAAGATGCGACAAACTTCTTCAACTGGTTATCCGGATACGGGGAACAGCCGAAATGGAATGCGATCCACACGTCCCCTAATTCGATGCTTGAAAAATTCTTATCATTGATTGATGACGAAATCAAATTTCATAAAAAACATGGCAACGGTCGAATCGTCGCGAAGATGAACAGTTTGACGGAAAAAGAAATCATCACGAAGCTCTATCAAGCATCACGTGCCGGCGTCCGCATCGAACTGATTGTCCGTGGCGTCTGTTGTCTCCGTCCACAAATCAAAGGTGTTTCAGAAAACATCAGAGTCACGTCTGTCGTCGATCGATACTTGGAGCACTCACGAATCTTTTATTTCCACCATAACGGAGAAGAACTGATTTACTGTTCGAGTGCCGACTGGATGACACGAAATATGCGCAAACGCATTGAAATCTTATTCCCGATCATCGATGAAGATCATAAAGAGTATTTGAAGGATTGCCTCGCGATGACACTGGCGGACAATATCAAAGCACGGGAACAAGGGGCGGATGGAGAATACGCTTACGTCACGCGTGGTAAACAAGCATGTGAATCGCAAATCTTGATTCAACATTATACGAACGACAAATTAAAATCAAAACCATCATTCGAAAACCCACTCGAACACAAATGGATTGCCATTGAACGAAAGGAAGATAAAATCTCGTTCGAGCCACAATCACCTCAAAAATAAATGTTGTTTAACGTCAGACATCTTCATATAATGAAAGTGTAAGCGTTTTTTTATATGAAGAAAGGACTGGAACTCATGCTACAACAAATTTTATTATCACTACTTGCCGGCATCATTTGTGGTGTCGTCTTTACCGCTCTTAAATTACCAATCCCGGCACCACCTGTCTTCCCCGCAATCGTCGGAATTTTTGGTGTCTTCCTCGGAATGAAAGTATTTCTATTCGTTGCCGATCGTTGGCCGTTTTAATGAAACAAAAAAACGTTCGCCTCATCCCTTTTTTAGGACGAGACGAACGTTTTTTTATTTCTTCAATGCTTCGGCGATGACATGATCCCAGTTCACATCATCACAAGCTGTTTTACACGTTGGTTCTACTTCACACGTCGCACATTTTCCCTTTTTCGCCTTTTTCGTAAAACGAACTAAAGAATAACCTGCGTATCCAAAGATTATCAATCCAATCAAAATATCGACAAGATGCATGTAATTCCCTCCAAGCTTATGAAAAACCGAGTAGTAGCCCTGTTTGATAAATGACGAAGGAGACACCATAGGCGACGAACAATCCATAGAGACTTGCAACCCACGTCAGCTTCGCGCTTCCGACTTCACGTCGAATGACGGCGACGGTCGCGAGACACGGAACATACAGTAATACGAATGCCATGAAACTATAGGCACTGAGTGGCGTGAACTGCCCTGACAACTGACGACCGAGTTCTGATTCATTGACGGCATAGATGATTGCCATCGTTGAAACAACGACTTCCTTCGCCAAAAATCCGGTAATTAAGGCAGCACCTGCCTGCCATGTCCCAAAGCCGATTGGAACGAGGAGCATTGCAATCACTCCACCAATCATCGCGAGAAAACTATCATTCATATTGACATCGAATCCAGCTGGTCCCGTATAAGCGAGCAACCAAATGACGACTGATCCCCCAAAGATGAACGTACCGGCTTTTCGAACAAACCCTTTTCCTTTTTGCCATGTACTCCGCCATAACGTCAACCATTGCGGTACCCGGTATGGTGGTTGTTCGACCATGAAGAGACTTGTCGCATCTTCGGCCGCTAGGATTTTTGAAAATACTTTTGCCGCAATCAGCGCAAGTACGATTCCTAAAATATAAAGTGATAAGACAATCAATGCTTGATTACTCGCAAAAAAGCTACCGGCGAATACGGCATAAATCGGCAGTCGGGCCGAGCAAGACATGAACGGTGAGATGAAAATCGTCACAAGTCGTTCCCGCTCTTCTTCGACCGAACGTGCTGCCATGATACCAGGAACGTTACAGCCGAAGCCGATGATCATCGGAATAAAACTTTTCCCGTTCAAGCCAACCATTTGCATGAAACGGTCCATGACGATCGCGACGCGGGCCATGTACCCTGAATCTTCGAGAAACGAGATGAAGAAAAACAAGACGAAGATTTGCGGGACAAACACTAATACACCGCCGACCCCTGCAATGACGCCATCAATTAATAAATCTTGAATGAATCCAGATGCCCCGATTGCACTTAGTATCCATACAACACCTGCTGAGAGCGGTCCTTCGATGAAGGCCGATAAGAGGTCCGATAACGGAGAGCCGACCCAATTAAACGTGATATGAAATAATCCATACAATACGGCGAAAAAGATTGGTAACCCGAAAATCGGATGCGTAACGACTGCATCAATCCGGTCGGTCCACGATTTTTGATCCGTCTTTTCCTCGACGACAGCACTCGCTCGCATCGCGATTGCCCAGTTTCGGCGACACTCTGTAATGTGGGCATGAATGAAACGACCGAGTTGAGCTTCGAGTTGTTTTCGAATTTCGATAATTGAAGACGAACGTCGCTCCAGGTGTTCGACAAAAACACGATTCCCAGCCAAGTATTGAACAGCCATCCAGCGTTCGTTCAATTGCAGCAATGCTTGTTCCATAATTTCTGTAATCGCCTGTTCCGTTGCCTCTCCGTAGTCAATATGCAGTGGAGTAACGGCTTCTGTCTTGAGTGATGTTAATAAGACATCACAGCCGTCTCCAGTCCGAGCGACAATCGGAAATACTTCTACCCCAAGTGCCGTCGCGAGTGCCCTCGCATCAATCTGTGTTCCCCGATTAGTCGCGACGTCAATCATATTCAATCCAATTTGAAGTGGTTTTCCAATCTCAAGCAGCTGTGCCGTCAATTGCAAGTTCCGCTCTAACTGCGATGCATCGATGATATTAATCATGGCGTCGAATTGTTCTTCCATTAAAAAACGGGCGACGACCGCTTCATCGGCCGATAGCGGGTCCAAATCGTAGACGCCGGGCAAATCGACTAGCTGTCCCCCCCCACCGTGTAATTTCCCGATTTTTTTATCAACCGTTACCCCCGACCAGTTGCCGACATGGGCATATGATCCGGTCAAGCGGTTAAATAATGACGTCTTCCCCGTGTTCGGGTTACCGAGTAAAGCAATCCGTTGCGTCATGGTGAATACACCTCAATCTTTTTTGCATCGCTGCGCCGAATCGCAATCATTTGATGATGATCTCTTTGTTCTATTGTCAAAGGACCTTGAAAGCTCGCCCGTCTCTTGACGACGACTGGACAACCTTCATAAAAACCAAGCGCGAGTAAGCGTCTTCGTAATCGATCCTCGATTTTATTTAAGTTGGTCATAACAACGGGTTTGTTGATTGGAATCGTTGCTAAATCAATCATTATGGTTCCCCCATCTGATACATTTTTCATTGATAACAATTATCATTGTTGATTATAACACGTTTTTCTATAATAAAAAAAAGCTGGTAGTGATTCGATGTGTGAACATCTTGTCACTATCAACTTTCTTACGGTTCATCTGAGGTTGCCGCAACATCGATCAAGGACTCAGACCTTTGATGAGCTAAACGATGGCATGAAGGACAGAGCGTCAGGAACTGATTGTTTTCCTGATGCCACTCTAAAATGGACTGGTTTTTTTGTCCACAATGTTCGCAAGCTTCCGCTAACTGACCGATATGATTCCGCTCATGAAATTTCTCCTGCCTGCGTTGCTTCGCTTCCTCAATCGTCGTAACGTCGGTTTCGAAATACCCGTACTGCCACGCTTCGACAAAGCGTTGACGAACACTCACCTGAACCATCCCCGATTCAACCTTCAAATCTGTCAGTGGTGTGCCAAGTAACGGATGATGTAAGTCGACGCTAATTAAATCAAGACACGCGTATGTCCGCTCGACTCCGTCTGCCTCTACTCGCCAGTGAGGATCAGATGGGCGTGTCGTATATTCACTGAACAACGTTTCCGCATAAGCGATTATCCCCATTTTTGTCGCTAAAAAAACTTCTTCACCCGCTTCTAAATCTGCTGGTAAATAAAAGGGTTCCTTCGTTTCATAATAATGAACGACCGCCTGCCGTAAAGCAAAATCTGATTCATCAACGACTAGTAGATGGCACACGTCCTTACACCTCTCTCGTTTAAATGGATGTTCCGATGAGCGGTAATCGCCACTCTGCATCAAAGTTCCCTGACCGCAACATCGCGATTTCTTCTTTATAGGGTGCCACTTTCTTTTTCGGATCAAGCCCGATATACGGTGTCTCTAAAATTTTTGGTAAATGAGCAAGCGCTTGATGATGGACGATCCGATGTAATGTGTCAAATCCAATTTCACCAAAACCGATGTTTTCATGACGGTCTTTTTTCGCACCACGGACGTTTTTCGAGTCATTAACGTGGATGACACCAAGGCGATCGAGACCGACGACCCGGTCAAACCGTTCGAGTACCCCGTCTAAATCGTGGACGATGTCATATCCTGCATCATGGACGTGACACGTATCGAGGCAAATCGACAAGCGGTCGTTGTGTGTGACCCCATCAATGATTTGTGCCAATTCTTCAAACGTCTTCCCGATTTCAGACCCTTTCCCTGCCATCGTTTCGAGTGCGATTTTTACTTTTTCATTTCCAGATAAGACTTCGTTCAATCCTTCGATGATTCGTTTAATTCCGATATCCTCACCGGCACCGACATGGGCACCAGGGTGTAAGACGATATGTTGCGCCTTTTCAAGTGCTTCCGCGCGTCGAATTTCTTCTGCCAAGAATGATACGGCTAATTCAAAGGTTTCCGGTTTCGTCGTATTGCCAAGATTGATGATATAAGGGGCATGGACGACAATCTCTTCAATCCCATTTGCCTCCATGTGCAATAATCCTTCTGCAATCCGTAATTCCTCAATCGGTTTTCTTCGTGTATTTTGAGGTGCTCCTGTATACACCATCATCGTTGTCGCGCCATATGACGCCGCTTCCTCACTTGCACCAAGTAACATCTTTTTCCCCGATAAGGAGACGTGTGAACCAATTTTCATCCTGTATTCCACCTTTCGCTCTACTTACAGTGTACCAAACGTCGGAAAAAAAACAAAAAATCCCTAGGACGAGAAGCTTCTTCTCATCCGTAGGGAAACGTGACTTATTTTGATTTACTCGCATTCGCCTTACGTTCTGCACGTCCGACGCCACGCTGTTCTTTAATCCGCTCACGTTTTGCTGTTTCTTTTAACTTATACTGGTGTTTCTTTTTATAGCCAGGTTTGACGCGTTTTTTCGCTTTAGCCGCTTCACCTGATAAACGGCTATGTGCCGTTTTCGAGACAGCCGTCTTCATGTGTGGTTTCGCACGACGACGCTCTTTGACTTCGCTGACTTGACCACTCTTGACATCGACATTGATGAATTCGATGCCACGGTCTTCAAGACGGTTGATTGAACCATTCTCATGATCTTCAAACAACGTGTACGCAAGTCCTTCTTGGTCGACTCGACCCGTCCGTCCGACACGGTGCACGTAGAAATCAAGATCTTTCGGAATGCCGTGGTTGATGACATGTGAGACACCCGAAATATCGATGCCGCGTGCTGCTAAATCCGTTACGATAACGTATTGGAATTTCGCTTCGTTGATTTCTTTGATTGCTTGTTTCCGGCGTCGTGCGGGTAGGTCACCGTGAAGTGAACCGACATTTAAGCCTGCTTCAAGGAACGATGCTTCAAGTTCAATCGCTTCTGTTTTCGTGTTTGTAAAGACGAGACAGATGTACGGGTTGAGTGCTTTCGCTAATTTCAACGCTAAGTCTGAACGATCACGGTGCTTGACGGGAACCGTATGATGGACGATTTTTTTCGCCGTCTGTTGTTTTGGATCAACATGTGCATAACGTGGGTTGTTCATATACTTCTTGAGAAACGGTTGAAGTTTCTCAGGAATCGTCGCTGAGAAGACCATCATCTGAAGTTTCTCAGGAAGTGCTTGGGCAATCCGGTCCACTTCTGGTAAGAAGCCCATGTCAAGCATCTGATCGGCTTCATCGATGACATAGTTTTTGACGAAGTGCGGTTTTAACGCTTGCTCTTTAAAGAGGTCTAAAATGCGACCTGGCGTCCCGATGACGATTTGTGGTGAAACTTTGACGCGCCCGATTTGACGTTCACGATCCATCCCACCTGTGATGAGGCTCGTTTTGATATAGTCTGGGTTCTTCACGAGAATTGATTTTAATTCTTCGTGGATTTGCCATGCTAATTCACGTGTCGGTGCAACGATGATTGCTTGCATTTCTTGTAATTCTGGATTGATGTTTTGAACCATCGGTAAGAGGAATGACAAGGTCTTCCCTGTTCCAGTTTGTGATTGACCAATGATATCGCGACCCTTAAGGGCAGCCGGAATAATCCGTGATTGAATATCCGTTGGTTTTTTAATACGTGCGTCTTCGAGTGCTTCGACGACGAACGGGTGCAAATCAAAATGGGTAAATCCATTCATCTTCGTCACCTTCCTTTCTCCTGCTTAAACAACTAAAAGTGATTGTGTCACTTTTATCATCTATTTACTTAGTTCAACATGGGTATGGGTCTACTACCGTCATACAGATAAGAATACGTATAGAAACGATCTGGAATTTTTTTATTTTTCGTATGAAGCTTCAACGCGCTGAAGGCGACTTGCATCATCTCTTCAGCGGACTGGACAACCGTCGCATCCATCGATTTCATGTCAACAGCTTCTAATATAGCACGATTCCCGTCGATTCCGACAACTATTTTTCCGGAAATGTCTGCTTTTTTCAAGGCTTCGAGCACACCTAACGCAATATCGTCATTGTGACAGTAGACCGCATCGAATTCCGTACCGGACTCGATGATCCGACGCATGACGCGTTCTGATGTCACCGGATCATAGTCACCACTTGCTGAATTGACAATCGATATCCCGGGTTCTGTCACGATTCCTTTAACGAATCCGGTATGCCGTTCATTCGTCGTGTGTATGTTCGTCGTCCCCGTAATTTCAACGACTTTTCCTGTTGCAGTTCCATTTCGTCTAATCAGTTCGTTTTTGACATATGAAGCAAGTTGTTCACCAATCATCTGATTGTTCGACGTCACCGAGCTGACGACTGCATCAGATCGAATCAATCGGTCAATCGCAAAAACGGGAATCCCATTTTTTTCTGCTTCTTCTAATGCGCTCGTAATATAAACATCGTCAAACGTCGTGATAAATATCGCGTCGACCTTCAATTTGATGAATTCACGAATTTGCTCTCGTTCACTGATGCGGGAGTTATGTGACGTCGCCACGACGGCTTCATACTTATTTGCTTTTGCCTCGGCTTTAAATGCTGTAATCAACCGTTGGGCGAATTCATGTTTATCGTTGACGATCGTAAAGGCGACAACGTCACGGTCAGGATTTTCCTCCTGACCTACGAACAGATTTGAAATCAGCAGGATTGAGGCCGTCCAAACAAAGAGGACGAGCAACCATGACTTATTAAACTTCATCCTGGTCTCCTCCTCGCGGTAAATGAATTTGGACTGTCGTACCGACACCAACCTTGCTGTCGAACTCAATTTTTCCATTATGCTCACGAACGATGCGACTTGACATATAGAGACCTAAACCATTGCCATCCGCTTTTGATGTCTTAAAAGCTTGCCCAATCGTTTCGAGTTGGGGTTCTGTCATGCCGACACCATTATCTTGAACAATGAAGACGAATTGATTCGTGTAGACGTGTAGATGCAAATGACAAATCCCATCTGCACCACGCGACTGCACTGCTTGTAAGGCATTACGAACACAGTTCGACAAGATTTGTGACAAACCGTTTTCAGAGGCATAGAGATTCGGCATATGCGCCGGCGTATAAATTTTACAATCTGCTGCTTCTGCGTATGTCTCGGCGTGTAAACGCGCTTCTGCTTCCATGATGAATTTAAATTTTTTCATGAATTCGTTCATGTCAATCATCGACATCTTTAATACCTCGCCGCCACCTTTAGAGAGGTCGAGCATCGTCTCAATCATTGCATTGGCACGATCTAATTCTGATAAGGCTAACGCCAACATTTCCGGACTATTGTTCTCTTGCTCCGTCAAAAGTTGGAGCGTCATTTTGACTGGCGTCAATGGATTGCGGATTTCATGCGCGATTCCTGCCGCGAGCTGACCGAGCGAGGCTAATTTTTCTTGGTGTAACATCGCTTGTTGTTGACTCAATTGTTCGACTCGCGCGTTTTCCATCCGCTGGGCATACTCATTGTAAGCAGACACTAATGTTTTTACTTCGTTCGACCCCGATCGTTCCAATTCAATCGGTTGTGGCGTCGTGCTTTTTTCGATTTTTTGTACGAGCTCGAGTAAGGGTGCTGTCAGTTGACGTGACATGAGGTACCCGACGATTAGACTGAGGACGAGCGTCAACGCTGCGATGACAAGATATTGTTGCCGTGTCGTATACACGGGTTCGTAAAAGACACTCCGGGGTGTCCGAACAAGAATTTTCCAATCCGTCACTTTTAAATCACGTGCAAAATAATACATGTCTTTGTTCGTACTGAAGATATCGTATGGTTCTACCGTTTGAAATGCCCGGTCGACGACACTTTGAGTCAAGACACGTTCTTTGTCGGTCACGAGGTTTCGCGAAGTCGCGAGTGGCTCTCCTTTACTGTTAAAAAGATAGGCCATCGTTTCGTCGTCGAACGATTCGAGTGAATTTCGAAAGACAAGTGAATTCATCAGACTTAATCCACCACCAAAAATTCCAACCCGTTCACTGCCGTTACGAACCGGAACATACATATACGTGAGATAATCCGACTGTAACGGATATCGTTTACTCATATGAAAGTCTGTACTCGTCAAGGCCTGAAGAAAATCATCATCTTCTAGAATCTTTGAATTTCGGATGCGTCGATCTTCACTAGAAAACCATGTGAATTTTTTAGTCTTTAAATCATAGTAGAAGAAACTCTTAAAACCCGTATCGATATCGAGTAAGTTCGTTTCGCGAACGACTCGTTCTAATTCATTCATATTGTCGACATTCAATTGCAGACCCATGATTTCTTCATGTAAATTCCCGATACTATCACGGAGTGCGTTGCTCGAGACCTCAACACTGTTTTCACTTTGTTTTTCCGTTTGCTGTTCAACCCGTGAAATCGTCACACGGTCAGCTGTGAAAGCAAGTGCCGCGATGACCAGACAAATTAGAATAAACAAAACAGCGGTGATTTGAAAGAAATAAGACCGCATCATCTTTTTTGTCTCCAACGTATTGCCTCCTTCTCCATGATTTTTACAACTCAATTAGTATATCATGTTATCACTCTTGAATAGACTCCTCTATTTTCAATCATCTGCAATCAATGGTACACTCTAACTAATCATTCTTTCTACGCTAAAGGAGAATCAACACTTATGTTAGTAAAAAAAATCAGCCCTCGTGGTTATTGTTATGGTGTCGTTGACGCGATGAAGTTAGCGCAACAAGCCGCAATGAATGAAAACTTGCCACGACCTATCCATATTCTCGGTATGATCGTCCATAATGCTCACGTTACACATGAATTTGAACGAATGGGTGTTTTGACAGTTGATGGTCCTGATCGTCTTGAAGCACTCGAAACCATTAAAGAAGGAACGGTCATCTTTACAGCGCACGGAATTTCACCTGCCGTCTATGCGCGCGCTGCTGAAAAAAAATTAACAGTCGTCGATGCGACATGTCCTGATGTCACGCGCACACATGATTTAATCCGGACTGTCGTCGCTGATGACTATGAAGTCATCTACGTCGGAAAACACGGACACCCGGAACCAGAAGGTGCAGTTGGCGTCGCTCCGGAACATGTCCATTTGATTGAAAAAGTCGAAGACATCGAAGCATTGCCTGCCCACTTATCAACCAAAAAAATCATCGTCACGAATCAAACGACGATGAGCCAATGGGATGTCCAGGCCTTAATGGAACATGTCCGTAAAAAGTACCCGCACGTCGAAGTCCATAATGAAATTTGTAACGCGACGCAAGTCCGTCAAGAAGCTGTCGCCGATCAAGCGGGCGATTGTGATCTTGTGATCGTCGTCGGCGATCCACGTTCGAACAACTCGAATCGCTTGGCACAAGTTTCATTTGATATCGCAGGTACCCCAGCTCATCGTATCGGTGATTTGACTGAACTTGATTTAACATGGCTCGAAGGCGTGAATCAAGTCGGTGTCACTTCAGGTGCTTCTACACCAACACCAATCACGAAAAAAGTCATCGATTTCTTACAGCAGTATGACCCAGCTGATATCAGCACACATGATAAAACACCATTTCTTGAATTGCGTCGGATTTTACCAAAAGTAAAAATCTTGTAATAGACATTTAAAAACCGTACGGAACTTTAAGGTTCCGTACGGTTTTTAAATGTAGACAAACTCTTATGAAGAACTAAAATTCTATAGCGAGATGTTATCAGTTCGCGCTTCCCTGTCTCGCCTCGTCTTCAAAGCGGCAATGTTCCGCGCCGTTACAGCAAAGCTGCAGGGTCGCGACCGATTGCTTTTCGCGGTTCTAAAGCGATTCAAGACGGATTTCACTTTAAACCGTCAGCATGCCTGGATTTCCGTCACGGTATTACCTAAAAAGCTTCATGTTTCGTTGACTCCTACGGGAAAAGTGCGTTTTCAACGCACTTTCAGAGGCAGGCAAGACCCTGCTCGTCGGCCGTGAGGACTAAGGAGCAACGGCTTACGCCTCTCCCGAGGAAAGCAACGAAAAAAGACGCTTTTATCTTCCGATATCACTTTGTCTACACGCAAAAAACCGTACTGCACTTTAAAGTGCAGTACGGTTTTTTGCGTTCATAAAAATTTGAATGGATTCGTATTTGTCGTCGAGACGACCAATTCGACGTCGCGGATTTTTCGTTCCTCAAAACGTTTCTTCAGCTCATTGACGACGCCTTGTTTCATGACTGACTCGACGTGATGTCCAGGATCGACGACTGCCAAGCCGAACGCCATTGCATCATGGGCGACGTGGAAGTACAGATCGCCCGTCACGAGGACATCTGCCCCGGCAAACGCCGCTGTTGAAACATGTTTATTGCCGTCTCCACCGAGTACGGCGACTTTTTTTATGAGGCGGTCCGATTCTCCCACAAAACGCAGGTTTTCAACACCGAACACATCACGGACATGTTCTGCGAACTGACGTAACGACACTGGTCGTTCGAGGTAACCGATTCTGCCAAGCCCTAACGGCTCAGCTGTCCGCTCCTGGCGCATGATATCATAAGCGACTTCTTCATAGGGGTGCGCTTTTTTCATCGCACGAATCACTTGTTTTTGATTCAGTTCCGTAACGATCGTCTCAATTCGGACTTCAGAAACTCGTTCGACTTGTCCGACATTGCCAATGTAAGGTACTGTCCCAGTCTCAGGTTTAAATTGCCCAGTCCCTACACTATGAAACTGACAGGCGCTGTAAGCACCGATTTGTCCCGCTCCTGCCTTCGTAAGCGCTTCTGATACCTGTTGTACGGCTTCTTGCGGAACGAAGACAACAAGCTTATAGACCGCGTTTTCAAATGTAGGTGACAAAACCGTTGTGTCGGTCAGTCCGATGGCTTCTGCCATCAAATCATTAACACCGCCTTGTGTTACGTCGAGATTCGTATGTGCCGCGTAAACGGCAATCTTATGTTCGATACACTTCATGACGATTCTTCCAGTCGCCGATTGATCGTTGACTTGCGCTAATTTACTAAAAATCGGCGGGTGATGGGCAATGATTAAATCGATGCCTTTTTCAATTGCTTCATCGACGACCGACTCCAAGACGTCAAGCGTCACCATGACACGCTTCACGTCTTTATTCAGCGTTCCGATTTGTAGACCGATCGGATCCCCCGGCATCGCAAATTTTTTCGGTGAAAATGCTTCGAACTGTTCGATAATGAATTGACCGTTCGCCATCAGCTCGTCACCTCTTCCATTTTTTCAATCAAGCGGCGGATTGTCGTGATTTTTTCTTGGAGGAGCTCCGAGTCATTCCCACGCTGCATTTGTTCTAAAATAAATTGACGCTTTTGTTGTTCTGCTTGCCATTTTTCAATGAAAGCAGGTGCTTTTTCTCGCATGAGTTGCGGTCCAAATAACAATTCCCACTTCCGGATGTCCGCGTCCTCTGCGTAAATCATTTCTTCTCCTTTTTCTGCAACGAGAATCTCGTAAATCTTTCCATTCTCTTTAACGATGGCTTCCGATAGTAACGCATATCCATGTTCAAGTAACCATTTTCGAACATCGACAGCATCGACGTTCGGTTGAAGAATCAAGCGTTCTTCGCCCGATAAATGCGCCTTCCCTTCCTCTAAAATCGTTGCGATGAGCGTTCCACCCATGCCGGCAATCGTCACAGCCGTTACTTCTCCTGGAGTGAGAACCGTCAAACCACTCCCGAGACGTACTTCAATCTGTTCGTCTAATTGAACAAGCGCGACTTGCCCTTGTGCCGCTTCCATCGGCCCCACATTGACTTCGCCTGCGATGGCACGTTCGACTAAGCCTTGTTGGATACAATAACACGGGACGAATGCGTGATCGGAACCAATATCCGCGAGGACTGCTCCTTGTGGAATATATGAGACTACTTTTTTTAATCGTTGATCTAATGTGACGTGTGTTTGCAATGTATGTCATCCTTCCTCTTTCTAATCCATCTCTTTTTAAAATAGCTGACTTAGCCCAAAAAAGAAATACCGTGCTGTATGGCTTTTCCCAAATTCGTACAAGAAAAAAACACCTATCTCGGAGAAGAGACAGATGTTTTTGACTTATTTCTTTTCTGCAAGCCATTTCGCTAAAACAGTGGCTTCTTCGTCGTTAGCAAGACCCCCAGGCATTTGCCCTTTACCATTCATAGCGATGTCTTTGATTTCTTCTTCTTTCAGCTTCGCACCGACTTTAGTTAAGTTCGGACCTGCTCCGCCTTCGAGATTGCCGCCGTGACATCCTGTACATCCTTTTGATGCAAATAGATCTTCTGGCTTCATTTCAGCTGTTGATGGACCCTTTTCAGCTTCTTTCGCCTGATCTACGCCAAAGTATGACAATGAAATCATGGCAATGATTGCGATGATCGCAATCGCTGCGAACGGTACTAATGGATTACGCATTTGGATTTCCCCCCATATTCTATACCCAACCAAGTTGGTGACTGAATGGTATTCCCCGTTACTATTCTACTGTAAAAAAAACAGAGAAGGAAGAAAAAAACAAAACTTTTTCTTCCTTCTCACCAAATTTTCATATTTTCTTCACACTTTTAAAATCAATCCAAGAAGTCTTTCAGACGTTTTGAACGACTCGGGTGGCGAAGTTTACGTAAAGCTTTCGCTTCAATTTGACGAATCCGCTCGCGCGTAACACCAAATACTTTACCGACTTCTTCAAGCGTCCGTGTCCGACCATCATCAAGACCAAAACGAAGACGTAACACGTTTTCTTCCCGGTCCGTCAATGTATCGAGGACATCTTCAAGTTGTTCTTTCAATAATTCATACGCAGCTGCGTCTTGAGGCGCCGTTGCGTCTTGATCTTCAATGAAATCACCGAGATGCGAATCGTCCTCTTCCCCGATTGGTGTTTCGAGTGACACCGGTTCTTGAGCGATTTTTAAAATCTCACGTACTTTCTCAGGTGTGATTTCCATCTCTTTTGAAATTTCTTCAGGCGTCGGTTCACGTCCTAAGTCTTGTAGGAGCTGACGTTGAACACGAATCAATTTATTGATCGTCTCGACCATATGAACCGGAATCCGGATTGTACGTGCTTGGTCAGCAATCGCACGGGTAATCGCCTGACGAATCCACCATGTTGCGTAGGTCGAGAATTTGTATCCTTTTGTATAATCGAATTTCTCGACCGCTTTGATTAATCCCATGTTTCCTTCTTGAATCAAGTCGAGGAACAACATACCACGTCCGACGTAACGTTTTGCAATCGAGACGACAAGACGTAAGTTCGCTTCAGCAAGACGCTTTTTCGCTTCTTCATCGTTTTGTTCAATTCGTTTTGCAAGTTCGACTTCGTCCTCTGCATTCAAGAGATCGACACGACCGATTTCTTTCAGGTACATCCGGACAGGGTCATTGATTTTAACACCTGGTGGGACAGAGAGATCGTTTAAATCCGCCTCTTCTTTATCGTCACCCGTACCATCGTTGTTTACTTTGATACCTTCAGTCTCTAACAATTGAAGAAACTCTTCAAATTGTTGCGCATCCATCGATTCAAATGAGCTGAGCTTATCTTCGATTTTTTGATGCGATAGTTCCCCATTTTTATGTCCGAGCGCGATTAGTTCATCCTTCGCGAGACGGAGTATTTCTGCTTCTGATCTTGCTTTTTCTGCCATCGAACCATACACTCCTTCCACATCATGCAACAGGTCATCGATCTTTTAAGCGTCGTTTCCGTTCGATGATTGCCTGCATTAGTTCCGCTTGAGCACGGATATCTGTTTGTTGATTCAAACGTGACTTCTCTTCATCGAGTGTCCGTCGTTGTCGTTCATTTTGAACGGCGCGTATATAATGACTCAACAAATCCGGATCGTACTCCGGCATGAGCATAAACTCTAAATCGGCGACGATTCGTTGAAGCGATGCATCTTGTAACATCGTCAAGAAGCGGTCCGGATTTGCCGGAGCACCTGCTCCATAAAACTCATATAATTTACCGGCGATCAGCTGATGCGCCGGATCATTAAAATCGACTCCGAGTTGATCTCGGACTTCCATTCCAACCTCCTCTGACCGAATCATGTAAGCAAGTAAAAAACGTTCTGCCCGCTTCCAGTTCGTAAATGTTCGGTCTTGAGGTGCTGCGACGTTCGTTTGTCGTTCGACGCGACGTTCCTGCTTTACTTTAGGTGCTTGTAACGGTTTCACTTGTGACAATAACGATTCTTTCGATAACTGGAATTCTTCCGCTAGCTTACCAAGATAAATATCTCGAAGCAGAGGATTCGTTGTCCGATTAATCTCCTCAAGCATAGTTTCAATATATCGAACGCGTTCTCCTTCTAATCGCAAGTTTTTTCCTTGACGAAAATAAAAAGATTTGAATTCAAGACTTGAAACCCGTTCTTGTTCCACTAGACGAATAAATGTTTCTTCGGAATGAGTTCCGATGTACGAATCCGGATCTTCTTCATCCGGTAGCCGAATGACGGAACAATCTACCGCAACATCTTCAAGAAGACGTAATGCTTTAATCGTCGCTGCCCGACCGGCTTTGTCTCCGTCATAGCAAATAATGACTTCATCGACGATCCGTCCAAGATTTTGTGCATGGACAGGAGTTAAGGCCGTTCCTAAAGAGGCTACGGTATAGGATATACCCGCTTGAGCGACTCGTACAACATCTAAATTGCCTTCTACGAGCACAACTTGTTTATTTTTACGCATCGCGCCCCGTGCTTGTGCAAAACCGAACAGTAATTCACTTTTATTGAAGAGCGGTGTTTCTGCCGTATTGACGTACTTCGGGTCTCTTCCATCAATGGAGCGTCCACTGAATCCAACAACCGTGCCATCACGATCTGAAATCGGAAAGACGACCCTGCCGTTAAATCGATCGCGATAATCGCCATCTCTACCTACAGAAATCAATCCAGCTTCCACCATTTCATCCAAGTCAAAATTACGCCGGGTCAAGGAGTCGACTGTAAAACGTTCTTGGTCTGGAGCATAGCCGAGTTTAAATTCACGCATCGCCGATTCGCCAATTCCCCGTTTTTCAAGATATTCACGACCGGCGTCACCAGCGGCTGTCTGTAACATGACTTCATGGTACAAATCAGCAACGATTCGATGCGCTTCACGCATCCGGTATTTCTTTTCTTGATCTGGTGTCGATTCAGTCTGATCAGATCGCTCGAACTCCGGTAATGTCACGTCCGTTCGATCAGCGAGTTTCGAGACGGCTTCCGGAAAACTCATCCCTTCCGTTTCCATGACGAAGGTGATGGCGTTTCCGCCCGCTCCACAACCAAAACAATAATACATTCCTTTATCAGGCGAGACCGAAAAAGAGGGGGATTTTTCTGAATGGAATGGACATAACCCTGAATACCGATTCCCTTGTTTTTTTAATTCTACACGTTCAGAGATTAGTTCAACGATATCCGTCGCTTGGCGAACCTGATCGACCAGTTCATCCGGAATTCTTTTCAATCGTCCCACCTCCTCTTCTCAACTCTTATATATATACCCGCAATGAAACGGAACGAATACTCGTTCCGTTTCATTGGAAAAATTGCATCATCTCATTTATCAGCTAGACTAGTATACTACGCAAGTACTTTCTTGACTAGTCATGTGCCTTTCCTGAAATTCCAGTCAAAATCAAGTTCGCTGTTTCTTCAACTGCCTTATTTGTCACATCGATGATTTGACAGCCAATCCGCTCATACAATTTTTTCGCATAATCAAGTTCACGATTGATGCGATCGATTTGTGCGTAGGCAGCTTCCGGTTTCAAACCAAGCGAACGTAACCGTTCCATCCGGATATCAATCAACTTCTCAGGAGAAATCAATAATCCGAAACACTTTTCTTTCGGAATATCGAAAAGTTCTTCTGGTGGTACAGATTCCGGAACGAGAGGAACATTCGCAACTTTGTACCGTTTCAAAGCAAGGTATTGTGAGAGAGGAGTCTTCGACGTTCGTGAGACACCAATCAAGACGATATCAGCCCGTTTGATACCACGCGGATCGCGTCCATCATCATACTTGACGGCAAATTCGACTGCTTCGATTTTCCGGAAGTATTCCTCATCCAAACGATAAATTAGCCCTGGCTCTTCTTTAGGTTGCATCCCGAGTCGATCTTCCATCGTATCAAGCAACGGTCCAAGTAAGTCGATTGCTTCGACTTCGTGAGCCTTCGCCGTCTCCGCAAGCAAACGACGGTGCTTCGCATGGACGATCGTATAAACAATCGTCGCCCGCTCTTCTTTCGCATGCAAAACGAGATCATAAATCACTTGATCGTCATCGACGAATGGGATCCGGACTGTTTCAATCGCCCGCTCCGGAAATTGAATCGCTGCTGCACGAACAACAAGTTCACACGTTTCACCCACTGAATCACTGACTACATAAATACGTTGTCTCATCTGTGAGCCTCCTCTTAAATTTCTTCATCTCTTGCTAACGCGACCAGTACTTTCGTCATGTTCGTCTTCGTCATCCGTCCGACGACTTTCAGGATGCCATCACTGTTTTCAACGACAGGCATCGAGTCGATTTGTTTTTCGATCAACTTCATCCCGGCCCCGATCAATGTTTCCGTTTTCTCACACACTGTCAAGTTCGGCATCCGCGTCATGATGATATTAACGGGCAATGAATCGAGTTCTTGGTTCCCGATTGCAGCTCGTAAAAAGTCTTTTCGTGATAAGACACCAACGAGTGCATGATCATTGCCAACGACGAAGAGCGAACCGACATCTTCTAAGAATAAGTGAACGATTGCGTCGTAAACGGTCATACTCTCATGAATCACCTTGGCAGAAGACATGAACTCGCCGACTGTCAACGTGTCGAGTTTCTCATGAAGCATCGAGGCGTTCTTTTTACCAACATACATATACCCGACGCGCGGACGCGCTTCGAGCATTCCTGTCATCGTCAAAATCGAGAGATCTGGTCGTAATGTCGCCCGCGTCAAGGAGAGCTCGGACGCAATTTGCTCTCCTGTGATCGGACCATTTTCTTTGACGATTTGGAGTATCTTTTTCTGCCGTTCATTTAACTTCATCGGCTCATCCGTCCTTTGTTTACACTAAAGTGAGTGCATTGAATCGTGCGACCGCTTGAATCGCGTCCGCGAAACGTTTCATTTCGCTTAAACGGTTCGATCGAATCGCATCGTCTTCTGCCATGATCATCGTCCCATCAAAATAGGCTGTAATGGCTGGAACCGTTGATTCAAGTGCGCCCATCGCTGTTTCGAAATCAGATTGCTCTACTGCCGCTGCGACTTGTGGAATGACCTGTTCGATTCGTTCATGTAAAGTACGTTCCGCTTCATTTTCAAAGAGCTCCGGATTGATAGTAACGACCGTTTCCGCTTTTTTCGAGATGTTGAGTACACGGCTCAACTGTTCGACTGTTTTCTTGAATGTGTCCCGTTGCGTCGCCGCTTCAAGCATTGCTGCTCGTTTTTCATTCGCTCCGACCGTCATATCAAGTTGAAGTGCTGCTTCAACGACGTCATGACGATACCCTTTTTCCGATAAACGGAACTTGAGGCGTTGACTGAAGAATTCTTGCATCGCCACTTTTACTGATTCTGCATCTGTCTGATAAAGACCTGCTTTAATTTGAGCTGTCACTACGAAATCAATCAGTTCAACGAGTGTCATTTGGATATTGCGATCCGCTAAGACTTGGACGATTCCCTGAGCCTGGCGGCGTAACGCATAAGGATCGGCAGAACCGCTTGGAATCATACCAACACCGAAGAAGCCAGCGACGCTGTCCAACTTATCGACGACGGCAAGTAGCGTCCCGGTTGGTGTCGCCGGACTTTCATCCCCAGCGAAGCGTGGCATGTAGTGCTCGCGGATCGCCGCTGCGACTTCCTTGTCTTCTTGTTTCATGTTTGCATAACGCTCGCCCATCAAACCTTGGAGCTCCGTGAACTCATAGACCATCTGACTGACGAGATCGAATTTATAGATATGACCGGCACGATCGACTTTCGTTCTGTCGGCTGAGAAGCGGTCTGCAAGCGCAAGCGCCATCTCACGTACGCGGCGAACTTTTTCACCCGTCGTTCCAAGTTTTTCATGGAAGACGATTTTGTCGAGACGGGCTGCTTGTGCGTCGATATCCGCTTTCTTATCTTCTTCGTAGAAGAATTGCGCATCGGCAAGACGGGCACGAATGACTTTTTCATTTCCGCGGGCGACGTTCTCGATGTGTTGCGCGTTCCCGTTACGCACCGTCACGAAATAATGCAGTAACGTACCATTACGTTTTACAGGGAAGTAGCGTTGGTGCTCTTTCATCGTCGTGATTAAGACTTCTTCCGGCAATTCAAGGTACGCTTCGTCAAACGCACCGAATAAGGCAGTTGGATATTCGACGAGGTTCGTGACTTCTTCAAGCAGTGACGCATCGATCGGTACTTCGAATTGTTCTGATTGTGCTAGTGCTTCGATTTGTTCTTCAATCATTTGGCGGCGTGCTGCATAACTGACGATGACATGCTCACCAGCCAATGCTTCGACATACGCATTCGGACGTAAAATCGTGATGTCTTGACCAAGGAAACGATGGCCACGTGACGTCCGTCCTGTTTCGACTGATGCGACTTCGAACGGAATGACTTGATCGTCAAGTAAGGCAATCAACCAACGGATCGGACGCATGTAACGGAGCGGTTGTGTACTCCAGCGCATGTTTTTCGGGAAGTTCATCGCCTCGATCACTTGTTTTAGCCCCGTCAATAACGTCGCTGTTTCTTGTCCTGCTTCCTTACGCGTCGCATAGATGTATTCGACTCCTTTTTCTTCACCAAGGAATAGATCATCTGTCGTCAATCCTTTTCCACGAGCAAATCCTTCCGCCGCTTTCGTCCAGCTCCCGTCCGCATCTTGCGCGATTCGTTTAGCTGGTCCTTTTAACGTTTCTTCCAAATCCGTTTGGCGTTCCGCGATTCCTTTAACGAGAACAGCGAGACGGCGCGGTGTTGAAAAGGCTTCGACTGTATCAAATGTAATCCGTGCTTCTGTCAAAAATGTCGTTACACGTTCCTTCAGTTGTGTTTCAGACTGCAAGACGAAGCGTGCCGGCATTTCTTCGAGACCGATTTCAAGTAATAATTCATGCATGTGATTCACCAGCTTTCGATTTAATCAATGGGAAACCTAAACGTTCCCGCTCTTCGATGAAACTTTGAGCACAACGGCGCGACATGTTCCGGACACGGTGGATGAATCCTGTTCGTTCCGTGACGGAAATCGCTCCTTTTGCATCGAGCAAATTAAAGGTATGTGAGCATTTTAAGATGTAGTCATACGCCGGGAACACAAGGTTTTCGTCGAGCGCCCGGTTCGCTTCTTTTTCATACTGATCAAACAATGTGAACAATAAATCAACATCTGATGTCTCGAACGTATATTTGGAATGTTCGAATTCTGGTTGATAGAAGATATCGCCATAGCGGAACCCGTCCGTCCAGACTAAGTCAAAGACACTTTCGACATCTTGAATATACGACGCGAGACGCTCGATACCATACGTGATTTCCACTGCAATCGGATTACACTCAATTCCACCAACTTGCTGGAAATATGTGAATTGCGTGATTTCCATCCCGTTCAACCAGACTTCCCAGCCAAGACCTGCTGCACCAAACGTCGGGTTTTCCCAGTTGTCTTCGACAAAACGAATGTCGTGTTCAAGCGGATTGATGCCGAGGAGTTCTAGACTTTGTAAGTAGAGTTCCTGAATGTTGTCAGGAGACGGTTTCATGATGACTTGGAATTGATGATGTTGATACAACCGGTTCGGGTTTTCCCCGTATCGTCCGTCAGCCGGGCGACGTGACGGCTCTGTATAACAAACGTTCCACGGTTCTGGTCCTAAGCTCCGTAAGAATGTCATCGGGTTCATCGTCCCGGCACCTTTTTCTACATCATATGCTTGCATCGTCAAACAACCTTGTTCCGCCCAAAATTTCTGTAACGTCAAAATCATGTCTTGTACTGTCATTTTCAAGAGATCCACCTCCAAAATTTATAAGGAAACACAAAAACGTCCCTATGTACAACATGGTTGTACATAGGGACGAGACAAGCCCGCGGTTCCACCCTACTTGCATGCGTAGCATGCCACTCTTTTACGGGAACACTCAAAAATGCCGTTCACACCCGTTTCATATCCAGCTCACACTATCCTGGAATCGCTTGAATGAAGAGGAGGTGCTACTCCTTTTTCTCATCGTGTTCGTTTAGTTAGTTCTTCCGCACTTATTCTACCGAACGTACGCGTAGTCTGTCAATCATTCTCAAGGTTGAGCAATTGATCGAGAACGCGCTTCGATCGTAACCGAAGTCCACTATAACGTTCCATGTAGGCATCCATGATTTGACGCAGTAATCGTTTCGTTTCCGGCTTGACCGTGACCGTACCGATCCGTGAAAAATCATAGACGGAAAAGACATAGAGCATCTTTGCAACTGACTCCTGCAAGAATACGGCATACTCATCTTCATGACGATGGCGCTTACAGAGCAGTCCGCCATGGTTCAGCGAAAAGGCGAAAGGTGCTTCCGTACTCCCGCAAATCGTACAGCCGTTTAAGTGCGGAGCGATACCAAGATGACGCAACAAGCGTAGTTCAACAATGAACGATACGACATCCGGATCAAGTCCTTCGTCCATCGCCTCCAGTCCGTCGACGAATAAATCATAGAGCGTCGGATAGGCGACGCGTTCGTCAAGTGCCTTATCCGCAAGTTCGAGCAGGTACATCGCATATGACATCAAGAGGACATCTTGCCGGATATGTGAATACCCGGTGATGACATCCGCTGATTTTAATTGACCGAGTCCACGTGACCTCGGGTAGACATAGACCGCCCGAATAAACGGCTGACTTGCTGCATTAAACCGGCTACCCGGTTTCTTCGCACCACGAGCCATGACGGCGAGCTTTCCGTATTCACGCGTCAGCAACGTGATGATTTTATTCGATTCACCATACACGACCGTTCGTAATACGAGCCCTTCCGCCTTATCAATCATCGCTTAATACTCATCGTCGCGGAAGCCGAGTTCACGCAATTGTCCGGCTTTGTTACGCCAGTCTTTTTGCACTTTGACCCATAGGTTCAAATAGACTTTCGTTCCGAGAAGCATTTCGATGTCCGTCCGTGCTTCAGACCCGATTTCCTTGAGGAGTGCCCCACGTTTCCCGATGATGATGCCTTTTTGCGAATCACGTTCGATTAAAATCGTCGCGTGGACGTCGACCATATTGCCGTCCTCACGTGTTTTGATTTGATCAATCGCAACTGCGATCGAATGCGGTACTTCGTCTCGTGTTTTTTGTAAGACTTTTTCGCGAATCATTTCCGAGATAATAAAGCGTTCCGGATGATCCGTTACTTGATCGGCCGGATAATACATCGGTCCTTCTGGTAAAAGTTTCGCAACCTCACCGAGGAGCGGTTCAACATTATTACCTTGAAGAGCAGAAATCGGCACGACCGCTGCAAACTCTAATTCGTCTTTATACGACTCAATGATTGGCGGAATGTCATTCGGATGAATCAAGTCGACCTTGTTCATGACGAGAATGATTGGCGTATCAAGGCCTTTCAACTTCTCGATGATGAAGTCGTCGCCTTTTCCTTTTGGCTCCGTCACGTTGATCATGAAGAGAATCGCATCGACTTCACGCAAAGCGTTTGTCGCAACTTTCATCATGAAGTCACCGAGCTTATGCTTTGGTTTATGAATTCCTGGCGTATCGATGAAGACCGTCTGCACATCATCCGTTGTGTAAACACCTTGAATCTTGTTTCGTGTCGTCTGTGGCTTATCTGACATGATTGCAATTTTTTGACCGATGACACGGTTCAAAAACGTCGATTTCCCGACATTCGGACGACCGATGATCGAGACGAATCCCGATTTAAATCCTTCTTTAAACATTGAGATCTCCCTTCGTGAACGCACCTGGTAACAATGCGCCAACGGTTGTTTCTGTGACATCACCTGTTAAGTTCGTCAAATAGATTGGCATATCTGCATCACACATTTCGAACAGGACTTGGCGGCATTGTCCGCATGGTGCTACTGGACCTTCCGTGTCAGCTACGACAGCCATCGCTGCATATTCACGTGCATCTTGTGCCCATGCTGAGAAGACGGCTGTCCGCTCTGCACAGTTGCAGAGACCGTAAGCAGCGTTTTCGATGTTACACCCGTGGAACACTTGTCCGTCTTTTGTTAAGAGAGCAGCTCCGACTTGGAACTTCGAATATGGAACGTACGCTTTTTCGCGTGCAATTTTAGCTTGTTCGAGTAATTGTTCTGTTTTCATGTCATTTTTCCCCTTTTAGCAACTTTGTTGGCCAAAAAAGGCCGGATTCTTATTGTACCAAATATGGGACGAAGATGCATAGTGCAATCACAATTGATGTAAGCGCCAACACTAAAACTGCACCGCTCGCGATGTCTTTTGCCGCCTTGGCTAACGGATGCCACTCTTTCGTCACTAAATCGACCGTTCTTTCAAAAGCTGTATTCAGCATTTCCGCACCTAGAACGGTACCGATCGTTAAAAATAAGATGGCACGTTCAACGGACGAAAGTGGGAAATAAAATGATGCAATCGTGACGACTAGTCCGAGAACAAAATGAACTTTCATATGTCGTTCTTCTCGAACGGCTTGTCGGATGCCCGCTAGCGCATGGACAAACGGAACCCACCAGGACTTCACAACTCGCCTCGATACAACTCGAAGTGATGTAGAATTTCCTCCTGACGTTTTGTCATGACTTCTTCATCTGCCTTTTCGATGTGGTCATACCCTAACAGATGTAAAAAACCATGGACGGCTAGAAAACCAAGTTCCCGCTCAAACCGATTTCCATATTCAGCCGCTTGTTCCCGACACCGTTCGACGGAAATGATTAAATCACCCAGTACAACGGGTTCGTCTTCTAGTAATTGAAAGTCAATTTCATCTTCTCCGAGCTCATCCATCGCAAATGAAATGACGTCCGTCGCTTGATCTTTCCCACGCCAGTCGCGATTGATTTCTCTGATTTCTTCATTCGTCACGAATGTGACGGACAGCTCACTATTGACTTCGACTTCTTCTTGTTTCGCAGTATAAATAAGAATCGATTCGACTAAGCGCTGCTGTTCCTCGCTCAATAAGTTTCCCTCGTCTGTCATATAAGTATTCATTTCGTTTCCTCTTTCTTTAATTCAGGATATTCAATCCGTTCGTGGAACAATCCCGAAAGCGTATGACACGCACTTTCCCCGACACGATAAATGTCACGTGTCGTAATGTCACATTCCGCGAATTGATCGTCGAGCATCTTCTCTCGAATGATTTTCGAGACAAGATCACGAATCCCCTCTTCAGTCGGAGACTTCATCGAGCGGACAGCTGCTTCAATCGAATCCACAATCATGATGACTGCCGCTTCTCGTGTCTGTGGTTTCGGTCCACTGTAACGGAATTCCGCTTCGTTGACTTCACCTTGCTCCGTTGCTTTTACATAGAAGTAGCGGAGTAACGACGTACCGTGGTGCTCTTGGCAAATCGCGACGATTGCCCCCGGGATTTTTGCTTCTTGTAAGAGTTCTACTCCATCATCCGTATGCGCTAAAATAACACGCGCCGACTCAATTGGTGTCAATCGATCGTGCGGATTACGGCCATGTTGATTTTCGATGAAATAAAGCGGACGGCGGGTTTTCCCAAGGTCATGATAATAAGCACCAACTCGCGCAAGTAACCCATCTGCCCCGATTGCTTCACATGCCGTTTCAGCTAAATTCGCGACCATCATACTATGATGATACGTTCCTGGTGCTTCGACCAGTAATTTCTTTAATAACGGATGTGTAGGATTTAACAGTTCTAATAACCGTGTCGGAGCCAAGATTCCGAAAGTCATTTCTAAAAATGGTAACAAACCAATCGCGAAGATAGCACTCAATACGCCGCTCGCGATCGCAAACGCCGTTAACGTTAGCGTTTCCTGAAGTTCAAGTTGCCCACTGCGCATCAATAAGAAGGTAAAGAAGACAACGATGTTCGCAGCAGAAATCATTAAACTACTCAAGAAAATCCGTCGTCGTGACAAACTCGATTGTAAAAAGAATGTCGCGACGAGTCCGCCTACCACTAAGTAAATCGCAATGTTAAAACTAAAGTTTTGGTTCGTGCTATAGAAAAATGTGCCGGCAAGCGCCATAAAGAGTGTGCTGGACAAGGCGATTCGTTCATTCAGCAAATTTCGTAAAACGAGTGCCGCGAATGCCGTCGGTGTCAACAAGTACAGTACAGGATTGATATCCTCTGCCAAAAACGCCATTCCGTATGTCACGACAAGTTGCAAAATCACGACAAGATAGACAAGACCGAACAAACGTACTTTACCCATCTTCGCGTATCGAAGATTTGAACGAGCGATGAATCCATATAACAGCAACGTCATTAAACCACTCAAAAGTAACGTTCCTAACAATGGTTTGAACGACTTCCGGTCAGAGATCAATCCGACAAGCTTAAGCTGACGGTATTCATCTTGCGAAATCACTTCACCACGCTTAACGATAACCTCCCCTTCAGAAATGATGACAGGTTCGACTTTATCGCTCGTTTGATTTCGTAATTGCTCCGTCTTCTCAGGGTCATACACGTAGTTCGTGACAATCAATTGATCGGTCAATGCCTTACTGACCGCTTTTAATGAAAAAGATAATGGTGTTCGGTCGATGTCGAGCCGTGCATTCTCACGCGCTTCTGCTAACTCTCCGTCCTCAGAAGAAATCCGCTGTTTCATTGCTTCTTCAATTGCCGTAATCACCGCGTCACGTGTCGTGCTTCGAACGGACGAAGAAGACGTCGCAAGCAAACGCAATTCATCATCTTTCAATAAATCAGCCGCCTCTGTATTTCGAAGCCGCTGCTTAATACGTCCGATGTCTTCTGCCTTCGTTATACCTTTTAAGCTCGCAAAGAGTTGTTCCACCTTATCAATTTGTTGCGATGCATATTCTTTTTTGACCGTATACTGACTGTCAATCGCAGCTACGGTATTTTCTTTAATCTGTCTGGTCGCTTCACGGTCTTCGATGGTCAAAGGAGATCGGATATCTTCTTCCGCGATAGAGAAGGCTTCTGCCGCCAAAGCTTCCGGACGAACGGACACATACATCATCGTTGACACGATGATGTAAAATCCAATCGTCAGCAAGCTGATCCACAGTCCTATTTTCCGCATGTCTTAGTCCCCTTCCCCTTACTTTCATGGTTGAGTTTCAGCCGATTTCTTGGCTGTACGCATCAATGATTTTCCGGACAAGTGGATGACGAACGACATCAGCAGAACTGAAGTGTTCAAAATGAATGCCTCGAACATCACCTAACAAATTCAAGGCTTCTTGCAATCCAGAGGCTTTTCCCCGAGGCAAGTCGACTTGCGTCAAATCTCCTGTAACAATCATTTTCGAATGAAATCCGAGTCGCGTCAAAAACATTTTCATTTGTTCTTTTGTCGTATTTTGAGCTTCATCCAAGATGACGAAGGCATGTTCGAGCGTTCGTCCACGCATGTAGGCAAGTGGAGCAATTTCAATCACACCGCGCTCTAATAAGCGCGCCGTATGTTCGACACCTAACACATCATGGAGCGCATCGTATAACGGGCGAAGGTAAGGATCGACTTTTTCTTTTAAGTCCCCCGGTAAGAAACCTAGACTTTCACCAGCTTCAACAGCAGGACGTGTAAGGACAAGCCGTTTCACATGCCCCTCTTTCAGGGCTTTCGCCGCCATGACGACAGCTAAATACGTTTTCCCTGTCCCAGCAGGTCCGATTCCGAACGTTAAATCGTATTTCTCAATCCCGCGTACATAACGTGCTTGACCTAGTGTTTTTGCACGTAATGGTTTGCCTTTATGATTCGTATGAACGACGGTGTCATATAATTCAAGTAATTCATCGACTCGATTTTGTCGTGCCAATTGAATTGCACTTGTTGCGTCACGCTCCGTTAAAACTGCCCCACGATTCACGAGCTGCGTGAGAACGCCGATGACTTGTGTCGCCAGTCTAATCGAGTCCTCCATTTCTGCTTGAACAATCAATTCATCACCTCGATGAACGAGCTGAACATCAAGTTCTGCCTCCATTGTTTTAAGCACCGCATCATTCGGTCCAACGAATGCTTGCGTCTGATCTGAATTCGAGAATGCGAATGGAATTCTTTCATTAAATATCACGTTATGATTGGCCTCCTAATGATGGACAACAGTATGTCATCGCCACAAATCTATTCTCTTCTACTTTAGCATTTCCTAATAATAGATGGAAAGAAAAACCCATCTTGTTGAAACACCTAAAAAGGTCAGCTCCCCTTAAAATTAGGAAGCTGACCTGTTCTTATGAATGGGGTGTTTTTGTTTTACGTTTTGAAACGGGTGGACCGAGGACTTCGCTCCAGATGATGGCACGACGTGCTTCTTCTTGCGTCGTTTGCATCCCTGTTTTCTTGACCGCTTTCGTCCCGATTGCTCCTTCGGCGATTGACCCCTTGATTTCTCCGATATTCGTACTCGTTTTAGAAACCAGCTGACGATCCGTATGCCGTTGCATGTCCGTTCGACGATCTTCTAACAGCGGACGTTGCTGTTTCTTTTTTACAGCCGGCGGTGCATCATCCTTCGTCATCGCTTCCGCCTGCCCCACCATGTTCTTCACATAATCCCCAAACTCTTTTGATGGCGTCCTTGTCGGTTGGTTAGCTTTACTTTTATCTGCCGCTTTAGAAATGACAGAGATGACGCCAAATGCCACCATTAAACCGACCCAGATTAAACTTCCCATCCTACATCATCCTTTATTGTGAGTCATTCGGCGAAGACTGACCACCAATTGCCTGGCGCATCTTCGTATCTGCTGTCACGTTGAGGTAATTCGCATAATCCATCACGCTGAAGTTTCCGTCACGAAGCGCTTCCGAAATCGCAAGCGGGACTTCCGCTTCGGCTGCAACAACTTTCGCTCGCATTTCTTCGACACGTGATTTCATTTCTTGTTCGCTCGCAATCGCCATCGCACGACGCTCTTCCGCTTTCGCTTGGGCGATGTTTTTATCCGCTTCCGCTTGATCCGTTTGAAGAACAGCACCGATATTTTTCCCGATATCGATGTCCGCGATATCGATTGATAGAATTTCGAACGCCGTACCGGAATCAAGGCCTTTCGCAAGAACCGTTCGTGAAATCATTTCCGGATTTTCAAGCACTTCTTTTTGATCGTGACACGAACCGATTGTCGAAATGACACCTTCGCCGACACGGGCGATGACTGTTTCTTCACCCGCACCACCGACAAGACGGTCAATGTTAGCCCGGACTGTGATTCTTGCTTTTGCTTTTACTTCAATCCCGTTCATCGCAACACCTGCGATGAATGGTGTTTCGATGACTTTTGGATTAACTGACATCTGTACTGCTTCAAGCACGTTTCGTCCTGCCAAATCAATCGCGGCCGCACGTTCGAAACTAAGTTCGATGTTTGCACGATGCGCGGCAATCAACGCATTGACAACACGATCAACGTTACCACCGGCAAGAAAATGACTTTCAAGTTGGTTCGTATTCAAGTTTAAGCCAGCTTTGACGGCTTTAATTAACGGATTGACGATTTTAGATGGTGTGACGCGACGTAAACGCATTCCAACGAGTGTGAAAATCGAGACGCGGACGCCGGCCGCCAAAGAACTAATCCACAGTGGGATTGGAACGAGCGTAAAGAAAATTGCGAGGAAGATTAAGACTCCTCCGGATATGAGTAGGACCGTTAACAGTTCAGGTGTCATGTGATTGACTCCTCCTTCGTAGTTTGGACTCGAACGACGACGCGTCCGTGTGTCACTTCTTTGACGATAATTCGCTCACCAGAGCCGATAAAATTCCCTTCAGTCACTGCATCGATCCGATTCCCATCGATTTCAATCGTTCCAGCAGGTCGTAAAGGCGTCAAACTGATACCTTCCTTGCCATTGAGTTGAACTTTCTCTTCATGTGACAAATACCCTTTTTCCGACGATGTCGAATCCGTCAAAATCAAACCTCTCCATAACAATGACTGGTTGGATTTGATTCTTCGGTATGCCCAGTATCCTGCCGCCAGCGACAAAAATACGGATAGACCTATCGCAAGGCCGACTTGACCGACCGTCGCACCCGCCATGATCAGGCTCGCGAGGACAGCACCGATACCCACAACTCCAAAGATACCGAATCCTGTGACGAATATTTCGATCAGCAACATGACGACACCGACCAAGAAGACCGCTAAAATCATCCCTAAGCTAAAAGACATTACTCCGTTCACCCCTTTTTATCAGAATCAGACGCTTCTCCCCTTTTGAAACACATTTCTTTGTTACTCTTATTATATACGCTTTCACCCATTAAAAGGTTTCACAACTCTTTTAATTTCTAATTATTCCGATAATATGTGTCAAAAAAACAAATAAAAAAGGTATCCCAAGGGATACCTTCAAAATTGATCAATTTAATTGTTGTTTAACAAGTCGATTAATCAAAGCACCGTCCGCCTTGCCCTTAAGCTGCGGCATGACGACACCCATTACTTTCCCCATATCAGAAGGAGCAGAGGCACCCGTCTGTGCAATAGCTGCATCAACGATTTCCTGAACTTCTTCTTGAGAAAGTTGTTTTGGCATATAAGCTTCGAGCACGATAATCTCTGCTTGAATCTTCTCGACGAGGTCGTGACGATCAGCGCTTTCGAATTCTCGGAGGGAGTCGTTGCGCTGTTTCATCTCACGTGAGAGTATAGTTAGCTCTTCCTCATCAGTTAATTCTTGCTTACCGAGTTTAATCGCTTCATTTTGCAGGGACGACTTCACCATCCGAATCGTCGTCAGACGATCTTTCTCACGCGAACGCATGGCTTCCTTCATATCCGCTGTCAAACGCTCTTGAAGACTCATGAGGATACACCCTCTCTAACGTTAGAACTTCTTACGCTTACGCGCAGCCTCCGATTTAAGCTTACGTTTTACACTTGGCTTTTCGTAGTGTTTACGTTTACGAACTTCAGCAAGCGTACCATCTTTTGAAACACCACGTTTGAAGCGACGAAGTGCGTCTTCAAGTGATTCATTTTTACGTACACGAGTTTCCACTAGTTTTCCCTCCCTCCGATATTACCGACTAAAGGAAACGTGTCAGACACGTCATATAACATTATAGTAGGAATGTACAGAATGGTCAATAGTTGATTGACATGTTCTCATTACATCCTTGATATGTTCCTTTTTGTTCCTTTCTATAGTCTCATGTCGTCCCATTATTTACAACAGATTCATCTGTTTTACCTAAAAAAACGCGGCACTTTTTGTAAGCGCTTTCTTAAAATCATTAAAATGTTTTGTCAAAACAGTGAATGATGTGTCAAAATATAAACAGTTATCTGAAAAAGGAGTTGGTATTATTTATGAAAGAAGCAAAACGAGTCATCTGGGGTCTTCTCATCGGTATCGCCTTAGGACTTGTCCTAGCCGCTCTACCTGACAAGACGATTTACGAAAAATTAAATATGTATGCCTTACAACCAATCGGGACGATTTTCTTGAACCTGATTAAAATGCTTGTTGTACCGATCGTCTTCTTCTCCATTTCCCTCGGTGTCATGGGTCTCGGGAACCCAAAAGAATTGGGTCGTGTCGGCGGAAAAGCCATCGGGTTTTTCTTATCGACGACAGCAGTTGCAATCATCATCGCACTTGGTCTTGCCTTATTAATCAAACCGGGCGAACGTGGTACTTTCTCGACGGAAGGACTCTCAAAGGCAACCGGTGAGATTCCTGATACAAGTATCATCAATACGATCGTCGGGATGTTCCCGACAAACCCGATCACGGCGATGGCGGAAGGTAACATGCTCCAAATCATCGTCTTCAGTGTGTTCGTCGGGTTCGGAATTACTTTCTTAGGTAAGAAAGCAGCAACGCTTCGTTCGTTCATCGAACAAGGCAATGACTTGATGACGTACTTAATCACACTCGTCATGAAAATGGCGCCGCTCGGAGCTTTCGCCTTGATCGCTTCAGCCGTTGGTTCATTAGGTCTTAAATCATTACAAGCAATGTTCGCGTATATGTCGATCGTCGTCTTATCATTAATCGTTCATTCATTATTCACATATGGTTCTGCCGTCTCTTTGATCGGAAAAATGAATCCGATCTTCTTCTTCAAGAAGTTTGCACCCGTCATGATGTTCGCCTTCTCGACATCTTCGTCGAACGCAACACTTCCGGTCGCGATGCAAACGGCGCAACGTGAACTTAAAGTACCACGGTCTGTCTCAAGTTTCGTTCAACCGCTTGGTGCGACGATCAACATGGACGGAACAGCAATCATGCAAGGGGTCGCGACCGTTTTCATCGCGCAAGTCTATAATGTCGATTTAACACCAGGACAACTCGCGACGGTCGTCTTGACTGCCGTTCTCGCGTCTGTCGGAACAGCTGGTGTGCCTGGGGTCGGCCTCGTCATGCTGACGATGGTCCTCCAGTCGGTCAACCTTCCCGTCGAAGGAATCGCCTTAATCATCGGGGTCGATCGTCTACTCGACATGATGCGGACTGCCGTCAACGTCACTGGTGACGCTGCTTGTGCCGTCATCGTAGCGAAATCGGAAGAAGGTAACTTAAAAGATAAGGAAGTCGAAGACGAGCGCTACGCGTAAGTTTTCCGCTTGATGAAAAAAGGTCGTCCCTACCGTGAATCACTCATGGTAGGACGACCTTTTTGTATCTTGTTATTTTTTTAGAACAAATGAACTGAGTGGATCCACCGTGATGCTGCCTGAAACGTTTCGAAGTGTTTTCGTCCCTGCTGTTTTACCATCGACAATCAACTTCCACTTTCCTTTCGGAAGCGTCAGCTTCACCGCAGCGCGTTTTGCGTTATGGACAACGAACAACTCTGCTTTTTGATGTGGTGCATCTTCTGAAAGTTGATACGCGACGACTTGCTCCATCGTATCGACAAACGTCAAATACCGTCTGATGTCTTTCGCTGATCCGAGGTGAAGTGCCGGATTTGCTTTCCGGACTTCAATCAAGCCATTCATATAATCGACGTCTTGTTGACGATCCATCTTCCGTTTCCAGTCGAGTTGGTTGACGGAATCCGGTGATTTATACGAATTATGGTCGCCGCCCTTTGTCCGCATGAAATCTTGACCGGCATGAATGAACGTCGTCCCTTGTGACGTCAACAGGATGCTTGACGCCAGGCGGTGCATTTTCGTTTTCGTCGCATCCGTATCGTTCGGGTTCGTTAAGTTCAACTTATCCCATAACGTATGGTTGTCGTGTGCTTCCACATACGTGATGGTTTGATTCGGCTCTGCTGCAAATCCTGTGATGTCTTGGTTATACGCAATCTCACCGACGATTCCGCGTTTAATGCGTGTTTCAAGACCTGTTTTCCCGTTAATGAATCCTGCATCCGTATCTTCAAAGACACTTCCTTTAAGCGCATCACGCAAGTTATCGTTGAAGTGAGCGACGCCCGGCATTTGTTTTGCATTTGTCTGATTCGCTTTTTCTGTTTCAGGAAGTGGTGTGTTCAAGCTCCACCCTTCGCCAAAAACAAGGATTGATGGATCGATTTTAGTTGTCGTCTTTTTGACGGCATTCATCGTCTTGACGTCATGGATCCCCATCAAATCAAACCGGAAACCGTCCCAGTGGTACTCTTTTGCCCAGTATCCGACGGAGTCGACGATCAACTTATGCATCATCTGGCGTTCTGACGCTGTATCATTCCCGACACCCGTCCCGTTCGCTAAATCGCCACCCGCTGTGTAACGGTAATAGTAACCCGGGACGATTTTATCGAGGTTCGATGCTTTGGCGTCGAACATATGGTTGTAGACGACATCCATGACGGCACGTAGCCCATTGTCATGAAGACCTTGAATCATCTGTTTCATCTCTGTGATTCTGACTTTCGGGTCATATGGATTCGTCGCATATGAACCTTCTGGTGCATTGTAGTTTTTCGGGTCATATCCCCAGTTGTATGATTTTAGCGGATTCGTCTCATCGACGGAAGCCGTATTGAAGTCGTACACTGGAATGAACTGAACATGTGTGATGCCAAGTTCTTTGAGATGATCAAGTCCTGTTTTCGTCTTCGTTTTCTTGCCATCTTTCATTAAACGTGTTCCACGTTCAACTACTCCGAGGTACTTCCCCTTTTGCTTAATTCCTGAATCATATCTTGAACCGGTCACATCAAACATCGACAAATCACGGACGTGGGTTTCATAGATGATGGCATCTGTCGCTTGTTTAAGCGGCATCTTTGATTTCGTCCAGCGTTTCGGATCCGTCTCCTTTAAATCAACGACAACACCTTGATCCCCATTGACAGCAACAGCTGTCGCATATGGATCGACGGCACGCGTCGTATCTTTTGCATGTTTCACTTCATATGTGTAGCCTGTCCCGTCGAGGTCACCTTTTACAGTGACGGTAAAGACGCCACGATCACCACGTTTCATCTCGATTTCTTGTGTGATGTCCTTTGTTGTTGCTGCTGCTTGTTTTGGTAACTTGTATAACTCGAGCTCGACCGTTTGAGCGGTTGGTGCCCACAAACGGAACGTCGTTTTTGATTTTTTATACGTCACACCTAACTTACCGTCATAGGCATACTTTTGATCAAAGGCATCAGAACGTAAGACCTGTCCTGCTTCAAGCACACCTTCACCGAAGACAGGATGTGTCACAGTCACGATCTTTGCTAAATCGATGTCGGACGAAACCGTTACTTCAAGTGTCTTCGCGTCAAGTTGTGTGACGACCGGATTGACGAGTCCCGTGAACGAAAATTGTCCGATATCGTCTGCTGAGACGGGCGCGTTCGTTTTGAGCGTCAGCTTCTTAAAGTCATCTGCGAGGAAACTCGTAATCTTAGGTGTCCGGTCAATTTCCGGTTTTCCGTAGTAGATTGTTTGATCCCCTTCGATTAACCAGATGTCTTTTGCTCCGGCATAGAAGAAACGATCCGCCCCGTCTTTTTCAGACCAGCCTTCGATATGCGGAATGATCCCGACGAGTCGTTGTTTCGTTGGGTTCGCAAGCGACACGGTTGTGACAGCACCAAACTCATCTTGTTGATTAAATTCAACCCGTTGTCCATCTGCCGCATTCGGCCATGCCCAGACTCCATATTTTTCATAATCGTTGTCATAACGATAATAATGGACGTTCGTTTTGATTGATTCGACGTCCGCCCCGTCTGTCGGATTGACCGGTGAGACGTCTTTACTTCCGGATGCAATCCACACTTCCGCGACACCATCTTTAATCATGTCTTTTGTGATGAATCGGTCATTTTCAGAACCGGAATCTTTGTTCCAGTTATCATCACGGACAATAAAGCCGATTTTTTCTGGTTGGTCGACCGGGAATTCATAAGCGGCAACCTTTCCGTATGCATCTTCTCCGTTAAAGGCGTGCGCCTTGTTCGGGAAGTAATCCGGTCCATTCGCCCAGAGCCAGAGATTCCAATCTTTTTCTGACGTTTTATCTTCTTTGTAGTGAATGATGACGAGCGTCGATTTGCCTTTTTCGAGCGCTAATCCGTTCACTGGGAGTAAACTGAAAATTAGTGCAAACGTTAGCACAACTGCCCAGACTGATTTCCATCGATTCATGTTCCATCCTCCTTGAATGTATGTAATCGTTTTCATTTCCATTTTCCACACGAATTCCCATACTGTCAAAGTATATTTTAGTTAACTAAAGAAAATAAGCCTTTCGGACCAGAACAAAAAAGGGCTGACTCATAAGTCAGTCCAAAATCAATCCTATATCGATCAAATGCTTATGAAACTTAAAAAACCTGCATGGGTAGGCTGTTCTGTCACATTTCCCTGTCTCGACTCGTCTTCAAAGCGGCAACCTTACGCGCCGCTTTGGAAGCGATTCAAGACGGAAGACGCTTTTAATTCTCGCCACTTTGTCTACAAAGTGAAGAAAACGACAACTCCACAGTCTGTGTTATCCCTTCATCAATGCTTCGAGTGCTTGTTTCGTTTCCCGCATCGACGCATCCGAGGCGAAGAAATACCAAATGCCGTCACTTGCGATATACCCTTCGCCGTCGATTTTCAAGGATTGTAAGTGTTTGAAACCGGTTTGATTCTCTTGTGCCAGTTGGGTCGCTTCAGAAAACGTAATGTTCGTACTGAAATTATCCTCTAAGACCTGACTGAGTTGTTCGAGCTTCGTTAAAATGTTCGGACCTGCAAGTTTCATTCCGACAGACTCAAGAACTTGCCGTTGCCGGATTTGCCGTCCCATATCCCCGAGCGGATCCTGTTTCCGCATCCGGGCGTAACCACTCGCTTCGAGACCGTCCAGTTCAATCTGTCCTTTCTTGTACTCTTTTTGAAGCCGACGGTCGTTCCAACTAAAGGCAGACGGATTATCAACCGTCACACCATCAACGGCGTCAACGAGTTCAATCAGTCCATCCATGTTGATTTTAGCGTAATACGGAATCTCGACGTCAAACGTCTTTTCGACCGTCTGAAGCGTCTCTTCGACTCCACCATAGGCATACGTATGATTAATTTTTGTCGTCTGTCCATCTGCTAACGTGACTTGCATATCGCGCGGAATCGAAAGTGAACTCGCTTGTTTTGTTTTCGGATTAAACGATAACAACATGATTGCATCGGCCCGACCCGGATCATTTTTCCGTTCATCGACACCAATCAACAAAACATGGACAGGTTGCATGACTTCAAGTGGTAATTTTTGCTCACCTTTTAGTGGAGTAATCAATGCATCAGCAGTTTGTTGGAGCTTTAAAAATGCGTATCCGGTCGTCGCACTCGCAATCAAGACGACTAGTAACAAAAGCACACTCGCGACTCGCAAGAACGGATTCGGTCGCTTTTTCTTCATCCGTGATTCCATCATTAACCTCCTCACAGTTTCTGTTGATACGTCTTCATCAGACCGGTGATATTCGAGTTATGCAAGAAGAGTACACCGTCGACTTGTTGTTGTTTTGCGAATTCTGACACATCAAATGTTGCATTGACATACCGGATATCAACGACTTCGAGATTCGCACTTCGGGCGAGAAACGGCAGGACAGGATTCGCAAAGGAATCCTTCAGGACAAGCAGTTTTGGTCCCTTTACGTCCGACCGCATCGACATGATGCCATGGTTGCCCCGTAAAAAGACTTCATACCGGTCGGCATAATCACCTGCTTCCTTGATATAGCTTTCATCGATGACCGGTTGCTGGCACGTGTTGTCGTAGCACACATCAATCCCGTCGAACTGGCTTCCATCGTAATAGGCAAGTGTATCGCCGGTCGTTGCATAGGCGAGGGTCGTTTTCCGGGCAAGTGATCCATAATATTCGTGCCCGGATACTTTCCGGGCGTTTGACGCGACCGGTACTTCTTTAATCGATACCTTGTCCGCTTGCAACTGACGAACGATTTGCTGATAGGCAAAATAAGCTCCGTCAATGTTCCAGTGATGATCCGTTTTAAAATAATCGGACAGCTTCAACTGGTCGAGCGAAATGTTCGTCATCCCTGCCTGATCAAACCCTTCTACCATCTTTTTGTACCGGACTGTCGCGTTCGACGCGACATAGTCGGGTAAAATCCCGTTCTTCTCAGCGACGACCGTCTTTGAAGGAGCTAGTGCCATGTAGACAGGTCGATCAACGGCTTGAACAAATTTCTTAAAACCGTCCGGAATCGGTGTCACCTGTGCCTGACTCGACTCAATCATGTAGTCATTCGGGGCCGTATAAATGCCATTTCGAAACGGTTGGCGTAAGACGTTTTTTGACAAGCGGGCTTGTGTTTCGACGAGTGTCCCACGAAGCAACAATTGATCGGTAAAATACTTTTCGAGTTCTCCCATGTATGCCCCACTGACGACTGTTGCTGTCGTTGGTGGCGTCAATTTTGCGAGCGAACGATTTTCAAGTTGTGACATGACACGGTCCTGTTTCAAGACCGTCCCAAGACCAACCATCGTCAGGATGACCATGAAACTGACTGCCGTCGCCGCCATCATCAGTCGTTCGAACGAGTACTTCTTTCGTGGCCTCTGGTCTTTGTCTGGTCTGAGTGGCGCATGTGCCATGCTGATTCCTCCTTACTTAAAAACGGAAATAAATGAACGGATTGAAGGTACTCGCGACGAGGGCAGATGTCGCAAGAAACAGTAACAACATCGCATAGCCATACTGAATCGTCTGGCCGACTTTCCCGAGCCGTTCGACGATCCACTGACCCAGTATTTTTGGTAGCGGTGTCGCAGCAAACGCGGCAAGCAGTAAGATGACACCATTTTGGACGAGCTGGTAACTGGCACGTTCATCCCACACTTCTGTCGGGATAAACATCGCACGCAAGTACTCGAGTGCGTCCGGAAATGTCGTTGCACGGAAAAAGACCCAGCCGACTAACACAAGAATGAATGTCCAAATCGTCGAAATGACGGGGACACGGCGTAATAATTTCCCGAGAAATGCTTTCTCGAGCATAATCCATATCCCGTAGTACGCACCCCAGGCGACGAACGTCCAACTCGCACCATGCCAGAGGCCCGTCAGCATCCAGACGACTGCAAGATTTCGATACTGTTTGAGCGGTGAGACACGATTGCCGCCAAGCGGGATATAGACGTAATCACGGAACCATGAGCCGAGTGAGATATGCCAACGTCGCCAAAACTCCGAGACGGACTTCGCGATGTAGGGATAGTTGAAGTTTTCCAAAAAATGAAATCCGAACATCAGTCCGAGTCCAATCGCCATGTCGCTATATCCCGAAAAATCAAAGTAAATTTGTAGCGCATAGGCGATGATGCCGATCCATGCCAGACCCATCGACAAATCATTCATCTTGAAGACGGCATCTGCCACTTGCCCGCAGCCATTCGCTAAAATCAATTTTTTCGACAACCCGATAATAAAGCGGCGGACACCAAGTGCGAAATCAGGTAATATCTCTTGCCGATCGTTGATTTCATTTGCGACCGTCTCGTAGCGGACGATTGGCCCGGCAATCAATTGCGGAAATAACGCGATATACAAAGCTAAATCAAGCGGGTTTTTTTGGACTTTCCCCGCTTCCCGGTAGACATCGATGACGTAACTCATCGCCTGAAACGTAAAGAAGGAAATCCCGATCGGTAACACGACTTCCGGAACAAACAGTTCCACCTGAAACGTTTGATTCAAAGACGCCATGAAAAAGCCACTGTACTTGAACCACCCGAGTAAAGCGAGGTTCGTGATGACCATACTCGCCATGACAGGTTTGATGCCGACACGGTGCCGGTACGTATCGACCATCAGGGCAAACAAATAGTTGATCAGGATACTCGCGAACATCAGTAAAACGAACTTCGGTTCTCCCCAAGCGTAAAAGAAAAGGCTCGCTACAAGGAGCCAGCCGTTACGAAAAAATCGTGGCACTAGATGATAGACAAGCAGGACGACCGGTAAAAACACAAATAAGAAAATCGTCGAACTAAACAGCATAGTGAGGATCCTCCTGTTTCAGTTGAATACGTTCAGCGATCTTCAACTCGGTCAGTTGGATCCGGACGTCACCTGCTACGAGAAACTTAAAGGCAATTTTAAAATACTGTGCCCCTTTCATCCGCTCCAGTTGAATCTGAAGATCAGTTGCCCCGTCGAGCATGACGAACTCCGACTCCGACCCCATGCGTTTTTTATTTCCGTATTGCATCTTAAAGAGTTGGACTTGACAAGGAACATCGGTTTCAAAACGACACGTCACATGAATGACGTCCGCCTGTCCGAAAGCGGCATCTTGGCGGTACAGCTTTGACGGCGGATACTGGAAACCTTGATCAAACAATTGGATATACAATTTATCCGCATCCGTCGCCGCCTGGAAATCGAACAACACACCAACCGCTTCGTCTTCTAACAGAATCTTTTCTTGACTTCCCTGCGGAAAAAAATGATAACTTGCTAAATGAAACGTACGTGCTGTTCTCATACCGGGACCTCGCTCATGATCGCGTCAACGATACGTTCCGCCGCATGACCGTCACCGTAAGGATTCGCGGCCTGTGCCATCCCCTGATACATTTCTTCATCCGTCAATAAGCGATGACTCATCTCAAAAATACGTTCCGGATTTGTCCCGACAAGTTTTAATGTCCCGGCTGCAACACCTTCCGGCCGTTCTGTCGTCTCCCGCAGAACAAGTACTGGTACACCGAGCGATGGCGCTTCTTCTTGGATACCGCCGGAGTCTGTCAAAATAAACGTTGCCCGGGCCGCTAAGTTATGAAAATCAAACACATCGAGTGGGTCAATCAAGTGAACGCGCGGATGGTGTTTCAATTGCTCCGCCGCTTCGAGCACGATTGGGTTCGGATGGACGGGGTAGACGATTTCAATATCTGCATGCGTCTCTGCCAACCGTTCGATGGCATCAAAGATGTGCGACAGCTGGAGGTGATTTTCGCGCCGGTGGACGGTCAGTAAAATTAACTTGCGTCCGCTCGCCTCTAAGTCCGTTAAGACTGGGTGCGTATAGTCGGACGAGACGGTTGTCTTGAGCGCATCGATGACGGTGTTCCCGGTCACGATGATCGGTGTCTGTTTATGCTCGCGTCGGAGATTTTCCGCTGCTTGATCTGTCGGTGCAAAATGAAAATCAGCCAGCACACCTGTCAATTGACGATTCATCTCTTCCGGGAATGGTGCATATTTTTGGTAGGTCCGTAATCCCGCCTCGACATGTCCGACCGGAATTTGTTGGTAAAAAGCAGCGAGCGAAGCAGCGAACGTCGTTGTCGTATCCCCATGGACTAACACGAGATCGGGTTGCTCCTTTTCGAGGACACGACGCATCGCATTCAAAATCCGTGCCGTCATTTCTTCGAGTGTTTGCCGTGGACGCATCAAATCTAAATCGTGATCGGGAACAATCTGGAACAACTCCAAGACTTGATCAAGCATCTCACGATGTTGCGCCGTGACGACGACGATCGGCTCGACACCTTCGCGCGCCTCAAGTGCTTTGACGACGGGCGCCATTTTAATCGCTTCCGGTCTCGTTCCAAATACAAGCATGACTTTTTTCATACATTCCATCCCCTATTCCTTATTCATGATGACAATTCAATCGTCTCGCCACGGACGGACCGTTCGATTTCATCACTTCGTCCTGTCCGTTTTTTTGCCACGTAATGGGCAACTTGCTTTTTCGATAACTGTTTATGCCAGTAGAGATACTTGTTGTACTCCGCCATCGTCTCTGCGGTTGGTCCGAACATCCGGACTTCGCCGTATTCGAGCCATAAGACTTTTGAACAAAAACTTTTGACCTGACTGAGCGAATGACTGATGAAGAAAATCGTTTTCCCTTGATCACGAAACTCGCGCATCTTATCCAAGCATTTTTCCGTAAACGTCTGATCGCCGACCGATAAGGCTTCGTCGATAATCAAGATATCTGGATTGATGTTGATGGAAATCGCAAACCCTAAGCGGGCCCGCATCCCGCTCGAATACGTTTTGACCGGCTGGTCGATGAATTCCCCGATGTCGGCGAATTCTAAAATGTCTGGAGTGATCATTCGGATTTGTTTTTTGTTCAGTCCCATCATCAGCCCCTTGAGCTCGATATTGTCGCGCCCCGTCAACTGATTGTTCAATCCGCTCGAGATGGCAATTAAGGCTGACTTACCACGCAACGTCACCTGCCCGTACGTCGGAGGCGTGACGTTCGCAAGGAGATGTGACAACGTCGATTTCCCGCTTCCGTTGATGCCGACGACACCAACGATTTCACCTTGTTCGACTGAAAACGATACATTTTTTAAGGCATAGAACGGCTTTCCGCTCATCTTGCCAAATAAAACCTCTTTTAACTTATCAATCGGACGCGAATACAAGACGTATCGCTTCGAGACATTTTCAAACACGACATGACTCATCTTCGTTCCTCCTACACATAATCAATGAAATAACGACGGAATCGGATATGGACGGTTGCACCTGTCATTAAAATCACTGCGGTAATGCTCCAAAAATAACAGCCGTACCAAAGATGCTCCATCAAATACCCCGTTCCGATTAAGGCTGAACGATACCCTTCGATCAAATAGACGAGTGGATTGATCATCAACAACGTCTTAAAGATGGAATGATCGGGTGGGACCCACATGATTGGCGTCAAATACATCAACATCCGCATGCCTGATGTGACCATGTTTTGGACATCCCGGACCATCGTCGCGAGCGCCGACAACAGGAGCGAGACCGCATATAAGAAAATGATTCCTGCCGGTATGATGTACAACAGTTCGAACGTATGCCATCCCGGAAAATAACTAAAGGCAGCTCCAAGAATGATTGTCAGGAGGACCATCGCAATGTGCCGATAAAATTGTGCCAAAATGACATAGGCCGGAATCGTACTCAACGGGAAATGCATCTTTGAGACGAGCGCGACCCGTCCATAGATGGAACGGGACCCACTCGGAATCGTACTTCCGATAAAGAACCAGGCAATCAATCCACTGACTAACCATAAGACAAACGGAATCCCGTCAACCGGGTGTCCACCTCGAATGCCAAAACCGAAGACGACCCAGTAGACACCGATTTGCAACAGCGGCGTCATGATTTCCCAAAACCACCCGAGGTATTGCATGCTGTATTGGCTTTTTGTCTCATAGAGTGAAAGGCGTACGATCAGGTAAAGATGATCTTTCAACTCATTGAGGACGGTACGGACGCTCTTCATATCGCTTCAGCGTCTACTTTCATCGTGTTATGTGTATGCAAGTTACCAAAGTTGAGGACCATGATATCTTCAAGCTCTCCGACGACGCCTTTCGTATCGAATAAGACCGGTGTCCGCATTTGGTTTTTCAGACGACGTGAATCAAATGCCTTGAATTCATCGTGATCGACAAGGACCAGGGCAAGATCGGCTCCTTGGATTGCTTCAATCTCGTCGACTAATGTAAACCGTGACGAAATCGAGCGTTCGACGTGCGGATCACAGACTGCGACATCGAGTCCACGATCTAGTAATTGTTCGATGACTTCGACTGCCGGACTTTCCCGCATATCATCAACGTTTCCTTTATACGTGACACCGAAGACAGCAATTTTCGGACGGACACGGTTGGCGACGAGGCGTTCTGCTTGATCCGCAACGAAACGGGGCATGTTGACATTCGTATCACGCGCCGTATGGATGATTCGTGCAAGCGACGGCGCCTTCGCGACGATGAAGTACGGATCGACGGCAAGACAATGTCCTCCGACACCCGGTCCCGGATGATGCAAGTTAACGCGTGGGTGCATGTTTGCCATCTCAATGACATCGAGGACGTTAATTTTAAGTTGGTGACACACTTGTGTTAATTCGTTCGCAAGGGCGATGTTGACGTCACGGAATGTATTTTCCATCAACTTTGACATCTCTGCCGTCTTCGCATCCGTTTGGACGATTTCTCCCTGGACGAAAGTCCGGTAGACAGCGGCCCCGGCCTTGGCACACGCTTCCGTCAGTCCCCCAACAATCCGGTTGTTATGAATCAATTCATGAAGAATTTGTCCCGGTAAAACCCGTTCCGGACAATGGACGACGAACACGTCTTCGCCAATCTTAAAGCCCGCTTCTTCAATCAATGGTCGTACATGGTCATCCATCGTCCGTGGTGCGATTGTTGATTCGACGATGACGACGTTCCCTTTTTCTAAGTGTGGCAGCAGATTGCGTACTGCTGAAATGACATATTTCAAGTCACATGATTTGTACGTATCGTCAAGGTTCGGCGTCGGAACGGCAACCAGAAAGACATCAGCTTGTTCCGGCGTTAATGTCGCACGGAACGTACCGTTCGCGACGACTCGTTTGATGACGTCTTCTAAGCCTGGTTCTTCAATATGGATATCTCCTGCATTCAACATTTGAACGATTCGCGGGTCGATATCGACACCGACTACTTCTGTGCCGTGATCTGCGAACATCGCAGAAGAAGGTAATCCAATATATCCAAGTCCGATTGTACAAAGTTTCATTTTGTCATTCCTCCATCTAGTGTGTAGTTCACGCCAAACCTTGCATCGAACATGACGTGGCTGTACCTAGACCATACCGACAATTCCTAGTGTTTCCAATGGTTCTAACCATCTCTTAAACCATTCTTCACAGACCTTACATTCGCCGTATTTTCTGTACTTTACGTAAAGGTTGTAAAGAATCGACGAACACGTTGACGAACCTTGTATGATACCGACCATATCCACATCAAACGTTCTCCATTTGTGTGGTTTCACTTGGTATTAGCTGTAACTTTAATTGACTTCAGGTGCTGTTCCCGCTGAAACAGCCGCATATACCGCTAAGAGATGTTGTTTTTCCTCGTCCCAGTTGTACCGTCTTCTCGCCTCTTCCGCTCGGCTTTTCATCTGATTGCGTAACGAATCATCCGCTATCAAGCGATTGACGGCTTGCGCAATCGACTCCGGCGACTCGACATCGACAATCAAACCGACCTGTTCCGTTTCGACGACCCGGCGAATTTCTGGTAAGTCTGCCGCGACGACCGGGACAAGTGCTGCCATATATTCGAATAATTTATTCGATGAGGCTGAATAATGGTTAAAGCAGACGTTTTGTAAGACTTGGAACCCAATCGTCGCTGCCGCTGTATAACTCGGCAACTGATTTAGTGGTACTTTATCGATGAAATAAATCCGCTCACGCGCTGAAGATTCCGCGGCTAAGCGTTGCAAATGTGTTTTGATTTTACCATCGCCAACAAATAATAAAGTTCCGTTCGTCACGGATGGCATCGCCTCAATCAATCGTTCCAGTCCGCGCCCTTCTTGAATCCCGCCTTGATAAAGCAAAATCGGTTCCGCACGGTCGAGACCGAGTTCTGTGTGCAGCGAACGTGCCGCCGGGATCGTTTCCTGATAAAACGGATAATTATGAAGAACCGTCGGCCGGCTTCCGTACAGTTGCTGGTGATAATCCGCTCTTGTATCATTTTCGACCATCGTCCAATCAACGAAACGCAACAGGATACGCTCAAGGATTCCTTGTCCCTTTCCGTATCCTGTCCGGTCGGTTTGCACTTCGTGTGAATCATAGACGACTTTTGCCTGACGTTTTGCTAAAATCGCTTGCGGTAACGTATTTAAATCATTGGCGTGCATGACATCGTATTGACGCTGTCTTGCGGCGCGCGTCATCCGGATGATGCCAAAGCTGTTATAAAGCGCATAGCGTAAAAAGCGGCTTTTTTGTAACAGATAGAGCATGAGCAAGACGGGAATCAACCACGGAATCAGTACCAACACTCCGATAGCCGCGACTAGCGTAACCGGTGACCGTTTCCGAAAACGCGACAGCACACCGGCAAGTGGTGGTGTGCGATCAATCCGAAGAATGCGGAAACCTGCTGGATGCTGCTCGATTTTCGGTAACGTTCCGTCATTTAAACAGTACAAGTCGACCTGATACGCAGCATCAGCAAGGGCGGTACATTCCCTTAACACACGGGCATCGTTCGTAAAAGTGTTCCAAACAAACATTCCGACACGTTTCATCCCTTCACCTCCACTGTCTGTTGACAAGTTTGACGAATCGCTTCAAACAGTCGCTCTTCATTTTGTTCCCAGTCAAAATGTGTTTGGACGTAGGAGACGCCAGAGCGTCCCATCAATGCCCGTTCTTCCGGATTGTTTGCGAGATGACGAATCTGCCGGACGATCTCGTCCCGGCTGCGGTCACGCGATACGACACCAGCACCCGATGCTTCAATCACTTTTGCGGCATGTCCGGAAACAGCGCCGACGATGGCACATCCCATCGCCATATAATCGATGATTTTCCCTGGTGTGACCGTGTCAAATGCCGTGCTCTCGACAAGCGTCGCAAAGGCGATGTCACTTTTAGCGAGCTGTTTCAATGCGTCCCAACGCGGCATCGCGTTCATGAAGTGGATGTTCGTCAGTTTCCGCTCCGCAATCAACTTCTCGAATTTTTCCTTATGGTATCCGTAACCAACGACATGGAATTCAATGTTTCTGTCGACCATCAACCGTTCAGCCACATCAAGTAATAAAAAGACATCTTGCGCCAGTCCGATGTTTCCCGTGTAGACAACGCGGACCTGTTCCGAGACATGACGCCGTTTAATCAACCACTCATTTTCTTCAATCGAATTCGGAATGTAGTGAATACGCGATGCGTCAATCCCCTTCTGTTCGATATAGGACCGAAACCCTTCGCTGTTGATGACGATTTGATCCGCTTGATGATACATCCATTTTTCAAGCCAGTACAATGGTCTCAATAACAGGCGTGATTTCGTGATGCCGACACCGACGAGTGATTCCGGCCATAAATCACGGACATCTAAAATCAGCGGTGCCTGTTTGACATGTTTCGCGACGACACCGACCAGTCCCATAAAAATCGAAGGTGTTGTCGCATAGATATATTCGTACTGTTTTGGATCTTGCCGCACTTCTTTGATCGCTAAGAAAAACTGTTCGATGAAGAGGTGGAGTCGTTTCCACAAATTAGTCGTCGCCCGGACATCGCGTGGTTGAATCCGTGTGATGTGCGCGGCGTCAAGCGTCGGTTCGTCCCAAAACATCGCATCCGTATAGAGTTCCGCCGTCGGATAAAGCGGCTCCGACGTCAAGACATGGACGTCACTGCCCCGTTGTTCCATCCGTTTAAAAATATTTTTCATCCGATTCGCAGCACTTCCGATTTCCGGATAGAAGTTTTGACAAATCATCAACACGTTCATCGACGCCTTGCCTGTCTTCGTGATAGTTTTCGTCTGAGCTTCCAGTAACGGACGATGACTTTTCCTAATTTTGAATTTGCGAGTGACCGGTATTTTGATTTCCATGCTTCATTCGCCTCCAGCACTTCCATGTTCGAAACGAGTGCCTCCTCGTAACGTTTGAGCACTAACGTATATTGGTGCGCAAGTTGTTCCAGCTGTTGATTCATCTCGCTTACTTGGTGTTCCAGTTTCACCTGTTCATTCGATTGTTCCACCATCCGCAATTCAATTTCCGCTACGTGTTGCACTTTTTGTTCCAGCCGCTTGTTGACTTGTTTTAGACGGATGACTTCCGCTAGGTGCATCCGCTCGACAGTCTCAAACGAATCTTCGAGCCAGTCGACTTCTTCTGCAGACAACATCCGGGCCGGTTGTACATCTTCTTGAACGACAAGCGTCACGCCAAGCCACTTATCGAACCGTTCGATTTTTTCAATCGTGCCATAAGGTGTTACTTGTTCGACAAGTCGTTTCAAATAATAGGTCCGCTTATGATCGGCATAATCATTAACGCCGAACGGAACGGTCACGACAAGACGTCCACCTGGTTTGACGAGTGTATATGCCTGCTGAATCACCCGTTCCGGTTCACCGATGTGCTCGAGTACTTCCGTCATCAAAACCGTATCGAATTGCCGGTTTGCTGAAAAAGACATGATGTTCGCTTCACTGAACATGACGACGGATTGGACAGATGCCGCTTCTTCTTTTAACGCAGACGTTGCTTCAGCGATTGCTTCCGGAGAGACGTCGATTCCTGTGACACGTTTCCCTTCGCGTCCGAGTAAAATCGGGACGAGTCCCCCTGAGCACCCGACATCAAGGATGTCTTCTCCCTTCGCCTCACGTACTATCCAGTGGATGCGCGCCCGGACCTTTTTTCCGAACGCGACCCCTAACTGGTCATAATAGGCGGCGCGGACTTGATCCTTTGGTCGTTTCATTCCTGCTGTGCTCGTCATGCCGTGACCTCCTCTAATAATAATTCTTGAATCGCATCCGTCTTACCCGCATCCGCTAATTCAACAAACTGTCGGACTAACGGTGCCGTTAGTTGAATCGGTTCGTAAAACCCGACAATCGTCCGTAATAAGGCAACACTTGGTCCAAAGTCCTTATCGCTGCATTGGCGCAGCTTGACCAAATACCAGTGTTCGAAGAAATGCTCAAAACGTTTCGTCTTGTATTGGTCGAGCACACCATATTTTGCAAACTTCTCTGCTCGTGCCCGTTCACGGAGGACACTGCGCTCAAAGAAGCGGACCGTCAACGAGTTAACCGTCGAGCCGGCGACTGCCGCGTAATAATAATGCACGACGCGGTTCACAAGCAGAACACGCTCCGCCCGTAACATCATCTCTTGGAAAAATAACGAGTCTTGACCGACGGCTCCGACGACCTGTTCCAGCTGATGTTTGACGAGGAAATCGCGCTTGACGACCAATGCTTGAATGCTTTGCACGGCAAAACGATGTTCAAGCAGATAGGCACGGGGGTCTTCACAAACGGTTCGTCCCTTTTTCCGAATCGTCGGCAAGGCGATGATGCTCGTCTTCTCCGCTAACTTTTTCATATGACCGACTGCAAAATCGAGCGTCGGATTTTGATCAAGCTCATCTAACAACTCCGCATAACGGTCACTGAGCACTTCATTGTCCGGATCTAAAAAGGCCACCCGGTCGGCACGCGCCAGTTCGACACCTTTGTTACGAGGACGTGATGCACTTCCGCTCCCGCCTGTTTCAAAGAAGTAAGTCGTCACGTTCCCGTGTCGCCGTCCAATTCGTTCGACGGCTTGAATCGTCCCGAAATCCGTCGACCCGTCGTCGACAAGCACGATTTCCGTTTCGTCAAAACGATTCATCCGCTTCAAGCTCGCAAAACACTTATACATCAAATGAGGGCCGTTGTTATAAATCGGCACGACGACTGACAAGACCGGCGCAAGGAGCGGCTTCGTTTGATACTGTTCATTCCACTCGAAGCGATCCAGCATGAGCGTCCGTCCGGATAACGTTCCGCTGACAAACTGTTCAAACGGGACATGCTCCCGCCAGACCATCGCTCCGGTATCTGCGCCTGACGTCTCAAAGACTTCATAAGCGGCTTGTCCGCTGAGCGATTTCCGGACGATATCGGCATCGGCAAACTTAAAGCCGTTGCGTAAATCTTCGAGGTAATATTCCCCGTACGACTCGCCGCCGTCGAGCAGGGCAACAAGATCGGCTTTTCCATATTCCCTTTCCGTCAACTCGGACAGGTGACAAATAGCATCCGCTTCAATCGATTGCTTGGCAATCTGCTGTTCAAGAGCCGGTGTCGGATTGCGTAAGACGACGAGCAGGCGACGCGCCGGTTGTTGTTGATTGAGTTTCAACATCCGCGCCAATTGATCGACCCGGTCAAACACCGTGTGACTCGACATGACGGAACGAATTCCTTCAGCACGCAATCGCTCAATGTCTTCTTCAGATGTCCGTTCGACGATTGCTTTGATTTCCTGTTGATCGTGAACTGTAAATACGTTTGGAAACAGATTGTTGACGGCGATACTATAATTCGAAATGATTAGATTCCCAAGTGCCTGCGATTCAAAAATCCGGCGCGCACACATCGTTTTACTGTATTTGATGCTATTGAGATTCAACACCCAGTCGTAACATTTGCTCACCTGCTGAAGCGCATCATACGGAATCGCAGGGGCAACCCGTTTGACGTACCGGTCCGGGAAATGATAGTCCGGTAAGCCGAGGTGATAGTTGCGGTCGACGATATCAAGCTGATGCGATGAGCTCATCACCCCATCGAACAGCACTTCCGTATCCTTGACACGTTCTGGATACTTCGCCATCCAGCTCCCGGCGAACAACACATGATTTTTCCGGCTTCGGGTCGCGCCAAGCGGATTATGGATCAGCGGATTCACACCGAACGAGACCGCTTCAATCCGGTCATGGCCACAAAGCACTTGATATTCCGGAAGCATCGCTTCGTCCGATGTCAGCACATAATCGGCTTGTTTTGCCAGCTCACTGAAACGGTCGAAGTTACTCGGGTCTTCCGTTGACTGGAAGACGACCGGAATCCCTTGCTGTTTCACCTCTCGCATCATCTGGAGGAGTAATGTTCTTTTTTTCGATTTCGGTGTCGCGACCCCTTTCCAGTCACCCCCCTGCAAGCCTTTCCATGACGTGATGACTAAAAAGAGATCGATTTTACGACTAAAGACATCCTCAAACGTGTCTGCATTCACATAATGGAGATGGAACGCATCTTGATAATAGGCATGCATGAACTCGGAACAGACGACAGCTACTTCAAGCGGTCGCGGCTCATAGTAACGTGACTGACTCCGAAGCGGAATCGATTGGTAGTCAATCGTATCGAGTAATTGTTGATTACTCTCTTCTTGATAGCGCTTCGTTTTTGTTTCAACCGGCTTGTTTGACGGACGAATCGTCTTAGCCGTTCCCAACGATCCTAACCGTTGTAATGTCTCGAACGCAGTCGAACTCGCTGCTGGTTCCGTCTTCAATCGCTGTTGTTCAGCACGGACCCAACTTAGCTGTTGCGTTACTTTTCTTTTCCACTGTTGTCCATTCACGTTCAAAACACCCTTCCTGCTTGATCTCTTTTCAGTCTACGAGAGCAGTTCAAAGGGCACTTAAATCCCTTGCAAGGTTTTTGTAAAGAGTTGATGAATGTTCTCCAGTATTTCCTTACATTCCAGTTGAGAAGATGACAGATTGGCATGGACTGTAGTTTGTTCGTGACTTACTTTTGAATAATTAGGCAATAAAATATGATGAGCACTTCATTAGTTTCAGAATCAGATAGACGGGTAAATCTTAAGAAGATTCGAAAAAGAGAAAGGAATGAATTTTACCATGAATGAAAAAAAAGAGAATTTACCAAATGAACAGGCAGACGTCGGTCTTCACCCAGATCCTGAACCGGCTGAAACATCAGACCCCGGCATCAAGCCTGCTGAGACACAACACCCCGATCCAGATTTAGAAGAATTGAAAGACGATCAAAAAAAATCATGATCGACGTTACACGTCGTACCTAAAAAAAGAAGCGTCGGACGATTCAATTACGAATCGTCCGACGCTTCTTTTAGATAGTACGTTTTTACATACAAAGTCTACACTTTACAGTTTCACGAGTAACTTTCCTGTGTTCGAACCATCGAACAGACCTAGGAATGCATCCGGAACGTTATCGAAACCTTCAAAAATCGTTTCTTCATATTTCAATTCACCGGCACTGACCCATTTCCCTAACTGTTCTGCCGCTTCCTTGAAACGTTTTCCATAATCCCCGACTAAGAAGCCTTGCATCCGTGCCCGTGAAGCAATCAATTTTGATTGTACGCGAGGTCCGATGTTCTCTTTTTCATTATATCCAGAAATCGCGCCACAGACCGGAATACGGGCAAACGGATTCAAACGGTCAATGACCGCGTCCCCAATCTCGCCTCCGACATTCTCAAAATAAACATCGACCCCACTCGGACATGCGCGGTCGAGCGCTTCGCCGACGTCTTCCGTTTTGTAGTTGATGACTTCATCAAAACCAAGTTGCTCTTTTAGGTAGGTCGTCTTTTCATCGCTTCCCGCGATTCCAACGACACGAGCACCTTTGATTTTGGCGATTTGACCGACGATTGATCCGACAGCCCCGGCCGCAGCCGACACGACAACCGTTTCACCTGGCTGCGGGTTACCGATATCCAGTAAACCAAAGTAAGCCGTCATCCCTGTCATACCGAGTACGCCGAGCGCTGTCGATACAGGTGCGAGCGACGCATCAATTTTCCGAACAGTTTTTGCATCGACAACAAGTTTCGTTGCCCAGTCGAGCATTCCGACGACGATATCCCCTTCTTTAAGAGCATCACTACGTGACTCGATGACTTTCGCGACGACACCCCCTTGAACCGGTGCGTCCAGCTCAAATGGTTGCGAGTATGAACGTGCATCATTCATCCGCCCGCGCATGTATGGATCAACTGAAATGTAGAGTGTCTCGAGCAAGACTTGTCCCGCGTCTGGTGCGTTTAGTTCGATTGATTCATACCGAAACGTTTCACGCGTCGGACGTCCTTCAGGTCTTTCTGCTAAAACGATTTGTTGTTCTGCCATTTCATTCATCCTCTCTAATATCTTTTACCCTTTTACTCTACCAGTCCTTTTCACGGAGTGCGAACAGAATGCACTCATCAATTCACAGAAAATTCCTATTTCTTCTTGACGTGTTCTTTCCTGTCGCGTAAGATAAAAAACAATTCATAGCTTTTATGCTGTTATGCACAAAAGCATTACATAAGGAGTGTATTCCCATCGAATCTTCTACAACACGAATCAATCGTCAGTTCGGTATCCATGTACTGAACGGACTCAGTATCGGAATTTTAGTTGCACTAATCCCAGGTGCTCTGCTCGGCGAACTCGCCAAAGCATTATTACCTTACTTCGCGCCCGCTCAACACATCATCGACTCGACTACGATTGCGATGCGCTTGCTACCGATGGTCATCGGTGTTGCCGTCGCCATGCAATTCAAGACGACTCCAATCGAAACCGCCTCGATTGGTCTAGCGACCGTCGTCGGTTCAGGTGTCGCAACACGGACGGAAACAGCCGGTTTTTTATTCGTCGGTACGGGTGATGTCATCAACGCAGGTGTAACAGCTGCCATCGCAACCGCACTTGTCTTATGGATTGGAAATCGTTTTAAAACCTACACTGTTCTCGTCATGCCGACGTTGATCATTGTCGGTGCAGGTGGGATCGGCGTCCTTACATATCCGTTCGTCACTAAAATCACTGCGGCGATCGGTCAAATGATCACTCAGTTCACTGTTCTGCAACCAATCTTGATGGGCGTCCTGTTAGCGGTCACGTTTTCTGTTTTGATTGTCTCTCCCCTATCGACCGTCGGGATTGCGACAGCCATCAGCCTCTCCGGCATTGCAGCAGGCGCTGCGAACCTCGGTGTCTGTGCAGCTGGATTCGGTCTTGCAATCGCAGGCTGGAAGGCAAATTCTCGCGGAACGTCGATTGCGCATTTTTTAGGATCACCGAAAATTCAGATGGCAAACTTCATTCGAAATCCCATCATGATCGTTCCCGTCATGTGTAGTGCCGCTGTTCTCGGCGGGTTAGCCGGGATTTTAGGGATTCAAGGAACACCGTTTAGCGCCGGCTTCGGTATGTCCGGGTTGATCGGTCCAATCAATGCTTTGCATTTGATGGCAGGTGGATGGACATGGGCAAATGGACTGCTCGTCTTCGGATTATTCATTTTACTCCCGATTGTCCTCTGCTTATCCTTCCATCAGTTATTCCGTCGCTTCCGCCCCTGGACGAACCAGGAAGACTACCGACTCGATTTTGAATAATTAAAAGAAGCGGATTGCCGGTACCGGCAATCCGCTTCTTTTAATTAACATACTTTAAACAAACTTTAAGACATCTAACGGTTGTTTAAGCTGGTGGTCTGCGAGTTCCCATTCATCCGTCGTCCCGAAACCGAACCGGCAAATCGCAACCGGCATGTCAGCAATTCGTGCTGCTTCGATATCAGACGACCGGTCACCGACCATCAAGTACTCGACGTTTCCAAACTCTGCTCGATGTGCCGCTAAAATATCAGCTTTTTGTTTCCCGTTCACTGAACCTAAACATTTCGGACTCGTGAAAAACGGTCGGATGGCTTGACTGTCGAGGACAAGATTCATGTAGTGGACCCCGCAATTGCTTGCCGTCGAGACAATATGTCCTTGTTCCGTCAAGGTGCGGAGTAAATCCCGGACTCCTTCAAACAACACCTCTTGATCCTTCATTGTCTGTTCTAAATGATGATGACGCTTTTGGCGAATCAACCGAATGTCTTCTTCTGACGCATCCGGAATCGCCTTTTCCCAAAACGCACTTCCCGCCAGTCCGTAACTTGCCCGAACGCGGTCTTTTGATGGCTTTTCAAGATGCGGCATGTCTGCCATCGCAAGATGAATCGCCTCTGTCATCTGATTTGTCGAGTCGATCAATGTCCCATCAATATCAAATAAAATAACTGCCATGAAAACACTCCTCTATTTTTTTAGCATTCTCTTTTTTCTAACATATAGGTAAACCCCGAGAAGAAGCAATAGCCCGACAATCCACGGAGTATACTGGTGAAAATCATGATGTCGTCCATTCATACCATGCCCGAGCTTTTTTCCACCCCAGATGAAAAACGCGGACCACACAAAAAAGGACACTGTCGTTGCGAGCGTGAACGTTAAACGAGAAACACCTGTCAGACCTGCTCCAACCGCAAAACCCATTCGCCACATCGGTGACAGGAGTAAAATAAATCGTCCGCGCGTCTCCATTTGCTGTTGAAATTGAACCATTCTCGTTTCAGAAATCCGAAACAATTTAAAAACGCGTCCAAGTAGCCGCTCACTTCCGAGTTGACCGATCGTAAAGAAGATGTTCTGGCTGACGACGAAACTGAAGACGGCGACAAGTAACATCAAGACAATATTTGATTGTGCCGTATGCACCAAGTAACCCGCATAGGCGAGCGGAACTTCACTTGGTAAAAACGGAAACATTAATGTCACCATAATCCCTAGATAACCATAGGACTCCATCCATGCATGCCAGGCCATCACATACCTCCTCTTCTCCGTTCGTTTCCTCTTCTTAGTGTAACGAACTTTACGAGTAGCGTACAGAAAACAACTTTTTTCCATTATAAAAGCCTGACACTGAATCAATCAGTGTCAGGCTCAACAATCCGTCTATGTTTCAGTAGGCATCTTCACTTTGGATAGGTTGCGTTCGTGCTTTTTGTTGCTCATCCTGCCAATCACTATATCGCGTCAACTCTTCAAAAATCGTTTTCGTGACGAACAGAATAATCGCGACATCATCTGCGAACCCAAAACCAAGAATAAAATCTGGAATCAAGTCGATTGGTGAAACCAGATAAATCAACGCACCGATTACTTTTAGAATTGTTGTCCGGCGGATATTTCGGTATTCTCCTGATTGATACGAACGTACCATATCAATGAATAAGCGAACCGGCGAAAAGACAAGTGACAGACTTGAATTTTTTTGAATTGAATTGTTCGCTCGTTTTAAAATCGATTTTGTTTTTTTCGGACGATCGATATAGTCCTTTGCTTCTTCCGCATATTGATCTTGTTGTTGTTTTAATTTCTCATTCGATAAATCCATCCGTAAATCCCCCATTCGACGATTTAATGTCTTTAACGTTAATACTATTCCCTCTACACTTGATTGATAATCCTCAACCGTACTTGAAACGTTAGGTTTTAATCAATCCGATTCAGGCTATTCCATTTAGAAGGAAAGTTGCAAAGAAGAGGAGTGAAAGACATGGATTTAGTCAATCAAACGGTCATTATTACTGGTGCTGCAAACGGGATTGGTGCAACGCTTGCTAAAACATATGCAAATGAAGGTGCCGTCGTCATTTTAGCAGATATTGATCAAATGACGGGTGAAGTCATTGCTCAAGAAATCGAAGAAGCTGGTGGAACGGCTTACTTTTACCGGTTGGACGTTCAAGACGAACATGATGTCAACTTACTCATCGAAAAAGCATTAGAACATACAGGTAAAATCGACATCATCATCAATAACGCCGGCATCATCATTCGAAAATCCCTTCTTGAACTCACGCTCGAAGAATGGGACCGCGTCAACCATACGAACTTACGCAGTATCTTTTTGACAACAAAGGCAGCTGCACCACATCTAAAACACGGTGGTCGAATCGTTAACTTGGCTTCGACTCGTGCCTATATGTCGGAGCCTGATACAGAATCGTATGCCGCAACAAAAGGTGGAATCGTCGCTTTGACACATGCTCTTGCCGTTTCGTTAGGTCCCAAAGGCGTTCTCGTCAATGCAATCGCACCAGGGTGGATCGAGACCGGGAATTATCATGAACTTTCCCCGGAGGATCATTCGCAACACCCGTCTGGACGCGTCGGTAAGCCAGAAGATGTCGCTCGTGCCGCCCTGTTCTTAACGAACCCCGAAAATGATTTCTTGACGGGAGAGACACTTGTCCTTGATGGTGGGATGACGCGAAAAATGATCTATGAAGAATGAGTACCGATCGACTGATTGAAAACCATGCGACTACAAGGGTGGGAGTTATTGCATTCTCCCCTCTTGTTTCACGTGACTCCTTCAGGAAAAAGTCCCAACGTATCTTGTCTTGCCGAGCAAAGCGCTTAAAAAAGTAATTCCTTTTTTTGTGTCTGACCATTTAGTCCAAAACTAATTTAAATAACCAAATCATTCATATATCAAACCACTTTTTAATAATGAATATAAAATATTACAAAAACATATCAATGGTCTTTTATTGAATTTTATCTTTCTATCACGTCTACCATTCCTTTTTTACCGCTTTATACCAGTCTTTTCATTGTCTTCTTTACGATACTTATCAATTATTTTCATAAAAAGTACATCCTTTCTATCATTATTTTCCTTATTATTTTAAATAAACTGTAACGTCCCTCCGTAAAAATTGTTGTTAGAGTAGTACAAGTATCACTCAACAACAAGGAAGGACTGATCGATTCACTTATGAAAAAATCTTTCATGCACTCAATAGGAATTTCCCTGATGACACTCACACTTCTCACAACACCATTCGTTACATCCGTAGGTGCTGCGACTTCATATAAAGACAAACAACAACAAAACGAACAAAAACAATCAAAACAAAAAGAAGCACTCGACGAAAACAATCAACAATTATCGAAAGCCCAAGAGAAAGTTTACGCGATTGACCAACAAATCAATGGATTGACGCTTCAAGTCGTCGAAAATGAACAAAAGATTGATCAAAACGAACGTCAGTTAACGAAACTTAAACAAAAGATTACAGCTTTACAGAAGAAAATCAAAAAACAAGAAAAAATGCTCGGCGATCGGCTGGCAGTTCGACAAGCTAAATCTGATAAAGATCCATTGCTCGAAGCTGTCTTCGGTGCAGAAGACATTGGTGATATGATCAGTCGCTTCAACGCATTCAATACGATTGCCGAAAGTGATGCTTCATTATTAAAAGATTACGAAACGAGTAAACAAGAGTTGGCAGAAGCAAAACAAGAACTTGAAGATACACGTACCGCACTCATCCATGACCGGAAAGTTCTAAAAAAGAAGCAACACGAGTTGAATGCTGAAAAGGACAAACGAACAGCCTTATTAAAACGCTTGAAGAAACAAAAGCGTTCAATCGAATCAAACATCTTAAGTCTAAAAGAGGCCGCTGCTCAACTTAAGGCACAAGAAGCGGCAGCCAAAGCCGCTGCTCTCGCAGCTAAAAAACAAGCAGCCGCGCAATCGGCGCAACCTGCTTCAATCAGTAAAGCAAGTACGAAAGTTATCTCAAATGCAACCGGAAAATTCATCAAACCTGCGAACGGTTCCATTTCACAAGGTATGGGTGCCGCGAGCGGAAATAATGGCTATGCTTATCATAACGGGACCGATTTCGCTGGACCGGTCAATTCTGCAATCGTCGCATCAGCTGCTGGAACTGTCATTCAAGCAAGCTCCGGTGGTCCGTATGGTAATCATGTCTATATCGCACACAACATCGGTGGTAAGACATATACGACTGTTTATGCGCATATGAATGCCTTGACAGTTAAACAAGGACAACAAGTCAAGCAAGGCCAACAAATCGGAAAACTCGGTAGTACGGGGAATTCAACCGGTCCCCATCTTCACTTCGAGATTCATGAAGGTGGCTACCAATATAATGCGAACGGACGGACAAACGAACTAAACCCAGAAAGTTTCTTTTAAAATGAATAAGCCCCGACACGTCGATTGATGTGTCGGGGCTTATTTTTTTTATTGAGAACATGAGAGATCATTAAATTTTAAATTGATTTGTTTGTTGATCAAGTGATGTTGTTGTCGCCTCGAGTTCTAACATCAATTGATGAATTTGCTCGAACGAAGCTTGTTGATCACGCATCGAAGCTGCGACCTCTTGATTCCCTGCCGCTAACTCTTCCATTACGCCACTAACCGAACTGACCTGATTGACTACATCATTCGCTTGTTCTTTCGAGCGGACAAGCTGTGATGTCACGTAATTGAGCGTTTCAGTGACATCGGCTACATTTTTCCGCGTCTCTTCGAATGCCGATTTGACTTGAGCAAAGTTTGCGACCTGATTCTCTTGTTCTTTTTCAGAACGCAACAATGCTTCTTGCAAGACAGCACCATCTTGGCGAATCGAACGTACGAGTGAGAAGATTGATCGTGTCGCTTGGTGCGTCTCGTCCGCAAGTTTTTTCACTTCGCTTGCGACGACGGCAAAGCCACGTCCTGCTTCTCCGGCTCTTGCCGCTTCAATCGCTGCATTCAAGGATAAGAGGTTTGTCTGCGCCGAGACACCTGAAACAAGTTCTGCCATTTTTTCGATTTGTTGTGTCTGTTCAAGGAAACCTTCTAGCTGACGTCCAAGTTCGCGGTTTTGAACCGTCGACGCAGCGAGTGAGGCTGTTTGTTCTTCCATGACCGAAGCACTCTGCCCCATCGTCGTGTCTGCGACTTGACCTTGGCTTAATGCAAGCTGAGCCCGACGTTCACTTTGGTCGAATGAGGAGCTCATGTCTGTAATCGTACTGACCGTCGTCTGTAAATCATCCGATACTGTCTGTGTTCCGCTCGCCATCTCATTGATCGCATGCGTCATGTTACCAGACACTTCGACGATGTTCGCATTTTCAGACGTTGCCTGTTCACTCATTTGACTGATTGTATTCGAAGTATGACTAATCGTCCCAATCACACCATGTAACGTTTGTTGCATTTGCGCAATCGCTGACTCGAGACGACCGATTTCATCTGCTCGTCCTGACGTCTCCAGTTGCTCCGATAAATCACCAGCCGAAATTTGCTCCGCTGTTTTAACGACACGGCTGATTGGACGCGTAATGCTCCGTGCGAAATACCAATTATATAGTGCTAACGCAATCAATAAAACAAACGTTGCGATTAACACAGTCCGTGTCAAATTGACGGTCTGGTCCTTCGCTTCTTGTTGCAGTACATCATAAAACTCACCGTTTTTTGTATGTAGTGTATACAAATCACTTAGTACACCCTCGATTCGGGCAGCATATGATCGGATTTCAATCGGGTTACGCCCCTCGACCAAATCATTTCGTTCAGCTGATAACGCAGTATATTTTGCTTCCGCCCGGTCCATTTCCGTTTTAAATGCATCAATTAAATACGTTTTTTCAAGCAACTGTAGCGCCTTCTCGTTCTTTTGACTTAAAGCGAGTACTTGCTCGACTTGACTGTCAGACGGTTGAGTTGCAAGACGGTTCCATGCGGCTTGTTCGTACAGTAGTTTTGTTTCAAGTTCCGAGATTTCGACAAGCTGTTTTCCGTAATCTTCGTTGTACGATTGAATTTGCCGGAGTTCAACCAACGTCCATCCCATCAAGGCAACGACACTGATGATCGTCACGAGTGTCGAAATTAAAAAGCGTGTCCGTAACGTCATTGTACGTCAACCTTCCCTTCTAATACATCTTGTTTCAGTTGCTCAAGTTGCTTTAAATCTTTCTCTGAAAACGTTACATTTCGAATCGGGGCTAGTTGAATCGCACCTTCTTTGACACCGAGCACGATTTGACCCGACTGTAACCCTTTTTCTTTTACCGTATCGCCAATCGTCGTGATCGCGAGATCGACTTGTTTTAACATCGAGGTCATGACGGCGTCAGGCGCAATTGCCGTCTGATCACTATCGACACCAATCGCTTTATTGCCTTTTGCTTGCGCTGCTTCGAGGACACCACTGCCCGTCAAACCAGCTGCGGCAAATAACACATCTGCTTGTTGTTTCATTTGATCGTTCGCAATCGTCCGTCCTTTTTCGGGTGCTGCAAAGTCTTCTGCATAATCGACTAAAACTTTGATGTCCGGATTGACGGCTTTTGCTCCTGCCGTGTATCCTTTTTCAAACTTTTCGATTAAAGGCGACTTCATTCCTCCAACAAACCCAATCGTCTCATTTTCCGATTGAAGCGCAGCAGCAGCTCCTGCAAGATAACTGCCTTCATCTTCTTTAAATGTAACCGATAAGACATTTGGTAGTTCTGATACGGCATCAATCAACGCAAATTGTTGCAATGGATAACGTTTCGCGACTTCTTCTAATTCCGCTTGTCCCATAAAACCTAATCCGACGACGACGGTCGGCTTCTCTTTTGCCAACGTATCAAACGCCACTTTATATGTTTTCGTTTCCCCTAGTTCACGATAATCAATGAACCAATCTTCTTTTTCACGTAGTAAGGCCATCCCACTCATCGCGGCATCACTAAACGATTGATCACCAAGACCGACATCTGATAAGACAACCGCCATTTTTTGACGTTCCTTCACTGCTTGATCTGGATCGTCGATGATACTTCCACAACCTGCTAAACTGATCGTCGTCGCAAGCATTGCTAGTTTCCAGTGTTTCAACATCTCTACACTTCCTTCCAACGTTCTACATCTGATTATCGGAAGTGATGTCTGACTTCTTAATAGCTAGATTAAATTCAGAATTTTCCTGACAACAAAAAAACACGCCCCTCCTAACATAGGAAAGACGTGTCTGATGATGTATTTATTGCGAATTAATAATCGCTGTCTGAAGAACCGCCTGTTACGATGGCGATACCAGCAGATGCACCGATACGTGATGCACCAGCATCGATCATCGCTTTAGCGCCTTCGAAGTCACGAACGCCACCTGAAGCTTTTACACCGATGTCAGGTCCCACTGTTTCACGCATGAGGCGAATGTCTTCAACCGTTGCACCACCAGTTGAGAAACCAGTTGATGTTTTAACGAAGTTCGCTCCAGCTTTGACTGAAAGTTCAGCAGCTGTTTTGATTTCTTCTTTTGTTAAGAGGCAGTTTTCAAAAATGACTTTAACGAGCGTACCATTCGCCGCTTCGACTACTGCACGGATATCACGTTCCACGAGTTCCACGTCACCGTCTTTTAGTGCGCCGATGTTAAGAACCATGTCGATTTCAGTTGCACCGTTTTTGATCGCATCTTTCGTTTCGAAAGCTTTGACTTCTGGTGTGTTCGCACCAAGTGGGAAACCGATTACTGTACAAACTTTAACGTCGTCGTCAGACTTTAAAAGTTCTGCTGCAAGTGCGACATACGTCGGGTTGACACAGACGCTAGCAAATTTGTACTCGAGTGCTTCCTTGCAAAGTGTTTCGATTTGGGCGCGTGATGTTTCCGGCTTGAGTGCCGTGTGGTCGATCATAGCTGCTAAGTTCATGATTAGTTTTCCTCCTTAAGGATATCCCTTATACTCTTTTTCTATTCTATCACGCAAGAGGTCAGACTTCTATCTTTTTACGCTACTTTCCGCAGTTGTTTTTTTCGAAGCAGCAAACTGTTTAACGTAAAGACGAGCGCAGCCGACCAAATAAATGTAAACGCGACCAAGTGTGTACGTGTAAAGGGTTCATCATACAAGAGAACACCGATGGCAAGTGATAGCGTCGGAGCAACAAACTGTAGAAAACCGACGACTGTATATGGGATCCGTTGGGCACCAAAACCGAATAAAAGTAACGGTACGGCCGTGATTACACCTGTCAACAATAATCCTGCCGTGACGAACGGTGTGTGCGAGAAGGTCGACGTTCCTTGTACACCGAGATAACTGATAAAAAGGAGTGCGAGCGGTAGCGGTGCGAGCGTTTCGAGTGTCAGACTGACCGTCGCTTCGAGCGGACGTTGTTTCTTGACGACACCATAAAAGCCGAAACTAAATGCGAGCGCAAGCGAAATCCAAGGGAACTCGCCATAACCGATTGTTAAAATCAAGACACCGATCGTCGCGAGCAAAATTGCAATCCATTCAATCCGTGACAGTTTCTCTTTAAAGAAGAACACCCCGAACACGATGCTGACGAGCGGATTGATGTAGTAGCCAAGCGAGGCTTCGACGATGAAATTATGGTTGACTGCCCAGATGTAGATAAACCAATTCATACTAATGATGATTCCGTTCAAGAAAAACAATCTTCGTGTCCGTTGATTTTTAAACGCCGTCGTCAATTTAGGTAATGCTTTTTGGAAATACAATAACAGTAATAAAAACAAAAACGACCAGACAATCCGATTGGCGAGTATTGCCTCGCTTGAGACGCTAGCTAACAGCTTCCAATAAATCGGAAGTAATCCCCAAATGACATATGCTCCTAATGTGGCAAACAGGCCAGGTTTATTCATCGTTCCATTCCTCTTTTCTGAATTACGAGACCTTTTTCATCTTCATTCGTCCTGCCGATAAACCACTGATCGTAAACAGTGCGACGGCAATCCAGATGAACAGGAAGGCCACGAAGTGAATCGATGTAAACACATCATTAAACAAAAAGACACCGAGTACTAACGTCAACGTCGGTGCGATGTACTGCAAGATACCGACATATACAAATGGAATCTTCGGCATACCGTACCCAAACAGCATCAACTGAACAGCTGTCGCAACACCAAGCATGATGATGGCAATCAAGGCTCCGGTCGGTAAAGCGAGCGGATTCGCTCCCGTCACACCAAGCGTCAACAACGCGAACGGTAATGTCACTAACGTCTCTAGGAATAACCCTGATAACGGTTCTGCCGCTGCCTTTTTCTTTAACACACCATAAAAAGCAAACGAAACAGCAAGCGAAAAAGCAATGATTGGAAACTTCCCGTAGCCGAATGTCAAAATCAAGACACCGATGATGGCACTGATGATGGCAATCAATTGGGGCCGGTTCAAACGTTCTTGGAAAAATAACAACCCAAACAATACGCTGACGAGCGGATTGATGTAATAGCCGAGCGACGATTCGACGATGTACCCTTCACCGATTGCATAGAGATAGAGCGTCCAATTCCCACCGAGGACAAGACCAGCAGCTAAAACGGTCAGACGTTGTTTTTTATTCCGCCATAATCGACCGACTTGCGTAAATTTGCCGGACAAACGTAATAATAGTGTGACGAAGATGAACGCACTGATGATGCGAATCGACACGACCGTCCATGCCGGAACAGTGTCTGCAAATAATTTGTAAATCGGTAACAACCCGCCAATCACGTAGGCGACGAACGTCGCGCTCATTCCCCGTTTATCCACAATGAACCTCCTTATGTATACAAGTAAAGCCGCCATCATCATGGCGACTTTTTCGTTATTCCTGATCGAGCGTCGTAAATAAGGTTTTCATTTCTGACTCCGTCAAGTCACGCCATTCACCAATCGGTAAATCACCTAACTCAATATTCATGATACGGACCCGCTGCAACCGTTTGACGCGGTAACCAAATTCTTTACACATGCGACGAATCTGCCGGTTCAGCCCTTGCGTCAAGACGATTCGGAATGTCCGTGACTCGAGTTGTTCGACGATACATTCTTTCGTTGTCGTTCCAAGGATATCGACGCCGCTCGCCATTCCTTCGATGAACGTCTCTGTGATCGGGGCATCAACCGTTACGATATATTCTTTATCGTGATTATTCTCTGCCCGTAAAATCCGGTTGACGATGTCCCCATCGTTCGTCAAAATGATCAGTCCATCTGAGTCTTTGTCTAAGCGCCCGATCGGGAAAATCCGTTTCGGATGATTGACGAAATCGATGATATTTCCTTCGATGTCGAGTTCGGTCGTACATGTGATGCCGACCGGTTTGTTCAAAATCAAGTACTCAAGTGTCGGTTTTGTTTGGAGCGGCTGTCCATCGATTTCAACGGCATCCGTCGCTTCCGCTTGTGAGCCGAGTTCGGCAACGACACCGTTGATTGTGACGCGACCGGCATCGACCAATTTATCCGCTGCTCGTCTTGAGCAGTATCCTGTTTCACTGATGAATTTATTAATTCGCATAGATTGTCCTCTTTCTCTTGTTAGAATCTTTCCTCAGTGTAGCGTATCCGTTACTTGAAAACAAAATAATTTATTTTGTACAGCGTGTTATGAAGCGTGAACATGCGATATCGAGAGTCAATCCGTTCGTGCTCCCCTGTCTCTCACCTCGTCTTCAAAGCGGCAGGGTCGCGACCGATTGTATTTTGCGGTTCTAAGGAGATTCAAGACGGAGTGCACTCTAAACCGTCTGCTTGTCTGGCTTTTTTTCAAGATATTACCTAAAAAGCGTCACGTTTCGTTGATTCCTACGGGAAAAAGTGCGTTTTCAACGCACTTTCAGAGGCAGGCAAGACCCTGCTCGTTGTCCGTTAGGACCAAGGAGCAACGGCTTGCGCCTCGCCCGAGGAAAGCAACGAATAAAGACGCTTGATCTCCCGATAGCACGTTGTCTACTCGCTAAAAAAGTTCGCCTCCCTGAAGCAGGAAGACGAACTCATTTCAGATCGCTTGTTCTTTTAATGTCTCCATGATGCGGACGAATTGTCCGTCATTCATTGGATAGCCGGCTTTATTGATTTTGACGCGCACGAGTTGACCAATCAAAGATTCGTCTCCCTCGATCGCGACACGTAAGTAATTGTCCGTGTAACCGACGAGACGACCGCCTGCTTCTTCCGAAAACTCTTCCGGAATGATTTCAAGCAGTTCCCCTTCGTATTTTGAAGCATATTCTTTTGCGAGTTGATCCGATAAAGCGATCAAACGCGCAACACGCTGTTCTTTCATCGACTCTTCCACTTGATCGTCCATCATCGCAGCTGGTGTCCCTGTCCGTTTCGAGTAAGGGAAGACATGCAGCTCACTGAACTTATGATTATTGATGAAGTTGAACGTCTCCATGAATTCTTCTTCCGTCTCACCCGGGAAACCGACGATGACATCTGACGTGATGGCACAGTCCGGTAACACTTCTTTCAGACGCGTGATCCGTTCCCCGAACTCCGCCATCGTGTACTTACGACGCATCCGCCGTAAAACGGTATCCGATGCTGACTGAATCGGAACATGCAAGTGTCGGACGACGATTGGCGAATCCTTTAAGACGTCTAACACTTCATCCGTGATTTGACTCGCTTCGATCGAAGAAATCCGAAGGCGTTCAAGACCTGTGACGGACTCGAGTGCTTTGAGTAACTTCGCTAAGTTATAGTCTTTCAAATCTTCACCGTAGCCACCCGTATGAATCCCCGTCAAGACGATTTCTTTGTAACCGGCATCAACGAGCTGTTGTGCTTGCTTTAAGACATCTTCCGGTTGACGAGAACGCATCAACCCACGTGCCCATGGAATGATGCAGAAGGTACAAAAATTATTGCAGCCTTCTTGAATCTTCAGCGAAGCACGTGTCCGGTCCGTAAACGCTGGAACGTCCAGTTCTTCGTAGACTTTTGCCTTCATGATGTTCCCGACTGCATTAATTGGCATCCGTTCTTCGCGGAACTGTTCGATGTACCCAATCATCTTGTGGCGGTCTTGCGTCCCGACGACGACGTCAACCCCTGGAATCGCCATGATTTCTGCAGGCGATGTCTGCGCATAACAACCCGTTACACAGATGACACTGTCTGGATTTTGACGAATCGCCCGTCGAATGACTTGACGACTTTTTTTATCACCCGTATTCGTAACGGTACATGTATTGACGACGTAGACGTCTGCATGATCTGCAAAATCGACACGCGCGTAACCTGCATCTTTAAACAGCTGCCAGACGGCCTCTGTCTCATAATGATTGACTTTACAGCCAAGCGTTTGAAAGGCAACAGTAGCCATTTCGTTCACCCTTTCAGTTCAAAATGATACGATACGGCGGATAGGACATACAGCGGCGCCGTTTCCGTCCGTAAAATCCGTCGTCCGAGTGATGCCGGTAAGAAGCCGGCATCAGTCAACCGTGTTACCTCCGTCTCCGTCAGTCCACCTTCAGGACCAATCACGACGAGGAGTGAATCCCCTGCTTGTAGTCGCGCAAGGGTCGAGGCAAAAGCCGTAGCTTCGCCTTCTTTCGCTGCTTCTTCATACGCGACTAAACATGCAGTATATTGCGGTGCTTCTTGTAGGACTTCATCATACGTCACATAGTCAACTTGCGGCAAGTGAGCACGGTAGGATTGCTCGGCAGCTTCTTTGATGATTTTTTCAAGACGCTCGAGTTTTTTCGGGACCTTTTTCGCATCCCATTTCGAGACCGAACGGGCGGATTCAAAAATGAGTAGTTGATTCATCCCGAGTTCGGTCGCTTTTTGAGCGACAAGCTCGATTTTATCACCTTTCGGCAAGGCATAGGCAAGCGTCACCCGAATCGGTAATTCTGTATCGATTGATGACGACTCGACAATCCGTGCGATGGCCTGTTGTTTGTCGAGTTCTTCGAGCGCACAACGAAATAGGCCGGTTCCATCAAGGACCAAGATTTCATCCCCGACATCCATCCGCATGACGTTTTTCATATGATGGGCGTCATCCTTTTGCAAGGTAAACCGTTCTCCCGAGCGAGCTGCCTGTTCTACAAAGTATCGTTGCATCGGCTCAGGCCTCGCGTTTCGCAATGATTGCGACCCAGTCTTCCAGTTTTGTTGTTTCAACAATCGTAAAGCCGGCCTCGGTCATCGCCTCGACAACCATGTCTTTCTTCTGACTGATGATGCCTGAAGCAATGAAGTGCCCGCCTGGCAGTGTCAGCTCGTAGGCATCGTTCACAAACAATAAGATGACCTCAGCTAAGATGTTTGCGACAATCAATTCGACAGGCTCATTTAATGCTTTCATCAAGTCACCTTGACGGACTGTGATCCGGTCACTGACTTGATTGAGTGCCACGTTATCCGTCGCTGATTTAACAGCGACTTCATCTAAATCAAGCGCGAACACATCTTTTGCTCCCAGTTTCGCAGCGGCGATTGCGAGGACACCTGAACCCGTCCCGACATCGACGACGCGATCTTGCTCTTGCAAGTAGTTTTCAATCGCTTGAATACAGAGAACTGTCGTCGGATGCGTTCCTGTCCCAAACGCCATACCCGGGTCAAGTTCGATGATTTTTTCATCCGGTTGTGGTGTATAGTCTTCCCACATCGGAACAACCGTCAAGTGACGGCTGATCTTGACCGGTTTATAAAACTGTTTCCACGAATGGGCCCAGTCTTCTTCATCGACTTGTGTGAGCGTGACAGTACCTGAACCGATCGTCAGTCCGAACTGCGTCAGCATCTGGATATCACGTTCGATTCCTTTAATCATATCCGTCAAATCGCTACTTTCCGCAAGATAAGCTTTGACGAGGACACCTGTATCCGGATATTCGTCTCGTTTTTTCTCATCCCAAATTTCACCGAAGTTGTCTTCACGATGCGACATCATCTCGAAATCTTCGACATCCTCGATGACGACACCACTCGCTCCTGCTTCATGTAAAATATTCGAGACTGCTTCGACTGCTTCTTGTGTCGTATGGACACAAACTTCTGACCATTTCATTTCCTGTCACGCTCCTTTAGCGAATCACCCTTTAAAGAATGTTTTAATACGGCCAAAGACACCTTCATGCTGCTCTTCGACACCTTTTTCATCACTGATTTCGTTGAATTCACGTAAGATTTCTTTTTGACGATCTGTCAAATGCTTCGGTGTGATGAGGACGACGTTGACATACTGGTCACCATGATGACCTGAACGAACGTTCGGCATCCCTTTACCACGAAGGCGGAACCGTGATCCAGTTTGTGTACCGGCCGGAATCTTCAAGCTAACTTTTCCATGAACGGTTGGCACTTCGATTTCATCCCCGAGTGTCGCTTGAGCGAATGTTAACGGCATGTCCATGACGATATGATCGTCAACGCGCTCGAACAATTCGTGTTCCCGGACACGGACGACGACGTAGAGATCACCGAACGGTCCGCCGTTGACGCCTGCTTCCCCTTTACCAGCTAAGCGAATTTGTTGTCCATTGTCGATCCCTGCTGGAATTTTGACACGAACGTCTTTATTTTTACGGACACGACCTGCACCACGACATGTTTCACATGGTTCTTTGACGATTTGTCCACGCCCGTGACATGTCGAACATGTTGTTTGGTTGACGACACGACCGAACATCGTGTTTTGTTCGACGTTGATGTGACCTGATCCAGCACAACGTTTACATGTTTCTGGGTGCGTCCCTGGTTTTGCACCTGATCCATGACACGTTTCGCAATCTTCCTCGATTGGAATCGTGATGACTTTCTCAACACCCGAGAATGCCTCCATGAAATCAATTTCTTCTACGTACTGGAGATCTTGTCCTTTACGCGGTGCATTCGGATCTTGACGGCGTCCACCACCACCAAAGAACATGTCAAAGATGTCCCCGAATCCTTCTGCGCCGCCGAATCCTGCACCACCTTGCGATGGATCTTGGTGACCGTACTGATCGTAACGTGCTCGTTTATTGTCGTCAGACAAAATTTCGTACGCTTCCGAAATCTCTTTGAATTTTGCATCGGCATCTGATTCTTTATTGACATCCGGATGGTACGTCCGGGCGAGTTTCCGATAAGCTCGTTTAATTTCTGCTGCTGAGGCGTCGCGTGCAACACCTAACACTTCATAATAATCGCGTTTTTCCACGTTCAGTCTCCCTCTCTTTGGCTCCGATTCACTTCATACTGTTTGATTTTACCGAACTTCGTGCGACATGGAAAGAGCCAAAGCGCGGATCACGCTTTGGCTCTCTCTAGCGCCCGAAAAATCGGTCGATTCGAATTATTTGTTGTCTTTATCGTCTACTTCTTCAAATTCTGCGTCCATGACGTTGTCGTCTTGTCCGTCAGCTTGTGCGCCTTCAGCGCCAGCTTGTTGTTGAGCCATGTTTTCGTAGACTTTTTGTGTGAGTTCTTGAACGACTGTTGATAATTCATCTTTCGCCGTACGAATCGCTTCGATGTCTTCTCCAGCAAGAGCCGTTGTTACTTTTTCTTTTGCAGCTTCTGCTTTTTCTTTATCGGCAGCATCGATTTGTTCGCCGAGATCTTTGATTGCTTTATCTGTCGCGAAGACGAGTTGATCGGCTTCGTTACGAAGTTCAACTTCTTCTTTACGTTTGTTGTCTGCATCTGCGTTCGCTTCAGCATCTTTGACCATTTGATCGATGTCCGCTTCAGTCAAGCCGCTTGATGATTGGATTGTGATCGATTGTTCTTTGTTTGTACCGAGGTCTTTCGCCGATACGTTAACGATTCCGTTTGCATCGATGTCGAATTTAACTTCGATTTGCGGCACGCCGCGTTGTGCCGGTGGAATGTCTGTCAACTGGAAACGACCCAGCGTTTTGTTATCTGTTGCCATCGGACGTTCCCCTTGAAGGACGTGGATATCTACTGCCGGCTGGTTATCAGCTGCTGTAGAGAACACTTGTGATTTCGATGTCGGGATCGTCGTGTTACGATCGATCAACTTCGTCATCACGCTACCCATTGTTTCGATTCCGAGTGAGAGTGGTGTTACGTCAAGAAGAACAACGTCTTTGACGTCACCAGTCAATACGCCACCTTGAACTGCTGCACCGAGGGCAACAACTTCATCCGGGTTAACGCCTTTGAATGATTCTTTACCTGTGAAGTCTTGAACTGCTTTTTGGACTGCAGGAATTCGTGTTGATCCACCAACAAGAATGATTTTATCGATTTTATCTGGTGACATACCAGCATCGCTAAGTGCACGACGCGTTGGTTCCATCGTCCGCTCGACGAGGTCAGCAGTCAAATCGTCGAATTTCGCACGTGATAACGTCATTTCAAGGTGAAGTGGACCTGCTGCGCCAGCCGTGATGAACGGAAGGCTGATTTGTGTTGAAGAGACACCTGAAAGGTCTTTCTTCGCTTTTTCAGCAGCATCTTTCAAACGTTGAAGTGCCATTTTATCTTGTGCTAAGTCGATGCCATTGTCTTTTTTGAATTCTGCAACAAGGTGATCGATGATTTTTTGGTCAAAATCATCTCCTCCAAGACGGCTGTCACCGGCTGTTGAAACAACTTCAAAGACACCATCACCAAGTTCAAGGATTGAAACGTCGAATGTACCGCCACCTAAGTCATAGATGAGGATTGTGTGGTCTTCGCCTTTTTCAAGTCCGTATGCAAGTGCTGCTGCAGTTGGCTCGTTGATGATCCGTTTCACGTCAAGACCAGCGATTGTACCCGCGTCTTTTGTTGCTTGGCGTTCTGCATCATTGAAATAAGCAGGTACTGTGATGACAGCTTCCGTTACTTTTTCACCGAGATAATCTTCAGCTTGCGCTTTCAATTTTTGAAGGATGATTGCTGATACTTCTTGTGGCGTGTAATCTTTTCCTTCAACTTCAACTTTGTAGTCTGTACCCATGTGACGTTTAATCGACATGATTGTATTCGGGTTCGTGATTGCTTGACGTTTCGCGACTTCCCCGACTTGACGCTCTCCGTTTTTAAAAGCGACGACAGATGGTGTCGTACGGTTACCTTCTGCGTTTGCGATAACGACCGGCTCTCCGCCTTCCATTACTGCTACACATGAGTTCGTTGTACCTAAGTCAATACCAATGATTTTTGCCATGATAAATTCCTCACCTTCGATTAGTTAATTGTTGTGTTTCGGATGATTCGAGATTACTCTGCGACTTTGACCATGCTTGGACGAATCACGCGGTCATGTAACTTATACCCTTTTTGGAATTCAGCCGTTACGATGCCCGACTCGAATTCGTCACTTGCTTCCTGAACGACTGCCTGATGCAGATTCGGGTCAAAGGCTTCGCCAACCGCTGGAATTTCAACGACACCTTCGTTTTGAAGGGTTTCGGCTAACTGACGCTTGACCATTTCGACACCCGCTAAGACGGACTTTGTTTCTTCGTTGTCAGACTCAATCTGAAGTGCGCGATCAAGGTTATCGACGAGTGGGAGTAACTTCTCGACGATAGATTGTGATGAATACTTCGCACGATTTTCTGCTTCAATCCGGTTACGGCGCTTGAAGTTATCAAAATCGGCACGCAACCGTAATTCTGATGCTTTTGCTTCAGCAAGTTGCGCTTCAAAATTCGGTGTCGCTTCTTCTTCGACGAGGTCCGCTTGCACGAGTTCCTCTTCTGTTACTTCAACTGTTTCTGCTTGTTGCTCGGTTGTTTCTTCATTACTGAGGTTTTGATTCTGCTCTTTTTCTTCCACTCTGAATCGAGCCCCTTTCTATATTCAATCCAAGCTGTTTTTACGCAGCTCGGTTTGGAATGCTTGCAAAAGATGAATGATCGAATTGATGCCTCGATTATAATCCATCCGTTTTGGACCAATCAGCGCAAGTGTCCCGAGCGAAACGCCATCAACGGAGTAATGGGCACGGATCACGCTACAATCCTTCAGGGCATCGACATTGTTCTCGCTTCCGATCGTAATCAAGATTTGATTATCGAGATTCGGACTCAAGAAATCAAACAATGCTTCCTGCTGTTCAATCAATTCTAAGACAGGTCTTAGTTTGGCGACGTCTTGAAATTCCGGTTGGTCGAACATATTTGCTTTCCCACCCAGATAAATCAAGGGACGCTCATCCTGTTGATCCATCAGAACGATATCGAGTGCTTTCGAAAGTAACGACGTCTGCTCCGAATGTTCGGAACGAAAACGTCTGATTTCTTCCAGCAAACGAATACGAAGATTGCTCAGTGGCGTTCCTCGTAACGTCTTATTCAGACGTTCCATCAGTCGACTCGCTGCCTCACGTGAGAGAGCTTCCGCTAACTGAAGTGTCTTATGCTCAACATGACCTGTCTCCGTTACGAGAACGATTACGACGCGTCCTTCTGCTAACGGGATTAATTCTAAATGGTGGAGCCGTTGTCCTTCTTCTTTAGGACCTAATACAAGTGTCGTGTAATGCGTCAATTCGCTCAACAAGTCCGCCGTATGTCTGATCAAGCGATCATTTTCATTCACGGAATGGGCAAATAATGATTTTAATGCTTTTGCCTCTTGCGGTGAGATGCTTTCCGGACGAATCAGATGATCGACATAAAATCGATATCCAAGCTCAGATGGAATTCGTCCCGCAGAAGTATGCGGTTTTTCAATCAATCCCATCTCTTCGAGGTCCGCCATCTCATTTCGAATGGTCGCGGAACTGAACGTCACGTCGTCTCGTTTCGAGAGCGTCCGTGAGCCGACGGGTTGAGCGGTTTTGATATAATCATCGACGATTGCACGCAAAATCAACAATTGACGATCCGTCAGCACCTTCTTCACCACCTTATTTTGTTAGCACTCACTTTTAACGAGTGCTAATTACATCTTTACTATAAGGAATAGTGGAAATGATGTCAACAGATTTGCTGAACCCTTTGAACAATTTCCCATTATACGATACAGTGAAACAAATGATGAAAAGGATGATCAAGATGCTTGAGATGTTTGCGATGGCCGGTGTGTTCGTTTGGTTGTTCATTGCCATCATCGGAACGACTGCTTATTTCGCAAGAAAATCTAAAAAATAGACGCGTACGAGGAAAATAACGAGAAAAGACGCTTTTATCTCCCAATAGCACGTTGTCTGTACGCAAAAAACCAATCCCGCTACTGTGGATTGGTTTTTTTGTCGTCCTGAAATCATTCAACTTCCGCTTCACCGATGAACTCGGCGAATACTTCATTCGCAAGCGGGACACCCGCCTCCGTTAATCGCAAGTGTGTATCCGTCCGTTCGACTAATCCGCGCGGCAATAACTTCGTGATTGTTTTACCAAAAGCAGCATCTAACGCTATCCCATACTTTTGCTCAAAGTGTTCGATTGACACCCCTTGTTTCATCCGAAGTCCGAGGAACATCTCTTCTTCCATTCGCTCGACACGTGTCAGTGGTGTCTCGTTGCGGACCGGTAAACCTTCCGCCTTGATGTAATGCGGAATCGGTGCGATGTTCGCGCGACGTGTTTGAGCGATGTAACTATGCGAGCCTGCGCCGAAACCGTAATACTCATCATTTTCCCAGTAGACCCGGTTATGCCGACTTTCTTTCCCCGGTAACGAGAAGTTCGAAATTTCGTATTGTTTCAAACCACCGGCTTCAATCGTCTCAATCATCAAACGATACATCTCTGCTTCAAGATCTTGTGTCGGTAACGGGAGTTTTCCTTTTCGTTCTTGAATCGCGAACACGGTGTGCGGTTCCAAAATTAACGAGTACGACGAAATATGGGTGATCGGTAAGCGAAGGGCGCGCTCGACATCGTATTTAACTTGCTCAAGCGTTTGATTCGGTAAGCCGAACATCAAATCGACGGAAATGTTATCAAACCGTTTAGCCGCTTCGTCAAGCGTCTCTGCGACTTTCGCTTCCCGGTGCGTCCGACCGATCCGTTCAAGCAATCCGTCATCAAACGACTGGACACCGAAACTGACACGGTTGACACCACCCGCTTTCATGATATCGAGTTTTTCAGGCGATACGCCGTCCGGATTCGACTCGACCGTGTATTCAAGCGTCTCATCCGTCAGCGGCAAGAGATGTTTGCTGATGATGTCCATCAGACGTTGCATCTGTTGTTCGTTCAGGGCAGTCGGTGTTCCGCCACCAATGAAAATCGTTTCAAGTCGATCGGTCGGGTATTGTTGTAGTGTCAGTTCGATTTCACGTTCTAACGCATCTAAATATTCCGCAACCGGTTGATTCTTTAAAAATACTTTATTGAAATCACAGTAGTAACAGATATGTTCACAAAACGGAATGTGGACATATGCGGCGCGTGGAGTCATTTCGCCTCATCCTTTCTATATAAACAAGAAAAAGGGTGCGTTAAACGCCCCCTTTTGACTTTAATCTTCATCCATCGACAGAACCGACATGAAGGCTTCTTGAGGTACCTCTACCGAGCCTACCATCTTCATGCGCTTCTTACCTTCTTTTTGCTTCTCAAGCAATTTACGTTTTCGTGAGATATCCCCACCATAACATTTTGCGAGAACGTTTTTCCGAAGGGCTTTAATCGTCGAACGCGCAACGATTTTTGTCCCGACCGCAGCTTGAATCGGCACTTCGAATTGCATCCGTGGAATCAATTCTTTTAATTTATCAACGATGACTTTCCCACGTTCGTACGCAAAATCACGGTGAACGATGAAACTCAGGGCATCGACGTTTTCGTTATTCAATAGGATATCCATCTTCACAAGGCGTGATTGTTGGTAGCCAATCAATTCGTAATCCAGTGAAGCATATCCTTTTGTACTCGATTTTAATTGATCGAAGAAATCATAAACGATTTCCGAAAGCGGTAACTCATACGTGATTTTAACACGTGTCGTATCGATGTATTCCATGTCGATGAACGTCCCACGTTTCTTTTGACAAAGTTCCATGATTGCCCCGACATAGTCGTTCGGCGTCATGACAGCTGCCTTGACGAAAGGTTCTTCGATGAACTCGACCTTTTGTTGATCGGGCATCTTCGACGGGTTGTCGACATGCAAGACTTCGCCAGACGTCGTCGTCACGTTGTAGATAACCGACGGTGCTGTCGTGATCATATCGATGTTGAACTCACGTTCGATTCGCTCTTGAATGATTTCCATGTGCAACATACCTAGGAATCCACAGCGGAAACCGAATCCGAGTGCTTGCGATGTCTCCGGCTCGAACTCGAGTGCTGCATCACTTAACTGGAGACGCTCAAGCGCTTCACGTAAATCATTGTAACGGGCGGCATCGATTGGATACAGTCCACAATACACCATCGGATTCATTTTCCGGTAACCCGGCAACGCTTCGATTGCCGGTTGTTTCGCGAGTGTAATCGTATCCCCTACTCGGACGTCTCCAACGGTCTTAATCGACGCTGACAATGTACCAACATCTCCGACCGTTAATTCTTGTTGACGAAGTGCCTTTGGTGTCGAAACGGCAAGTTCTAAGACTTCGAAATCTTTACCGGTCGACATCATACGAATTTTATCACCGACTTTGACCGTTCCGTTGACGATTCGGATTGATGCGACAACACCACGGTACGGGTCATAGAACGAGTCAAAAATTAACGCTTCAAGCGGTGCAGCCGGATCACCGGTTGGTGCAGGCACTTTTTCGACGATTTGTTCAAGAATCTCTTCAATTCCGATTCCTGCTTTTGCTGACGTCGGAACCGCTTCAGATGCATCGAGTCCGATGACATCTTCGATTTCTTGACGAACACGTTCGACATCCGCCGACGGCAGGTCAATTTTATTGATGATCGGTAAAATTTCAAGATCGTTATCTAACGCCAAGTAGACGTTCGCGAGTGTTTGTGCTTCAATCCCTTGCGCCGCATCGACGACGAGAACAGCACCTTCACACGCTGCGAGTGAACGCGAAACTTCATAAGTAAAGTCGACGTGTCCAGGTGTGTCGATCAGATGGAGGATATATTCCTCACCATCTTTTGCTGTATACTTCAATTGGACGGCATTCAACTTGATTGTAATTCCACGTTCCCGTTCGAGATCCATGGCATCAAGCGTTTGGTCTTTCATTTCCCGTGACGTCAAAGCGCCTGTTCTTTCTAGAATACGGTCAGCGAGCGTCGATTTCCCGTGGTCGATATGGGCGATAATCGAGAAGTTCCGAATGCTCTTTTGCCGTTTTAAACGGTCTGCATTATTCATGTTTATAGTCACCTTACCTTATATTCAAACGTACATACGCTTCATTATAACAAAAATCAGACGAGCTGTACCATCCCGTTTTGTTTTACCGAAAAACAAAAATCCAAAGAAACCCTAGAGCTGTTATTGCTTTTAAGAAAAACGTTTGCTACAATTGTGTTTGTTCTGTTGAACGATAAATGCAGATATGCGAATATAAATCTCGAATGAGTTTTCTTGGAGGTGAATCATCCATGGCTAACATTAAATCAGCAATCAAGCGTGTTAAAACAGCTGAAAAACGCCGCGTCGCTAACGTACAACGTAAATCGTCAATGCGTTCAGCTATCAAAGCAGTCGAAACTTTCGCTACTGAAGGTAACAAAGAGCAAGCGCTCGTAGCTTTCAACACAGCGTCTAAGAAAATCGACAAAGCTGCTGCTAAAGGTCTTATCCACAGCAACAAAGCTGGTCGTGACAAATCACGTCTCGCTAAACTCGTAAACGCACTTTAATTCTTTCCGAAGAATACGGTGATCGATCGCCACTAGGGGCTTCCCCGGTGGCGATTTTTTTGTGCTTAAAAAAGAGACCGACTCCAAAAGAATGCTTCCTTTCGAGTCAGTCTCAGTTGATTTGAATACTTCGTTTCAATACGTCAATCGATCGACCATCACGTGATGCGGACCAATTCCTTCGATTTCAAATTGCTCACTCGCAATCTTCATTCCAAATCGTTCGTAGAACGGAACTGCGACTAGCCGGGCATTACACCACCAACCAGTAGCTTGCCGTTCCTTTAAAATTCGTCGTGCTTCTTCAAGCAATGCAATCCCGTATCCTTCACCACGTACATCCGGACTCGTCGCCATTCCTCGCAATTGATATGTCAATTCGGGAGCTGTATCACATGACCGTTTTGCAAATGAGCCGATTGCGACAATTTTACCGCCCTTGACGCCTCCGAGGTGAAACGTATCTGTCGCCAAGTCGTCCGGATACGTGCACGCCTCAATCGGTTGATGCGGACGTAAGACGCCATGACGAAGTGGAATCACTTCTGTTGCTTGAATCATTCGAATTTCCATTAGTTAGTCAGCTCCTCACAAAGTCGCTAGTCGGACGATTAGTGAATCAAACAATATTCGCTTATCACCACGCCCAGTCTTCATCCCTTCATCAGTCGTCGTGATGGCGATTAACGCTTGTTCGAGTTGGGCGAACGTAAATCGTTTCCCGGACTGCAATGCTAATTTAATCGCATATGGATGCGCCCCGACCTTTGAAGCAATTTGTCGTTCACCATAACCTTGTTCCGCCAGGCGCTTAGACAGTAACATCATTCGGTACTGACGTGCCATCAAACCGAGCAGCGCTAATATTTCCTGACCTTGCTTTTCTAAGTCACGAATCAGGCGAATCGCAGGCTCAAGTTGACGTTTCATTAAGTAATCCGTCAATTGAAAGACATTGTCTTCAAGTGTCCGCGGTACTAACAAATCAACATCCGCCAATTCAATCGTCGGATGATCGCCTGCATAAAGCATCAGCTTATCGAGCTCATGCGCTAACGTTCCCCACATTTCTCCTGTCAAAAAGATTAACCGTTCAATTGCCGGTCGCTCCATCCGGTATCCTTTGTCATTAACAGTATCCATCGTAAAGCGGAATAATTCTTCCGAAGTCGGCTTTTTTGCTTCGAGGACCGTCGCACGATCTTTCAACCGCTTGACGATTTTTTTTCGTTCATCCAGTTTCTCCGCTTCGACAATTAAAACGACGACTGCATAATCTGCCGGTTGTAAGACATATTCCGCTAATCGATCAACGTTATGCGTTTTTTTATCTTTCGCGCCCGTCAGAAAAGTCGCTGGTTTTGCAACCACGACACGGTAATCACTTAAAAAAGGAACTGTTTCCGCCTCATCTAACACGGCATCGAGAGGCTGATCGTTTAAATCGATCTTCATGTAGTCAAATCGTTCGCCATCTGGTAATGCCGCCTTCACGATTTCACGTTCCCACTCCTCTAAAAGATGACGCTCCGTCCCATATAATAAATAAAGGTTAGCCAACTTTCCATTGACAAGCCAAGGTGTTTTCATCATTCCCACCACATTTCACAGTTTGTTCTTAACTTCATCATAGATAATCCTCTTTTATTCCGCTATACTAGAAGCGGAATCTATTAAGGGGGAATGCAGCATGGCACATTCAGTACGCCCACCAAGTGAAAATGCGTTTGAAAACGATATTCAATCAAAACGTAATGACGCGCTTGACTCAGCCGTCGGTTTTGGCGCTTCATTTGGTTTCTTCGCCGTTTTATTCATCATTGGCGTTTTAATCAAATTCTTAAGTCTATAATCACTAAAACAGCAACCTTGGGGGGTTGCTGTTTTTTATTTTATCATAGCTTCACAGCCTGCTGAAGAACAAGTTATCATCCCGTCCCTGTCCGTCCGCCAAATCGTCCGCTGATTTCCGATGCGATCTAACACTTCTTCATGCGGGTGACCATAACGATTATTCCGTCCCGCGGAGATGATGACTGTTTCTGGATTCGTTTGTTGCAACAAGTCGAGTCCCGTCGACGTCTTCGAGCCATGATGACCCGCTTTCAAAATATCGATTGGTCCAAGGTTCCAACCTTCTTCTTGTTCAATGCTCGCGTCACCCGTCAACAAAACCCGTTTTCCTGCAACGTCCGCAAGCAACACGATGGAACGGTCATTCTCCTCTGCTTCTGATTCGTCAGGTGCAACAACAGTAAGCCAAGGTCGTATCTCTCGCCCTGCCTTGACGAACTCCACTTTGGTCCCTGTCGCTTCAATCTGCTCCAGCAAACGATGCCGCTTTTCATCCTGATTATCGTATCTTCCGAAATAAATCGTATCGACACGAATTTTCTTTAATAACCCGATGACACCTCCAATATGATCATTGTCAGCATGAGTCAAGATGAGTCCGTCGATTACTGTCTCCGCGCGCGTATGAAGAAAAGGCGCAACGATTTGACTACCAGGGTCGAACGGACGTAACGTGGGACGTTGTGATAACGTAAACGCCCCGCCTGTGTCGATGACGAACGTTTCTCCATCCTTCTCGATTACCGTACTATCGCCTTGACCGACGTCGAGAAATGTCACCTGTTCTTCCGTCCTTAAATCCATCGATACACTTCCAAGAAGGAGAGCACAGACGGGAAGAAGATGCCCCCACCACTTTTGTTCCGCTACATACCATCCGATTAAGACGACGACTATAACGAGCAAAAAGAGTGGTAACGACAATAAGTGGACAGCAACGGTCGGAACAGGTAACTGCTCCGCTTGCGCGAGGGCAAGATCAAGTACACCAACTGCTCGCTCGTGGAGCGTCATGAATGTATCCGTGACTGGGAAAAACAAGAGTAAGCCTACTAGAAAGGAAAGCGGAAGGATGATCCATTCGATCCAGGCTCCAATGACGAGGTTCAACAGAGGCGACCATGGCGAAACTTCCGTTTGTTCCGCCATTTGCAAGACTAGGCTCGTTAAGATTTGCGCCCAGACACTAATTAACAACCAGTTCCAAGGACGTTTTACTTTTTGCCAGATCTTGCGCGACAATAATAAAAAAATCGTTAGTCCGACAGTCAACTGAAAGCCGATATCATAAAGACTCGTATAGGAATAGGCGAGTTGCGCTGCTGCAACATAGGCAACCACGAGGAGCGGGTCTGTCCGTCGTCCGAGACGCTGATAGAGCAGCAAGATGAACGCGACGCAGACTGCACGCGTGACCGGCGCACTCCATTCCGTCAGCCAACCATATAACGGTAATAAGACAAGGACGAATTCCGCTCTTCGTTCACGCGTCAATCGGCACTTTTTCAAAATCCATAATATCGTAAAAATCAAAAAGGCGATATGTGAACCTGAAATGACGATTGCGTGTAACAATCCAAACTTCTTGAAGCGATCAAGCGTCAACTGATCCATCAATCGGTCCTCACCTAGCACGAGCGCTTCGATATACAAGGCTTGTTTCGCCGGAAGTCGTTCAATCCGGTCCATCCATGCTTGGCGCATCCTGCGTCCCTGCGCGTCAAATCCAGGTGTATCGGTACACGATCCCCATTCTTTCACTTCGAATTTTCCTGCTAATCGTTCTGTACGCATCCAGCGCGCCTCGTCAAAGCCGCCACGATTGACACGGGGTAAAACCATTTTTTCCGTCAGTTCGACTTGACATCGTCTTCCAATTCGCTCGTAATCGAGATCCTGATGTTCATCTAGCGTCGCCGAAACGATCAACTCCTGTTGATTCGCAGTCGCCAGGTACCGAATCCGATCTCCATTTTGCTTCGCGTCCAAAATATCAATTGTCTGAATCGGTGTCGTATCAACGAAATCTTGTCCGTACACGATGAGCACTACGACCAACAGACTCATCAAGACAAGGCGTGTCGAAGTAAAAGACCAGCTTTTAATGGTCAAAACGAGACAAATCACACCTACGAGCCAAAGTGACTCTTTGATTGCGATCAATACAATCATGAAAAATAACGGGAATAACGGCATCAGTAAACAATCAAATAGGCTCTCAATGTTTCAAGCGTCTTGTCACCAAATCCCTTAACCTCTCCTAAGTCTTCATAACGCGCGAACCCGCCCTTTTCTTCACGATAGGCTAAAATCGCGTTCGCTTTAGCTGGACCGATTCCAGGGATTTCAAGTAACTGTTGCTCCGTCGCAGCATTCAAGTCGAGCAGACCAGTCGGCACATCTGCTTGTGGCACTTCTTCTTTCGGTTGTGTAAGTTTCACTTTTTCTTTTGTCGGAACAATGACTTCCTGACCGTCAATCAACCGTGCCGCGAGATTCATTTCTGTCACATCAGCAGCTTGTGTCAACTCCGCACGAACGACTGCGTCTTTAATCCGGTCGCCTAACTTAAAGGAATAGGGTCCCGGTCGCTTGACTGCCCCTTTCACATCAACCATGATTTTTTTGTTTAAGAGGGTCTGCTCCGTGGACCCTTGATCTTCTGCTTTGGCGTCTTGCTCATGCTTAACGATTGCTGGTTTGTCGACGAGCGCTTCTTTCGAACACGATGGTAACGGGACGAACAGTACGATTATCAGTAACACGACAACAACAACACTCGCGATTTGTTGAATCCGGGGAATAGTCATCGGTCTCCCTCCTCTTGCCTCGACTTTACCAGGCTCGAGTCGTCACGTAGCTTTGAGTAATTCGTTTTTCTCGTGGTGTTAACTGACAAATCAATTCCTCAAGAAATCTTTTTCATGTAAATCGTGTATTTTTCTTTAACATACAGCACAAAAAACCGCTGCGAAAGTTTCCTTTTGCAACGGTCCATCCATTATATTTTTTCAGCTACAAAGAAAATTCGTTCGGCCGTCGGTGTTGGTGCATCACTCGTGAAATCACCTGTTACGGCGAGCGTCCGGAATCCTGCTTCACGAAGCCACGTCACGTATTGTTCCGGCGGATACGTCCGTTGATGATGTGTCTCGTCAACACGGTCGTAACGTCCATCTTCGTCTTCGATGAAGAACGTCAATTCGTGGACGACGGACAGTGGTGCTTCTCCGGGATCGGCAAACCAAATATAAGAACTTTGTTCGGCGTGTGTCGCATATGTTTTCCCGTTAAAGAGTGTTTCCATCTTATGCGGGGAATGCACATCAAACAACAACTTCCCGCCTTCTTTTAACGTCCGTGCCGCATGTTCGAACGTCTGTTGCACATCCGCTTCTGTCTTCAGGTAGTTGAGCGAGTCACACAAAATCGTCAGCGCATCGACTGGAGCAGGCAATTCGATTTCGCGCATGTCTTGACACCAAAAATCGATTTTTTGCTGTTGTTCCATCGCTTTTTCTTGTGCAATTTCAAGCATCTCTTCCGATAGATCGATACCTGTCACGCGGTAATGCTCAGCGAGTAACAACGTCGCCGTTCCTGTCCCACAACCGACGTCAGCAATCGTACTGTTTGCTTCGACGTATTGCGATACCCAGGCGACCCATTCGTCGTAGGGAACATCTTGCATCAACTCGTCATAGACGTATGCAAACTGTTCGTACGCCATCAGTCGATCTCGACTTCTACTTTAGGTGCGTCTGACCAGAGTTTTTCAAGGTTGTAGTAGTCACGGTCATCACGGTGGAAGACATGCACAACAACATTTTCAAGATCGGCGAGTACCCAACGCGCTGCGTCAAGTCCTTCGAGACGTTTGATCGGAAGTTCATTTTTATGCGCAACTTCTTTCACTTCACGTGCGATCGCTTGAACTTGCTTTTCTGATCCACCTTCACAAATCACGAAATAATCTGCGATTGGAGAGATGTTTTTCATATCTAAAACGATGATATCTTCTGCCCGTTTATCATCAATTGCATTTACGATTAATTTTAATTCTTGTTCGACTGTCATAGGACGGTCCCCTTTCGTTTAGCCGTGACGAACGCATTATACGTTTCAATCGTCAACGGAAAAATCACTGTTTGTTTGTTACATAAAAATTGGATGGTATGCGCAAGCGTCGCGATGACGGCGTCCGTTAAATCGGCGTCTGCAATTTTACGTAATGTTTCAACGCCTGGATACGTACGATTCGGCTCAATCGCATCGGCGACGAAAATCACTTGATCGAGCAACGGCATATCCGGAGCACCGGTCGTATGATTCGCGATTGCTTGGTAAATCACCGTATCCTCGATACCGAGTTCACGTTTGACGAGTTCTGCGCCGATTGGCGCGTGCAAGAGCTCATCGTCATAATCGAGCAACTCGAGCTGTCCGAGTTCGCGAGCGAGCGTCCGCATTTCTTCGGTGTCCCGATACTTCGCATAATCGTGCAGCATCGCAGCGAACGCTGCCGTCTCCTCGTCGACACCGTTTCGCCGCGCGAGTTGACGAGCTGTTTCAACAACTCCAAGCGTATGCACATAACGCTTATGCGGGAGTGTTCGTTTAATGATATCGTCTGCTTCTTCAAGTAACATACAATTCCCACTCCTCGATTAGTTGTCGGACAGCTTCAGGAACAAGGTAACGGATACTTTTACCGCGGGCGACACGTTTTCGAATGTCCGTCGAAGACACTTCAAGCGACGGTAAGTCGACTGCTGTCACCTGCGCACCTGCCGGAATCAAATAACGACTGCCTGGACGTGCGACCGCTCCGAATTGAACTGCCTCAAACAGGCGGTCTGCTTGATACCATGTATCAAGGCTCGCAAGCGAGTCTGCCCCGAGTAGAAACACGAACTCGTCTGTCGGATACCGTTTTTTCAATTCGAGAACCGTCTCAAGCGTATACGATTTTTCCTGACGCTCGAACTCAATCGTCGAGACGGAAAACGCATCGTTTGCCTGGACAGCGGCTTCAACGAGCTTCAACCGTTGCGCAGCACTCGTCACGTTCGCCGCTTTATGCGGAGGGACGTTCGCAGGTAAAAACCAAACCGCATCAAGATGCAGTTGTTCCTTTGCTTGTTCCGCTATCAATAAATGACCGATGTGGGGCGGGTCAAACGTTCCGCCCATCAAACCAATCTTCATCGTGGTAATTGTAACGTTTTATTCTCTTTCGATTCTTTGTAGAGAACAACAACTTTACCGATGACTTGAACGAGTTCAGCATTTGTTCCGTCGACGAGTTCAGCCGCTACGTCTTTTGGTGTGTCGGCACAGTTCTGCAAAACTTGGACTTTCAATAATTCACGTTTTTCGAGTGCATCAATCAAATCCGCACACATCGCTTCTCCAACGCCATTTTTCCCCACTTGGAAAATCGGGCTTAAATCATGTGCTGTCGCACGTAAAAATCGTTTTTGTTTACCTGTTAACATATCAATATTCCTCCAATTGCTTTCGAATCACCTGCTCACCAAGCGTAAGATCAGGTGCATGACCGGTGAAGCGTTCAAATGCTTCAGCCGCTTGTAAAACGAACATCGGGACGCCGTCTAGTGTCGCGAGTCCTCGAGCCGAGGCATCACGTAGTAGTTGCGTCGGAGTCGGTCGATAAATAATATCACAAATCAGTGCCGTCGTCTCGGTCAATACGATTGGTGTTGCTTCGATGCGTGGCATCATACCGACCGATGTCGTATTGATGATTGTGTCATACGGCGTTAAATCTGGTGACTCCGACCAGTCGATTGCCTGCGCCTGAAATTCAGCGGCAAGCGCGCGCGCGCGTTGATTCGTCCGGTTCATGAGTGTGACAGTCCCGTCGAGCGCTGCGACGATTCCTCGCGCCGCCCCGCCCGCGCCAATCACAAGAATGTTTTCTGACGATTGTCTTGCGGACAAGGCACGAACGAATCCCGTCCCGTCCGTATTCGCACCGACCAGTTCCGTCCCGTCAAAATAGACCGTATTGACCGCCCCTGCTTTTTCAGCAGAAGGCTCGAGTCGATCAAGAAACGGGATGATTGCCGTCTTATAGGGAATCGTGACGTTAATCCCGTCGAGCTCGCGCATCCGTAATTGCCGGACGACCTGCTCTAAATCGTCTGCTTCGACATCTATCATACTATAACAGCCGAAAAGCCCAGCCGCTTCCAGCCATGCCTCGTGCAGCACGGGTGAAAGTGAATGGGCAATCGGATGACCGATGACAGCGAAACGCATCAGACGAGCGCCTCACGTAAGGAAACAGCAACACCTTTAGGCGCGTAGGCAGCTACTCGTCCACCTTTTCCGTGAACTGCAACCCAACCGAGTCCACTGAAGACGATATCTGTTTTCATGTTGTCACGTAAGCTGAACTCATGACGGACGAGCGGTGGTAACATCTCAAGCGTTTTTTCATTCGGAGGCGATAATAACTCTCCATTATGATTTGCATAAAGATCGTCCGCCTTATCTAACTTCGTCCGGTGAACCTTGAGTTCATTTGACATATAGATGACGAATGAACGTTTGTTCCCTTCCATGTAGTCAAGGCGTGCTAAACCACCAAAGAATAACGTTTGTTGCGGGTGGATTTGGAAGACTTGTGGTTTGATTTCTTTTTTCGGCGTAATCAATTTCAAGTCGCGCGCATCGACATAGTGCGCCATCTGATGATGATTGATGATTCCTGGCGTGTCGTACAGGTTACAGTTGTCATCTAGCGGAATGTCGATCAAATCGAGTGTCGTTCCTGGGAAGTGACTGACGGTGATGACGGCCTCTTCTTCTTCACCAAAACGTTTAATGACTTGGTTGATGAGCGTTGATTTCCCGACGTTCGTACAGCCGACGACGTAAACGTCGCGCCCTTTACGATAGTAGTCAATCTTCTCGGCTAATTCATCGACGCCATGCCCTTTTTTCGCACTAATCAAGTGAACATCTACCGGACGTAAGCCCAGTTCCTTCGATGTTTGGCGCATCCAGTTCATCAAACGATTCGGATTAAGTGATTTCGGCAACAAATCTGCCTTATTCCCGACAAGCAGGACATCATTTTTTCCGACGAAGCGGTGTAATCCTGGTAACCAACTTCCGTTGAAATCAAAAATATCAACGATTTTAACGACGAGTGCATCTTTTTGACCGATTCCGTCTAAAATTTTGACAAAATCATCGTCCGTCAATGCAACGTCTTGAATTTGGTTGTAGTGTTTCAGTTTAAAACAACGTTGGCAAATGACCATTTCACGGTCAAGTGCAGATTTAGGCGCATAACCTGGTGCTTTCGGATCCTCTGTTTGAATCTCGACACCACAGCCGGCGCAATGAATTTCTTCGTTCATATGTGTGTTGAGCCGCATCGGGAACTTTCCCTTCTCTATTCAACGTAGCACCCTGCACGCTACTCCAAGAGCGTAACTTCCGACCTATTGCCGTACATGTTGCGACTACTGCCTATCCTTTCATCTACCGGTATGACAGGGTCATTGTTGCTTATCTTGACGCAGTGACTCGATCTGCCGCTTTTCCGTTTCAGACTCTTCTTTGACACGTTGCGTCAATTTATAGATGCCTTTACGTTTCATGCGACGGAAGACGAGACGTTCCATCAAGCGATTGAATTTAGTGACGACACCGTCTGTTTTAACGACGGGTTGGACGTGAATGACTTCGATGCCTACGGAATTTGCTCCTAGCACATCAGTAAACAGCTGATCCCCAAGAAATACAACTTCTTTTGCATGGTAACCGAATTCCGTTAATGCTCGTTTGAAACCGATTGGTAATGGTTTTCGGGCAGGTGCAATATAGTGAAGTCCGAGTGGATCCGCGAACTTTTTGACACGATCGCCGTTATTATTCGAGACGATGATGACGTCAAATCCGTATTGATTATTCACCATATCCAGCCATGACACCAATTCGTCTGGAGCATCGGCAATATCCCATGCAACAAGCGTGTTATCAAGATCCGTCAAAATTGCTTTGACACCGTTTCGTTTTAACATCTCTAAATCGATATCATAAATGGATGCGACGAAATGTTTCGGATAAAGTCGTTTGAACAAGAATAAAACCTCCAGATAATGGTCTAACTCTATAGTTAAGTTTAAGAAACAGTTATGTTCTTATCGTTCGATTATAGCACAATCAATGGCGTAGAGCGATGCACAAAAGAAAACGCCCTTTCACTTTAAGGGCGCTTTTGCTTTCATGAATTCCAAATACCAAGTGCTTGTCCCATCAAGACAGGACCAGTTACATCACCTTCTAAATCAAGCGCACCTTTTGGAGCAATTAAAACGACCGTCGAACCGAATGAAAAATACCCGAACTCGTCGCCACGACGAATGTCACGTGCATGATTCGTCTGGACGATCGTGTTGACGTTCAACGCTCCGACCATGACGTGTTCAAGCGCATGTGCACCTTGGACGATTCGCGTCACCCGTCGATAGTTTCGTGTCAGCGGTCGCGTTCCGTAAGCCAATCCAAGATCATTGACCGGTGCAGAATCCCGCCCGAGCGTATAACTCGTCCGAACTGTCCCATCGATTGGAACATGAACGCGATGATAATTTTGTGGGCTGAGATAAAAAATCAGGACACGGCCACCAACGTACGTTGCCGCTTCATGGTGTGAACCAATCAATTCCGCGACTGAATACGTTTGTCCTTTGACCGTGAAGCGACTCTCTTCCGTCAAGTCGTCGACGACAGATAAAACACCGTCGCACGGACTGACGAATGCGTGCTCAGCTTGCGTAATCGGTCGGACTTCTTCTTTTAAGTGACGGACGAACAACTCATGTAGAGTCGGGTACGCGTCGACCGGCTGACTCGCTTCGTCCATTTGTAAATCATACAGCTTAATAAACGGTTTGATGAAAGGTCGGCTCAATTCGCTCATCGCAAAGCGCCGCAATTGACGTGCGACGAACGGGCGTCCATTTAATTCGAATAGATTTTTAAAAAACCATTTTTTAATCATTTAAATCACCCGATGATTCTTCTTTTGAATCCTCAATATCCTTACCTGCGAAAAATTCCTTGTAGCTATCTTCTGTCTGTTCGCCTGCGACACGGCTTACTTCCTTACCATCTTTGAAGTAAACGACGGTTGGTGTTCCTTCGATACCGAATGTATCCCACGCCGACTGTTCGACAGCAAGATCAATTTGTTCAAACGGAATATCCTGTTGCTCGCCGAGCGGTACTAAGTACGGTTTTACTTTTTCACAGTGGACGCACCCTGTCTGATAGAAGTACGTATAGAATTCGTCACCTGACTTTAATTTTTCAGCGACTTGACTCGCTGTTAGATTTCCATCTTTCGTTGCTGAATCTTCATTATCCATGAAGAGTAGCAATGTTGCTCCCAGTATGACGATCAATACGATGACGCCGGCCGTTATCCAATTCGCTTTTGATTGCGACTTTTTCGACGGCTTCACGCGCGTAGACTTTTTCGACAAATCGATCCCTCCATCATTTTGGCATAAGCCATTTTTTCTGAATCATTATAGCATGACCACCTGCTAGAATCGTATCGATTTCAAAAGCGTCACTAATCAGTAACAGGTCGGCACGTTCACCCGGTTTGATTGTCCCTCCAGAAATCCCGTAAGCTTCGGCAACGTTTCGTGTGACCGTCTGAATGGCGTCCGTAAACGCTACCCCATGACGAACCGCTTCCTCGACCGCTTGCAACATCGAGGTCGGCTTTCCTGATTCCATTCGTAGAAGTTTACCTGCCGCATCGAACGCCGGCAGACTCGCACCGGCGTCACTCGACATCGTGATCTGCCGTAAGGGAACCCCTGCTTCAAGTGCCCGTTTCAGCGCAAGTCCAGCCGGCACCTCGCCTTCTTCGATGAAGGCTTTTGTCGTACAGGTCGTAAAATCAATCCGTCCCCCTTGTTTCGCCCAAGCAAGACCGGCTCCAAAAATCCGTTCACTTCTATTGATATGTGTCGGTAAAAATTGTTCGATCGGTACATCCGACGTCCGGACGACTTCTTCGAGGAGATGTAACGCTTGTTTCCCGTCTCCAATATGGACGTTCATCGTTCCATTGACCCCTTTGACCATCCCGGCGATGCGCGCCTCAGCTGTGAGTCGCGTCAGCTCCTGAACAGTCGGTTGAGTCGAACGATGATCATTGATCGCAATCTCGCCGAGTCCGATGACTTCATTGATAAGGACGATATCACGACCAATCGTATCCGTAATCGAAACGGGCGGGACAGCGTAGCTGCCCGTTAACAGAAAAGGTCGAATTCCGTGTCGTGCAAACCCGCGGACGTGTGCCAGTAAATCAATCCCGGTCCGGGTCCAACCATCCGTGCCAAGTAATCCGACGACCGTCGTCACACCACCCGTCAAGAAATCACTAGCGACTAACGGAGCCGTCCGAGAAGCAAATCCGCCTTCCCCACCTCCGCCAATCGGATGAACATGACCATCGATCAATCCTGGAACGAGTCGCTTCCCCGTACCGTCAATCGTTTGTTCAAGCAAATCCTGATCGATATTATATGTCCCGATTCCTAGAATCGTTCCACCTCCGACAAGTACATCCGTCGGGATCTCGTTAACAAGTGCTTGTTTAATTAAAATCAAGCCTCTTCCCCCTCACTATAAACGATAAAAAGCGAGCATATCGCCCCGTGACGATACCTCGCTTTCAAGTTATTCTGCCTTTGTCCCTTGACCAAGACCAAGATCTTCGTTGACTGCATCAAGTGCGAAGACAACAAGTGACGTCACGACTGACATCGCTGTCGCAAATCCAAAGTTATACGTAACTGCATCGACCGCTGATACGATGAACACAGCTGTGTTCACGAGTAAGAACGACCAAAAGAATGTAACGAGAAAACGCATTCTTTCCCCTCCATTTCCATAGCTTACTTTTATTAGTCCTACGTCTCGTAGTATATCATTTTTTAAATCATCCGACAGCTTTAATCGGATTTTTTTAAGCGTTTTCCTTTTTGCTCAAAACAGTCACTTCCCTGTTTTCTACCGGTCCATATGCTAAAGTAATGAGGAAAGAATCTAAAGCGAAGTTGGTGAATGTATGAAACGTCATCTTATTGCCGTCGACCTCGACGGTACACTCTTAAAAGACGACAAGACAATCAGTCCTGCAAATATTGCCGCACTGCACAAAGCGCGTGAAAATGGTCATGAAGTCGTCATCGCGACAGGTCGTCCGTTTCGCCACGCGAAACGCTACTATGAAGAACTTGGTTTAACGACACCAATCGTTAATTTCAACGGAGGTTTCGTTCATCATCCGAATGATCCCCACTTTCAAGTCAGTCATCATCCGATCCCACTAAAGACCGTCCAGCATATTCTCGAATCTGTTGCTGATACGAAAACACAAAACATCGTCTGTGAAGTGACCGATCATGTCTATTTCCAACGTGATCCGGTCGGGATTTACGAATTTTATACCGACCATGCCTTGTCCGTGACGACCGGTGATTTGCGGAGGCTGCTCCAACATGAACCGACCTCGCTGTTGATTCATGCCAAGGGTGAGCACGTTAACGAAATCCGGTCAGAGCTGTCGCATGTTCATGCCGAGACCGTCTTGAACCGTCAGTGGATCAAGCCCGAGTATATGGTCGAAGTCATGCGTAAAGGAACGAGCAAAGCGATTGGTCTTGAGCAAATCGCACGACATCTCGGAATTGAACAGAAACAAATCGTTGCCTTTGGTGACGAAGAAAACGATTTAGAAATGATTGAGTATGCGGGGCACGGTGTCGCGATGGGCAATGCGATTGGACCACTCAAATTACTTGCAAACGGGACGACAAAACGAAATGAAGACGATGGTATCGCCTATTACTTGAAGCATGTCCTCGGACTCGCTTGATGTAAAAAAAACGCATCTCCTTGACCGACAAATGTCGTTACTCAAGAGGATGCGTTTTTTGTTCTATCCTTTTCGGAAGTAACCAACGACTGAATCGGTTGGTACGACATTGATAAAGACGGTTTCATCCGCGTCACGGCAAATCCGTTCGATATCCCGCAGTTCATGTCGTTCGATGACCATCATCAGCGTCGATTTCTCGGCCCGTGAATACGTTCCGATCGACGGCATCTGTGTGATTCCACGAATGATATGTTGATGCAGTGCCATCGTGATATCGTCGGCATGGTTCGTGATGATGAAGATTGTCAGGCGCTGATTGCTCGTATGAATCTCATCGACCACTTTCGACGTCACGTAGATAAAGACAATCGTATAGAGAGCTGTCGACCAACCGAACAATGCGCCGGCAAGGATTGCAATCAAAAAATTCAAAACGAATAAATAAAGACCGACACTTCGGTCCGAGAACCGGGCAAAAATCAAGGCGACGATATCGAAGCCACCGGTCGACGCACCAAATTTAATCGTAATCCCCGTTCCAATCGCAAGCAAGACACCACCAAACACTGCGTTTAATGTTTGGTCACCCGGAATGACAGCATATTGTGGAATCAAACCGATAAAGATCGTTGTCGCTAAAACAGAAATCAGCGTAATGATTGTAAAGCTACGACCGAGCATAATCCACGCCAATATAATCAATGGAATATTAAGGGCTAAAAACCAAACGTTCTCACCGAACGCAAATGCCGTGTCCTGTAAAACCTGAGTCAGGATTTGGGCAAGCCCCGTAAACCCTGTCGAATAAACGCCACTTGGAATCAAGAACCAGTTCATTGCGACCGCAATGACGAACCCACCAATCGAAGCGACCATTACCTTTAAAATATTTTCCTTCACAACTGCTGTCACACCTCGTTCTCCTCTCCTGCTTGAACTATCTTGGAACACTTTAGCACATAACAAATGACAGCGGATAGTCAAGAATGCGAAAGAAATTGATTTCTTTTTTTGGTAGCGCTCTCATGTGTCCGCGCGATGACTGAACGAAAACAACTCGAAAAACCGGACGATTTTCGAGATTCATCAAGAATTTCGAAAATCGTCCGGTTTTGTGTCAATCATATACACCTGATTCGTTCTAATTTTTAGACCGTCATTGAAGAAGGAACCGTGACGCTACCTTCAGCTGGTACGTCAACGACTTGATTATGGAGTTTCAACGAGAATGCTTCACCTACAGATTGCTCAATCGAGATTTCATTTTGTTTGACGTGAATATGGATATGATGACCGCGCCACTGCATCCGGAACGAATAACTCGTCCAGCCTTGCGGTAACATCGGATTGAAGGATAATACTCCTTCTTGAACACGGAGTCCGGCAAAACCATGCACGATCGACATCCATGATCCGACCATTGACGTGATGTGAAGACCATCTTCCGTATCATTGTTGTAGTTATCCAGATCGAGGCGTGCAGAACGTTGATACAATTCAACCGCCTTTTCTTCATATCCGACTTCAGCGGCAATGATGGAATAGATACAAGGTGAGAGCGACGATTCATGCACCGTACGTGGTTCATAGAAGTCGAAGTTCGCTTTCTTTTGCTCAATCGAGAAACGATCCGTCAAGAAGTAAAGGCCTTGCAAGACGTCTGCTTGTTTAATGAATACAGACCGGAGGACACGATCCCACGACCAGTTTTGATTGAGTGGCAAGTGTTTCGGATCAAGATCAGCAACCATGATTTGTTCTTTATCCATGAAGCCGTCTTGTTGCATGAAAACTGCCGGCTCCGTCTCATCTTTTGGATAATACATTTTTTGATCGATGTCGGCCCACTGCGCAAGCTCTTCATCCGTCAATGTTAATTGATGCATCAACTCGGCGAGACGGTCCGGCTCGTTGTCCGCTAAATGACGATGGACGGTTTGCGCGTATTCAAGGCACCATGCTGCCATCAAGTTCGTATACCAGTTATTGTTGACGTTATTTTCATATTCATTCGGTCCTGTCACACCGAGGATCATGTAGACGTCTTTTTGCGGGACATAGTTGACACGGCTCGCCCAGTACCGCGCAATTTCGACAAGGACTTCAAACCCGTATTGTCCGAGATATGACGTATCCCCTGTATAGTTCGTATAGTTATAAATCGCATGCGCAATTGCGCCGTTCCGGTGAATTTCTTCATGGGTGATTTCCCACTCGTTGTGACACTCTTCCCCGTTCATCGTGACCATCGGATAGAGTGCACCTTTCATACCGACGTTCTTGTCTGCATTCTCTTTTGCTTGCGGCAATTGATTATGACGGTATTTCAACAAGTTCCACGCGACGTCAGGTTTTGATGTCGCAAGGTAGAAGTTGAGACAATACGCTTCCGTATCCCAGTAGGTCGCGCCACCATATTTTTCGCCGGTGAATCCTTTTGGTCCGATGTTCAACCGGGAGTCTTCTCCTGTGTAGGTTTGGAACATGTGGAAGATGTTGAAGCGAATCCCTTGTTGCGCTTCGACGTCACCTTCGATTTTAACGTCTGCTTCTTCCCAGTGCTTCAACCAAGCGGCCTCATGCTGTGCGAGGACGGTATCGAATCCCAGTTCGAACGCTTCATTGACACGCTTCATTGCCTGCTCCAGTAAATGTTCGACTTCATAATCACGGTTTGTCACGAGCGCGACTACTTTCTCTACCGTCGCCGCTTCACCTGGTTCGACTTGTTTCGTAAAGCGGTTCGCCACGTATTGTGACGTCCCTTCAACGACTTCACAAAATGCGCCTTCAACATCTGTAATCATCGCCGCCGTTACGTGCCAATCGAGTTTTTTTGTTTTCGACGTGACATATCCGAAACGCTCTTCCGTCCCATGTTCGACCGGGAGCCAAAATTTTTCATCGTAGTTCGAGTCCTCGTTCTCGACATCCGCATCAAGATACGACTCGATGATGATTTCCGCTTCAAAGTTGATCGGTGTGACCGTATAACGGAGTGCTGCGATTTCTTTTGTCACGATTGAGAAGAATCGCGTCGATTCAATCTTCGTCTCTTCGACGCCATTCTTAAGTAACATCGTTCGTGTCAAAACACCATGTTGCATATCAAGTTCACGCTTAAAATCGACGACTTCCCACTCATTCAAATCGACATTCTTACCATTGATCGAAACACGGATACCCATGATATTGACTGCGTTCAATACTTTTGCGAAGTACTCGGGATAGCCATTTTTCCACCAGCCGACACGTGTTTTATCCGGATAATAGACACCTGCCACATACATTCCTTGGTGTGTATCGCCTGAGTAATCTTCCTCGAAATTACCACGCATCCCCATATGGCCATTCCCAATCGAAGTCATCGATTCGGCGAGACGGTTATCCTCAGGATGGAACCCCTGCTCTATAATTTTCCATTCATTCATATCAAATAATCGTTTCATCATCAGTCGCTCCTTTTATCATTGCCGATTTCGAACGTTTTCATCGTCATTTGTAAGCGTTTCAACGTTTCTGTACATTCTTTATTTTACACATAAAACAGCTTAATGCAATCGTTTGCACGAAAATAAATTTCTTTTTGTGAAACCGTTCCTAATAACTTACTTTCCACTTTAGTTTCTTTGTGTTTTTTTGTTCATAGCATAAAAAAAACTTCATCTCGAGCCCCGTTCCGGGCGAGATGAAGTCACTGGTTTTCATTCGTTTTTTGGACCCCCGCAAGACTGACGAACGACGAGGTAATGCGGGACGATGACACGTTTACCATACGGCGTCGCATCTTCATTGATTTGTTCAATCAAACAATTCGTCGCTTCAAATCCTAGACCAAAGATGTTGATTTCGACCGAGGTCAATGGCGGACTCGAAAACTCAGCGATGAACAGGTTATTGAAGCTGACGACCGCCATTTGGTCCGGGACACTAATCCCCATCTCATTCAACGTACTCATGACGCCGAGCGCCATCATATCATCACTGACGACGACGGCAGTCGGCGGATGATCGAGTGACATCAATCGTTTAACGGCGTCAGCCCCACCAGTCGTCATGAATGGTGCACTGACGATATAGTTATCCTCGACCGGAAGACCCTCTTCCATTAAAGCCGTTTTATACCCACCGACGCGTTCTTGCGTGACCGCTAAGTCTTGTGACCCGCCAACGAAGGCAATACATTCATGTCCGAGCTGATGCAAATACTTTGTCACTTCACGACCGGCAAGGTAATTATCCGTGTCGACATACGTGACTTGCGATGAGTCACTGAACGGTTTCCCGACGACGACGAAGGGAAACTTCGATTCTTGAAGAAATTGTACGACTTTATCATCGGTTCTTGAATATAAAACGACAACTCCGTCGACGCGACGGCCCTGAACCATCGAGACGACGCCCTCATATACTTCTTCTTCCGACACGCCTGTCGTCATATAAAGCGAGTACCCATTTTGATGCGCTTTCGTACTGATTCCACGGATGACTTCTGAAAAGAATGGGTTTTGAAGTGTTTTCGTCGCTGCGCTCGGCATGACGAGACCAATTGCTTGCGTCGTCCGGTTCGCTAAACTCCGAGCATGGACGTTCGGATAATAACCGAGATCTTCCATTGCTTGTCGAACACGTTCTTTTGTTTTTTGACTGATTCGCGGACTATTCGCGATGACACGTGAGACCGTCGATGGTGCGACGTTCGCTTCCCTAGCGACGTCTTTAATTGTGACTTGCATCCCCTTCACCTCATCATTTCCCTACAAATGTATTTTATTGTTTTTCGTTCGAACGATTGACGCGTCTGCGATGGACCAAGAGAAGAATCAACGCAAGGATTGGGGCAATGGATCCAATCGCAACAAGTGACCACCAGTTCACTTGAGAATCTTCTAAGATATATCCATTCGCACTACTGCCATCCAATGTAATTTCATAGGCATCTCCATCTTGTCGGACGAGATCGGAAAATAATAATCCTCGCAGACGTTGATCATCACCGATTTCAGAAGCTTTAATCCGCATCGTCGTTTTCTTCTCTCCTAGATTGATTGCGTAAATCGCCGTCTGATTTTTTGATTCTCGAGCGTATACGGCCATATGATCCGTCTTTCCTAACAAGCGTTGCTTCCCTGTCGCGAACGCTGGGTAGTCTTGACGCATCTGATTCAACGTTTTTACATACTCCTGCATCTTTTCATTTTTATCAAACTCCATCATCATTCGGTTCCCCGGATCTTCACCACCCGGCATGGCGACTTCCGTTCCTTGATAGACGACCGGCATACCTGGAGCAGCATATAGGGCGAATAACGCGAGGCGTAATTGGCGTTCTTCATCTGAAGTTCCACCGATTTTCGCTTCTGTAATGAATCGTTTCAAATCATGATTATCAATGAATGTCGCGAGCGACATCGCTTTCGGATTAAATGTGATATCTCGATTATAAACTGAATCGAGTTCTTCCGCTGAACCATTTTTGCGGGCAAATTGATCTTTTATCCCGTAATAGAAAGGAAAGTTTGTCACGGAATCAAATCCAAGCTCTGAATAGGTCGCAATCTTTCGCGGATCACCATCGAATACCTCTCCGAGTAAAAATAAGTCCGGATGTTTTTCTTTGACGGCCGGAATGAATTCCTTCCAAAATGCCGGCGGAACATGACGGACCGTATCGAGACGATACCCATCGATTCCTGTCTCATCGACCCAGTAATTCGCGACGTCAACCAAATAATCGACGACTTCTGGATTTTCAGTATTGAAATCTGGCAAATCAAATAACCAGTTGTTTTCGACTTCGACTTGATTGTTCCAATTCATAATCGGTTGTTCTTCATGGAACCAATCCGGCTTTTCTTCGACAAGCGGATGATTTGGTCCGAGATGATTGACAACTAAATCAAGAACAACTTTGATGTCACGCTCGTGTGCTTCGTCGACCAATGTTTTAAATTCTTCTTTTGTTCCGAAATGGGGATCGATTTTATAATAATCCTCCGTCCAGTAACCATGATAGCCATTCGGTCGATTCTTAAAGACCGGTGTCAACCAGATTGACGTGAATCCTTCATCTTTTATGTAATCAAGGCGTTTCGTCACCCCTGCCAAATCACCACCATGATAAGCTTTCGGATCGTCCTTGTTCACATCGATATCATTACTCGTTTTCCCGTTCTCAAACCGGTCGATCATAATAAAATACATTCGTTCCTTTTCCCAATTTGCTGCTTCACTCGTCTGCGGAAAAAGTCCGAAAGACAAGAGAAGCGGCAAGAAGAGAAGCATCACGCCTCGTCTCATGCCGCTAATTCCTCCTTTATTACCCTTTCGTTCCACCTGCCGTCAATCCAGATACGAAGTAGCGCTGGAAGGCGAAGAACAGAAGGACGATTGGGACTGCAGATAAAACGGCACCTGCCGCAAACAACGTGAAGTTGTTATCAAATTGCTCAGAAACCATGTTGTATAATCCGACCGCAAGCGTCTGTTTCTCCGGCGAACGGAGAACAAGTGACGCCAGGATGAAATCATTGAACGGTGCCATGAAATTGAACAAAGCGATGACAGCAACCATTGGTTTAGCAAGCGGAAGGATGATTTGCCAGAAAATCCGAAGATGACCTGCCCCATCCATTCGTGCCGCTTCATCTAGCTCTTTTGGTATTGTATCAAAATATCCTTTGGCGAGATACGTATTCATCGGAATCGCTCCACCAGAGTATAAAAGAATCAACGCAAGATGTGTATCGAACAAATCGAGCATGTTGAGCAACACATAAATCGCGATGATCGCGACGAATTGCGGAACCATCTGCAAGACGAGGAACAAAATCAACGAATTTTTTCGCCCGACGAACCGGTAACGTGAGAAGATATAGCCCGTTAACGTGATCAATGCGACCGAGACGACCATTGTAATGACAGCGATTTTGATGGTGTTCAAATACCACATGCCGTAATCCGTTTGTGTCGCATCAAACAGATCGAAGTAATGGATGAGTGTCGGATTACTCGGGAAGATGTCCGAAGTAATGCTTTTCCCCGGGTTGAGCGAAGTCCCGACAACCCAAAGTAGTGGATAGACAATAATAATCGAGGCGATCGTCAAAATGAGGTATGACAACGCCATATTGATTCGGTTTTGTTTTCTCATTAGATCATATCCTCATCTTTGAATGATTTTGAACGTTTAAACTGAATGACGGCAATCGTCATGATGAAGAACGACAGTACGAGTGTAATTGCTGCTGCGAAACCATACTGTGGATTTGAACCGAGCGATAGCTTATAGATCCAGGAGATTAAGATATCGGTTCCACCCGCAGATTGTCCCGGTACAGCCGGTCCACCATTGTTAAAGAGATAGATGATGTTGAAGTTATTGAAGTTAAACGTGTATTGCGTAATTAAGATTGGAGCTGTCGCGAATAAAATCATCGGTAACGTGATCAAACGGAATTTTTCACCTGAAGTCGCCCCGTCAATCGTCGCCGCTTCATATAGATCTTCCGGAATCGACTGTAAGATTCCTGTCGTGAGCGTCATGATATACGGGAATCCGAGCCACCACTGAATCCCGATCAGTGCGAGACGTGTGTACGTCGGGTCAGTCATCCACTCGACACCACCGCCTATTCCGATTGCCGGGAGCAACGTCGTGTTAAAGACGCCAAATGTTTCATTGAACATTGAACGGAAAATCAAAATCGTGATAAAAGCCGGTACCGCCCACGATAAAATCAAAATTGAACGGAAGAAGCGTTTCCCTTTAAGACCTTTTTGGTTCAAGAGAACAGCCAGACCAATTCCGATTGCGATGACGCCTGTCGTCGAAGCAACTGTCCAAACGAGCGTCCAACCTAACACACTGATGAACGTATCACGGAAAATATCGACCGTGAAAATGTTTAAGAAGTTTTGAATGCCAATCCAGTCGACGAGCTTGGCTGGTGGCGAGTTATTGAATTTATAGTTCGTAAAAGCAATCAAGAATGTAAAAATCAACGGTAAAACGACTGTGAAGACGAGTAGTACCAACGATGGAATCAGCATAGCATACGGGAACCCGTTATCACGGAAATTCCGTAGCTGCATCTTCAGTGAAGGTACTTCTACATTTAAATCACGCAGTTTACCGATTCGATACGCATCGATAAAGTTCCAGACGTAAATGGCAATACCAAACACAAGTAAAATCAACGCGATGATTCCCTCGACCATTAAGAAAATCGAGTGATCTCCCCTTACGCCTGCTACCTCACCGAGTGTAATCAGACCCCAGATCGCACCGCGATCCCCTGGTCCATTCCCGGCTCCTTTAAAAAACAAATCAAAATTGACTAAAAAATATGACAGGACGACGATAAAGAATATCGCGCCTTTTAAAAATTGTTTATTATACAGTTGCCCTAAACCTGGGACAATTGAAATCAACGAAGCAATTTTGCGGTGATTCGTTTGTAGTTCCGGTGTCGGGTCCGTTTGTTTCGGTGTCGTAATGGCAGCCATCGTCTGTTCTCCTTTCCAAAGGTCATGTCTGACCTCAGGCTTCTCTTCCAACCATAAAGATGAGGGGGAATCAATGATCCCCCTCTCTTTAATTCTTTTTTAGTGATTCAATTGGGAAACGACGACTTATTGATTGTTCGCTTCGATTTGTTGCTTGATTTGTTTGACAGCGTCATCTGCTGATTTTTGAGCATCTTGCTTGTCTGTTGCAACAAGTTGAAGTGCTGCTGCCATTGGTTCCCAAACTTGTCCCATCTCGGCGATGTTCGGCATTGGCACACCGTCTTTAGACTGAGCGAAGACTGCTGCTGCAACTTCGTTATCTTTAATCGATGCATCTTCTTGGAGTGAAGTGACCGGTGGAATCTCGTTGTATTTCTCAAACATCGCTTTCGCGTTTTCTTCACCTGTTAATGTAGCAAGGAATTTCTCAGCCCATTCCGGATTTTTAGAATATGCAGAAACCGCATACGTTTTAACTCCTACGAATGTTTTGATTGCTTCACCGTTCGGAAGCTTCGGAAGCGCCGATGCTCCTAAGTTGATGCCTTTTTCTTTATAGCTTGAGACTGCCCATGGTCCGTTCATGACAGCGACTGCTTTCTTGTCACCGAACAATTGATCCATCGCTTGACCGCCGCCACCGCCGATCAACCCTTTCGGGAAGAGACCTTCTTTGTACCATTTGCCGATGTAGTCCATTCCTTCGACAGCGCCAGCATTGTTCAAGCCGATGTCTGCAGGATCAAGTTTTCCACCGTTATCTTTAAAGACATATCCACCGTACCCAGCAATCGGACCGTGTGCGAAGTAGAAGTTATCCCAAAGTGCGAGGAAACCATACTTGCCGTCTTTTTTCTGTTCCGTTGATACTTTATAGAGATCATCCATTGAAGCTGGTGCTTCTTTTAACTCATCCTTGTTGAAAAGGAGAATCGGTGTTTCAACAGCTTTTGGATAGCCGTACACTTTACCATCAAATGTGACAGCAGATTTTGCTGTATCGATGAATGGCTCAAGTGCTTTTTCACCATCTTTAAGTTCAGTGATCAATCCTTGGTCAACGACTGTCCCAATCTGGTCGTGTGGAAGAAGAATGATATCTGGTCCTTTATCAGCAGGTCCGTCAAGTGCAACTTTTTTCTGTTGATCTGTCATTTTGACTTCTTTAACTTCAACTTTTACGCCTTCTTTTTCTTCAAACGCTTTTGCCGCTGCTTTTGTTGTTTCGGCTTTTTCAGTATCTTCCCAAATAACGATTTTATCTGGTTTGCCACCATCGCCTGATGTATTCGATGAAGAGTCTGAATCTGTTCCGCCACCACATGCTGCGAGAGCACCGATTGCCATTACCGATACCGAAAGACCTGCTACAAGTTTTTTCATTTCCATGATTGAAAATTCCTCCCCAAGTTAACGTACGAATGATAAGTTCTAATGCACAACGTTTGCATAAAGGCACAACCATTTTCTCATGATAACAACTGAGTAGTTGTAAGCGTTTTATGAAAACGTTTGCATCACCTTTACATTTTTATTATACAATCTAAATCCCTTTTGACAAGTCCTTTTTATTAATTATTTTCCTACATTTTAAAAACATTCTAAAAAAGTATTTAATCGAATAAACTTCCCTAAAATTTTTATTACCCAAAAAAGAAAACGTTTACATTTAATTTAATTGCGCACTTTAATGCAATCGATTGCATTAAATCATAAAATTATCTTTTGGAATTCTCGTTTTCACCCATTCTAATTGACTTTAAGAAAGCGCTTTACTATTCTTAGTTCGAGGACCATTACATTAGAGTGCAATCGATTGCACTAGAGGAGTGACCATTATGCTCAAAGAAGCCGTATTCCATCGCGCCATGTCTCCGTTCGTCTATAAGTACGACGAAAACACGATTCATATCCGTCTCCAAACTAAGAAAAATGATGTTGAGCATGTCGAACTGATTTGGGGAGACCCGTATGATTGGCATACTGAAAATCCCGATGATGCGGACTGGAACTTCGATCCATCGAAAACAAATCATTGGAACACATTCGAAACATCAATGAAAAGAAGTGGTTCAGACGAATTATATGATTACTGGTTTATTGATGTCATCCCCCCATTCCGTCGTCTTCGCTATGGTTTCCGGTTACACGATGGGCAAACAACACAAGTTTTCACAGAACGTGGGTGGTTCAATGAAAAACCACTTGATGATACCGGTTACTACTTCTGTGTACCTTACTTAAATAAAATCGATGTCTTCACATCACCCGCTTGGGTCAAAGATACGGTCTGGTACCAAATTTTCCCTGATCGTTTTGCGAATGGTGATCCATCGAACGACCCTACCGGTACATTGCCTTGGAATAGTACAGAACCGACGACAACGAATCTGTTCGGTGGGGATTTCCAAGGGGTGATTGATCACATCGACTACTTGGTTGAGCTTGGTATTACGGGCATTTATTTCTGTCCTATCTTTAAAGCGAAATCAAATCATAAATACGATACAATCGACTATCTCGAAATCGACCCACAGTTCGGAACAAAAGAAAAATTTAAACAAATGGTCGACCTTCTACATGAAAATGGCATTCGTATCATGCTCGACGCCGTTTTCAATCATGCCGGATTCCATCACGAAGCCTTCGCTGATATCCGTGAACACGGTAGCAACTCGTCTTACCGTGATTGGTTCCACCTCCGCGACTTCCCACTCGTCACAGAACCGATGCCGAACTATGATACGTTCGCCTTTGTGCCTGAGATGCCGAAATTCAATACAGAAAATGCTGAAGTAAAAGCATACCTTCTTCACGTCGCCCGCTACTGGGTCGAGGAATTCGGAATCGACGGTTGGCGATTAGATGTCGCGAATGAAGTCGACCACGCTTTTTGGCGTGATTTCCGTCGGGTCGTCAAAGAAGCAAATCCTGAAACGTATATACTTGGAGAAATTTGGCATGATTCGCAAGAGTGGTTACTCGGTGATCAATTTGATGCCGTCATGAACTATCCGTTTACGAACGCAGCGTTAAACTTCTTTGCCCTTGATAAAACGAAGGCGACGGCGTATGCCAATGAAATGTCACACGTTCTCTTCTCGAATACGATGAACGTCAACGAAGTGACATTTAACTTAATCGGCTCACATGATACACCGCGCGCCTTGACGCGTGCCGGCCATGACAAAAATAAGATGCGTCTCCTCTTACTATCGATGTTGACGTTTTCCGGTAGTCCCGTCATCTATTATGGCGATGAAATCGGACTCGATGGGGATCAAGATCCGGGTTGCCGTAAATGTATGCCATGGGACAAAGAAGAACAGGACTTAAACCTTTTGATGTATACAAAACATTTACTTCAACTGCGGCAACAGCATAAGACTCTTGCGAATAACGGACACATTTCATTCGTTCATGCGGATGACGAGACGAATTCGATCGTCATGCGTCGAACGAGCGAAGATGGAACTTACTACATCTACTTCAACAACTCGAATCAGCAAGTAACACTTCCCGCACCAGCGGCAGGACAAGGCATGGATTTGTTCTCGAATTCACCACTTCCTTCTTTAGAAGTAACACTTCCACCTTATGCAGGAACAATCGTCCAAGTCCTTTAATCAATACGGTATCTGTCTCGTTTCGAGATGGATGCCGTATTTTGACGTGTCGACAAAGTAATATTGGACACGTCCTTTTCGTTACTTTTCTCGGACAAAGCGCAAGCTGTTGCTTCTTAATCCCATTCTTACCTGTTTCTAGCTATGCGGGGACAAGTACTGTCACGGGCAAGTACAGGAAGGAAGAAACAAAATCAGCGAGTTTTCCCTCCTACTTCATTTTCTGTCCCTTGAAACTCATCTAATAGTTATTTTGATGCTTTTCTAGGGTAAAGGAAAACATAAAAGGAGGACGTGCTCGCTATGGAATTATTTTTTTATGCCGGTCTTATTCTCATCGGCTTATTTGCAATCAGTTATTTGAGTGAACGTTTCCACCTTCCGAGTATCCTCGCTTTCATTTTAATCGGGATTGCCATCGGGCTTTATTACGATGCACCTGAAGAATTGAAGTTAGGCGGTGAAGCGGGAATCATCGTTCTATTTTTTTTGCTGGGACTTAAATTTTCAATTGCTGACTTGCTCAGTCAACTACGCCACGTGTGGAAAGCCGGATTAATTGATGTTGCGTTATCTTTTGGTGGAACATTCCTCCTGACGCTTGCGTTTGGCTTTTCCATTCCTGAAGCCTTTTTAATCGGCTGCGTTTTATATGCGACGAGTTCTTCGATTTCTGCCCGTTTGCTCGATCGTGAGCCAGACAAACACAAGGACGTTAATCGCTTTGTCTTATCGTTACTTATTTTTGAAGATTTGATTGCCCCGCTTCTCTTGACGACGGCACCGTTTATACTTGGTACAGAACCTTTTACATTTGCCAAAGTAGGGTCCATTTTCGCGGGTTTTCTCTTTCTGTTCAGTGCTTTAATCTTACTAACCGTCTTTATTCGCAGAAAAGAACGGATCATTGGTTCCTTGTACCGGCATCCTGACGCCGGAATTGGAATCATCGGCTTGATTTTAACTTTTTCAGGTGTCGGTATCATGTTCGGTTTATCAGAAGTACTCGGTGCTTTCATCGTCGGGATTTTGTTGACTGAACTAAAGGAAACACGCTACTTGAAGCGGCTCGTCACACCTTTTCAAGATTTACTGCTCCCTCTCTTTTTCATTGCATTCGGGATGTCGTTTGAATTGACGGAAGGACTGCCTTTAGACTGGTTCTTTTTGGCACTCGTCATCTGGGGGCTGTTATCTAAATTTTTGGTCGGATTCTTCGGTGGCCGTTCATTCGGGCTGTCAAACTACCATGCCATCGAATCCGGTTTTTGCTTAGGACCACGCGGAGAATTTTCAATTCTTTTTATTACACTCGCTAGCGGCGCCTTCATCACGCTGACGGGGTTATATATTTTCGTCTCCGCTTTTCTAGGAATTTTACTATTTCGTCTCTCGAGTAGGTTAACCGATCAAACACATGCTACGGCCCAAAAAATCAAACAAAAAATGCGCTAAAACAAGCAGGACCATTTCCGATTACAACGGAAGTGGTCCTGCTTGTTTCACTGATATTAAAATAAGTCGTTTTAACGTCCGGTAAAAACAGGCGGTTTTTTTTCAAGAAATGCTTGAACCGCACGTTGATGGTCTTCCGTTTTACCGGCACGTGATTGGTAGATAATTTCCTGTGCCAACATATCATCGAGCGTCGACTCGAAACTTGCTGATTGAAGTTGTTTAATATACGCAATTACTTTTGTCGGTCGCGCTGCGAGCTGCTGAGCAAAATCCATTACTTCCTCTTCAAACCGGTCAGCTGCGACCGCTTTTGTCACGAGTTGAAACTCGACTGCTTGCTTTCCTGTTATCGTATCACCAAGCAGCGCTAATTCGAGTGCTTTCGCCGAACCGATTAAACGCGGTAAGAAGTATGGTGCTCCAGCATCCGGGACGAGACCGATGTTAATGAAGCCGAGTGACAATTTTGCATCTTCCTGAACAATCCGGAAGTCACATGCGAGTGTCAACGACAGTCCTGCTCCTGCTGCCACACCATTGATTGCTGCGATGATCGGCTTTTTCGATCCGGCTAATGCACGGACAACGGGATGATAATAGCTTTTCAAATAATCGCCATGGTCCATTCCTGGTGAGACCGTCTTTAAATCTTGACCGGCACAAAAGCCGCGTCCTTTTCCAGTTAATACGATGACACGGACTGCTTCATCTTGATTGGCTTCCTCGATTGAATCTGCTAATTCATTTAAAAGTGTTGATGTTAAGGCATTTAATCGTTCCGGACGAGCTAACGTCACCGTTGCTACGCTCGATGCTACCGTGTACTCTACTTCAGAATTCATCACATTCCCCTACCTTTCAAAAGTGAACAACGATTCATTATGATGTATTCGTGATGTTTTATGAAAATCCTTTTAAATCCCCGTTTTTTTTATGAAAGCTTTGTTTTTCACTTTCATTATGAAAATTGAAGGCGTATAGTTTCCAAAAGATACAGTAAGACAAAATGTTTTAAGGACTTAAAAGGGGAATTTAATTTTATGAAAACTGTAAAACAACCAACATTATTCCAAATCACTTGGCCATTATTCATCGAAATCGCGTTGCATATGAGTTTAGGGATCATCGCGACATTAATCTTAAGTTACTACTCCGACAGTGCAGCAGCCGCTGTCGGTGTCTCGAACCAGGTTTTGAACATCTTTATTATTTTATTTAATATCACATCTGTCGGAGCGACAATCATCATCGGTCAGTACCTAGGTGCAAAACGTGTCCAAGATGCACGTCAAACCGCCCGCTCTGCCTTCTCGATTAATCTTTACATCGGATTAATCATATCTGTACTCGTCGCCCTAACCGGGAAACAATTATTAGGTTTCTTCTCATTAGAAGGACAAACATTAGTTTACGGCGAAACATTCATAAAGATTGTTGGCTTATTCCTATTTTTAGAAGCCATTTCGTTAACACTCGGAGCAATCCTCCGGAGTCATGGTTTCACAAAAAATGCAATGTACGTCACTCTTTTGATGAACTTCGTCAGTGCCTTCGGTAACGTCATCGCCGTACTCGGTCTGTTCGGTATTCCGGTACTCGGCGTCGCAGGTGTCGCGTGGTCGATCGTCATCGCACGTGCTTTTGCCGTCACACTGTTATTCTTTGTCGTTTACCGTAAATTATCACTACGTTTTCGTTTAAAAGATTTAATTCAAATCAACCGTCAAGACATTAAGAGCATCATGAACATCGGAATTCCATCAGCCGGAGAAGGAATTTCTTATCAGTTTTCACAGCTCATCATCACTGGTTTCATCGCAACAATTGGTGAAGCTGCCTTGTCTGCACGCGTTTACGTCTCAAACATCACAATGCTCTGCTTCTTGTTCAGTCTCGCAATTGCCCAAGGAACACAATTGTTAGTCGCCCGCCAAGTTGGAGCACAACAATTTGAACAGGCACATGCACGTGGCATCAAGACATTAAAAATCGCTGTCTTCGCAAGTTTCGTATCAGCCGTCGCAATCGCAGCGTTCGGGACATCCATCATGTCACTCTTTACATCGAGCCCTGAAATCATTGCCATCGGTATTCCGTTGCTCTGGGCAAGTGTCATCCTCGAACCAGGACGCGCGCTGAATATCGTCTTGATGGGAACGTTGAAATCAGCAGGAGACGTCCGCTTCCCGGTCACAATCGGTGTCCTATCGATGTGGGGAATCGCTGTCGTTGTCAGTTATGTACTCGGACTTCAGTTCGGTCTCGGACTTCTCGGTATCTGGATTGCCTTCTCAGCCGACGAATGGTTCCGTGGTATCTTCGCACTGAAACGCTGGAACGGTCGTAAGTGGGTTCAATATTCCCTCACTAAAGGAGAATCTCATGAGCAAAACGAACGCAGAAAGGCTACTGAAGCAGTCTAACGTTTCCTTTGAATCTATTTCTTATCCGGTCGACTTGAGCGATTTGTCCGCTCAAGCCGTCTCTGAAAAAATTAAATTCCCGCTTTCATCGGTTTTTAAAACATTAGTTTTAGAGGACGATCAAAAAAACTACTTGTTCTCTGTCATCTCTGGCGAAGAAGAGGTTAACTTGAAGGCGGTCGCTCGGGCATCTGGTGCGAAGAAAATGTCATTGGTTCCAATGAAGGCATTAGAAAGTCTGACAGGATACGTCCGTGGCGGTGTTTCTCCAATCGGAGCTAAAAAAGCTTTTCCCGTCTTCCTGTCCGACCGTGCCATCGGTCAACCGTTCATCATCATCTCAGCTGGTAAACGGGGACAGCAAATCAAATTGTCTCCGGATGATTTATTGGAATTTACTAGTGGGATTCTCTATCGAAACCGCTGATACGAACAGCTAGATATGATATGATGAGTAGTATCGAAGAAGTGGCAGGAGGAATCATTTTGTGGAAAGAACGTGTTCGTAACTCAATCCCGAATCTCTTTACATTCGGGAATTTATATTGTGGTTTTCTCGCAATCGTCATGGCGGCGCGGGGAGATTTTCAAAATGCCACACTGTTGATTGTCATCGCCATGATGTTGGATAGTTTAGATGGTCGGATTGCACGGATGCTCGGTGTCGCTGGCGATTTTGGGAAGGAACTTGATTCGCTCGCCGATGTCGTCACATTCGGTGTCGCCCCCGCAATGATGGCATATTACACTTATTTTTACGACTTTGGTGAAATCGGCTTACTCGTTGCCGCTTTGTTCCCTTTATTCGGAGCATTTCGCTTGGCACGATTCAACCTTTCAGCAACAAATGTCGCGTCCACCTACTTCTCAGGTGTACCGATTACGGCAGCAGGTGGGATTTTAGCTGTCGTCACGCTGTTTAGTGGACGAATGAATGATTTAATGGTTCCGCTCGCCTTTACGGGACTTGCCTTCTTGATGGTCAGTCGCGTCAAGATTCCGAGTTTCAAAGATATTCCAGTGCCGCGCCATACATTCGTCATCACGTTCACGTTACTCTATGTCACGTATGTCATGATTGCCCGGAGTAACGAATGGTCGACGTTTTGGTTTATTGCCGTCCCCCTTTATATTGCCTTTTTACTCTTTTCATTCGTCAAACGAAAAAAACAAAAGCAACATTAAACGCTTTACTGCTGAACAGACCGTCTTTTGACGGTCTGTTTTTTTGATCTGCCCCTCCATGCTCGCTCGAGTCAGATGGATATGGGTATACTAGTGACATCATGCTAATGAATGGAGGTTTACATACGTCATGGCCATATTTCAGCGCCGCCTTTGGTTATTCTTTACAGTTTGGTTCGTCATCGGGCTCATTTTAGTCGGATTTTCATTATTACCCCCTTGGCTCGAATGGGCAAATGCCGTTTTTTTGTTCGCTTCTGGTCTGTATGCCGCTTGTTACTTATGGGATGTCTTACCGAAAGGACGCTTCATTATTCCTTTTATTTTCTTTGGGTCTATTTTAATCGAATCAATTGGTGTCCACACCGGATGGCCATTCGGGACCTATCGGTATGAATCGGACTTCGGTGTTCAGTTACTCGGTGTTCCAATCACGATCGGTGCAGCTTGGTTGTCCGTTATGGGGGCAAGTCTTGCATTCTCGAAGCGTTTTCCGTTTCGTTACAACACCCTGATCCTCGTCCCCTTGTTTGCTGTTTGGCTCGACTTGGCCATTGATCCGGTCTCAGCGAACGTCAAATCGTATTGGCTTTGGCAAGATGGGGGTCTGTACTATGATATCCCAACACAAAACTTTATCGGTTGGTACGGAACAGCACTTGTTTTCGCTCTTTTGATGGCACGATTTGAACAAAAGCCAACGTTCACCGAGCTCGAACGAAACAACCAGTACTTATTTTTGATGCTTCATGGTTTATTTGGACTGACTGCTGGTGTCGCAGGCCTTTATGGTGTGACGATAATCAGTAGCCTAGCATTGCTTGTTTACTGGCTGACGAAAGGAGGAGCACTACATGCAAAAGGCGCAAAAAAACAAATTAGCTGAACAAGCCTTTCATCTGTACTTGAAAGAGCAGCTCATCCGCAAACAGTTCCATCGAATATTGTATCGCCCTGATGATTTACCGGTACCTGGTTTGATGCTTGCAACACATGGTTCGTGGTGGGACGGGATGATCTTATTTCATCTCGATCAATCCGTACTCCATCAAAACCCGTACGTCATGATTGATGAACATGGCTTAAAGCGCTTCCCTTTCTTTTCACGACTCGGTGCCTTTTCCATCAACCGGGACTCCTTAAAGGATGTAAAGATGAGCCTCAACTACGCAAAGGAACGTTTGCAGGAAGGCAGTAGTGTTTGGATGTTCCCGCAAGGCGAAGAACGCCATCAAGAAGAACGACCGCTTCAACTCGCGAGCGGCGCGACTTATCTTGCTAAAGCAGCCCGGTCTGTCTCCATTTTTTCATTTTATTATTCGTTCAGTCATGAACAACAACCGGATGTCTATATCCGAACACGCCAAATCGAAATACCACCTGGTCGTACTTCAAACCAGACTGAATTTCTAACAGCAGCAATGACTCGCTTATATGATGATGTCCGGCTTGATGCGATGTCAGAAAATGTCGAGGCTTATCAAGTATTGACGCAGCGAACAGACCCGCTTCCTGTTAAAACGGAGCGTTGGCTAAAGGCGGTTCGACGATGAGCATGATTTTATTCATATTCTCGCTCCTTGTTTGCCTCTATACGTTCATTAACTTGATGTTTCTCCCTAAACTCGCTGCACCCGTTCCACCACCGAGTCTCGCAATTTGTATCCCCTTGCGGAACGAGGAACGAAATGTCGTGAAGTTGCTTGATTCACTCAAACGCGCACTCGGACCGAATATGCATGTCTATCTTTATGAAGATCGCTCAACGGATGAGACACGTAACCTACTGTTGCAACAGACACATCAGGATGACCGCTTTACAATCATTGACGGAATCGACCTCCCCTCAGATTGGGCGGGAAAGGTTCATGCTTGCCATCAACTATCACTTGTCGCAAAGGAAGACTATCTGTTATTTCTTGACGCAGACATTACATTGATGCCGGATACGATTCCTCGACTATATGCGACGATGCGACAGGAAAAAGCTAGCTTTTTATCTGGTTTTCCGTCATTTCCTGTACCAACGTTTTTAGGCAAGTGTTTGATTCCGATGCAACATGTCTTAATTTCGCAACATCTCCCGCTTGCTTTTCGCAAGGTAAAGCACCCTGCTTTTGCCGCTGCGAACGGGATGGTCGTAATCGTTGAACGTGCATCTTATTTACACGTCGGGGGACATCAAGCGATTCAAACGGCACTCGTCGATGATTTAGAGCTCTGTCGGACGTTTAAGCAACACGGTCATACGACGACACTCGTTCATGTCGCCCCTTATGTCAGTTGTGACATGTATGCTACGAACGGTGAAGTATGGCAGGGATTTCTCAAAAATGTCTTTCGGGGAATGAACGACTCCTACTTCGTCGGCAGTTACTTCCTGTTGTTCTATCTCGTACAGTTTTCTTTACTACCAGCTGCCCTCCTCTTTCCGTCTTGGGAGACGATTGGTGGACTTGCTCTCTTGTTGCTCGCACGATACAGGATTGATCGGATGGCGCGGATTCGCCATGTTTGGTTGTTGCACCCGTTCGCAACCGGTCTTTATGTCCTCTTACTTGCAACGGCGATGATTCGAAGAGCTCGGAAACGGGAAATCACTTGGAAAGGTCGGGCCTATTCTTAAGGAGGAATTGTTCATTATGAAACATGTCGCTATCATCGGAGCCGGTTTAGGTGGTTTAAGTGCCGCTATTTCACTCGCTTCAAAAGGATTTAAAGTTACTGTCGTTGAACGAAATGATCATATTGGTGGAAAATTGATGCCGCTGATCACGGAAGGACACCGGTTTGATTTCGGTCCAAATACCATCACGATGCCCGAAGTCTTTCAATCTGTCATCCGGGAGTCGGGAGCAGATCCCGATGATTACTTCCAGTTCGAAAAATTAGCACGCCATACCGCCAATCACTTTCCTGACGGGCGGACCTTAACTTTTACGCATGGCCGAGAAGCAATGCGGACGGAAATCGATCGTTTTACGAACGGACAATTAGCAAAAAATGATATCACAGGCTATCAAGAAGAGGCCGCCGAATTATTCCGAATCGCTAAACAGCAATTTTTTATCAATATCGATTCATATTTCAATTTCTCTTTACTACGAGATATGGTCAAAGTTCACCCGTTCAAAACGATCCATTCGCTGCACAAGAGCTATTTCAAGGATCCTCAACTGATTCAGGCACTCGATCGTTACGCGACGTATATTGGTAGTAGTCCGTATCAGGCGCCCGCGACATTTGCTTTAATCGCTCATCTCGAACTGAATGACGGCGTCTACTTTACTCGTGGCGGAAATACGGCAATCGCAGAAGGGTTCGCACGCCGGGCGCAAGAGATGGGCGTCGTTTTCCGCTTAGGCGAGGAAGTCACACAAATCGAAGTTACGGATGGACTTGCGACAGAAATCGAACTGAACCATGTCGATTACTTACCTGTCGACTTCGTCGTGATGAATGGTGATCTATTGACACAATACCCGCGTCTCGTTTCGGAAACGATTCGACCCGATTTTAAAAACCCGACACCCAGTCAAATGGAACCTTCGATTTCGGCCTATGTTCGTTGTATCGGGCTCACGCGACGAATTGAAGGGCTTGCCCATCATAACGTCTTCTTCTCATCGGATTATGAAGCAGAATTTCGTGCCCTTTTTGAAGAACACCGTTACGCGGAAGAACCGACCATCTACATTTCGAATTCTTCCGTTACGGCACCTGAGATGGGCGAAGCTGGGGACAACCTCTTTATACTTGTCAACGCACCCGCGACGAATGAAGGCAACGTCATCGACTTCGACACGTATGATCACTTGATTAATCAACGGCTGAAACAGTTCGGAATCGATATCGAATCGGACGTCGTCTTCGAACAACGCATCACACCGACCGATATCGAACAAAAATTTTCTGCGTATCATGGGTCTCTTTATGGACTCTCTTCGAATGGTACACGCAATGCGTTCATGCGCCCAAGCAACCGTTCAAAAAATGTTCACAATTTGTTTTTCGCGGGAGGATCGACCCATCCTGGTGGCGGTAGTCCAATGGTGACGCTTTCAGGAAAACTGGCAAGTGAACGAATCGTGTCAAGCGCTGCCCAATCCCTGTGAACGTTATGTGAATTGCAAATCGATTACTTGTACGGACAACTAAGATTTGATACGATTACTTCGAGTTCAAGAGGTAGTGATTGACCCCACATCCTCAATCAAGCGCAAGGTGACTTCCCCGAGTCAAGAGCGTTTAGGAACTTAACACACTTGCAGCGGTTATTTGATTCATCGTTTAAGACCCACTTAAACGAAGTAGTTCTACGTTTGAACTGTCAGCATGATTTACGACGTTCCCCCTTAGATCGTCTCATCCTGATTAGTTCACAGGCAGCTCGTTGAAATACAGTTCATCCCCGTGAATTGTTGACCTGCCTTGTTAGCAACTGCTCAACTGTTTCAAAAATCGCTCAGAAACGTCTTAGACTCCCCGGTCTAGACGAAACATAAAAAAAAGACCTTGGTCCCCGCCAAGGTCTTTTTTTATGGACTTTTAAATCGTTGCGAGTAACTTCATCTTTTGCCAGCGGCTTACGTACGCCCGCTTCGTAAAAACATCATATTGGTTATCGCGTGCCGCATCCAAAATACCACGATAAAGCAATGCTGCCACTTTTAAGGCCCGTCGACTTTCTTTTGGATAACGCTCGAACGAAGGACTTGCTGCATCATAGAGATGCTCTGCGCGTAGAGCTAATGCCTCCCAAAGACCTACGAAGTCCCCAGACGGCGTTCCTGCGAGCAAAGAATGTGGCGTGACGTCGTATTCATCCATCCATTCTTTCGGCAAATAGATTCGGCCACGCTTTGCATCTTCACCGACGTCCCGTAAAATATTCGTTAATTGCATCGCGATGCCTAACTCAATCGCAGATTGACGGAGTTCCGGTTGACCCGGTGCTAAAATCGGCAGCAGCATCAAGCCGACCGTACTCGCAACATAATAACTGTATTGTTCTGTTTCTTCGAGTGACTGATATCGATTTTTTTCGATGTCCCAACGCATACCTTCCGCCAGCTCAAGGAAAGGCGTCTCATCCATTTCATACCGTTCAAAGACATCCGTCAATGCAATCCAAAGTGGCTTTTTTATAGGGTATCCTGAACGGAACAAACGAAATTCTTCTAAAAAGGCTTCCAAACTTTCTTTAGGTGTGTCGGATTCATCAACGGCATCATCTAAAAAACGACAGAATGTATAAATGGCATAAACGGCTAATCGATCTTGTTTTGGTAATAACGAAAATGCTTTATAAAAGGTTTTTGATCCGTTCTGAATCGTTTCTTCACACGTTGCGTATGCCTGCGTCACTGTATTCATTTTTCCACCTCATCTCTTGTTCCATACGATTGACAAGTAATGTCGCTCCCATCATGACGATCGGAACGCCTCCACATGGATGGACGGATGCACCTACTGCATATAATCGTTCAATATCAGGATAAGGACGCGCCTGCGTTTTCAAGGCTGCTGATTGGCGAATCGTCGGTGCGATACCAAAGCTTCCGCCTTCATACAATCCAAACTCTTTTGCGTCTTGCGGTGTTCGGATTTGCATCTCTTCGATTTGATTACGGAATCCTGGATGATGATTCTCAATTTTCGTTAAGATGGTTTCAATAAAACCGTGTTGCTCGAACTTCTCCCGATTAAAATTCCGCGGAGAAGGAACTAACGCATAGACGACACTATCCTCACGATCCGTTAGCGAATCGTCAACCTTGCTCGGATTAAACAAATAAACAGCCGGATGTTCTGGTAGTTCATCTTGATGGAAAATCGAGTTCATCAACGGTTCTAGGTCATTCGGCATCAAAAAACGATGAACCGGCAGATTGACTTTTCCTCGCATTTTAAAATACAAGAGTAACGTTCCGCCAGAAGGCGTATAGGCTTTCGGTTTTTTCCCTTCGACAAGGTATTCCATCAATGGAAACTCACCGTTTAAAACAACGTTATCATAATGATATTCTGCATCACCCACTACGATACCTGTCGCTTGCCCGTCCTGAATCGTGACACGTTCAACGGACTGATTGAATTCAAAACGAACACCGCGTTCAACCAATACTTCATACATGCGTTCAGCTAAAGAGAAATAGCCGCCCTTAACGTACCAGACACCTTCTGCTTGTTCACGATATGGAATCAAACCGTAAATCGAGGGAGTTGTGTAAGGATTCCCACCAATGTAAAACGTCGGAAAACTGTAGGCCATTCGCAAGTATTTATTTTTAAAATATCGCTTCAAATGATCATGCGCTGTCTCAAGTGCATGCATCTTTACTAATGGTTTCAACATGCCTGGCTGTAACAATTCAGTTTTACGGAAATAACTCCGCTCTAAAAATTTCGAGACGCTGATGTCATAATCCTTTGATTTTTGATGCATAAATTCAGAAAAGCCACGGCCTTCTCCAAACTGTCGCTCAATCGCAACTGCCTGATCGACGACATCACCTAATTTCGTCACGACCGTCCCATCATCAAAATGTAAATCGTACAAGGGATCGATTTGTAACAATTCGACTCCATCGAGTCCTGCTTCCGCTAACTGTTCCTGTAATTTTCCAGGCATCAAGACAATCGTCGGCCCTTGATCAATCCGACCGCCTGACTCAAAGTCGACAGAAGCGAGTCGACCACCGACCCGCCCTTCCTTTTCGTAGATTGTAATATCAATCTCTGGATAGCGTTTCGTCAATAAGAGCGCCGCGTGCAGTGTCCCGACGCCCGCGCCTACAAATCCAATCTTCATTTCGTCACACCTACTTCACCAGTCAACAAATCGGCAGTGATACGAGCGGACTCAAAAATCGTCGGAAGGCCACTACCTGGGTGTGTCCCGCCTCCAACTAGATAGACATGATCTAATTCTTCAAACCGATTGTGTGGTCTAAAATACATCATCTGCGTCAATTGATGTCCTAAGTTGAACGTCGCTCCTTGATGGACCCCCATCGCTTCCCAATCGTCAGGCGTGAACATTTCTTCGACTTCAATTGCCCCTTCCACACCTTTATAAGGAGAACGTTCTTCTAGTGCATCGAGGACTTTCCGGCGTAACTTCGGTCCTTCAACTGCCCAATCAAGATCTGAATAATTATTCGGGACTGGGACGAGCACATATAGAGATGACTTGCCTTCAGGAGCAAGCGTCGTGTCAATGATTGAAGGATTTTGAACATAAAACGAAAAGTCTTCTGATAATTCAAGAGTCTGCGTCATCTCACGGACATTTTTTTCGTAGTCTTCCGCAAAATAAATCGTATGATGCGGAGCGTCAAACCGTTTATCGACACCTAAATACAACATGAATGTCGAACATGAGAATTTTTTACGATCGATTTTCGGACGGGACCATTTTTTGAGAACACCTTCCGGTACGAGATGATTCATCGCATGAGCGAAATCCGCACCTACGACTACATCGTCATATAACACATGTTCTCCCGATTCTAGAATAACACCGGTTGCTTCTTTTCCATCTAAAATCAATTGATCGACTCCAGCATTCAGATGAACTTTCCCGCCTAAGTCCTCAATTGCTTGTTTCATCGCTTCCGGGATGCGGTTCATTCCGCCAATCGGATGATGAACGCCGTAAGCATGCTCCATGTAAGATAGAATTGAAAAGCCGCCTGGGCATTCCCAAGCTGACATACCAAGGTATTTTGCTTGGAACGTGAACGAATACTTTAATTCTTCACTTGTAAAGTAGTCCGACAATACATCATATAACGAGCGTCCTAACGATAGCCGAGGTAACGCCGTCAACACACGTGGTGATAAATAATCCGTCAATCGATCATGCTTCGTTTGGAGGATAGGCATCAACTTCCCTAGTTTTAATGCTTGTTCCGCCATAAAGCGATCATACCCTTCTCCATTACCCGGGAACTGGTCTTCAATTGCTTGCTTCATCCGGTCTCGGTCCGTCGTCATCGTGAACTGATCCTTTCCTCCATTGAAATAGAGTGTATACATCGGATCCAGTGCCTTCAGTTCCAAATAATCGTGCAAATTCAATCCGATGCTCGTAAATAGATTTTCTAAAATATGGGGCATATTTAAGAAGGTCGGTCCTCGATCAAATTGATAATCACCAACTTGCACACGTGACGTCCGTCCACCTACGACTGCTTGTTTCTCGTACACAGTCACATCTACCCCTCGCCCTGCTAATAACATAGCGCAGGCGAGTCCTCCGGGTCCTGCTCCAATAACGGCTACACGCTGCTTCACACGAATCTCTCCTTTTTCTCTCTGGTCGTTTTAACTATTATACTAATCACATACTATGCCCACAAATCTAAAGTGCCTTCAAACTGTAAAAACGCCAAGCTTCCGATTAGGAAGTGGCGTTTGCAGTGACGATATACCAAGCTCCTTCTTTCAAAAATGGTGTGATCGATACATTTTCAAAACCGGCTGCATGTAATTGTTCAGTCAATTCTTTTTTTCCAGGAAGCGGATATAAATTTTCGTGTAACGTCATGAAGGCGTTAAAGGCAGCTGAGAACGGCGCCCCGTATTCACTATCCCGAAGTGGTGTGACAAGAATAACTGTTCCATCGTCCTTGACGAAGCGACGGACACCTTCGAGGAGACGGAGTCGCTCTTCCTTCGGGAAATAGTAAAGAATGTTGTTCATCATGACACCATCGTATGTTTCCGTTACTTCAAAGGTTTTAATATCTCCGACAACAAAATCAATTTCTCCTGTCGTATCGCGTCGCTTCGCTTCAGCGATGACAGACTCTTCGATATCAATTCCAGCCAGACGGAGTTCCGGTAAGGCTTCATGGATTTTTCGTAAGTATCCTCCGTACGCACATCCGATATCAAGTAAGGACGTAACGTTTTCATTTCGAATGATATGACGTACTGCCGGAAAAGCAACCGTTTCGACAAGTGCGGACGTCTCAGCAACGATGTCCCCGTGTTCCTCTCCATTAAAGGTCTTCTGTTGACCATCCTCTAAAAATTGCGGATAGGAAAATAAAGCCGGCAAATGAAGTTCCATCAGTTCTGATAACATGAAGCCGATACTGCGGTCATCTGATTTCGAGAGTTCTGGAAGGACATGCCGTGTTGCCGTGTACCGTAAATCTTTCTTTTTGAGGTGTCCGACTGCCAGACCAACCTCGAACCAACGCGATAATGCCTCTGTTGTAAGCGGTTGCTTCAGTCGTATTTGGGCTTCTGCTTGTGTTGCGCCAGCACCTAAGACATCGAACAACCCATATTTATAGCCAATATATCCATGCCATAATGGTAAAACCGGTTCCGCCCGTTTCATCCATTTTCTCGCCCGAAAAACCTTTGTCCATTCTTTCAACTGTGCCACAAGCGTTCCCCTCTCTACCACGTAATACATCCCTTTTCCCAAATAACAACAACTTGTAAACAAAAAAAACGCATCAAACTTTTGCTTCAGACTGTATACAAAGTGCTATCTGGAGATAAAAGCATTTTTTTCGTTGTTTTCCTCGATCGAGGCGGGAAAACGCAAAATAAAAAGAGTCGACCATCGCTGTGCCGGAACACAATGATGGTCGACTCTCAACCGGACAGTGAATTAGAAGAACTCCATACCGAATGGTAACGAATATCCTAAGAAAATCGTCACGAGTATGAGCACCGCAAATCCGAGCAAGAACCCAGAATACGATTTTCCTTTTTTCAGTCGAACTAATGTCAATTCACCCAAGATGAGTGACAATAAACCACCGGTGATTTTTGCATGGTATAAACCGTCCGGATTTTCAGACATCCCCATGATTTGGATATACAGATACAATCCTGTCGCAAACGTTAACACCAATAAGAGGCGAAAGGCCATATGGATTCCTTTAGCTGCAGGCTTCCCCTTCTTATACATTGAAAAGGCGACAAAGAACGCAACGAGTAGTAACACCCATAGTAAAACATGGGTATGAACAAAAGCAGTGATTGGCATGATGATTTCCCCCTTTTTCTAGTTCCTATTTCATGGTAGCTGATTTCCCTTGCTAGACATAGGGTTATTTTCGTAACATATCATTTATTCAAGAAATCGTCACACGTTCTACCAGTAATGGAAGTTTAACCATGAACGCACTTCCATGTTTTTCGATGGACTCGACTTGAATTTCTCCGCCGTGACCCGTGACGATTTCTTTACAGATCGCGAGTCCCAGTCCAGTCCCGCCAATTTTACGGCTATCTGAATTATCGACACGATAAAACTTCTCGAATAAGTGGTTGAGTGCTGCCGCCGGAATACCAATCCCTTGATCACGGACCTCGAACAAGACATGTTGTTCTTCAATCGACAGGGTCACATCAATGTTTCCACCGAACGGTGAATATTTGACGGCATTGTTCAATAGGTTATTCATCAACTGTTTCATCTTTTCTTCATCTGCTTCTATGAGCGGAAGTGCCTCACTCATCGCCCGGAAAGAAATCGTGTGCTTTTTCGTCGATGCTGCATAAAATTGTGTAGTCTCTTCGAGGAGTAGACGCAAATCAAGCGGCTCTTTTTTATACGACTGTGTCCCCGATTCCATCCGTTGTACGTCAAGAAAATCATTGACGAGATTGGCAAGGCGCTCTGTCTCGGAGTGAATCGTCTGCAAATACTTATCTTGACGGGTCGTATCGATATCTCGATTCAACATCAACTCCGTAAATCCATAGATGGACGATAGCGGTGTCCGTAATTCATGCGAAACCGTCGAAACAAGCTCCGACTTCAGTCGATCCATTTCCGTCTCTTTCGTCACGTCACGCAAGACGAGCATCGTCCCTTTGTGAACACCAAGGATTTCAATCGACTCGACATAAAATTGAATGAAGACCGTTTGTTGTCGGATTGAGAATTGAAGACTTTCTGTCGGGACATCTCCTTCTAGAACGGCTTCAACGTACTGTGAAAATGCCGCTTGGTCATCGACGATGGAATGAATTGCTTCTAGGCAGAAATCAAGTGTCTCGACTTCTTCGTTCGCTCCATAGCGCAACTCTGGAAATAGATCATACAATGGCTGATTGACGAAGACCTCTTCTTTACCGGGTTCGATGTAAATGACCGCTTCACGGATCGAATCGAGAATACGTTCAGTTTTCGTTTTCTCTTTGTTCATCTCATCAAATAACCGCATCCGTAATAGGGAGAGTGACAATTGACGTGAGAACGACATGACATCCCGCATTTGTTCATTCGTAAATTGGTCGCGGTAACGAACGAGATAGATGAAAGCAATCACTTCATCCGATGACGGATCTAAAATCGGTACTGCTGTCTCATACATATAGTACGGGTAGGGCAACGGGTGATTACTCGATACTTGTTTAGACGAATGGACTGCTTTTTTCAAAGTATCTGCTCGCTTCAACAATGAGAAATCGCTACCTAGCAATTGTTCCGTCAATTGCTCCGTCATACCATGTGTGACGACAGAATAACTTTGTCCTTCATCGACGAAAACGAGGGCACCAATTTCTGAATCTGTAATCGTTACAAGTTTTTCGATAATTTCCGGATAGGCTGTCAATGCTTCCCGAGCCGCCAGCGTCTCTGTTAAATCATTTCGGTATTGAAGATGCTGTTCGTTTCGCATCGTCAGTTCTAGCGCTTCTTCCAACTCTTGTTGTTGGGCTTGTAGTTCTTCTTGTTGGGCTTGCAGTTCTTCTTGTTGCGCTTGCAGTTCTTCGTTTTTTGCAAGTAAGTGTTGTTTATTTTCTGAGATTGAACTGGCCATTTGATTGAATGACAAAGCTAGGATTCCGATTTCGTCTTTTCGTTTTGGGACTTGAATGTTCGAAATGTCTTCTCCATTTGCAAGGCGCTGACTATTTTTAACGAGTCCTAAAAGCTCAGAGGTGATTCTTCGAATGAACGGGTAGATAAAGAAAATCAACACAGCAATGACGACGATGATATTCGACAACCAAATCAGTTGTGTCGTTCGAATCTCTCGTCCTAACTGCTGGCTCGTTCTCTCTGCCCACTCATCAAGAAATTCACGGTATCCTCCAAGTGCCAACTCACTTTTATCGATTTCCGAGAGGACATCGATATTGCCTGCGTCATCTAATGAAATTTTTCCATCCGCGACAAGTTCTTTCCCTAATGGAAGATTTGTTAAAGTCGTCCCGCGAAGAAAAGTCTCCGTTACGTCCCCATCTTTTTTACCTTTTACATAGGACTGCACAAGCGGCAAAACCGAATCGAAGTAATAGCTATACAATTCGCGTGAAGATGTCGCATAGACTTTTCCTTGCTCATAAATCGCATTTTTTTCGAACCACCGTGTTTGACGATCAATCGTTGTTTGTTGCGCAGCGATTTTTTCATATAAGGTGGCATCCCCCATTAACGCATAACCACGCATATTAAACTGAAGGTCTTGCCACTCTTCCCATAGTGCACCGGCCCGGGCGCTACGATCCCTGATATCTTCAAGCTTCGCGCGGGTATCTTGTAACCTTGTGTCCGTATAGTTGTAGACGACCAAAGAAGAAATCATCAGCGTAGCTAAAACGACATAAAAGGAAGCCATCAATTGGCGTCCGATTTTTCGATTAATCCACTTGATGATCACTCAATATCCCTCCTACGACATCAATCAACTCTAACGGACTGAACGGTTTTGAGAAAAAGTAATTCGCCCCGATCTCTTCAGCACGCTCACGGTCAGATTGTTGACTTTTAGCCGTTAACATCATGATCTTTAATTGTTGTTTGTCCGGATGACGTCGTACTTTTTCGATAACTTCGATTCCCGTCATTCCAGGCATCATGTAATCAAGTAATACAAGATCATAATGCTGACTCATGATTTTTTGATAGGCTTCGTCGCCATCCGTCGCTTCATCGATCGTGTACCCTTCATCTTCTAACGTATCAAGGACCAACATCCGTAATACGTCTTCGTCCTCTGCTAATAAAATACGTGCCATCTATAATTCCTCCTAAAATATCTACTCATCTTGGCGGTACTCGCTCCATCCTCACTTATACACATGGATGGAGGAAGTTCAACCATACTTCCTTCATTCTACACAGTTCCTTCATAATAGGAAATGGAAATTACTCGATGACTATTGTTTTTAAATGCGAGTCGTCTCATGTGCCTAGCTGAAAGGAGTTGATTCAAAAAGGAATCAACTCCTTTCACGTGCTTTTTCCTGTAGGAATCGTGTAAGGCGATACGCTTCCTTTTCCTCATATACAAGGGAAGAGGTTTTTTGCAGGCATGCCTTAAAGAAACGAACGTCAGGATTGGGAAAAATCCACATAGAAATGACCGATGATCCCCCCTGTTTCATCGGATCATCGGCCATTTGATTGCGGTAAAGCGGAACCTTCCATCCTCGACGCCTACTGGAAAAGAAATCCTACTCTTATTTACTCGTTAAATAACTTCAATCACTTGCTCTAAGGAAAATGCATAAATCAATTTTCGAGAGATAGAAATGTTCAAAATGGATTCAAGAGCTTCTTGATACAGGTTCAATTGTGTCGCGTAACGTTCATGAAGAATCTCAGCTGGCGTTTGGTCAGCGCTCGTCTCGAAGACTTGGTCCGATTTATAGTCGAGAAGAATATAATCCTCCCCGTCTTGAATTAAACAATCGACAATCCCTTGCATGACTGCTTGATCAACGGGACCATGCCAATCCGTACGAAAACGTGAGGCATCGATTTTGTACGTGAAAGGTAGTTCACGGTAGACGTCTCCCGTCCGTAAACGCTCCTCAAATAATCGTCCGATGCTTGAGGACAGGAATGTCTCGAGCTGATTTTGCGCATCACGCATCGTCAAAGCTTCTTGTTCTGAGATTCGTTCACCTGTCTCCCACTTCGTGATTTGTTCAGCGAGCGGCAGATCCGCTTCATAAAGTTGCATCGCTAAGTGTAAGACAGTCCCACGTTCTGCTCCCGTTAAGACCGGGCCTAAGAACTGTGGGGTCCGGTAATACGTCGCTTGACGTTCTGTCGCTTCAAACGCTGCCCGCTCCAGTTGTTCGGTCCGTTTGAGTTCAGTCACGGTTTGCTTCGCTGCCGTCTCGGTCGCAAGCTGGTGCGCATAGCGATAAGCAAAACTTTCTTCGATTCGCGCTTTGAAAGCGTCATTTTCAGGACGATCAATTTTTTCAAGTGAGCGGACATGTTCCAGTTGTTCAATCATCGTCGAAATTTCTTGGTATGGGGCAATTTCGTTCAGTTCCATGATCCGGAATGCCCATTGTTGCTCTCCTTCTTGTAACATAAAGTTTCGAAGTACAGCTGGTGCTACCCAGTCTGCATACGTTTTCGCATTACGACGGTCGATTTCCGGCAACAATAATTCGTCGTGTGGAGCAGCTTGCCATTTTACCAACTGTTCATCTAATCCCTTGATTGAACCGACTAATACCAGCTTTTCTTTTGCTCGGGTCATCGCGACATAAAGAACTCGCATTTCTTCCGCTTTCATTTCACGATCCATCTCACGGCGAATGACCTCTTTTAACAATGTACCTGACCGCAAGCGTTTGATTGGATCAATCGCGTCAAGCGCAATCCCATACGTTTTGTGTAATTGTATGGCTTGGATTTGATCTTGTTTATTAAATTGCTTTCCGAGCTGACTGACAATCGTGACAGGAAACTCGAGCCCTTTCGATTGATGAATCGTCATGATGCGAATGACATCTTCGTCTTCTCCTAGTGAACGAGCTTCGGAAAAGTCTTCGCCACGCTCAATCAAACGATTTATCAGTCGTAGGAAACGATACAACCCGCGATACCCTGCTCCTTCATATTGTTTTGCACGTTCGTATAACGCATTCAAATTCGCTTGACGACTTCGTCCTCCTGCGAGACACCCGACGTATTCGAAATACCCGGTTTGATCAAACAGTGAGCGAATGAGTGCAGCAAGTGACTTACCACGGGCTTCTGTCCGCCATTGGTTGACACGTTGTAACGCTTCATCGACTCGAATCCCGAGTGGTGTCGCTTCGCCTGCCACATGGACGGCAGCCTCATAAAAACTCGTATCCTTCGATTTTGCACGAATCCGTCCTAAATCGCGATCGGTCAGACCAAAAATCGGCGACCGGAGCAAACTCGCGAATGGAATGTCCTGTAACGGATTATCAATCGTTTTTAATAATGCCATCATGATTTGAATTTCCGTCGCTTGGAAGTAACCGCCTGTCGTGTCCGCGTATACCGGCAGCTCATATTGTTCAAACACTTCAACGAGCGCTTGAACGCGTTTCCCACGTGAACGAACGAGCACAACGATGTCACGGTATTCACATTTTCGAAAACGTTTTTGTTTAGCATCGAAGACGAGATAGGGATTGTCATCATTGACCATCTCGATGATTCGGGTTGCGATGGCACGGGCCTCTAATTCTTCCTTATTTTCATCTTGTTGATCGATTAAAATCAATTCCGGTTCGACTTGTTCTGATTCGAAGTAACCCAGATTCCCGAGCCGTAGATAGGCTGCGTCGTCATAATCGATTTCACCGACGGCGGCATCCATCACTTGTCTGAAAATATGATTCGTCCCATCAAGGACTTCAAGACGACTCCGGAAATTTTTCGTCAAATCGATTCGTGTTCCATAATCTGTTTGCCGGAATCGCTTGAACTTATCAAGAAAAAGTCCCGGCTCAGCATGACGGAATTTATAAATCGATTGTTTAACGTCACCGACCATAAATAAATTACCGGTTTGTTCGTCTGATTGGGAGACTAACGTCAAGATACGTTCTTGCACTTCGTTCGTATCTTGGTATTCATCGACGAGCACTTCGACGAAGCGTTCTTGAAGCAAGCGGGCGACATCGGTCGGTGCCCCGTCTTCTTCTAAAACGGCTAAAGCAAAATGTTCCAAATCGGAAAAATCGACAAGCCCCCGTTCTTGTTTGGCTTCGAGATAGGCTTCAGCAAACTTTCGGACGAGTGTCACGATCATCTCGACATGTCCAAGTTGCGACCGAAGATCTTCGAGGTAGTCGACACCCTCTTTTTGAACGAATAGTTCCTGACGCTTTTTCAACTCACTGACGAGACGCGTCCGTTCCGTTTGAAATGTTTTAATCGCCTCATCCCCACGCGGACTTTTCCAGCGTCCGAACTCGACAGCTTGGAACGTCAGTGCGACCGTCGTCCAACGATCAGTCGCCGGATTAATACGGCGTAACGGTTCAATGTCACGCATTAGGAGCTCCGCCATTTCTGTATAGCCGGACTGATGCAAACGATAGGAGAGCTCAAGGTAACGTTCTAAAAGCGGTGCGATTTTTTGCCATTCTAATTCAAGGAGTCGTGTCAGCAACGAAGATTCATCAGGATCAACCGGCTGGTCGTATTGTGCAAGCAGATGCTCGTAAAAACCGTCTGGATCTGGTAGCGAACGCGAAAACCGGTACAAGTTTGAAATCAGAGAGAGCATTGCCTGATCGTCCCGATCGGAAGTATAACTATCAATCAATTCATAAAATGCCGGATTGGCGGCAGCGTAAAATTCTTCAAAGACCTCTTCCAGTACATCATCTTGTAACAACAATAATTCGGATTCATCCGCAATTCGAAAAGCCGGATCCAGCCCGATTCGATAATAGTTTTCCCGTAAGATTGATAAACAGAAGGAATGGATTGTCGTAATTTGTGCCCGGTTCATCATCTGACGCTGCTTCTTCAAATAAACATCGTCTGGGGCTTCTTTGATTTTCGCTTCGATCGCCTCGATGACACGCGTTTTCATTTCTTTTGCGGCAGCGTTTGTAAACGTCGCGACTAAAATCCGATCTGCTGTCAGTGGATCTTCCTGATCGATGACGCGTTGCGTCAACCGTTCAACGAGTACGGCGGTCTTCCCTGAACCGGCTGCTGCCGAAACGAGAATGTGTCCTCCGCGCGCATCGATTGCTTGTTGTTGCTCATCCGTCCAATTGACGCTCATTCCTCTTCCTCCTTCAGTCGGTCCAATACTTCTTTTTCAGATAAAGGGTCCAGTTGACGATAACTGTTCCCGAGCGATTCGTCGAATTGACAGACCGAACGGTATTCGCAAAACGTACACGGTGTTCGCTCTTGATAGTCGAACGGATCGATGGCGATATCTCCCGCGTACATCTCGGCACTGCTTGTTTTCAATTCGTCCCAGGCATGATCCATCAACGCGTTCAGTTCCGCTTCTTTGACGACCCCTTTCGTATGTGATTTATGCAGTCCTGTCTTCGTAAACGTCACTTTGACGAGTGGCGATTTTTTCCGTTCATCAAACGCAATTTGATCCATCGCCCGTAACACATCATCATTTTCGACAATCACACCTTGCATCTGGTAGGATTCGAGCAATAAACGATTCCGTTCTTCTTCAGCCGCCGACAAATCACTTCGTAACATCGGATTTTTGACATGGAAGTACAGGGCGCCTGCTGGTTTCGCTTGTTGATTAAATAAGACTTCTGATTGTTCGACGACCGTTTTTAAATAGAGCAACATCTGAATCGCAAGACCATAATAAATTTCAGCAAAATCAAGCGCTCGGGCACTCGACTTGTAATCGACAATCCGGACGTACAATTGGTCACCAATCGTCGCTTGGTCGACTCGATCAATTCGACCAGTGAATTCGATTTCCGTTCCATCCGGCAGAGTAAACCGTAACGGCGGGAACATCGCGTTCCCAAAGCTGATTTCAAATAAATCAGGTTCGAAGTCAGACCGTTCTGCTTGTTTGACGAGCATCTTCGCCGTTTGTTCGACGACATCCGTTAATTTTTTCTGAATGTATCCGAACCGATTCGAACTCATCAAAATAGCATTTTGAATGTCTGGTGTCACTTTTTCCACGGCATTTTTCGCAAGTTCTGTGCACGATGCATCATCTAAATCACGCCATTTTCTGCCGGACTCCTTGATGTTGACGGACAAATCATTTAACGCGCCATGAAATAGATTTCCAATGTCGGGTGCCTCGAATTTATATAGTTTTCGTTCCTTCAAACGTAGCCCATACCGTGCAAAATGCTTATAGGAACACGCATTATACGTCTCAAATCTAGAGACACTCGCCTTGATGCTGTCACCGTAAAGGGAACGTGCTAAGTCGTCTGGAAGTTCATCTGCTCGGTTTTGATAAAATAACGCATCGACGAGTAACGCCATTCGTTCTCGTCCTTGACCATTCTCGAGCAATGCATTGTAGACATCAAACCATGACGATTGAATCGGATACCGGCGCTGTAAACGGCGTAACTCGATTGCCGTCGCAGCCGCCGCTCGGTCGGGATCAGTTACGAAATCGAATTGATCATTTGGTGCATGCTCTCCTGCTTCTGCGAAGTGTGTTTTGACAGGACGGTCTTGCAGTAACTGGTACTTGATTTGTTTCACGATGGAGGCTGGTTGTAATGCCTTCCCGTCCTCATCAACAAGAGCATAACTGATATACAACGATTCACTCGGTGCCGTCACTCCGTGGTACAGGTAGTATAATTCGTCATCAAAGACATCCAGTGACGCTTTACCGACCGGAACTCCATGATTGTGAAGGAAATCATGATCTCCTTCCGACAATAGTTTCGACTGGTCTTCGACGAACGGAATCATACCATCATTCGCGCCGAGTAAAAATGCGACTTTTACTCGTTGTAAACGCCCCCGGACATAATCCGTCGCGATGACCTGATCGAGCGATGGTGGGACGAGTGAGAAGCGCAGACTCTCAAGTCCGGTTTCGACCATTTGTACGAATAAGTCTGTCGACAGTTCCGTCTCAGGAGCTGCTGCTTCGAGTTGTTCAAGTAAATGTAAGACCGCTTCATATACTTGATCATGTTCCCGGGCATGACTGAGCTCATTGCGCTCGAGCGCCTCTTGTTTCCAACTGAACAGCCGATCTGTCAACTGGTGTTCTTCAAGGAACTGATAAAGCGAACGCGTATGTTCACTCATTGTTTTTGATTTCTTCAACCGGTCTTGTAACGGGGTAATCGCATCGACGACGAATTGACGCATCCGGTTTAACTCATCCTCTTCTTCGAGTTCCTCCGCCGTCAGACTGACTTCATCCGTTAAGCGTCGTTTCAATTGCCACGGCTTTTGCCACATCGTGCCTTTAATGCCACGTTCTAAGACAAACGTCTCCAATCGATCAAGCGCGAGCCGTTGATCATCTGCCGGGAGTGGCATCAATTCCGTTTTCAGCAGACGAAAGACTGCTTCTTCACGGTAACCGGCGACGACGAGCTCTAAAGCAGACTGAATCAATTCAACAATCGGATGATGAATCATCGTTTCCCGCTTATCAAGGAAATACGGAATATCATAGAGCTGAAACGCACGTTCTAAATGATCCGCATACGGTTCAAGATGTCGTACGATAAAAGCAATTTCATTGAACCGGTAACCATGCTGGCGCACGAGTTGGATTGCCTGGCGGACAGCGGCTTCCGTTTCGACTTGGCGATTGACGGCAGCTGTCACCGTGACCCCGTCCACTTCATGATCGACAGGAGGATAGGCAGGACTCATCAATGATTGTTCTAATGTTTGTAGTCCTTCCGACTTGAACTTAATCGTCCGTTCATAATGGACCTCTTCATGCTCGAGCTGTCGGTCTTGCATCTGTTCGAGCAATTGCATATAACAACGTTGGGAGACCCCAAACTCCGTCTGTTTCGCATAGGGATCGCTCACATCGATTGTAAAGCTGATATGCACTTCTTTTGCTAGTTCCATCAATTTAAGCAACACCTGTTGTTCCTGTAACGAAAACTCATAGAAACCATCAATAAAGAATTGTGTATTACCAAGACCTGCTGTCGGTAACAAGTCGAGTAACGTTGTATAGTAATCATCTGCATGAAGCGCTTTATCCACGATGCGTTCTGAGAACCGCTCATAAATCAGAGCTAAATCATTTAGTTTCGGCGAGCGTTCCGGAGAAAGTCCGCTAATTTGACGTAACATGTCTGGAGCGACGAGCGAACGTTTGAACGTAGCGATCAGTTCATCAAGCCCCTTGTAAAACCCGGGCATATTCTTTGTCCGTTTGAAAATCTTTAACTCATTTTCAACTTCTTCGACGACTTGACGTAATAACAACTGTGTCCCTGTCTCGTCTAAAAACGGAATCGCCTGATTGCCATGATCCCGCATGATATGAAAAGCAAAGCGCCGCAAACTCATGACTTCCATCCGTACTAATCCAGATAGGCGGGCATCCGTCGCAATTCGACGTTCCATCTCAAATGACATTTGATCGGGGACGATAAAATAAATCGGCTCTCCAAGTGGTCGCTCCTCGAGCTCATTGATTACAGTCTCTATTAATTTTGTGGTTTTTCCGGTTCCGGCACGACCGAGGTGCATATGATTCATGGTCATCAGTTCCTCCCTTAGCTCGTTTTTGTATACGTCATTATCTCATAAAACACGAACAAACGTCCGTTTTTGAAGCTATATTTTTCTACTTATTTTTGCTACACTGAAGCCAATTAAAATTAGTTAGACAGGAGGAATACCATGCTATATGATGACATCGGAAAACAACCGATGCTTGAACAGCTAGTCGCTCGCTTTTATCAACTTGTTTATGCCGACCCCATACTTCGTCCGATTTTTCCTGATGATCGTCAACGTGTCGAGCAGGCGCAAGTTATTTTTTTGACACACTTAACAGGTGGTCCACGCCAATATGAGTTAGATGATTCGCGGACGAATTTAGCGATGATTCACCGACTCTTACCAATTGAACAGCAACACGCCTTTCGCTGGATGGAGTTGATGGAAGTGGCCATCTATGAGACACTTTCCAATCGAGCTGTAGCTGAACGTTTGATGGAGCGCTTACGAATTGGTGCATTAAACGTCTTACGGATTTGTGAGGCTCATCAGGAACCGTGAGGGATTTTTCTTTCTCATCTGTCCATTTCCATGTAAAATGAAAGATGGAGGCGATAATTATGACTGAAGAACAAGATAAGAAACCTGATTTAGTGAAATCGGCACTCGAACAAGCAGAGGCGAAAACTGCAGAGGAACCGGTTGAAGAAGAAAAGTCTGACGAGCAAAAGAAACTCGAACATATTAAAGGACTCGTCACATTAGAGCGCGGTTCTGATTACTTCCGTGTCGTCTTTTATGATGACCACAAGCATTTGATTTTCAAGGAACTCGATTATGATCGTGTCGAATTCGTTGGTCGCTTCTATAATGATAGTTTTGACGCGACGAATTTGAAACAGCTCGAAGAAATTGCAGAGAAAGCACTCTCAACTTCGATTCGAAAACGTTTCCTTTAAGATAGGTTATGTATAGAGAAAGCCGCGTCCCTGGATTAAATGAGGGACGCGGCTTTTTTCTTATACGCTTGTTTATTCACTCTCGGGAGTGTTTCTTTTTTTGCGACGAAGTACATATGCGAGTACCCCTCCGGCAACGGCAAGCCCTGTCGCCGCTAAAACGGGAATCAATACTTTCTTCGAAGATAATTTTTGCTTCACTTGCTCTAAGCGAGATTCTGTTACTTCTTTTTGCGCAATCGATGTGCGGCGGTTAATCGTCATATGTTTTGATGCATCTGTGACGACTACTCGCTTTGTCACCCAACGTCGATTTCCTGCCTCGTCGACGATGAGTTGGCGTGTTCGCTTAATATCTTTAATTCGTTTGCCGGGCGTGTTTTCTGGACGGACGATCCGTGAACTAATAAAACGGCGTCCTCCATTAACACCGAAGCCCGGCTGTAATTTTCTACGGTTTAACCATTCATATGATTCATTCATCGTGTAGCGACCAGATCGGCCGCTTCACCTCCCCTTCAATGCGCATTCAGTTTCTACTCAAGTTCATTTCGCTCTCATTGGTAACGTTTCCTGTTAGAGTGTTCCACTTTTCTGCACTTTTTAAACGTGTTCATGTCCCGTCCCCTGGAAGCGTCGTTGCATTTCGTAAGCTAATTCTAGGGTTTTAATCCGCTGTCGTTCAATACTATAGGCAGATGCGGCCGTATCAATCCGCTGTCCTGTTTGAAACTCGACTTGCACCTTTCCGCCACTCTTCTTAACGGTCTTCATTTGTTTAAAGTTAATCCAGATGCACTCCGCCTTTTCTTTAGCTGTCGTCGGAAAGAAGATGGTTTGTGCTTGCCAATCAATTAAAACCGGCGTTTTTCGGTTTGGTCCTAAGATATGTCGTGCTGCTTCAATTCTTCCTCGCATCGAAGAACCAAAATACAAACATGATTCTTCAATCAGTTTGATCGGATGTCCTTCGAGCACAAGTTCCGACCGTTCTTTAATAAGTAGTGTTTGCGGTTCCCCGTATTGACCGTACTGAGGAATAAGAGCTAACGTTTCTTCCGTGATGTTATGTGGCATCCTACTATCTCCCTTCTTCTATTACTTTGTTTATATCAAAGAACCCACCTGTACGCCCTCGACTGTTCGATATTTCCCAATATAAAAAACGAGATATCGCTATCTCGTTTTTAAAGTTCTTTCGTTGATTGGTCCATCTCTGGCTTAAAATGACGTGGGAATTTGAAAATCACACAAACTTTATCTTTTCCATTTCCCACTGCTTGGTTCTCGATTGAAACTTCCCCGTCATGACGCTCAACGATACGTTTTACGATATAAAGACCTAGACCAAATTTACCTTCTTTACCACGTGAAAATTGATGAAAAAGTGGTGATGATGAATCGAGTGGTGGACCGTCGTTTTCAATCTCGATTTGAGCTATCTCTTCGGTCCCGGATAAACGAATATCAATCGATGTCTCAGCATATCGCATCGCATTATCAATTACATTTTCAAGTGCAACCCGTAATTGTTCTCCTTCGCCAAGTACAAGACCGGCTTCCCCTGTAATCGTCCACGAAAGCGGCTTTGTACTTGAAAAACGACTTTGTAGTAAATGAACCATTCGGTCTAAATCAATCGTATCCCATGTAGAACGATCTAATTCAAAGTAATCCAATTTCGTCACATAAAGCAAGGCAGCGACTTTCTTTTCTAACCGCTCGGCCTCTTCCTCAATTACCGAGACCGAACCCGTCAAATCACCATCCGGATAAATCCCGTCAGAAATGGACTGTGCATAACTGCGAATGACCATGATTGGTGTCTTCAGGTCATGTGAAATATTTTGTAGCAATGCTTTTTGTGCTTTATCCTGCTTTTCTAAATCGACGCGCATGGCATTGACCGATCGTGCCAAACGACCAATTTCATCTCCGCGATCAAGAGGAAGTGGCGTATTCCACTGTTGCGCTGCAATCTTTCCGACTGCACCTTCAATTTCAATCAATGGTTGCGTCAAGCGACGTGCTAGCCAAAAAGCGATGAACAATGTCAAGATACTCACAATTACGACGACCCAGCCAATTTTTGAAAACAATTGCGTAATCAGTTCTTGACGATAGGCATCCCAGACATAAGAGACACGATAATACGTCTCCCCTTCCGATTCTATCTTGAGAATGCTGTAATAGACGTCTTCTTTATCAAGTTGCGTCGTATATTTTTCCGTTTCTGCTTTTTGATTGATCGCATCACGATACATCTGATCAATCAATTGTTGCGGGGCTCCCCCATAATAGAGTTTCCCATTTTTCGAAAGCAACAAAATATTAACGGAACGCGACTCCTGTTTTCGACGATCAAATTCAATTGGATTGTCCTGCAACATGTCGATGACAGAAGCATCTTTTGAAAAGAAGACTTCACTGTTTTCTAACGTCGAATAGACCTGTTCATCAATAAAGTTTCCAATCGATGACCGCATGACGACAAGGATAACGATCGAGAGCGTTGCGATGACGAGTAGAAACATCGCCCAAATCTGAAATCCCAAACTCCGATTCTTCATGCAGACACCAACCGGTAGCCAATCCCATAAATCGTCTCTAGTTCAAGTTTGGATAATTTTTTCCGGACTCGTCGAACTAAATCATCGACGACACGATCGGAACCAAAGTAATCATCACCCCAGACACTGACAAGAATCTGTTCACGGGACATTGGCGTCCCGATTTGTGTCGCAAATAAAATCAACAAATCATACTCTTTTGAGGTCAAATCAATTTCTTGACCATTTTCTTCGATGACTCGTTTTTCAGGATAGATTGTATAATCGCCATACTGAATCACTCCTGTTTTTGGTGTCGCATAGGCGCGCGCTAAGATTTTTTTGACACGAATGACAAGTTCTCTTGGCAAAAACGGTTTCGCGATGTAATCATCCGAGCCCATTTCTAAGCCGATGATTTTGTCGATATCTTCGTCTCGGGCAGAGATGAAAATAACAGGTGTCGTCTCATCATGTGCCTTGATTCGTTTAATCAACTGAAATCCGTCCATATCCGGTAACATAATATCGAGCACCCATAAATCAGGCTTTTCAATAATCGCTGAAGCTGCCGCTTCCCCAGAGGTGAACGATTTCACTTGCCATCCTTCTTGTTCTAAATATTTTACGAGCACGCGGTTCAGATTCACTTCATCATCCACTAAATAAATCGTATGCATCACTGTCACTCCTGACTAAGTCCTTTTTTTGTAGTGTATCAAAGGAATTCCGCACAATTATGTGAGAACACTCCAAATGTGAAAAAAACGCCCTCTTTTATCCAAAAAGAGGCGCGTTTAGTCAGTAACACTATTTATTTTACGAGGCGCAACGATGGATAGGTTGCACGTTCTACGTTCGTTTTAACATCTGTCGCAATATGACGACGTTCCGTCTTTACAATATGTGCTAAGAAGGTTGCTCCTCCACCGAGTAAGACCGTGACACCTGTCATTAAAATGATTTCCATTGTTTTCGCCGCCCTTTTCTATCGCAATTGATAATCAGTATCATCTTCAATACGACTATAACACGATGAAACGAAAATGAGAAGCGTTCTCAAGCAGTTTGTTACGAAGAAAATTTATCTTGTTCCTCTTCCCGTCGCTTTTGAATAATTTCACGCCATTTAAAATCACCTTGTTCAAGCCCATTAATTAAAATCTCAGCCGTCCCGACATTTGTCGCTAACGGCAAGTCATAGACATCACATAAGCGAATCAAGGCCGATACATCCGGTTCATGAGGCTGTGCCGTCAACGGATCACGTAAAAAGATCACGATGTCAATTTCCCCTCGAGCAACCATCGCGCCAATTTCTTGATCGCCACCAAGTGGTCCAGATTTACAGCGGTGTACGTCGAGCGCCGTCGCTTCGACGATCCGCTTCCCTGTCGTCCCCGTGGCGTACAATTGATTCTTTGCTAAATAGTCCTGGTAGGCCCGGGCAAACATGATCATCTCATCTTTTTTCTCGTCATGTGCAATCAATGCAATGTTCATTTTATCGTCCTCCTCTCTAGAGTATATGCACTCAAACGCGCCTTCAAAAACCTCTCATTTTCATGAATAGACTAAAAAACCGACGATGTTCACGCTTGAACGTCGTCGGTTAAGAAGGATGTCATGAATTGGATGGTTGTTTTTTCAACACGGTCCGTAAAATTTTTCCGGTCGTATTGCGTGGCAATTGATCAATGAATTCGAGACGTGTCGGACACTTGTATTTCGCGAGTGAAATCGCACAAAAATCGAGAAGGTCTGCTTCTGTGACGCTATCTTTTAACACGATAAATGCCTTGACGGCTTCTCCCATCTCTTCATCTGGTACACCGATTACGGCAGCTTCGACGACCCCTGGATGTTTATAGAGCACTTCTTCGACTTCACGTGGATAGACATTGTAACCACCAACGATAATCATATCTTTTTTCCGATCGACGATATAAAAATAACCGTCCTCGTCTCTTCTCGCGAGATCTCCCGTATATAACCAACCGTCGCGTAGCGTCGCTTGTGTCTCTTCCGGCATCTTATAATAGCCCGTCATGACATTCGGTCCACGGACAATTAACTCTCCGACTTGACCATCCGGTAATTCTTGTCCGAGTTCGTCCACAATTTTATTTTCGACATCGATGATGGACGGACCGATCGACCCCGGCTTTTGGATTCCATTTAACGGATTGAAGCACGTGACGGGTGAGGCTTCTGATAGGCCGTATCCTTCTAGTATGTGACAGTTGAACGTCTTTTCAAATGATTCAAGTAAAGGAACCGGTAAGCTCGCTCCACCGGAAACGAATAATCGGCTCGACGCAAAGTAATCTGCAAAATGCGGGTGGGCTTGAACCGTCTGAAGAAGGAAATTATACATTGTCGGTACGCCGGCAAAAATCGTAACTTGCTCTTTTTTCGCCAGTTCAAACGTTTCTTGCGGTGAAAAACGTGGTGCAATGATGATTGATGCTCCGTGTGCAAGTGAAGCGTTAACGACGACCGTCAAGCAAAAGACATGGAACATCGGTAACACAGCGAGCGTCCGGTCGCGCTCTGACACATTTAAGTATTCACCAATCGATTGTGCATTTGATGTTAAGTTACGGTGTGAGAGCATGGCGCCTTTCGGTTTCCCTGTTGTTCCGCTCGTATACAAAATGACTGCCGTATCATCGAGTTCATTCATCACGTCTTTGACCGGATGTTCGATGGAAAGCCAGTCTTCTAACGTCGTAAATTCAACATTCCCGATTTTTTCGCTTGGGCCAATTACCCCGTTAAACGGCACCGATACGACAACGGATAAGTTCGGTAAATGAACTAACCGTGCTTTTGCTGCTTCGACGAGCGGAGCGATCCCAAGAATTCCTTTAACGTCCCCATTCATCAAAATGTACCCGATTTCATCCGGTGTATATGTTGGGTTGATTGGAATCGCAATCGCCCCTTGCTTCATGATGGCATAATACCCAACTAAAAACGCTGGACTGTTCCCAAGTATCAATGCAACATGATCTCCTTTGCGAATCCCGTTCGCTTCTAATGCCCCTGCTGCCCGGTGGAACTTCTCGACAAACTCATGATAACTGACTTTCGTGTCTTCGAAGACGTAGGCGACTGCATCCGGACTTCTCCGGGCGGTCTCCTCTACAGAATGAATCAATCCCATCATCATTAACTTCCCCCTTCAAATGAACAACCATTCATTTTTTACGCAAAAAAAATCCATACATAACGCTTGCGTTAGTATGGATAGTATATCATTTTATGGAAACGTTTTCACGTTCTTTATCATTATCCGTTGACGATGACGCCACCATTGAGATGAAGCACTTGTCCTGTCATATAGCTCGAATCGTTACATGCTAAGAACACGTACGCGGATGCCATTTCTGCCGGTTGGCCCGGTCGATCCATCGGTGTATTTTTACCAAACGTTTTTACCGATTCATCGGGGAACGTCTCTGTGATCAACGGTGTCCAAATCGGACCTGGTGCGACAGCATTGACACGAACCCCTTGTTTTGCGAGATTCATGGATAAACTTCGCGTGAAGCTGACGATCGCCCCTTTTGTTGAAGAATAATCAATCAGAAGGGCATTGCCTTCATATGCTGTTGATGATGTTGTATTGATGATGGCAGATCCTTGCTTGAGGTGTGGTAAAGCAGCACGTGCAAGACGCATCATTCCAAAAATATTTGTTTTGAATGTCTTCTCCAGCGACTTGTCTTCAATATCGAGAAGCGAGTCTTCTGGTTTTTGCATACTCGCATTATTGACGACAATATCGAGGCGGCCAAATTTGTCGATTGTTTTTTGAACGAGTTCTTCACAATAAGCTGCGTCTCCAATGTCTCCTTTAGACAGGAGCACTTCCCCACCAAGCTCTTCGACACGCGCTTTCGTTTCTTCCGCGCCCTCTTGGTCGCCATAGAAGGCGATGACGATTTTCGCACCTTCAAGCGTATAGGCAAGCGATACGGCACGTCCGATTCCGGAATTACCACCAGTGATGATTGCGACCTTGCCTTTTAATTTCCCGGCCGCACGATAATCGTCACGTTCATAGTAAGGGAGCGGTTGATTATCCTCTGTTTTTGGTAACCCTTCTGAGACCTGTTCAAAATTGATGAAATCCTCTAACGTACCTTTTAAAAAGTTATCTTTATTGTAGCCCATAAAAAAAGCTCCCCCTATGCAAGTTGATAGAGAGAGTTTTCCCAAAAAAGCTTATGCTAAAACGTCGAGTACTTCGTCTAGTTCGACAGCACCAAAATATTTTTTTAATTCATACTGACTTAATACTTCCCGCAATGACGCACGGTCGTATCGTTTTCCTTCTAATGCTTGAGCAATTTCCGAGGCATCCGCGACACCAAAGAAATCTCCATAGATTTTCGCTTCTTGAATGATGCCCTTCGTAACATTAAGCCGGAAATCAATCGTTCCGATCGGGAAACGTTTTTTATGGATGACATCAAACTTCGGAGACTTGCCGAAGTTCCAGTCCCAGTTGCCATACCGTTCTGCTGAAATCGCATTAACCTTTTCCCAATCTGCTTCCGTCAACGTATAACGCTCGATTTCTTTTCCTTCATAAATCGAAGCGAGCAGATGATCAACGAATTGATCCATCGTCAACGGTTCAGTTAAGAATTCAGAAATATTGGCGACACGACTACGAACTGATTTGATTCCTTTTGATCGCATTTTTTCTTCGCTGACGACTAACGCATTGACGACTTCTTCAATATTCGAATCAAGCATCAATGTCCCGTGGCTAAACATCCGCCCACGGGTCGTAAACTGAGCATTCCCACTAATCTTACGCGTTCCGACATGAATATCGTTTCGCCCAGATAGCTCAGCTTCCACGCCCAGTTTGTGAAGGGCTTGCACGACAGGCTCCGTGAACTTTTTGTAGTTATTAAACGAATCACCGTCATCTTTCGTCAAGAAACTGAAGTTCAAGTTTCCCTCATCGTGATAAACCGCTCCACCACCAGATAGACGACGCACAACGTGAATGCCATGATCCTCGACGTACTTCAAGTTGACTTCTTCATTCGTGTTTTGATTTTTTCCGACGATGATGGAAGGACCATTGATATAAAATAAAAAATAGTCTTCTTCATTGACGTTCAAGTTATTCAAGATGAATTCTTCGACAGCAAGGTTAATCCGCGCATCTCGAATTTCAGGGTGAAAGATAAGTTTCATGTAGGGTACGTTCTCCTTTTGTTAGCCTGGATTTTAGTTACAACCATCGACTCCGCAAGCATCACCATCTGCTACGACTTCAATCTTTTGTTCCGCTTGAATCCGGTCCATCACTTGGCTAAACGCTTCAACGGGTTGCGCCCCTGAAATCGCATATTTACGATCAAATACGAAGAAGGGAACTCCTGTCACACCAAGTTCGCGTGCCATATCTTCTTCTTCCCGGACTTCAGTTGTTGAAGTATCTGATGCAAGGAATGCCTCAACCTCTTCTGAGTCGAGTCCGACTTCCTGCGCAACGCGCGTCAAGATTGACGGATCGTTCAAGTTCTCCCCTTTCATGAAGTAAGACTGAAAGAGTGCTTCCGATATCTCATCCATTTTACCATGTTTTTTCGCGAGTTGAGTCAAGCGATGAGCTTCAAATGTATTGGCAGGAACGACACGATCCATTTCGTACATTAATCCGTCAGCTTTCGCTGACTCAACGATGCCTTGTGACATATTACGTGCTTCCTCGACTGTCGTACCGTATTTCGAAGCAAGAATTTCATATAATCCTTTCGTCGGTTCAGCCGGTGCATTCGGATCGAGTTCAAAACTTTTAAATTCGACCTCGACATTTTTCATTCCATTCGCTTCAATTGCTTTTTCTAGACGTTTTTTCCCGATATAACAAAACGGACACGCGTAATCTGACCATACTTCTACTTTCATTTCATTCCAACTCCCTTTGATTTTTCAGTATGGACTAAGCATAATCCTCAGCGACACCTCTTGCAATTAATCTGATTTCAAGTCATGGAAAAATGCCCCCGACGTATTGTAGGGAGCATTACAACGTGTAGATAAAGTGATCTCGAGAAATAAAAGCGGTTTTTTTCGTTGCTTTCCTCGGGTGAGGCGTAAGCCATTGCGCCTTGATCCTAATGGACAACGAGCAGGGTCTTGCCTGCCTCTGAAAGTGCGTTAAACACGCACTTTCACCCGTAGGAGTCAACGACACGTGACGCTTTTTAGGTGATACCGTGAGGGAAAGGCATGCATACGGTTTAGAGCACAATCCGTCTTGAATCGCTTTAGACCGCGAAAAGCAATCGGTCGCGCTCCTGCAACTTTGCTGTAGCGGCGCGATCGATTGCCACTTGGAAAACGAGGCGGGACAGGGAATCGCGAGTTGATAGCATCTCGATATCGCATGTTCACGCTTCATAAGCATTTGTCTACAACCTCAAATGCCCCCGACGTGTCGTCGGGGGCATTACACACTTATTTCATTCAGTTAGCGGCAGAAGCTGTTTCAGTAACGAGTGCGTGTGACGCATCGTTAATTTCAATTTCTAATTCTTCTGTATACTGTTTCGTTTGTTCTTCCGTCCAGTTCAAGTGTTGTTTCATCTCTTCGATGACTGCGTCTTTATACTGACGTGCCCAAGCGATATTGAAGAAGACAGCGCCAGTCCGACGAATAAAGAAATCGATTGGACGTGCGACCATTTCTTGCTCAATTCCATAATGGAGCTGTGCATAGACATCACGCGGAAGTTTTGTTTCTGCTTGATCGTAAGCTGCAGCATACGTCAATACTTCAGAGATGTTTGATCCGTAACGTTGCGCAAGGAACAAGACTTCTTCTGAAGTGAGTCCGTTTGCTGGTGCTTGCGATTTCAAGAACCGTTCGAAACCTTTTGCTCCGTCGACATGTCCACCTGAGATTGGCATATTTTTTGTTGAACAACGCGCATAGGCACGGTTCGTTTCTTCTTTTAATAGTTTCGCGACCAGGTTGACAACATGCTCTGCCATTTTGCGGTATCCTGTCAATTTACCACCTGCGATTGTGATGAGTCCTGACTCTGACTGCCATACTTCATCTTTCCGTGAAATTTCAGAAGGATCTTTCCCTTCTTCATAAATCAATGGACGAACACCAGCCCAGCTTGACTCGACGTCTTCCGCCGTGACTTTGACTTCTGGGAACATGTAGCGAATCGCGTCTAAGACATAATCTTGATCTTCGACAGTGAATTTCGGATGCGCTGTATCTTTATCGAAGAACGTATCGGTTGTTCCGACATATGCTTTACCGTCACGTGGAATCGCGAAAATCATCCGACCGTCTGGTGTATCAAAATAGACTGCTTGTTTGAGTGGGAATTTAGATTGGTCGATGACAACGTGAACCCCTTTTGTCAAACGAAGTTGTTTCCCGACTTTTGAACCATCTTTCTCACGTAACTCATCGACCCATGGTCCTGTCGCATTCACAACTTTTTTAGCACGGATTTCATGAACATCTCCTGTTAAGAGATCTGTCACACGCATACCGACGACTTTACCTGCTTCGTAGATGATTTCTTCAGCTTTCGTATAGTTGACGACACGTGCTCCGTGACTGACGGCTTCTTTCATGACTTCAATCGTCAATCGTGCATCATCTGTCCGGTACTCGACGTAATAGCCGCCACCTTTTAATCCGTCTTGTTTGACTAACGGTTCTTTTGCGAGTGTTTCTTTTGCAGATAACATCGAACGCCATTCTGAACGTTTGACACCCGCTAGGAAATCGTAGACACGGAGTCCGATTGACGTACTGAACGGTCCGAATGTACCACCTTTATGCATCGGTAGTAACATCCACTCCGGTGTCGTAACATGTGGTCCGTTCTCATAGACGATTGCTCGTTCTTTCCCGACTTCAGCGACCATTTGAATTTCAAATTGTTTCAGGTAACGTAAACCACCATGGACGAGTTTCGTTGAACGACTTGACGTCCCGGCTGCAAAGTCTTGCATTTCAACGAGACCGATTTTCATGCCGCGTGACGCAGCATCGAGTGCGATTCCTGCGCCTGTAATTCCGCCACCGACGACGAGTATGTCAAGTTCTTCACGTGTCAATCGATTGTAGACGTCTGTACGGTTTTTGCTTGAAAAAGATTGGTTAGCCATGAATAGTTCCTCCTGTTAGGTTCGAAAAAGAAAAAAAGAGACCACAACGAACAAGCTGACTATGCCAACTGCTGTTGTGGTCTCTCCATATTCTCCGACCGGTTTATTAACTTATACCCAATATAACATATGTCACATCATTTAAACAACATCGTTGCCTGGACAGCTTTTTTCCATCCGTCATATAATGCATCGCTTTCTGTTCCATCCATCTCTGGTTCGAAACGACGATCCATTTTCCAATGTGCCGCGATTTGCTCTTTGTCCTTAAAGAATCCGACTGCGAGTCCTGCAAGATATGCAGCACCAAGTGCCGTCGTCTCATTGATTTCCGGACGTTCGACTGGTGCATTGATGATATCGCCTTGGAACTGCATTAAGAAATCATTTTTAACAGCACCACCATCAACACGAAGTGCTGACATTTCAATTCCTGAATCTTGCTCCATCGCCGTCAAGACGTCGCGTGTCTGATACGCAAGCGACTCGAGTGTCGCACGAATGAAGTGTTCCTTTTCTGTTCCACGCGTCAGGCCGAAGACTGCTCCACGGACGTCGCTATCCCAGTAAGGTGTCCCGAGTCCGACGAATGCCGGAACGACATAGACGCCGTCTGAAGAAGTGACACGTTTTGCGTAAGCTTCCGTTTCCTTCGCATCATTAATGAGACGTAAGCCGTCGCGCAACCATTGAATTGCTGATCCGGCAACGAAGATGCTTCCTTCGAGTGCATATTCGACTTTTCCGTCGACACCCCAAGCGATCGTCGTCAATAAGCCGTGATCCGAAACGACTGGTTTTTCTCCTGTGTTCAACAACATGAAGCATCCTGTACCATATGTGTTTTTCGCCATTCCTTTTTCAAAACAAGCTTGACCAAATAATGCCGCTTGCTGATCGCCTGCTGCTCCAGCGATCGGAACCGACTCACCGAAGAAATGATAACCTGCTGTATTCGCATAAATTTCAGACGACGGACGGACTTCAGGAAGCATGGCTTTAGGCACATCAAGAATCTCAAGTAATTCGTCATCCCACTTCAGTTCATGAATGTTGTACATCAATGTCCGACTGGCATTTGAATAGTCTGTCACGTGCGCTTTTCCACCTGACAACTTCCAAATCAACCACGTATCAATCGTTCCGAATAAGAGTTCTCCTCGTTCTGCACGTTCTCGTGACCCCTCGACGTGATCGAGGATCCACTTGACTTTTGTACCTGAGAAGTAAGCGTCAATTAAAAGACCAGTTTTTGAACGGAACAATTCACCATGACCCGCTTCACGTAACTCTTCACAGATTTCAGCTGTCTGTCTGGATTGCCAAACAACTGCGTTGTGAATTGGCTTACCCGTTTCTTTTTCCCAAACGACTGCTGTTTCACGTTGGTTCGTAATCCCGATTCCAGCGATTTGATTCGCTTTTACGTTCGCTTCTGTTAAACATGTTGCGACAACTGCAAGGACTGTACCCCAGATTTCATTCGCATTATGCTCGACCCAACCCGGTTTTGGAAAATACTGCGTGAATTCACGTTGGGCGGAATGAACGATTTCCCCTGCTTGGTTAAACAGAATCGCTCGTGTACTCGTTGTTCCTTGGTCTAATGATAAAATGTAGTTCTCCATCTCTTCCCCATCCTTTGTATCTAGTAAGTTAAGCTGACTTTGACGCTACTGACGTTTCTTTATTCGGACGAATACCGAATTTATAGCATAAACCTAAAATGACAATTGTCACAAGTCCGACGATAATGAAGGCCGGTGTATCCTTGCCTGAGAAAACAGACCGATAAAATAATCCACCTAAGCTTCCGCCTAATACGGGACCGAGTACTGGAATCCAAGCGTAACCCCAATTCGATGATCCTTTTCCTGCAATCGGTAAAATGAAGTGTGCGATCCGCGGTCCTAAATCACGTGCCGGATTCATTGCATAGCCTGTCGTTCCCCCGAATGACATACCGAGACTAACAATCAAAAAGCCGACGATGAGTGGATTCAAACCATCTGAGAACGTATTAGCACCAATCGATAAGATTCCGACGACGAGCAGGAACGTAGCAATCAATTCACTGACTACGTTTGCGAATGTATGTGGAATAGCGGGTGACGTTGCGAAAACACCCAATTTTGTTGCCGGGTCTTTTGTTTCTGCCCAGTGCGGTAAGTAATGAAGATAAACGATACTGGCACCGACGATTCCACCTAAGACCTGCGCGATCATGTATCCTGGTACATCTGCCCAAGCAAATGAACCGTCAAAGGCTAATCCGAGTGTGACGGCAGGGTTCAAGTGGGCTCCACTGAACTGACCGACGGCATAGACGGACAACGCTACCGCAAATCCCCAAGCAAACGTAATGACAATCCATCCAGCGTCTTTAGCATACGACTTTGATAGCGAAACCCCTGCCCCGACTCCGTTACCTAACGCAACAAGTAAGGCTGTCCCTAAAAATTCTGCTAGTACTGCTGACATGTTCTATTCCCCCTTTTATCAAAATAGCAACAAAAAAAAGAGATTCACACTTCCTCCCTCTTGAGAATTACTCAAAGGGAATAAAAGCGTGAATCTCCGATTTCTCCGTCACTGTGTATTAACTTAATGTCACTATAACAATCGATGAAAACGCTGTCAAACACTTTTTGTGCGTTTTATCATAGCGCTTTCATCGTTCAGGTTCAAAATGTCGCCACAACTCTTTATTGGACGTCGTAATACTCGACGCACCCGCTGCGATCGCTTGTTCTACTTCCTCGACCGTATCAATCAACCCACCCGCAAAAACGAGTCGTCCCGTTTTTCGTTTAACTTCTTCAATGTATTTTGGCATCAATCCGGGTAACACTTCGATATAATCAGGCTGAGTCCGCTCCATCAATTGATAACTTTTTTCGAGTGAACTGGAATCGAGCAAGAACATCCGTTGCATCGTTTTAACTTTCTTTTGACGCGCCTTTAAGATGACGCTCGCTTTCGTCGAAATGACACCATATGGCTTTAATTCCTGACAGACGTACTCCGTCGCGTATTCATCATTTTTTAGTCCTTGAACTAAATCCATATGCAAAAACATTTTTTTATCATATCGATTGGCTAATTCATAAACCGACTTCAAACGCGAGACGTGCATCTCGAGTAACACTCCGTATTCATACGGACTTTTCAGCATTTTTTCAAAGTCCTCAAGTTTCCTGACGGACGGTAAAATTTTCTGACCAAAATAAGTCATCGTCACTCCCCATTTCTTTGAATTGTTTTCAGTATGTCGTGTCCAGTAAAGGTTTCGCAATGGGGTTTCCTGAATTTCCATGAAAAGAGTCAACACTTTTAGGGTATACCTTAACGTAAAACTGTCTGAAAAGGAGGTGAGAAGCGTAGCATCACTTGCTACGTTCCACCATGAGTCAACAAAAACGAATTACGATTTACTTATTTTCTATCATCATCAACGCCTTAGGGAACAGCTTTATGGTCACCGCCGCAATCGGGAGTGCTCCTTGGACTTCCGCCAGCGAAGCTTTAGCGAGAATTTCACCTTTAACGGTCGGGTTAGCAATCGTTTGTCTGCATATCTTCGCGCTCGCCAGCGCTCTCGCTTTAGGAAGTCGTTTTAGTTGGTGGACAATTATTTTAAGTTTTTCGCTCGTCGTTTTATTTGGTGTTGCGATTGACTTTTTCTTAGCTATTCATCAGTTACTCTATGTGCCATCGAACCTTGTAACCCGTTCGGTTTATATGATAATCGGGATGCCGATGATTTCATTAGGTCTCGCCCTTTATCTACAAATCGGTTTCGTCTTAATGCCGCCTGATTACTTGATGAAATCGTTAATCAGTCGTTTTAACAGTACGACAATCGGTGCGACGATCAGCTTAGCAATCCCTTTCCTCATCGCAAGTGTTCTTTCCATCGTCGAACACGAATTGATTGGAATTGGTGTCGGAACCTTTGTGTTCTTGTTATTGAATGGTCCATTAATCGAGTTTTTCCAGCGGATTTTCCCGATTTCCAATCGAGTGAAGTAATTAAAAAAATCCCGCCCTCACGAATCATATGAGGACGAGATTTTTTTACGTATATGATTTCTTTTGGAAGATTAAAATTGATCCACCGAGCAATACTAAGATATGCGCAAGTACAAAGAGCACGGAGAACGTCAATGTCGTGTCCATTTGATTAGCCATCTCTGCCATTAGTGAACCATCGAAGTACATCGACCAATCGAGGTGCATGAAGACGATCCATTTCGCGATTTCTGGTTTAAAGGCAAGCAAGACGTTCCCGGCAATCGAAGTAAAGAACTGAGCAAGTACAGTAAAACCGATGATCATTCCGACGGAGCGGAAAACGAGCGAAAAGAATAACGTCATGAAAATCGTAAAGATTGGACCTACCAGTTGTAACCAGGTATCCCGCATGACGAGTGGGTCTCCAGCTTCAGAGAACGTAAATGACAATGCGTATGAAAGCAGGACGATAAACAGGAACTGACCGAGCATGATGAGAACGGAAAACGCTAATTTCGAGAAATAAATCGTCATCCGAGAATATGGACTCATCAATAAATGTTTCATCGTATCATACCGGACTTCATTACCAATCGCTTCAGCTGTGAAGACGATTGTGATGATACCAAGCAGTGCAATTAAAACCATCGACGTGATTGAATAAAATTCACTTCGCGTAAAATCGATATCATTTGTCTTTGCGATTATGATGATTCCAATCGTAACGAGTACATACAAGGCCAATACGATTTTCGATTTTTTCATCGTCCACCATTTCATCCATTCATTTTGTATGAGTGAAAGCATGTGAATCCCCCTCTTTTTTCGTGACTTGCAAGAATTGTTCTTCTAACGTCATCCGTTTAATGGTTAACTCGTGTAAATCAGCAATCGGAACGACTAGGCGAGCAATCGCCGGGCATGACGTTTCAGGAGCCGTAACGACGATTCGATCATTCCACAGATCCGCTTGATAGTTTGCTGCTTTAAGTGCTTCAAGTACGTCTTCCGTTTCTTCCGTCGCAACACGTAATAAAATTTTCGATCCCGTCTCATTGCGGACGGATTCGACAGATTTGATGACACCTTGATCGATGATGGCATACCGGTCGCTAATCTGCTCCATTTCACCCAACATATGACTCGATATTAAAATCGCAATCTGTTGATCCCGAGCCATCGCCCGTAAATACTCACGCAGTTCTGCGATTCCGGCTGGGTCAAGCCCGTTCGTCGGTTCATCGAGAATGAGAACACGCGGATTATGTAATAAAGCGCGGGCAATTCCTAAACGTTGTTTCATCCCAAGAGAATACTCGCCGACTTTTTTCGACAGCTTCCCTTCCAGCCCAACGAGACGGGAAAGTGCCTCGTAGTCGACTTCACCTAAACCTGGAATTAAGTTTTTCGCATGAACGAGGTTTTGCTTCCCTGTCATATACGGATAAAATGCCGGATTTTCGACAATCGCTCCAATTTGCGTCAATGCTTTCGAACGCTCCTCGACGACATCATGTCCATTCACGGTCACTTTACCTTCGTCCTGCTCTAACAACCCTGTAATGATTCGAATTGTCGTCGTTTTCCCTGCACCGTTCGGACCTAAAAATCCAAAGACTTCTCCGGGTGCAACTTCAAAGCTGACATCTTTTAGGATTTGCTCTTTTCCGAGCCGCTTCGAGATATGTTCAATCTTCAACATTTTTTTCGCCTCCTCATTTTTTTACTCTACCTTTACATTGTACGGGAAATAAAAGAAAAAGTTCCTTTTCTTACAATTATGTAATCAAAACCCACTTGCTCTTTGTATAATAAAAGCATTGAATGTTACGAAATTGATGAAAGAGAGGTTCGACATGGACGTTACGTTTATTGAAATCACCCCGGACCACTTTAAAGATGTTCAAACCATTTTTAATCACAACCTGGCATATGCTCAGCTAGAAAATCGTCAACTTCCTTTAACTCGTCAAGCATTCACAGAAGAGTTCCTTAACCCCGAAACCGTCAGTCTTCTATGTCGAAGTGATGCGGGATTTTTTGCAATTATCGACTATTTGCCTGAACATCCAAGGGACGGATCAACTTGGATTGGTCTCTTTTTGATTGATGGCCGCTATCATCACCAGGGAGTCGGTACAATCCTTTATCATACTTTTCATGAACGCTATTTAAAGAACAAAGACGTCATTCGTTTAGCTGTTCTTCCAAAAAATCAAATCGGACAATCTTTTTGGCGGAAACTAAGTTATATTTTCGAACAGAAAAGTATTTCTAATACGAACCAGGAGGTCGAAGTTTTCGTCAAATTTCAAGACCTGTCGAGGAACTATGATAAAATAAAGTAGAATACGTCATCGTATATTTACAGGTGAAATGGAGCTCACTAGATGCAAAAGTTATCAATTCGTTTTGATGTGTTACTTGCAATGCTAATTGCCCTACTCTTTTTTACAATGACCTTATGTTTAACCTTTTTTATTAGTGACCGTGCAACAGATCGCCTAAAAGAAGAAGTCGGAATGACGTTGTCTGCGACTGCCTACCAGTTGTCTGATAAACTCGACCATTACATGTGGTCACGGGCAGCAGAAGTTAATCTACTTGCTACGCTTCCGACGCTTAAAAATTCAGCAGACCTCCCTGTCACGCGAACGACGTTAGAACAACTTCAGCAACAAATTCCTGATTTCTCTTGGATTGGTCTACTCGATGCGAACGGTACAGTGCGTGCTTCGACGGATCAAATCTTAGAAGGGCAATCGATTCAATCACGCCCCGTCTTCCAAGAAGCGACAGAACGCCCATTCATTGGTGATGTCCATGATGCCGTCTTGCTTGCAAAACTGCTTCCCAATCCGAGTAATGAACCTTTACAGTTCGTTGATATCAGCACCCCTTTATTCACTGATGGTCGATTGACTGGCGTCCTTGCAGCGCACCTGAGCTTCGCCTGGGCAAAAGAAATCGAACAAAGCTTTAAGAGTTCAACCAAACAAATCGAGGGTTTAGAATTTTTCATCGTCAGCGAAAATCAACGGACTGTTTTACTCGGACCGAATGAGTGGCGCGGTAAAGCGCTCCCACAGAATCTCGTCGAACCCGTCGAGTCCGGTTATCATGTATCGGAATGGTCTGATGGAAATGTCTATTTGACCGGCTCGACTAAAAGCCAAGGCTACAAAAACTACGATGGTCTCGGCTGGACGATTCTTGTCCGTCAACCAAGTGAAATCGCTTTTAACGACGCCATCCTATTGAAGAAATTTATTTTTTTCGCTGGACTGATTGCTTCCATCGTTACTGCCGTCATCGGTTGGTTCATCGCGCAACTCATTACGAAACCACTCAAGAAAATTACATTGGCTGCTGAGCAGATGCAACACGATCATTCAATCTCAATCCCGTCCCATAAAGGAATTCGAGAAATCACCGTTCTATCGGTTGCCTTACGTCAACTGATTGCTCAGCTGTCTGATACAGAACAGCAACGAACGACGTATGAGACGTTAGCGCTCATCGATCCGCTGACCGGTTTACCGAACCGAAACGGACTGTCGAACTACTTACATGAGATTTCTTTAAATGAAACGCCCGAAATCTATCTTTATATTGATTTAGATGGCTTCAAAGCAATCAATGATCGATTTGGACATCAGACAGGTGACGTATTATTAAAAGAAGTAGCTGAACGTTTGAGCCAGATGAGACGCCCGAACAGTATGATCGCACGACTTGGCGGAGATGAATTTTTAATCGTTTTGAACGATGTCGTATCCTTTGATTTACTCGATCAGTACGGAACAGAAATCATAGCGTATCTTTCAGATTCCTATGTCATCGATCAATCCACACTTCAGATTGGGGTAAGTATCGGAATTGCGACGCGACGATTAAACGAATCGGTTGAACAAGTCATCCACCGTGCTGATATTGCACTATATGATTCTAAAAAACTTGGTAAAGGTCGATTGACGTTCCATCGCTAACATTAGACATTGACAAGAGGGAACGCTCTCCGTAATGTAAGCAAATAGAAGAAAAAATATAAATAAATGCATAAGGAGCTGTCAGCATGAATCAGTGGACACGCGAGGCACGCTATCGCCCCCTCTCAGATATCGCACCGGAAGTTTATCAAACAATGAAGGAAGAAGTAAGAAATTCTCCTTGGCGGTTTTCTTACCATATCCAACCTCCAACCGGTCTCCTAAACGATCCGAACGGTTTTGTATATCACGACGGAACGTATCATTTATTTTATCAGTGGTTCCCACTTGGACCTGTTCATGGTCTAAAGTATTGGTACCACATGACATCAAAAGATTTAGTCCATTGGTTTGACGAAGGCGCGGCACTTATTCCGAACGATGATGCAGATTCCCATGGTGCATACTCAGGTAGCGGCTTCATTAAGGATGATGCTGTCCATATTATGTATACAGGAAACAAACGCGATGCAGATTGGGTACGGCATCCAAGTCAAATCGTTGGTCATTTGCGTTCGGATGGTCGCATCGACAAACACTTACCTCCTGCGATTCCGAACGTTCCTGCAGGTTATACAGAACATTTTCGCGACCCGAAAGTCTTCCAGGAAGCGTCTGGTACATGGTATTGCATCATCGGAGCTCAGCGCGACGATTTAACGGGATGCACCGTCCTCTATCAGTCGGAAGATACTGAAACATGGACGTTCCTCGGAGAGTTGAAGACACAATACCCTGACTTTGGCTACATGTGGGAATGTCCTGATTACTTCGAGCTCGACGATAAAGGTATTTTATTATTCAGCCCACAAGGCATTGAGCCGGACGGGGACGCTTATCAAAACATTTTCCAATCCGGATACATGATTGGGGAAAAACTAGCTTTGCCTGAGTTAACGTATCAACACCATGCCTTCTCAGAACTCGATTTCGGGTTTGATTTTTATGCCCCCCAAACGACGCAAGCAGCAGATGGACGCCGGATTTTAGTCGGATGGATGGGCTTACCAGACATTTCATACCCGAGCGACATGTATAACTGGGCTCATGCATTAACACTTCCACGTGAACTGACGTTGCAGGAAGGACGTTTGAAACAATTGCCTGTCCGTGAACTCGATCTTCTTAGAAAACGTACAATTTACGCGCAATCTACTGAAATTAATCATGCGATGGTGATGGCCCAAGCAGAGACATTTGAACTCGATCTATCAAACTTAGCACTTCAAACAACGCAGTTCGAGATACATGTTCGAGCCGCTGACCAGGAAGCAACCGTCCTAACTTATGATGCGATGACACAACGCTTTACGCTTGATCGTAGTCGTTCTGGCGCTGAAGTTCCTGCTGTCGATTACGGTACGACACGTACTGTTCAATTAGAACAACCGTTACATCAACTACGGCTATTCGTTGATCGCTCATCAATCGAAATCTTTTTGAATGACGGTGAAGCTGTCGCTTCCACTCGCATTTTCCCGAAATCAACGAGTCAGGATATTACGTTAATCGGTGATTTGACAGCAGATATTGCGATCTACGAATTGTAAATATAAAAAGCACAGCACTTTTAGACCGAGAGTCCGAAACACGTGATTTGCTCTAAAAAAAATTAAAGAAGGGATTGCCATCTAAAATCGATGCGCAATCCCTTCTTTAATTTCGTCCTGTTCAAAATCATCCGATTGTATCTCAAGCCTTTTCGATGGTACTCAACGCTCTAATTGCGTTTCTTTTTGCAAGCTAAAAGCGAGTATGTGTTGTTCGCCGATTGGTCCCATGACTGATTGGAGCGTATCTACATAACCGGTTTTAAAATATAACGATTTAGCCGCGATATTTTTTTTATTGACAGCTAATGTAATGGCAGTTACTTGTGGAAAGTGTTGCTGAACGAATTTTGGTAGCTGCAACATCGCTTCTTTGGCATACCCTTGTTTTTGATGTTTAGCATCAATCGAAAATGCACGTAAGAGAACACTTTGTTCTTCTGTCCGATGCGTTTTCGGGGGGTTTAAGTGCAAGATGAAAAAGCCGACGACTTCCAAGTCTTTTTTGATGACGACAGGAAACTTATCTGGATTTTCTAACGCTTCCGTTACGACACGAGTCGGGAAAGTCGTAAATTGAACTTGTTCTTCCGGAAGTATAAAGGCATCGCATTGCTCATAGTGTTCATCCGTATACATAAATAATCTGATTTGAGACATGGTTTTTTTCATCCTTCCGTCTATTTCAAAAAGAGCTACTTTAGCTCACTAGACTTACATCAATTCCCATTTTACACTGATTTTAAGTTTTATCCTATACATAACTCACCGAAAAACGAAGTCACTTCTCATTTTTTCTCATATCATACTTTCTGTTTCGTTCTAATATTATTCCACTTCTTTTACTTCCTTAATCAATTATGATGTCGGAAATGCTAAACTAGGGAAAGAAAATCGAGTTTACAGATGTTAGAGGTGAAGATTGACATGTCCGATGATTTCTTTAAAAAAATGGAGCTTGAAACTGGTACGAAGTTGAACCCCGTTCAACGTGCTGCGATTGAGCATGATGAAGGTCCGCTTCTGTTACTTGCTTCCCCCGGGTCTGGTAAGACAACTACCTTAAACTTTAAAATTGCTTATTTAATCTTAGAAAAGAAAGTAAATCCACGAGCGATTCTAGGTTTGACGTTTAGTAAAGCAGCAGCCCATGAAATGGCGGAACGGTTTCACGGTTGGTTTCATCATCTTATTGGGACGACTGCGTCCTTTTCCACCATCCATAGTTTCGCTTTTCAGGTCGTGCGAGATTATGCGTCATTGAATCAGTTACAATATACGATCATCGAAGGTGCTTTGGAAAAGACAGCGAATCAGCCGATGCATAAACGAATGGTATTACGTCGTATTTTCCAGGAAATAAACCGTAGCGTCATCACAGAAGATCAAATGGACGAGTTGTTACGGATGATTTCTTTTGTCAAAAACCGCCTCCTCGTCGAAAAAGATATTCGTACATTAAAAACAACGATTAAAAACTTCACAGAAATCTATCTTGCATATGAACAATTTAAACTGCGCGATCCCTCACATCCTTTGATGGATTTTGATGACATGTTGACGTATGCCAATACGATTCTTGCTGACGATGCTTCTTTGTTAGCTAACTATCAACGACGTTTCGAATATATATTGACGGATGAAAGTCAGGATACCTCTCTCGTCCAGCATCAACTCGTTGAAAAATTGGCTCTTCCGCATAACAATCTCTGTGTTGTCGCTGATGATGACCAAACTTTATATAGCTGGCGTGGTGCCGATGTTTCGAAGATTATCCACTTCAAGGACACGTACCCGGATGCAACGGTTTTGTATATGGAACAAAATTATCGTTCGTCAAAAGAAATCGTCGAAACGGCGAATCAATTCATTCAACGGAATAAAGTACGACATCCAAAAAAAATGTTCACAGAAAATCCATCCATCCGTCCGATTACGATTGAACAGCTTGCTTCTTATGAAGATCAAACGCGATATGTCATCAATCAGTTGCGGCAGGAAACGAACTTTGAGGAAGTCGCGATTCTTTACCGGAACAATGCATCGTCAATCAATGTCATGAATGCACTCGATTTAGCAAATGTTCCATTTTACATTAAAGATGTCGATCATAAATTCTTCAGTCACTGGGTCCTAAAAGATATTTTACATTTTATCGAATTCGCCCAGGATCCTTCCGACATCGATGTATTGGCACAAATTCATACGAAGTTTGCCGGCTATATTTCTAAAGTCCAGTTGCAACGCCTCTATGAATTACGTAATGGTGAACATGCGTTTGACTTGTTACTTCAACATGTCGAGATGAAGTTTTACCAAAAGAAACAATTAAAAACGATGAAAACTGTTTTCGCTTCGATTCAAACTGCCCGTCCGGCTGCTGCTCTTGCTTTGATTCGTAATGAACTCGGATACGAAAAAAACTTACGTAAGATGAGTGACAGTCTTGGATTCAGTATCGATTATTTACTTGAGATGTTGAACACGATTGAAAATGTCGCCAGTGACTTACCGACCGCTCTCGCATTCAAGGAGCGTATTGTTCACTTAGAGCAACTGATGCGTGATGCCAAGTCCAATAAACATCAAAACGCAGTCACGCTTTCCACGTTCCATAGTGCAAAAGGACTCGAATTTAATCGTGTCTTCATGATTGATTTAATCAATGGCGTTTTACCATCATCAGATAATATCAAATCCTATAAAGATGGTCAGCTCGAAGAAATGGAAGAGGCTGCTCGGTTGTTCTATGTCGGCATGACACGAGCACGTCATGAACTCCATTTGATTTCGTATCGCTACAAATCAAAAGTCGTCGAAGAATCGATTTTTGTTGGCAACGTGCGACAAATCCTGAATCCAGATGCCGCTAAACGACAGAAACAGCAAGCACAAGTTCGACCGAGTATGCGTCCTCCCGTAGAACTATTACCAATCGAGGAAAAGATGCGGATTGCCCATAAATCATTTGGCGAAGGGACTGTTCTTCATTTAACAGGAGACGTTCTCGATGTTCAATTTGATCAAGGTGTCGAAAAACAATTTTCCCTTCAAGTTTGTTCAGAGAATCAACTCATTTCCATTTTATAAGAAAAACCCGCTGCATTTTCTACTGCTACGACGAGTAGAAAAGCTGACGGGTTTTTTCTTGATTTAATTTTCTACTTAAATACGATCATCGTTTCGACTGACGAGTGCATCTCGAATTTCTGTAAGCAGTCTTTCTTCCGTCGTCGGTTCCGGGACTTCTTCCGTAACTTCTTCTTTACTCCGAAAACGATTGATAGCTTTGACGAATAAAAACAACGCAAAGGCAATTAAGATGAATTCAATCGTTGCTTGAAGAAACTGTCCATACAATAATTCTGCACTCCCGACGGACACTGATAATCCTTTTACATTTACTCCACCAACTACGATGCCAATCAACGGCATGAAGATACTGTTGACGAGTGCCTTGATGATACTACTAAATGCTGCCCCTAAGATGACACCAATCGCTAAATCAACGACATTTCCGCGAAAGGCAAACTCTTTAAACGCTTTAAACATATTACCCTCCCGTTAAGACCATGTTCCGGCTGCAAGTTGACTGATTGCATGACCGACACCATGTTCATCGTTTGTTTTTGTGACGTGAGAGGCAATCGCTTTTGCATCTTCATGTCCATTTCCCATCGCAATCGCAACACCTGCGACTTTGAACATTGGAACGTCGTTTAAGTTGTCACCGATGACTGCGACCTCATCGATTGATACACCTAAGTGCTTCGCTAACGTTTTGACAGCTGTTCCTTTATCGGCACCGACTGCCATGACTTCGATGTTATCGTGACCAGACGACGTCACATAAATACCGTCAACTTTTTCTTCGACTTCTTTCCAAATCTTATTCATTAAGTCTTGATCGAACGAGAATGAGATGAATTTAAAGACTTGTCCCGCCTGATTCCGGATGAAGGAACGGAACCCATCAATCATTTTTACATCTTCATTGACGTAATAGCGTTTATAGAAAAAGTCGAGAACTTCTTTCGCACGGTCACTTTCACGACTCATATCTTTTAATGAGTCATACGCTGCATCGATTGTTGCGCCTTGCGCTGTTACGAGACCTTGATCACAGAACATCTCGAAAAACACTTCATATTGGCTGATGATACTATAAATTTGTTGCGCTTGTTCAGCCGTCAACGTCGTTGCGCTCAGTTGTTCACCATCGCGCGTCATGACACGTGCACCGTTCGATGCAATGATTGGACAAACGATTCCTGCTTGATCCGTTAATTCCTTCGCATTTAAGTAGTTCCGCCCTGTTGCAATCGCAAAATCGACGCCTTGTTCCTTTGCCGCCTTAATCGCATCAATCGTTTCCTGTTCGATTTTTTGATTACTCGATAAAACCGTACCATCCATGTCGGAAATCAATAACTTGATTGCTTTTGCCACTTCTTCCACTCTCCTTTATCTTTTTCAATCCCACTATACCATTTCTCTTTTTCTTTGCCTTCTCAAACCTGTTTCGAACGAATCGTGATCAAAGTCATACCTTTACTTTTTCTTCCTTACAAAATCGGAGACAACAATCTAGAAATGCTCTCTTTAAATTTAATCAGCCTCGACCGTTCTGCATATATTTCAGCAGTTAACAACTTTGATACATCACAATCAGCGAGAAATAATTGTTCTAACTCGAGCGCAGTCGCTCGGTCATATACAATCGAGTTCATTTCAAAGTTCAATCGAAAACTCCGGGCATCAATGTTCGTCGTTCCGACTGAAGCAATCTCTCCATCGACGACAATTGTCTTTGCATGAAGAAACCCTGGTTCGTACGTATAGATTTTCGCTCCATAGGCAATCAGTTCTCCCGCTGCGGCTGTCGTCGCCCAGTAAACGAATGGGTGATCCGGTTTATTCGGAATCATGATTCGAACATCGACACCAGACAATAGCGCCATCTTACACGCATCCATGTAACTGGCATCTGGTATGAAATAAGGCGACTGAATCATTACTGATTTCTTAGCAAGTGAAATCATTTTAATCAATACATTTTTTAAATGTTCTGTCTCAGAATTTGGTCCTGATGTGACAATTTGCATGGGTAACGGCTGATTGATTTCGTGAGATCCATAATAAAAGAGCGTTTTATCCGTGTAGATGTCATTCGCTTGATTCCAATCCAAAATAAATCGATCTAATTGATCGTGAACGACCTCACCTTCTAGCCGAAAATGTGTATCACGCCAATAGCCGAATTTCTCATCAATTCCAAAATACTCCGTTCCGACATTAAAGCCTCCGATGTAACCAATCTGCCCATCGACGATACAAGACTTACGATGATTCCGGTTGTTCATTCGAAAATTAATGACTCCAAACGTCGGTGGGAAAAACGCAAACACTTCTCCACCATGATGAAGTAAGTCTTTAAAATCTTGTCGTTTCAAATCACGAGAGCCTACTGCATCATACAATAAACGGACTTTGATTCCTTGACGCGCCATCTTCGTCAATGCGTCAATCAATGCTAAGCCAAGGGAATCTTTTTGGATGATGTAATACTGGATATTGATTTCATGTTTGGCATTCATGATGTCTGTCATCATTCGATTAAATTTTTGTTCACCATCTGATAGAATCGTCACTTCATTTTTCAGGCTGAGTAATGACCCGTTTGATTTCAGATTCATTTGAATCAATTGATTGTATCGTTCGATCAACGGATATGTCCGTCGAAGGTCACCCAAATGGTTCAATTCTGCAATCTGTAGCTCGACACGTCGTGACTGTTCCAACCGCTCCTCTTCTTTAACATGATAAAAATCCTTTTTCTTGAGTAGGCGTCCAAAAAATAAATAAATTAAAAATCCAACGATCGGAATGAAATAGAGGACGAGCATCCAGGCCCATGTCGCACCAATATCACGCCGTTCCAAGAAGATGACCGTCAACACTGCAAGTAAATTCATGATTCCCAGTCCAAACAGTAAGACAACTGTAAACGTGCTAAGTACATCCATCATATCCATCCCTCCTCTCCCTTCTATTCCCCAGCATCCATTCTTTAGTCCCTTTGCCGTTCATTAAAAAACATGCCTGAAATTCAGTAGTAACTGAATTTCAGGCATGTTAGTTTAAGCGTTCGACTGTTCGTGTCCGTGCTGTATAGCGATTTCTTCAACCATCGTTTTCGCACTGGCAACACAATCCGGTAAACCGACGCCATCATAAGCCAATCCCGCTAAATACACACCAGGATACTTACTCATGACTTCGTCACGGACAATTTGAATCCGTCCTGCATGACCAACCGTATAAGCTGGTAAACCATCAACTAACCGGCTGATGATGACTTGTCTCGGTGCAAGCGTTTGACCACAAATTTGTTCCAAATCTTTTAATACTGTTTCCTTGATGACATCATCCGTCTCGTGAACGAGCGCATCATTACCTGGCCGACCGACAAAAGCGCGTAAAACCGTATGATTTGGTGCAGAATGACTCCACTTTTGATCGATCGCCGTACATGCCGTAATCGAATACGGGGCACGTCGATTGACGACAAAACCTGTACCTTCAATGGGTAATGTCGCTTGCTCATCGAAAATCAGCGTAACCGTCGCCGTTGAATGGGTCTTCAACTGCTCAAGTTCCCGTAAATCGGCATCCGGAAGTAAACTGACGACTTGAGGATGAGGAATCGTCAAGAGTACATAATCGGCATACTCAGGACCATGATCTGTTTTTAAGCGATACCGTTCATTTTCACGCGCAACTTCGAGTAAAGGCGTTTCTAGACGAATTTCAGTCCGTTCAAGCACTTCTTCTAAACGTTCGACTAGCGATTCAAGTCCCGTTGAAAGTGACAGGAACTGTCCTGTCGCTGGTTTCGTTTGTCCTTGAACTTGAGCAGTCGGACGCATCAAACGCATCCCTTCGAATAACGATCCCGCTTTTTGTTCATTCGCAACGAACTGCGGATATGTCGCGAACGTACTCATTTGATCAATGTTCCCGGCATAAATTCCCGACAATAACGGTTCGATCAACTTCTCGACCAGCGCATCCCCGAGGCGAGGACGCAAGTAACTACCGAGCGGAATATCTTCTTCAGGAATCGTCAATTGATCAGAAGGATGAAGCAACAATCGTGCAACCTCCGCTTTTTCCGAATCTGTCAGCAACGTCGTCTCTGAAAATAAGTTTAAATCGGTCGGGATCCCCATCACAGACCCTTTCGGAATCGGATGGAGACCACCTGGATCTAAAATGAATGCTTGCGACGTGTTGTTTCGAACCAACTTATCGCCTAATCCAACCGCTTCAATTAAATCGGTCAAGATGTGTTTTCGTGCGACGTAAGAATCCGGACCACGCTCAATCATGAAGCCGTCTTCTCGATAGGTCGCGACTTTACCACCAAGTCGCTCACCTGCTTCTAGGACGGTGATATTTAAATCAGGAAATAAACGTTCTGCGAAATAGGCAGCGGCAAGACCAGTAATACCCCCGCCGACGATAACGAGACGTTTACTTGACATAGCTACCAACTTGTTTTGCGACGGCTTCCGTGACTGCCTCCATGAAAGCCGGCTCCGCGTTTGGCATACCTGGTCGAGCATAGTGGATACCGAGTTCGTCACATACGACTTTACACTCGTAATCATTATCAAACAAAACTTCTAAATGGTCAGCGACGAATCCGACTGGTACGTATACGAATGCTTCATACCCTTCTGTTTCATAAACATCACGCGTTAAATCTTGAACGTCTGGCCCGAGCCAAGGTTCAGGTGTTTGTCCTGCCGATTGCCATCCTGTAATCATATGTTTGACACCAGCACGTTTTGCAATCAACTCTGCCGTTTCTTTCAATTGATCCGGATACGGGTCACCGTTTGCAATGATTTTCTCAGGAAGACTATGCGCTGACACGACGAGGACCGCTTTTTCTTCTGTTACAGGCAGTGCATCGAATGTTTGACGAATCGCTTGTCCCCACCAGTTGATGAATGCTTCTTCTTGGTACCATGATTCGACAGAAGCAAGCTGAATTCCGTGTTTGTCCGCGACTTCTTTTGCTCGTCCATTGTATGAACGAATGCTGAATGTCGAATAGTGTGGTGCTAAAACAACCGTCACTGCTTCCGTGATGCCGTCTTTTGCCATTTGCTCGACCGCATCTTCGACGAACGGTTCGATGTGCTTGAGACCTAGATAGAGTTTGAACTCAATTTCGCCCGCATATTTTGCAGACAACTGACGATGTAATTCTTCCGCCTGGTCAATCGTGACTTGTGCAAGTGGCGAGACACCGCCGATTGCTTCATAACGCTCCGTCAGTTCAGCGAGTGCTTCAGGTGACGGTTTACGCCCACGACGGATGTGCGTGTAATATCGTTCGATATCTTCCGGTTTATACGGTGTTCCGTATGCCATTACGAGTAATCCAAGTGTTTTCATTTTGCTACCTCCATTTTTTCTTTCGAATAATCATGGATAAATGCAGTCAAGCGTTTTAAGACTTCTGGGTCGACTTCCGGGAAGATTCCATGTCCTAAATTAAAGATGAATCCAGGACGTTTCATTCCCATGTCAAGAATCTCTGTTGCTTTCGCTTCTAAGATTTCCCATGGTGCAAGTAAATAAGAGGGATCAAGGTTTCCTTGCAACGTTTTTGTCAACCCGCGTTCGCGTGCTTCGTCGATCGACAGACGCCAATCAAGTCCAACGACGTCGAGCGGTAAATCATGCCACTCTTCTGCTAAGTGACTTGCACCGACACCAAACATAATCATCGGAACGCCCGTTTCTTTTAATTCCGTGAAAATCCGCTCCATTGTCGGTTTGATGTAGAGAACATAATCTTTCTGACTTGTCGTTCCGACCCATGAATCAAAAATCTGAAACGCTTGAATCCCAGCATCAACTTGAGCTTTAATGTAGTCAATCACCATGTCTCCGAGTTTCTCCATTAATGCATGCCATACATCCGGATGTCCATACATCAATGCTTTCGTTTTATGGTAGCCTTTTGAAGGTCCACCTTCAATCATATAGCTGGCAAGTGTAAACGGTGCGCCTGAAAACCCAATCAATGGTACTTCTAATCGTTCCCGTAATAACTTGATGGTCTCGAAGATATATGGAATATCTTCTTTTTTAAACGGTTGTAGCGCCTGTACATCTTCCATCGTTTGAATCGGATTCGCGATGACCGGACCGATGCCACTTTTAATTTCAACATCAACACCCATAGATGGTAATGGCGTCATGATGTCTTTGTACAGAATCGCTGCGTCAACACCAAGTTGTTTAACCGGCAATTCAGTGACGTATGCACATAGTTCTGGATCATGTGTGATCTCGAACAGCGTACGCGTCTTTTTAATTTCACGATATTCCGCTTGATAACGACCTGCTTGTCGCATGTACCAGACAGGTACGTGGCCCACTTGTTCGCCACGGACCGCCCGTAAAAACGTATCATTGAAGTTTTTCATCATAACTACCCCTTTATACTCTTACTAACGCCCCAAAATAACGTACGATAAGTTTGTGAACACAGAAACATTATATCTGAAATGAAGAAGTCTGTGCCAATAAATCGGTTACAAAATTACAGTTCCTTATCCAGTTCATTAAATGTTCACCGTTTCTTGTAAAGACCAAACGCAGCATTCAATTGTCCCCGAATTAAATCAGTTCGTTGCTGCTCCGTTACTTTCCGCTCTTTTTCACGGATTTCATGCGTCCGCCAACCATCTTCGATTTTTTCTGCAACTTCAACTAGTCGTTCAATATCTGTAAATGAATATTTTCGTGTTTTCCCGTTCGTACGCTCCGGGAAAATAAGTTTCCGCTCCTCATAGTAACGAATCTGACGTTCCGATAACCCTGTCAATTCACAGACAATCCCGATCGACATCACTTTCTTTTCACGGTAACTCATCTTCGTCACTCCTTTTGATAAAAATACCATGTCAGATTTTCTGACACAAGTCGTTCCTTAAAAACAATTTCCGTTTAAAGTAAACACATACTTTAAATTGATAAAGGAGGAACGACGATGAATCTTGAAGAAATGATCATTTCAGTTGATACGTTTTATGTCTTATTCGCTACGCTACTCGTCTTTACGATGCAAATCGGTTTCCTATTACTTGAAACGGGAATGTTACGCGCCAAAAATGCAGGGCACGTCGCCGTCAAACAGCTCATTAGTTTTTCCGTCGCCGCGTTAGCTTTTTGGGCGATTGGGTTTGGACTGACGTTCGGAGACGGACCTGGTCTAATCGGAACGGAAGGATTCTTCTTACAAGGAGGGTTCTCAAGTCTCGACTGGTCAAATGTTACAATCGATGTTAAGTTCCTCTTCCAACTCTCATTCGTCGCTGTTTCCTTAGCGATTGCCTGGGGCGGGTTTGCTGAACGAGCTAAACTATCTGTTTATCTGCTGTTCGGAACATTCTTTGTCGCCATCATTTATCCAATCATCGCTCGCTCCGTTTGGGCAGGTGGTTTCCTCGGTTCACTCGGTATGCAAGACTTCGCCGGTTCGACCGTCGTCCACTTACAAGGTGGAATCGCCGCTCTCGTCGCCGCGTTAATTTTGAAAAAGCGGATTGGCGCTGAAAAAACGCCGCTCCTTGGTCACAACGTCATCTATTCTGTCGTCGGCGCCTTCATTCTTTGGTTATGCTGGTTCGGCTTCAACGCTGGATCGACATTGACGATTGCCGACGGGTTCTTCAGTTATGTCGCCTTGACGACGTTACTTGCGACAGCTGCCGGCGCACTCGGCGCACTCGCTATTTCTTTCTGGCATCGTCGTGTGGCAGACATTCCTTCGATTATCAACGGCGTACTTGCAGCACTCGTCGCGATTACTGCAGCCTGTGCATTCGTTGAACCGTGGGGTGCCGTCGTCATCGGTTTCCTCGCAGGTATCATCACGTACGGAACAAGCATTTTACTCGCGCGCCGTGTCGATGATCCATTATGTGCCTTCTCTGTTCACGGTGTCGCCGGGATTTGGGGCACACTTGCTACCGGGTTCTTCGCCTCACCACGCCTCGTTGAAATCACAGGGATTGGACAAGCTGGATTATTCTACGGGGGTGGCTTTAGTCAACTCGGTGTCCAAGCACTCGGTGTTGTCTTCGCTGTCATCGTCGTCAGTGTCTTAAGTTATGCTTTCCTCAAACTCCTCGATGTAACGATCGGCCTTCGGATCACGCGAGAAGATGAACTCCGCGGACTTGATGTCGCTGAACACGGACAAGCTTCATATGACCTCCCCGCTCCAATCAGTAAAGAACTAAAAGCAACGTATGATGCTGAAACTTCTGAAAAAGTGAATTAACATCTCGTTTTCTTAAACAAGAAACTAACCCCCGATTTCTCGTACCTACTTAGGAACGAGAAATCGGGGGTTAGTCTGTCATACATTACATTACATTTCATTTTCTGAGATACATTTCACTAACGGCAATGGCGATGATTGCCCCAACCAAGACGATAGGTTGTCCGTTCATTAACATAGCGATTAATGCTAATGCGATAATCTGAAGGATTGACGCGACCCGGATGACTTTTTTACGAGAGCTATTCGCATCTCCAAAAGGCAACAAGCGCGTTAAGAGGTGTGAGTCAATCGCTCGTGTGAACGGTGCCAATTGGAAACTTGTCAAACCACTGAAGGCAGGAATTGCAAACGTGACAAGCCATGGATTATCTTTTCCGAGCCAAATGAAGACTGCTCCAATCAATGTGAGCCGAATAATCAATCCAATTCCGTCTGTGCTACGAATGAGTTGCTTCATGTAAAGGTAGTCGAACGTTTGTTTTTTATCAAATTGAATTTTTTCGACGAGTTGGCTTAAGATACGGCGTTGTTTATACGTCTTCGATAAGCGTGGAACATCAACGAACCAGTTCGCAATCCGGTAGAAACGATCACGCGACTCCTGCTCGATTGCAATCCATTCCATCAGCGGTAACTGCTGATATTTTTTTAAGTGCAGCGTGACGAGCAGTAAGCTCGTAATCACTATACTGAAAAGCGGCATATCAATCATCACTAAAATCCCTGCGCCCACTGCATACAGAACGACAAGCCGGTGCGGAATCGCTTCTAGTTTCGATAGGTTCGCGCTCGCACCAATCATCGCGAGAGCGAAAAATAATACGATCATCTCAAGCGGACTCGTTGATTCCGTTCTTACATAAAGGACAGCGATTGCTAAAAACGGAATGACAACTCGAACCATTCCTAAAAAAGCATTGTACAGTCGGACCCGCTTCATATAAGAACGAAGTTGCGGCAAGTTCGGCAATAAAAATACTTGGTCAGCCTCGACTAAGAACGTTCGTGCCGTCCGATAAAAGGCGATGATAATGAATAAACCGCCCATCAGCAGATTTCCAGGAAAGTCGCCATTGATTTGATTCAGAAACCGCCCATAGACGACGAGAGCATACAAGATGACGAAGTAGACCGTAAATAACAATCCACCGTTCGCCATGTACTTCATGTACTTGGTCATTTCCGACATCGCAGCTTGATAGCGTTCTCGCCATAAGGTAGCACTCGTCATCCTTCTGCCTCCTCGATGGCAGCTACATAAATGTCATCAAGCGAACTACCCGTTAAATCAAAACGTTTCCGCAATTCCTCGGTCGTCCCCTCTGCTGCGATATGTCCATCGTGAAGGAGAATAAATCGATTACAATGCCGCTCCGCAGTCTCTAAAATATGTGTGGACATTAAAATACCTTTTCCATCGGTTTTTAATTCACTAAAAATATGCAACAATTCCCGGATCGCTAGTGGATCGAGACCAACAAACGGTTCGTCGACAATCAATAACTCACTGCCTGTGATTAAAGCACAGAGAATCATCGCCTTTTGTTTCATTCCTTTAGAAAATACACTTGGAAACCATTCCAGCTGTTTCGTCATCCGCAATCGCTCTGTGTAATGTTCGATTCGTTCTTGTGCTGTTTTCTCATCGACATCATACCCTTGCGCCATTAAGCGAAGGTGCTCTCGAAGAGTCAACTGTTCGTATAACATCGGCTGTTCCGGGATGTATGCCACTTGTTTCCGGTACGTTTGTTCATCAGCTGACAGACTGACACCGTTAATCAAGATTTCACCTGACTTAATAGGTAACAATCCTAATATGTGCTTAATCGTCGTCGATTTCCCGGCACCATTCAATCCAATCAGTCCAACTAACTCCCCTTGCTTTACTGCTATATCAATATGATGCAACACTGTTTTCGATCCATATCCACCTGAAAGATCTTTAATTTCTAATAACAAATCTAGCCACTCCTCTCATTAACTATCCTAGACAATTCATCCTTGTTTTTCTACTGTTGATGATTTTTTTTAAAAGAAAAGGTTTCAATACATCTTATTACGGCAATTACTCTAAGTGTAATCGTTACATCAATATATGAAAAACGATTTACAAAAATTGAAAGTGTATGTCACATCAAACGTTTTATAGAGAAGTAACTGGTCTAATCGTCTAGCTATCTTATCTACTTGTATTGTTTTACTTCTCATCAAAAATTACGTTTATGAGTCATTCATTTTCAAAGTGTTTATAACAACCTGAAAACAGGTAAATCTAAGTATGAAAAGGAGTGTTTCAAATGGGATTCTTATGGGCTTTAATCGTTGGTGGACTAATCGGTTGGGTAGCAAGTTTAATCATCGGGAAAGACGTTCCTGGTGGCATCATCGGTAACATCATTGCTGGTTTCATCGGCGCAATCATCGGACAGTCAATCTTCGGTTCAATGGGACCTGATCTTGCCGGGTTCGCAATCATTCCTGCAATCTTAGGTGCAATCATCTTAATCTTCATCGTGTCATTGATTCTTCGTGCCATTCGCAAGTAATCATTATCATCGAATAACAATTTAAATTAGAGGAGTGTTTTTAAATGGGATTTTTATGGGCTTTAATCGTCGGCGGTTTAATTGGTTGGGTAGCGAGCTTGATTATCGGGAAAGACGTACCGGGCGGCATCATCGGTAACATCATCGCAGGTTTCATCGGTTCAATGATCGGACAAGCTATCTTCGGTGACATGGGACCTGACATCGGCGGTTTCGCGGTAATTCCTGCAATCATTGGTGCAATTATCTTAATCTTCATCGTGTCACTCGTTCTTCGTTCAGTAAATAAAAAGTAAGTAGCAGTAACCACTAAAACTAGTAATTCAAAGGAGTGTTTTTTAATGGGATTTTTATGGGCTTTAATCGTTGGCGGTTTGATTGGTTGGGTAGCGAGCTTGATCATCGGGAAAGACGTTCCTGGTGGCATCATCGGTAACATCGTCGCAGGTTTCATCGGTTCAATGATCGGACAAGCCATCTTCGGGGACATGGGACCTGACATCGGCGGATTCGCAGTTATTCCTGCAATCATCGGTGCAATCATCTTAATCTTCATCGTATCGTTGATTCTTCGTTCAGTAAACAAAAAATAAGTAACAGTAACTACAACTACTAATTCAGAGGAGTGTATTTTAATGGGATTCTTATGGGCTTTAATCGTCGGCGGTTTAATTGGTTGGGTAGCGAGTTTAATTATAGGGAAAGACGTTCCTGGCGGCATCATCGGTAACATCGTCGCTGGTTTCATCGGTTCAATGATCGGACAAGCAATTTTCGGAGACATGGGACCTGACATCGGCGGTTTCGCAGTCATTCCTGCAATCATCGGTGCAATCATCTTAATCTTCATCGTATCACTCGTTCTTCGTTCAGTTCGTAAACGGTAATAAAAACTAATTACTTGAGACCTTATTCAAACTAAAAAAGGAGTGTTTTAAATGGGATTCTTATGGGCTTTAATCGTTGGTGGTATCATTGGTTGGTTGGCAAGTCTTATTCTTGGTAAAGACGTTCCCGGTGGTATCATCGGTAACATCATCGCAGGTTTCGTCGGGGCCATGATCGGTCAAGCTCTCTTCGGTAGTTGGGGACCTGATCTTGGAGGATTCGCCGTCATTCCAGCATTACTCGGAGCAATCATCTTGATTCTAATCGTTTCGTTCATTCTTCGTGCAGTGAACAAAAAATAATAAATGAAAGCACCGGTAACAGACTCGAAGTTCTCAAAGTCGTTACCGGTGCTTCTTTTGTACCATCAGCGTAATTCTAACCACATTTTATCCGAACGCTCGATCACTCTTTTTTCTGAGCGCAAGTTAAGCCAACCTAGTATATCTTCAAAGAAGCTCGTCGGGTACTCCCAGACGGTCCCGATCGATTCATTACTTTTCGATTCCGGTTTACCGGCGACTGCTTCAAGCTCAGACGGCGTCTTATTTAAATCAATCATGATGCTTTTTACATCATTGTTTGCATACGTCACTTCAAAACCGTCGTACACTGCACGATTTGCTACATTTGATGCTGGAGGCGATACTGGAGGACCAAATTCTTTTTCGAACGACGTACGGTCGCCTCCTAGATAAGTCGTCATCGTATCGATCGACTTGCCTGTTCGTGCCTCGACTTCAGTTTCTAACAATTTTTCGATGTCTAATCCATACTGCTCCGTGACGTCTGGTTTGATTTGCTTCGCTAACTTAAACGTTACTTCCGTTGTTTTTTCGTCTCCCAGTTGAACGGTTTGACGGTCTCGTCCTGTCTTACCATTGGCTTCGACACTTGCAAGTACATCGTACTCACCCGGAAAACGTTTGATTTTCAACGGCTCATCCTCCTGGACGCCTACTTCTTCATCATCTATGAAGACAGTCGTCTCTGGTACATCACTCGTTACTTGAAGTAGCTGTTTATTTAGATGAAGCACATATTCGTCATACCAAAAGCGCCCTGCTGTTTTTTTTAGCTCGAACAAATCTTGTTCATTTTTCTCTGCTGTAGGTTCAGGGTAATTTTGCTGATCGGCTTTAATCTCCGCCGCTGCTCGGCTGAGACGTCCGTCCTCTGCCTGAAACCATTTCATCAAACGAGTTGCTTCCGCAATCGATACAACCTGATCGTCTTCATAGACGAGTTTTTGGAACGCAGCCCGGTCCTGATCGTTCACGGCTTTCACAAAAACAGCTTCTGTACGCTCTCGCTCAGCAGCCGGCTTGATTTGGCTTACGTACCCCCAGACTCCCCCTGCAACTAAGAGGAGAACGATTCCGATGATGAGCAAACGCTGATTTCGTTTTTTCCTTTGTTCATGTAACGTCATACGAGACGGCATCGTGAGTTCCCTACTTTCTTTAATCTTGTGTATCTAAGTGTAAAAACGTTTGATTACGTTGTCAATCACACTTAAGATGGAGATAATTCTATTTTTAAAAAAGGAGTAATCCCTATGCAAAAAGATAACTGTATTTTCTGCAAAATTGCTAAGCACGAAGTACCTAGCCATAAAGTGTTTGAAAATGATGAGGTTCTTGCATTCCTCGATCTTTCTCAAGTTACAAAAGGTCATACATTAATCATTCCAAAACAACATGCAGATCACGTATACGATTTATCGGTCGAAGATGCTCAATCAGTCTTTGCCGTAGTTCCGGAAATTAGTCGTGCCTTACAAAAGGAAACACAAGCTGCTGGCATCAACATTCTATCGAACACGGGCAAGGTCGCTGGACAGTCCGTATCACACTTTCATATTCATTTAATCCCACGGCATGATAAACATGATGGTTTTGGCGCAAAATGGGAAGTTCATAATGAAGACTACACGGCTGAAGAGCTTGCCATTTTAGCAAATTCAATCTCGACTCACCTGTAAAAAGACCTTCGAATGCATTATTCCATACACCCTTTTTTAGAAATATTGTCAAAATAGGTTTCCAATATCGGATTTTCGGTAAAATAATATGAAACAAATATTTTAATATTAAAGAAGGAGGTAAACTATGTCGAAGCGTCCCCAACGTAACTGGGTCGCTTTTGGTGCTACGCTGTCGCTTGTGACTTTTTACGGTTTGAAGGCGCTTCGCCAAGGTACTAAAAGTGACTCTTCGAATGGTAAACAACGTCGAAATTCTTATTCTACAATCGTAACGAACGTGCAGGATTTAACACAGGAGGGCAAGAACTTAATAGAGACAGCTAAAATTTCCGGTACAACCTTCAAAGATGAAGTTACGAAAGATGTCTCTGTGTATCAAGCCGAGATTCAAGAATCCATTTCGCGTATCCAAGAATTAGCTGATGAGGCGAAACAAGATGCGGATCACCTCTCTCCTCAAAAGTAAGGTCCATTGCTTCGATTTGTTTTTTGTATAGTTTGCATTTTGCGTTTTTTAGCCATCGTCACCTTTCGAAAGGATGAGTCAGATATGGAACATGAAAAATTATATCCTGGACAAGAAGCACTGTTATACAGTCATAAAATTGTCCAGCTGAGCAAAGCACTATGGAAAACGGTAGAAAAAGATTGGCAAAATTGGATTAAGCCCTTTGATTTAAACATCAATGAGCATCATATCCTCTGGATTTCACATGCTTTAGGTGGTGCTTCGATTTCTGAGATCGCGAAGTACGGTGTCATGCACGTTTCAACGGCGTTTAACTTCTCTAAAAAATTAGAAGACCGTGGTCTGTTGACATTCTCTAAGAAAGAGACGGATAAACGAAATACCTACGTTCAACTCACACCGGCTGGCGAAACGCTTTTACTTGAGACCATCCAAGCGTTCCGTCCGGAAGAGAACGGTGTCTTCCGTGCCTCACTCCCGCTTCAAGAATTATACGGGAAGTTTCCTGAGCTGACGGACATCTCTGCAATCGTTCGTCGTTTATACGGGGACAGCTTCATGGATATCTTCGCTGAAACGTCGAAAATGATTACAGAAGAAGCTGATCGTCGCCCGCAAGACCCTGTCATCGATTCAATCAAAAAGGCATAACTCGATGCTTTTAAAAATCAGGCGTTCTAGCCTCTTCCTAGAACGCTTTTTGTCTGTTTTGTGGAGTGACGGTCACATTACTAGTCTGTGTCAAAGACAGAATTCCCATCACAATTTCCCATAAAAATAGTCGACGCTGTTGATGATGAATGTGATAGCATAGAAAAGAGCAAACATCTTTTGAAAAGGTGTGCAGCTGTCAACCTAGCCAGGATATGATATGATAGAACGGTTGAAATAAATGGTAAATTAGGGGTGTATGTATGAAGAAGAAATTTTTAAGTGCAGCAGCAGTCGCAAGTGTTTTCACACTAGCAGCGTGTGGGTCAAATGATGAAGCCGTCATCAACTATAAAGGTGGCGAAGTGAACAAGGCTGATGTCCAGGAAGAGGCCTATGAAAAAGCGGGTGCGCAAATCGCTTTCCAACAAACAATGAACGAGCTTCTTGAAAAAGAATATGGCAAAAAAGTAACGGATAAAGAAGTAGAGGCAGAAGTCAAAAAAACAAAAGACCAATTCCCGGATGAAGAGCAATTCAACTCTACATTGGAAACAGCCGGTATTAAAAGTGAAAAAGAATTCGAAAAAGTTCTTCGCACACAAATGCTCCTAACAGAAGCGAAATCTGCGAAATCTAAAGTAACAGATAAAGAAATTGAAGAACGTTTCAATCAAGAAAAAGTTGAAGTAAAAGCAAGCCACATTCTTGTCGAAAAAGAATCAGAAGCAAAAGCAATCAAAAAAGAGTTAGATGACGGTGGAGACTTCGCAAAAATCGCTAAGGAGAAATCGACAGATACAGGTAGCGCTACGAAAGGTGGAGACCTCGGTTACTTCACAAAAGGTAAAATGGTCGAGGAATTCGAAACGTATGCCTTCAAAGATGGCGTTGAAGGTAAAATCTCTGATCCAATCAAAACACAATTCGGTTACCACATCATCAAGGTAACGGATCGTAAAGAACAAAAGGACTTTACACTTGAAAAAGAAGAAGACCGGATCAAAAAAGAACTTGCTGAAGAAAAAGCAGCACAAGTCAATCCGAACGATATCTACCGTGCATTGATGAAAGAGTACGATGTCAAAGTCGAAAATAAAGACTTTAAAGACGCATTTGATCTCGATAAACAAGAACAAGAACAAATGCAGCAACAAATGATGCAACAACAGCAGTAATCAAAAAACGCCGATGATTCCGTTTTCTATTGAACTGCGCCCTATAGTTTGGACAATTTAATAAAAGCACCTTTATTGTTTTAAGCTGCTATGAGATGGCTTCGGTATTGTGCCGGAGTCATCTTTTGTAGTTTCCATTGTCTTCGTTCGCTATTGTAATAGTCAATG